>NZ_JBFRGG010000014.1:0-160738 GCF_052115225.1 Mesorhizobium sp. 2RAF45 | reverse complement strand
CTTCGAGACCAAGGGCTCCGACCAGATCGTCGTGGCGACGATTCCCAGCCTCGACGGCGAGGAGATCGAGCCCTATGCCAACCGGCTGTTCCGCTTCTGGAAACTCGGCCAGGCCGGCGAGAACAACGGCGTGCTTCTACTGGTCGCCAAGAACGACCACAAGATGCGCATCGAGGTCGGCTATGGGCTGGAAGGCACGCTGACCGACCTGCACACCAAGCTGATCATCGAGAACGACATGGTGCCGGCGTTCCGCGCCGGCGATTTCCCAGGCGGCATCTCCAAGGCCGTCGACGACATGGTCATGGTGCTGGAAGGTCATCCCGAGGAACTGGAAGCGCGCGGCAAGCGCAATCCGGCCGACAGAAGCACCCCCATCGATCCGATCGTCGCGGTGTTCCTGATCCTGTGGGCGACGATGTTCTTCGGCGGCCTGGCGATGGCGTTCCTGCCGCCGATGTTCGGCACCAAGCTGTCGCCGGGCGTGTATAGATGGCTGGGCATGACGTTTCGTTACGGCAGGGGGCCGAGCGGATCCTCGGGCCGCAGCGGCTGGACGACGGGTTCGTCGGGTGGCGGCTGGTCGTCGGGGAGTTCCGGCAGCAGCTGGTCGTCAGGATCGAGCAGCAGCGGCGGCGGGTTCTCGGGGGGCGGCGGCTCGTCCGGTGGTGGCGGTTCTTCAGGAAGCTGGTGAGACAATGGCAACACGACCGATCAGTCCCGAAGATCACGAGCGCATCGCCGATGCGATCCGCGCCGCGGAAACCAAAACCGACGGCGAGATCTACTGCGTCGTCGCGCATGCCAGCGACGGCTATTTCGCTCCGGCCGCCATGATGGCGACGCTCGGCATGCTGGTCGTCAGCCTCGCCGTCGCCTATGGGCTGGAGGCGTGGTGGCTCACCATCCGCCTGCCGCATTTCGTCGTCGCGCAATTGCTGGCGCTGGCCTGCGTGCTTGCCCTGTTGTGGGCTGTTCCCGGGCTGCGCATCCATATGGTGCCAAGGCGGCTGCGCTATCAGGCGGCGCACGCCAATGCGATCAAGCAGTTCCTCGCCCGCAACGTCCATCGCACCGCGGCGCGCACCGGCGTGCTGGTCTTCGTCTCGATCGCCGAACGCTATGCCGAGGTGGTCGCCGATTCGGGCATCGACGCCAAGGTCGGCCAGGATGTCTGGGACGGCGTGGTGCGCGACCTGACGGCGCATGCCGGCGACGACCGGCTTGCCGACGGCTTCGTCAAGGCGATCGAGCAGGTGGGGTCGGTGCTGGCCGAGCATTTCCCGGTCACGTCTGGCGATACCAACGAGCTGGACGACCATCTGGTCGAAATTTGAGAGCCTGCTGGTAGACACCACTTTACCGATCCGGCCTGTTTGCGGACAGGCTTTGCGCAATGTCAGCAATGTCAGGATCGGCTGTGAGAAAGCGGCCGGCGGGTCACCCGGACTCTTGCAATCGGCCGATGCGGGTTTATGGTTAACAAATCATGAATACGCTGACGATCGACATCCGGAAAGCCGACCCGCGCGATGCAGGCGCCATTGCCGAAGTGCATCTGGAAGCATGGCGCGGCGCCTATTCCGGCATCATTCCACACCGCACGCTGACGTCGATGATCAACCGCCGCGGCGCCGACTGGTGGGCCAATGCGATTCGCCGCGCCGCCACCGTTCTGGTCGTCGAAATCGGCGGCACCATCGCCGGCTATGCGACGATCGGCAAAAACCGCGCCCGGGAACTCAAGCAGCAGGGCGAGATCTACGAATTGTACCTGCGCCCGGAATATCAGGGCATCGGTCTTGGCCGGCGGCTGTTTTCGGCGGCCAGGGCGCGTCTTGCCGACCATGGCCTGAAGGGCATGGTGGTGTGGGCGCTGGAAGACAACCAGAACGCGCTGGCCTTCTATGCCGGCGCCGGCGGCCGCGATGTCGCCGAGGGCGTCGAGATCTTCGAGCAGAAAGCGCTGAAGAAGGTCGCCTTCGTCTGGGAATGACCGCCGATAGCGCAAAGCAAGGCCGTACGTGGTGCGTATCCCCGTGAAATCACGACGCTGAAACATCTTGTGGCGATGATTGAACGCATGTGACGCCATCGCGTCCCGCCTGACGTTCACCAGCACCATTCGCCGCATTGCGCCCTTGTGCGCCGCCCGCTATCTCCTCCCAACCGAGAGAGGGACAAATCCATGCGCATTGAAGCCATAGCCACCGGAAAGAATCCGCCCGAAGACGTCAACGTCATCATCGAAGTGCCGATCGGCGGCGAACCGATCAAGTATGAGATGGACAAGGAGGCCGGCACGCTGTTCGTCGACCGCTTCCTGCACACCTCGATGCGGTATCCCGGCAATTACGGCTTCGTGCCGCACACGCTGTCGGGCGACGGCGATCCGATCGACGTGCTGGTCTGCAACACGCGCGCGCTGGTGCCGGGCTGCGTCATCAATGTGCGGCCAATCGGCGTCTTGATCATGGAAGACAATGCCGGCCAGGACGAGAAGGTCATTGCCGTGCCGTCACCCAAACTGACGCTGCGCTACGAGAACGTTACCGAGTATACGCAGCTGCCCGACATCACCCTGCAGCAGGTGCAGCACTTCTTCGAGCACTACAAGGATCTCGAGCCCGGCAAATGGGTCAAGATCGAAGGCTGGCACGATTCCAAATATGCCAAGAAGATGATCGTCGATGCTATCGAACGGGCGAGGAAGATCAAATAGTCCGAGTCCGAACGGTCAGTTATCCACCCGGCCGAAAGCCGGCACATTGCCGATGACGGTGTGCCGGTCCTTGCCGCAGGCGAAGGTTCGCGCCTTCTCGTCGGCGAGTTTTCGCGCCTGGTCGTTGGCTTGCGGGTTGCCGGTGGCCAGCACAAGGCCGACCGTGCAGCTTTCTCGGGCGTCCATCTGGCCGACCTTGGCGACAAGCAGCACGTCGGTCGATTTGTTCTGATCTTCGGCATTGCTGATCGTGCGGCGGTGGATGACCGCGAAGGGCACGGCCTTGTCGCCATTGGTTTCGATACGCCATTCAACCTTGGCCGCGGACGAATTGAAGCCTGAAAAACTCTCCCAGACGGACGTCATGTCGCCGCCGGGCGGAAAACCGTAGAACAGCGATTCACGGGCGTCGTCATAGGCGATGAGCACTGGATAGCCGCGATAGCCCGAACAGGCGAGATCGGCCCAGTCGCCATCGCCTTCTGCGGCCTGCGCATAGGTCACGCAATCCTTCTTCGAATCGAGGTCGGTATAGGCGCTGGATATGTCGCCGGCACGAGCCTCCTGACACAGGCCGGCAAGCGCAAGCGGGATCAGAATGGCACGCATGACGACAATCTCCAGTTAGGCCGGAGCAACGTATCGCCAAACGCTATTTCTTCAAGCTCGCTTCTATCAGCAGATCCGCGTTCGTCGCCACCGACTGAGCGGGGCCGCCGAGACCAAACAGCTGGCCGCTGATATAGGCGCCTTCGATCAAAAGCAGCAGCCCATCACCCAGAGTGTCGGGGTCCTGCGCGCCCATAGCGGCGGCCATGGCGCGCAAGCGGCGGCGCAGCTCCTGCTTGTTGGCCTCGCTAACGACACGCGCCGGATGGCCGCGCTCGGGATATTCCACGGCCGCGTTGGTCATGCCGCAACCGCGGTAGTCGGGCTTTTGCGTGCGCTTGCCGACGCGGGTCAGGAAGGCGCCGATCTGCGCGCGCGGGTCGCCGGGATGAGCGTCGACCGCCTCGTCGAAACGCTCCCAGTATTCGTGGTCATACTGACGCAGATAGGACGCCGCCAGCTCGTCCTTCGACGGGAAACTTCGGTAGAGGCTGGGTTTGGTGACGCCGGCGCGTTTGACGATCTCATCGACGCCGATTGCCCTGATGCCGCGCCGGTAGAAAAGGTCATACGCCACGTCGAGGATCTTCTTGGCCGCCTTCGGCGGCGCCGATGCATGATCGTCGCTGATGGACAGTTCAATATTTTTGTCAGTTGGCATCATGGAACTCGATTGACAATGTTACCGATCGGTACGTATACGTGGTCCCATCTTGCAACGTACCGGTCAGTAACATGATAGCTCAATCCCGTCCGTTTGGCCAGCGCTACGCCTTCGTGGTGGTCGGTGTCATCTTCCTTTGCCTGCTGATCGCCGCCGGGTTGCGCTCGGCGCCCGCCGTCATGATGCTGCCGCTGGAAAACAGCTTCGGCTGGCGGCGCGATGTCATCTCGCTGGCCGCAGGCGTCGGCATCCTGCTCTATGGTCTGACGGGCCCGTTCGCCGCCGCGTTGATGGAGCGGATCGGGCTGCGGCGCACGCTGATCGCATCGCTGCTGGTGATGTCGGGCTCGACCGCTCTCAGCCTGCTGATGACCAAGCCCTGGCATCTCTTCATCACTTGGGGCGTCTTCTCGGGCATCGGCTCCGGCGCTGTTGCCAGCGTGCTTGGCGCCACCATCGTCAACCGGTGGTTCAAGACCAATCGCGGCCTGGTCATGGGATTGATGTCGGCCTCCAGCGCCACCGGCCTGCTGGTGTTCCTGCCGCTGCTCGCCTCGCTGGCGCAATCGGGCGGCTGGAGGCCGGTCGCCATCGCCGTCGCGGTCGCCACGGCCTGTCTCCTGCCGCTGGTCTGGCTGCTGGTGCCGGAGCGTCCGGCTTCGATCGGCATGGTGCGCTATGGCGCCGAGGCCGACGACGTGCCGCCGGTGCCACCGGCATCGCAAGGCAATTTCCTGGCGCATACGCTCAATACGCTGCGCCGCGCCGCCGGCACGCGGGTGTTCTGGTACCTGTTCGCCACCTTCTTCGTCTGCGGCTTCACCACCAACGGGCTGGTCGGCACGCATCTCATCGCCTTCTGCGGTGACATGGGCATCGGCGAGGTGCAAGCCGCCGGCCTTTTGTCGATGATGGGCATTTTCGACCTGATCGGCACAACGCTGTCGGGCTGGCTCACCGACCGTTTCGATCCGCGCAAGCTGCTCGGCGTCTACTATGCCATCCGCGGCCTGTCGCTGATCTACCTGCCCTATTCCGGCTTCTCGGCGACCAGCCTGATCATCTTCGCCGTGCTCTACGGCCTCGACTGGATCGCCACCGTGCCGCCGACACTGCGGCTTGCCAATGAAGCGTTCGGCGACCGCAGCGGCCCGATCGTGTTCGGCTGGATCGTCGCCGGCCATCAGGTGGGTGCGGCCACTGCGGCCGCCTTCGGCGGCACGATGCGCGAGCTGCAGGGCAATTACGAGCTCGCTTTCCTCATCGCCGGCATGACGGCCATCGCGGCGGCCTGTATCTCGCTGCTGATCAACACCAGCCGGCCGGCGTTCGACCCGGAACCGCAAGCCGCCTAAGGCGGGATAAGGCTAAATTCAGTCAAGGCGATCTGACGGCCGTCAGATCGCCTTGACTGTTCCAGGGCATGTCAATGGTTGCCGCTGTCAGGGACGGCAATTATGGGCGGTCAATCCGGGTAGCAGACCATCGGAATGTTCGGCCACACCGCGCTGTCGCAGTTGGCGCTGACTTGCCTCTGTTTGAAGGCGGTGCTGACCGGTCCCGTCACCATCGGGTCAACGCCATCAGGCGCATCGGCAAAGGCCTGTTCGGCGGTCTGGGTGTCTGACTGCGCAACGGCGCGCGCGCCTTTCTGGGTCGCGGCAGCCGACTGCGCGGCGTTGGCCGCCAGCAGCAAGGCAAAGGCCACCGAAGCGATGAGCGGCCAAAATCTGTTGAGTTTATCGGTCATGACGGTCGAACTGCCCGGGCCCTGAAAGGTTCCCGCCTTGGTTAACAAAATCATCTCACACGCAGATGCTTAAGATTTGATGAGTATTTGGTGTCGCGCTTCCCCTTTCGCAACTGCGAAAAACCCTGTATGAGCCGCGCAACCGAAAGAGGCAGCGCCTTTGGCCTGCTGCCTGCAACGCTTCCGAGACCCAGAACATGAAACTCCGTAATATCGCGATCATCGCGCACGTCGACCATGGAAAGACCACCCTTGTCGACCAGCTTCTGAAGCAGTCCGGCTCCTTCCGCGACAATCAGCGCGTCGCCGAGCGTGCCATGGATTCCAACGACCTGGAAAAGGAGCGCGGCATCACCATCCTGGCCAAGGCGACCTCGGTCGACTGGAAGGACACCCGCATCAACATCGTCGACACACCCGGCCACGCCGATTTCGGCGGCGAGGTCGAGCGCATCCTGTCGATGGTGGATTCGGCCATCGTGCTGGTCGACGCCGCCGAGGGCCCGATGCCGCAGACCAAGTTCGTCGTCGGCAAGGCGCTCAAGGTCGGCCTGAAGCCGATCGTCGTCATCAACAAGATCGACCGCCCGGACGCCCGCCATGTCGAGGTGGTCAACGAGGTGTTCGACCTGTTCGCCGCGCTCGACGCCACCGACGAGCAGCTCGACTTCCCGATTCTCTACGGTTCTGGCCGCGATGGCTGGGTTTCGGAAAATCCGGAAGGCCCGAAGGACCAGCAGCTTGGGCCGCTGTTCGATCTCATCATCAAGCATGTGCCGGCACCGACCGTCCATCCCGGTCCGTTCCGGATGATCGGCACCATCCTGGAAGCCAACCCCTTCCTCGGCCGCATCATTACCGGCCGTATCGAATCCGGCACGCTGAAGGCCAACCAGGCGGTCAAGGTGCTGCACCATGACGGCACCCAGATCGAAACCGGCCGCATCTCGAAGATCCTGGCTTTCCGCGGCCTCGAGCGCCAGCCAATCGAGGAAGCCCAGGCGGGCGATATCGTCGCCATCGCCGGCCTGTCCAAGGGTACCGTCGCCGACACGTTCTGCGACCTAGCGGTTACCGAGGCGCTGCATGCGCAGCCGATCGATCCGCCGACCGTGACCATGTCCTTCCTGGTCAATGACAGCCCGCTCGCCGGTACCGAAGGCGACAAGGTGACCAGCCGCGTCATCCGCGACCGCCTGCTGCGCGAGGCCGAAGGCAATGTCGCGCTGAAGATCGAGGAATCGCCCGACAAGGATTCGTTCTTCGTCTCCGGCCGAGGCGAATTGCAGCTCGCCGTGCTGATCGAGACGATGCGCCGCGAAGGCTTTGAAATCGCCGTGTCGCGGCCGCGCGTCGTCATGCAGAAGGGTGAGAACGGCGAATTGCTGGAACCGGTCGAGGAAGTCGTCATCGACGTCGACGAGGAACATGCCGGCGTGGTCGTGCAGAAGATGTCGGAGCGCAAGGCCGAGATGGTCGAACTGCGCCCTTCCGGCGGCAACCGCCAGCGCATCGTCTTCCACGCGCCGACGCGCGGCCTGATCGGCTACCAGTCGGAGCTTCTGACCGACACGCGCGGCACCGCCGTGATGAACCGGCTGTTCCATGCCTACGAGCCCTACAAGGGCGAACTGCCCGGCCGCACCAACGGCGTGCTGATCTCCAACGAGCAGGGCGAATCGGTCGCCTACGCCATGTGGAACCTGGAAGACCGCGGCCCGATGGTCATCGATCCGGGCGTCAAGGTCTATCAGGGCATGATCATCGGCATCCACTCCCGCGACAACGACCTCGAAGTGAACGTGCTGAAGGGCAAGAAGCTGACCAACATCCGCGCCGCCGGCAAGGACGAGGCGGTCAAGCTCACCCCACCGATCCGCATGACGCTGGAACGCGCGCTGGCCTGGATCCAGGACGACGAACTGGTCGAAGTGACGCCGAAGACCATCCGGCTGCGCAAACTCTATCTCGACCCGAACGAGCGCAAGCGTTTCGAGAAGTCGTCCAAGGCGGTCGGCGCGGCGTAATTTCTTCTTCCGACGATTTCCGAGAGGGGCGGGGCACCAGGTGCTCCGCCCCTTTCTCGTTTTACCCGCCGGCTGCGGAGATGATCGCTTCGTGGTCCGGCTCGCCGGCCAGGTCGATCCGGATCGTCATCCCCTGGCGGGCCGGCTTGCGTAGGGCTTTGTCGCCGTCCGGATCGACGATCAGCAGGCGTCGTTCCTCCAGCGCCTGAAGCCGCGAGCGCGAGATGCCAAGTTCGCCGGCGAGCAGACGATCAAGCCGCAGCGATGTCGGCATTTCCAGCCCAAGGCGGAGTTCCAGCGCCGCCGCGCGGTCCCTGGCGCCGCCTAGCAACCGCTTATGCACGGCGACATCGGGAAACTCCTCGACGCGCCCGACCTGGTTGCGCAAGGCGACCATGTCGAAGGCATGGCGCCGCGCCAGTCCCGGGTCGTTGCTTTCGAACGCCTGCAGCAGGGCCGGTTCGATGTCGCGGCGGTTGCAGCGTTCGAAAATGCCGAAATTCCAGGAATTATCGCAGTCGACGCAGCGGTAGATCAGCCACACGTCGATGCGCTTGCCGTTGGCGTTGACGCGGAATTTTCCGCTGCAGCGATAGGCCTTCATGCCGCCGCAGCGATTGCAGTTGATCAGCGGTTGAGGTGCGATTTGGGGCGCGATCGCCCAGTGGATGCGTAAAGTGCCGGACATGCCGGTAAGCCCTTCCCGTCGGGAAGTTCATCAGGTCGGCACGATCGAGATGCCCATGCGGGCGCGGCGTGGCGGTAGGCTGAGGGGATGGTCAGGTGTCGCCGGCGGAAAGCGCGCGACAGCGGTTCAGCAGTGCCAAACCGGTCTCGAACCGCCGCCCAGAAGAACACATGAATATGAGACAGGCACCGCGGATGCGGCGCCATGCGAGTGTGTTGGGGGAGTTGACGAGACCGGCGGTTACTGAGGCAAAGTGAAGCTCAAAATTGTTTCGTGGCAGGTCTTCTAGCCGTAGCCAACGAGGACGGCAAGGCAGGCCAACGAATGATGGCTTCCGACTTTATTCGGGGCATTCGGAGACGTCCGGCGGGAAACTACCGTCGGTTCCATGCACTGGCGATCACCGATCTGATGCCGCTGGTGCCCAGGGGAGGTACGCTTTCTATGTCTTCAATGGTTCGCAAGACGGAATAGTGATCGATCTTTTCGGAGTATCTCCCTGGTTCAACTCGAAATCCGTAGAATAAAGTAAATATATGATTCTCTGTATGGTAGTCGTCTTCATCGAATGTTATGATAAAAAGGCTGTTGTTTTTCTTCGACCAAGCCGCGTAGCCTCCAAGGTAAGTTCTCAACCAGGCATCCGCCGTCTCTATTGTGCCATCATGCATGTCATTTTCGAGATTGGGGATTACGAAGCTAACGGATGGTAGCTTCGCATAGTCGCGAGGGAACTGGGCCAAAGGCTTCTCAAATCCCTTTGAATCCGCAAACGATTCCCAAGGATTATGTTTTCGCGGCGATTTGGCTTCGACGTAGCCCGTGAACGTCTTGCCGTGAGCTCGAAGACGAGCGGCCAGGTTCGGTGCTGCAAAGCTATGCATGCCATCGTCATGGACGCCTTGTGTCAAGCCGCTGAACAGGGCGAAGTAATTGGGTTGGCTGGGGTGAGCAACCCCGTAGGATCGATCGAACAGAGCGCCGCCTTTTGCCAGCCTGTTCACATAGGGAGCACCTCGCCCCGCCAGAGAAATCTGCTCAAAGGTGTGGTTTTCCATGATCACGACAACGACGTGATCATATTTCGGCGGCTTCCTTGACGATGTTACAGCCTGCGGCGCTCCGGTCAGCGTCATGACGGCTACCAGGACAGCCGGCATGGAGAACCGTCGAAGGACAGCGCGCCAACTTTGCACAGCCACGAGAACTCCTCCTCCCGCCTGCTCGGCAAGATCAACCTGACTGCAAGCCACCGACGTTGCAAGCGGCGATGTCGATCGGATATCGTCCGCCCTTCAACCGCTTGGAAGGCAGTGCCATGCATCTCACCTCGCTCCTGATCTTCGCCGCCGCCTTGTTCGTTGCCGCCGGCTCGCCCGGTCCGTCGATCGCGGCACTGGTCGCACGCGTCATCGCGAAGGGCTTTCGCGACGTGTTCCCGTTCCTTCTCGCCATGTGGATCGGCGAGGGCATCTGGCTGTCGCTGGCGGTGTTCGGACTTGCCGTCGTGGCGCAGACCTTTCACTTTGCCTTTGTTGTCGTGAAATGGGCAGGCGTCGCCTATCTCGCTTACCTTGCCTGGAAGATGTGGACGGCGCCCGTCGACGCGAAAGAAGGCGAGATGCCGCGCGAGGATTCAGCCGTGAAGCTGTTCTTCGCCGGCATGGCCGTGACGCTCGGCAACCCCAAGATCATGATGTTCTACCTGGCGCTGCTGCCGACCATCATCGACCTCGCTTCGGTCAGCATCGTCGGCTGGGTCGAGCTGACGGTGACCATGGCGGTGGTGCTGATCGCCATCGATCTCGCCTGGGTGCTCGCCGCGGCGCAGGCGCGCAAGCTCTTGAAGAGCAAGCGCGCCATGAAGATCGCCAACCGCGTCAGCGCCACCACGATGGCCGGCGCCGCTGCCGCGATCGCGGCGCGGTCTTGAGCATGATCCTGAGGCGAGGCGTTAGGCTATCATATTGATGATCGGTGCGATCTCGACGTTGCAGTTCGGCATGGCCAGCATCGGGCAGCCTTTGGCCTTTTCGGCGGCATCGTCGATGTCTTTGGCCTCGATGATCGAGTAGCCGCCGGTCGGGTTGCTGCCGCCGTTGTTTTCTATCTTGCCGCCAGGCAGGACGGTCTTCGACATGCCGACTGGATTGCCTGGATCGACAACGGCCGAGCCAAGCTTTCCGAACCAGCCTGTCCAGGCGTCGGTCATCGCCTTTCGCTCGGCTTCGCTCGTCGGCATCTTCCCGGAGCCGTGATAGACGTAGAGAAACTTCGCCATGTTCTCCTCCCTTAATGAGCGGCATTGAACCGGCATGCGGTCATGCCGCCTGCCGATCATCGGACCAAACCGACAAACACGCAACGGAAATGAGGGGTGGCTAATATAAGGCGCGGCTAGGGCCCGCCTCAACGCGCCATGGCGTGGTACTCGTCGTTCGGCCGCATGTCGATTGCCGCCGCCACCCGGTTCGACATATTGAAGAAGGCCGCGGTCGAGGCGATGTCCCAGATGTCGCGGTCGCCGAAGCCGACCTTTCGCAGCGCTGCCCGGTCGGCCTCGACGATCTTGGCCGGCTCCTCGGTCAGCTTGACGGCGAATTCGAGCATCGCTGTCTGCCTGGGGGAAAGCGCGGCGGCACGGAAGTTCATCACCATCATCTCGCCGAGCGCCGGGTCGCCCGACAGCTGTCGCACCGCGGCGCCATGCGCGGTCAGGCAGTAGTAGCAATGATTGATGGAGGACACGGCAACGGCGATCATCTCGCGCTCCAGCTTCGACAGGCCGGACTCGCCCAGCATCAGGTCGTTGTACATGTCGGTGAAGGCGCGCAGTTTCTTGTCGTCGAAGGCATAGGCCTTGAGCACGTTGGGAACCAGGCCGAGCTTCTCCTGGCATTTGGCGAAATAGGCCTTTGTCGGCTCGCTCAGCTCTCCCGAGGCCAGATCCAGTGCTGAAATTTTGCCGGTCATGGGTCACTTCTCCTCGTCGGGCGCTGTCTTGTGGTCGAATTCCGATAATTCATGGCAAGCCGTCAAACCTTTGTCGCCAAACAGCGGTCATCTGCTACGATAGTCGTAAAAGCATTCGACGGGAGGGAATAGCGTCATGGCCAGCGTGAAATCCGCAGCGAAGCCGAAGAAAAAAGCCACATCGGCGACAAAGACCGAGGAAAGGCCAGCCAGGCTTGCCGATTACCTGCTCGCCCGGGCACCGGCGGAAGACATCGCCGCCTATGAGGCGGCCGATCTCGAACGCGCCGCCGACCTCGCGGGCCAAGCGGTCGCCGGCCACAAGAAGGGCGCGTGCGTGGTTGCCGTCGAGACCGATTCGGGCGTCGTCCGCGAAGGCCGCCCGGTCACGGTCATCACCGTCGTCAACGACAACATGCCGTTCCTGTTCGATTCCATCCTCGGCGAGATTACCGAGACATCCGGCGAGCCGACCCTGGTCACCCACCCGGTCATCACCGTTCGCCATGGCAAACGCGGTGTCGAGGAAATCCTCGGCGACGGCAATTTCGCCAAGGACGATGGCAATCACGATCGGCTGAGCGTCATCCATGTCCACATACCGCGGCTGACGGTGGAAGCGGCAAACGCCCTGACCGAGCGGCTGCGCAAGATGCTTGGCCAGGTCCATGCCGCCGTCAAGGACTGGAAGCCGATGCTCGCCCGTCTCGACCAGGCGATCTCGGAATTCCGCTATTCGGCGGTACCGCTCGACAAGAACAGCGTCGCCGAGGCGATCGCCTTCCTGGAATGGCTGCGCGACGACAATTTCACCTTCCTCGGCATGCGCGAGTTCAAATACTCCGGCGGCGAGGAAAGCGGCAATCTCGAGCGGGCCGACAAGCCCGGCCTCGGCATTTTGTCCGATCCCGATGTGCTGGTGCTCAGGCGCGGCACCGAAGCGGTGACGACGACCCCCGAGATTCGCGCCTTCCTGCATGGGCCGGAGCCGCTGATCGTCACCAAGGCCAATGCCAAGTCTTCCGTGCACCGGCGCATCTATCTCGACTACATCGGCGTCAAGACCTATACCCCGAAGGGCACGCTTGCCGGCGAACTGCGTATCGTCGGCCTGTTCACCTCGACCGCCTACACGCGCTCGGTGATGAAGATCCCGTATCTCAGGTCCAAGGCCGAAACCATCATCGCCAAGTCCGGCTTCGACCGGCACGACCATTCCGGCAAGGCTCTGATCAACGTGCTGGAAAGCTACCCGCGCGACGAACTGTTCCAGGTGCCCGTGCCGATCCTGCGCAAGCATGCCGCGGCCATTCTCGGGTTGATAGAGCGGCCGCGCGTGCGGGCGCTGGTGCGCGCCGACCAGTTCGACCGATTCGTCTCGATCCTCGTCTTCGTGCCGCGCGACCGCTACGACAGCGTCGTGCGCGAGAAGATCGGCGCCTATCTGAAAAACGTGTTCGAAGGCCGGCTGTCGGCCTACTACCCGGCCTTCCCCGAAGGCGGGCTGGCGCGGGTGCATTTCATCATCGGCCGCTCCGGCGGCAAGACGCCGAAGGTCGAGCAGGCGACGATCGAGGCGGCGATCCGCGACATCGTGCGGACATGGGAGGATGCCCTTTCCGACGCGGCGGATGCGGGTG
Organism: Mesorhizobium sp. 2RAF45; assembly: GCF_052115225.1. Lineage (NCBI taxonomy): Bacteria > Pseudomonadati > Pseudomonadota > Alphaproteobacteria > Hyphomicrobiales > Phyllobacteriaceae > Mesorhizobium > Mesorhizobium sp. 2RAF45. The sequence continues at coordinate 147,665 of NZ_JBFRGG010000014.1, read as the reverse complement.
GCGGCGACCAGGCGTTGAAGGCCATCGCCGCAAGGCTGCCGGAAAGCTACCGGGACACGTTCAGCGCGGCGGTGGCGCTGGCCGATGCCGGGCGCATCGCCAGGATTAGCGCCGATAATCCCATCGCCATCGACTATTATCGCCATGCCGAGCAGAAGCCGCACCAGGCGGCGCTGAAGATCTATCACCATGGCAGCCCGGTGGCGCTGTCGCGGCGCGTGCCGGTGCTGGAAAACATCGGCTTCCGCGTCATCAGCGAGCGCACCTTCGAGGTCGGCGGCGACGCGACCGACATGGTCTTCATCCACGACATGGAACTGGAGAACAGCTACGGCAAGCCGATCGACCTTACCGATGGCGGCGCGCTGTTCGAGGACGCCTTCCTGTCGGTGTGGCGCGGCGACGTCGACAATGACGGCTACAATGGCCTGGCCCAGACCGCCGGCCTGTGGTCCGGTGAAATCACCATCCTGCGCGCCTATGGCCGCTATCTGCAGCAGGTCGGCATTCCGCAAAGCCAGGATTTCATCGCCGCGGCGCTCAACCGCTATCCCGACATCGCGCGCGGCCTGCACGCGCTGTTCATCGCCCGGCTCGGCCCGACGGCGGAAACCGAGGGCGTGGTGGCGGCAAAGCACCTCAAGGCCAAGATCAAGGACGCGCTGGAGGATGTGCCCAACATCGATGACGACACCATCATCCGCCGCTACCTCAATCTGATCGAAGCCTCGCTGCGCACCAATCATTTCGTTGCCGATACGAAGCAGAAGGGCCAGTCGCTGGCGATCAAGCTCGAGTCGCAGGCGGTCGAGGGTCTTCCGGCGCCACGACCGTGGCGCGAGATCTTCGTCTACGGTTCCGAGGTCGAAGGCCTGCATCTGCGCTTCGGCCCGGTGGCGCGTGGCGGCCTGCGCTGGTCGGACCGCGCCCAGGACTACCGCACCGAAGTGCTCGGCCTGGTCAAGGCGCAACAGGTCAAGAACGCCGTCATCGTGCCGGTCGGCGCCAAGGGCGGCTTCTTCCCCAAGCGCCTGCCGGTGGGCGGCAGCCGCGACGCGATCTTCGAGGCCGGTACCTCGGCCTACAAGAATTTCGTCTCAAGCCTTTTGTCGATCACCGACAATATCGGGCTGGACGGTGTCATTCCTCCGACCGGGGTCGTGCGCCGCGACCAGGACGATCCCTATTTCGTCGTCGCCGCCGACAAGGGCACGGCGACCTTCTCCGACACCGCCAATGCCATCTCCGAGAAACATGGCTTCTGGCTCGACGATGCCTTCGCCAGCGGCGGCTCGGCCGGCTATGACCACAAGAAGATGGGCATCACCGCCAAGGGCGCCTGGGAAGCGGTCAAGCGGCATTTCCGCGAGATCAACCGCGACATCCAGACCTCGCCCTTCACCGTCGTCGGCGTCGGCGACATGTCGGGCGACGTTTTCGGCAATGGCATGCTGTTGTCGCCGCAGACAAGGCTGATCGCCGCCTTCGATCATCGCGACATCTTCATCGATCCCGATCCCGACATGACGGCCTCGATGGCCGAGCGCGAGCGCATGTTCGCGCTGCCGCGTTCGAGCTGGCAGGACTATGACAAGACCAAGCTGTCGGAAGGCGGCGTTATCGTCTCGCGCAGCCAGAAGTCGATCACCTTGCCGGCGGCCGCCGCGGCGGCGATCGGCCTCAGCAAGACCACGGCCACGCCGGCCGAGATCATGACCGCCATCCTCAAGGCGCCGGTCGACCTCCTGTGGTTCGGCGGCATCGGCACTTACTTGAGGGCCTCCACCGAAAGCAATGCCGAGGTCGGCGACCGCGCCAATGACGCCATCCGCATCACCGCGCTCGACGTGCGCGCCAAGGTGATCGGGGAGGGCGCCAATCTCGGCGTCACGCAGCGCGCCCGCATCGAGTTCGGCATGAATGGCGGTCGCTGCAATTCCGACGCCATCGACAATTCGGGCGGCGTCAACTGCTCCGACGTCGAGGTCAACATCAAGATCGCGCTGGCGTCGGCCATGCGCAAGGGATCGCTGACGCGCCCGGCCCGCAACAAGCTGCTGGCCGAGATGACCGGCGAGGTCGGCGGGCTGGTGCTCTCCAACAACTACCAGCAGACGCTGGCGCTTTCGATCGCCCGCAAGCGCGGCCTTGCCGACATCGCGCACCAGGCCCGCTTCATGTCAGCGCTCGAAGCGCGCGGCCTGCTCGACCGCGCCGTGGAGACGCTGCCGTCGCCGGCTGCCCTTGCCGAGCGCGAGGCGCGCGGCGAGCCGCTGACCAGGGCCGAACTCGGCGTGCTGCTCGCCTATGCCAAGATCGTGCTGTTTTCCGACATCGTCGCCAGCGATGTGCCTGACGATGCGCATTTCGACCGTGACCTGATGGGCTATTTCCCTGACCGGATGGCGAAGAAATACGCCGCCGAAATCCACGGCCACAGGCTGCGCCGCGAGATCATCGCCCGCGTCGTCGCCAACGACCTGGTCAATCGCGGCGGCCCGTCCTTCGTGAACCGGCTGCAGGAAGCCACCGGGCGCACCGCCGCCGACGTGGTGCGCACCTTCGCCGTGGTGCGAGACGGCTTTGCGCTGCCGGCGCTCTATAGCGAGATCGATGCGCTCGACAGTCAGATCGACGGCCAGGTGCAGCTCGATCTCTACCAGATGGTCAGCCGGCTGATCTACGTGACCAGCGGCTGGTATCTGAAGAACGATGCCGGCACGGCGCCGCTCGGCCAGCGCATCGCCGCGCTGCAGGACGCGCGCAAGGCGCTGGAGCCGAAGCTCGTTTCGCTGCTGCCGGCTTTCTCGCGCGAGCGGATCGAGGAGAAGCGGCACGGGCTGTTCAAGGCTGGCGCGCCGGAAAAGCTGGCCGAGCAGCTGGCGCTGAGCGAGGTGGCCGAACTCATCCCCGACATCGCGCTGACGGCGCGCACGGCCGGTGCTGACATCGTCGCGGCGGCACGAGCGTTCTTCGCGGTCAGCGATGCCTTCCGCATCGCGCGTGTCGAGGACGCGGCGCGCTCGATCACGCCTTCGGACTACTACGACCAGTTGGCGCTATCGCGCGCCACCGACACGATCGGCGCGGCGCGTCGCGGCATTGCGGTGGCGGCGCTCACCGGCCATGCCAAGGCAGCGGATCCGGTGGCGGCCTGGCTGGAAGCCGGCGGCGAGCGCGTGGCGCGCATCCGCGAGCGTCTGCAGGCGCTCACCGAAGGCGGCGAGATCACCGTGTCGCGGCTGTCCGTGGCGTCTGGGCTGATGAGCGATCTGACCGGGATGTGAGGGTTCTTGCGGAGGTTCGCGCCGCCCCTCATCCGGCTGCCGCCGTTCGTTGTTCGAAAAGCCAAGCAATTGGCTTTTCGTCCGCTACGCGAGCCACTCCTCACCTCCCGTATGGTGACAGGGAGAAGGGAACTGGTCGCAAGGCCGGCGCCCATTCTGCGACGTCGACAATTGGCGAAAGCCTTCGCGACAGCGTCTTTCTCCCCGTCACTATACGGGGAGAAATGTCCGGCAGGACAATGAGGGGCGGCGCAGCGCTTGTCATTTGCATGGGCATCAGAAACATGCAGACATGGCGCCCGACGCGGGTGGGGCCGAGGGAATCATCATGGCGGTAGAGACAATGCAGCGGGCGTCCGGGCGCGGCATCTGGGGATGGATGTTCTTCGACTGGGCGGCGCAGCCGTTCTTCACGGTCGTCACCACCTTCATCTTCGGTCCGTATTTCGTCTCGCGCATGGCTGGCGATCCCAACACCGGCCAAGCGGTCTGGGGCTACGGGATCGCCGCGGCAGGGCTGGTCATCGCCGTGCTGTCACCGATCCTCGGTTCGATCGCCGACCAGACCGGGCCGCGCAAGCCGTGGATCGCTTTCTTCGCCGCGATCAAGATCACCAGTCTCGCTCTGCTCTGGTTTGCCGCACCCGGCTCGAACCTGTTCCTGGTCGTTGCGCTGTTTTCGCTGGCTTCGGTGGCGGCGGAATTCTCTACCGTGTTCAACGATTCGATGATGCCGCGGCTGGTGCCGAAGAGCGAGATCGGCCGCATCTCCAACACGGCCTGGGGGCTCGGCTATCTCGGCGGCATGATCGCGCTGATCTTCGTCGTCACCTGCCTCGCCGGCTCGCCCGAGACCGGCAAGACGATCATCGGCATCGACCCGCTGTTCGGCTTCGACCCGAAGCTTGGCGAGGATGCGCGCGCCACCGGGCCGCTGTCGGCCGGCTGGTATTTCCTGTTCATCCTGCCGATGTTCTTCTTCACGCCGGACGCCATCAAGGGCATTCCGATCGGGCCGGCGGTGCGCGAGGGCCTGTTGGAACTGAAATCCACGCTGGCCGAGGTGCGCAGGCGCGGCGGCATCTTCCGCTTCCTCGTCGCCCGCATGATCTACCAGGACGGCGTCAACGCGCTGCTGGCGCTCGGCGGCACGTTCGCGGCTGGCATGTTCCATTGGTCGATCACAGAGATCGGCATGTTCGGCATCATCCTCAATGTCGTCGCCATCTTCGGCTGTTGGATCGCGGCACGCCTCGACACCGCGCTCGGCTCCAAGGCCGTGGTGATGATCGCACTGGTCATGCTGTCGGTCGCCACCATCGGCGTCGTCTCGACCGGCCCAGGCTTCACGTTGCTCGGCCTGATCCAGCTGCCGACCACCGATTCGGGCGGACTGTTCGGCACGGCGGCCGAAAAGGCCTACATCATGTATGGCCTGCTGATTGGCCTTGCCTTCGGCCCGGTGCAGGCGTCGTCACGCTCCTACATGGCGCGCAGCGTCACGGCGGCGGAATCCGGCCGCTATTTCGGCATCTATGCGCTGGCCGGGCGGGCGACCAGCTTCCTGGCGCCGTTCCTGGTGGCGACCATCACCGCGCTCAGCGATTCGGCGCGGCTCGGCATGGCCGTGATCATCCTGTTCCTCGGTATCGGCATGGCGATCCTGGTCAGGACGCCCTATCCGGCGGATCGGTCGCAAGAGTAGCGCCTTACCCTCCCCCTTGTGGGGAGGGTCGATCCGCGAAGCGGAGCGGGGTGGGGGTCAGCGCCATCACCCCACCCCGGCGCGCTCGCAAGCGAGCGCACCGACCCTCCCCATCGAGGGGAGGGTAAACGCGCTCAGTGCCGGAAATGCCTAACCCCCGTAAACACCATCGCGATGCCATGTTCATCGGCCGCCGCAATGACGTCCTTGTCGTTCATCGAGCCGCCCGGCTGGATGACGGCGGTGGCGCCGGCGGCGACCGCGGCAAGAAGACCGTCGGCGAAGGGGAAGAAGGCATCGGAGGCGACCACCGAGCCCTTGGTCAGCGGTTCGGCCATACCCGCGGCCTCGGCCGCGTCGAGCGCCTTGCGGGCGGCTATGCGGGAGGAATCGACGCGGCTCATCTGGCCGGCGCCGATGCCGACCGTGGCGCCGTCTTTTGCATAGACGATGGCGTTCGACTTGACGTGCTTGGCGACGCGGAAGGCGAATTTGAGATCGGCCATTTCGGCCGGCGTCGGCGCGCGCTTGGTCACCACTTTCAGTTCGAGATCGTCGACCACGGCATTGTCCCGGCCCTGGACGAGCAGGCCACCGGCAACGGATTTGACGGTCGTGCCGGGCGAGCGCGGGTCGGGCAAGCCACCGGTGACCAGCAGGCGCAGGTTTTTCTTCGCGGCAACGATCGCCGCGGCCTCGTCCGTGGCATCGGGCGCGATGATCACCTCGGTGAAGGTCTTCACGATGTCCTGCGCCGCTTCGGCGTCGAGGGTGCGATTCATTGCGACGATGCCGCCGAAGGCCGAGACCGGATCGCACGCAAGCGCCTTGGCGTAGGCCGATTTCAGCGATGTGCCCTCGGCGACGCCGCACGGGTTGGCGTGCTTAATGATGGCGACCGCGGCGGAGCGGCTGGGATCGAACTCGCCGGCCAGTTCGAAGGCGGCGTCGGTGTCGTTGATGTTGTTGTAGGAGAGCTGCTTGCCCTGCAGCTGCCGCGTCGTGGCGACGCCAGGGCGCTTGTCGCCATTGACGTAGAAGCCGGCGCTCTGGTGCGGGTTTTCGCCGTAGCGCATCACTTCGGTCAGCCTGCCGCCGAAGGCGCGCCAGGTCGGGTGCTCGATCTCCAGCGCCTCGGCGAACCAGCCGGAAATCGCCGCGTCATAGCTGGCGGTGCGGGCAAAGGCCTTGGCCGCCAGCTTCTTGCGGAAATCCAGCGACAGCGAGCCGATGTTCATTTCCAGTGCGTTCAGCACCGAGGCGTAGTCGCCTGGATCGGTGACGATGGCGACATAGGCGTGGTTCTTGGCCGAGGCGCGGATCATCGCCGGGCCGCCAATGTCGATGTTCTCGACGATTGCTGCATAGTCGGCGCCGGAGCGGCGGACTTCCTCGAACGGATAGAGATTGGAGACGAGGAGGTCGATCGGCTCGATGCCGTATTTGCGCATCGCCGCCGCATGCTCGGGGTCGTCGCGCACGCCAAGCAGCGCGCCATGCACGGAAGGGTGCAAGGTCTTGACGCGGCCATCCATGATCTCGGGAAAGCCGGTGAGTTCGGAGACATCGCGCACCGCCAGGCCGGCCTCGGCGATCGCCTTGGCGGTACCGCCGGTCGAGACCAGTTCGACGCCGGCCGCGGCCAATGCCGTGGCGAAGTCGATGAGGCCGGTCTTGTCGAACACCGAAAGCAAGGCACGGCGTACGGGAACGAGGTCCGGGGCGGGAATGTTCTTGGCGGCGACGGCCATGGGCTGGCGGCCTTTCACGGCTGGAGGGGCAAGCCCGCGCCGTAGCACATGACATCAGGAAATCAAGCGGCAAGCTTGCTGGTGGCCGGCACTCTCAGTTGTTTTCCGGATAGCCGGCGATGCTGGTGCGCGTCAGCTGCCAGTGGACTTCGGACACGTCGGAGGCCTTGAAGGCAAGCACGATCTGCCGGCTGCGGCGCGGGCCGCCGAGACCCGCGAAATAGATCGATTCCTCGACCTCCGGCACCACTTCGCCTGAGGTGAACACCCAGCTGTCGGCCTGTTCGGCGGTCAGCACCAGCCGGTCATGTTCGTCCTGCAGCAAGTTGATGTCGGGATGGACATGGAAGCGCACGGTGATGAAGTCGCGGCCATTGTTGCGGATCGCGGCATTGCCGGGCCGCTGGAACCGGTCCCTGCCGGCCAGGACATTGCCGTTCGACGACAGCTTAAGCTCGCGCTCGTGCAGGAAGCCGAAGCGCGCGACGTAGCCGTCATGGCGGGCGATGAAGCCCTGGATGCCCTTCTGGTCGATGCGCTTGCACTGCACCTGCTGCGGGCCGCCGATCAGCGGCGAGCCCAGCAGGCCGTTGACGCGCAGCGAATGGCTGAAGCGCGCCGACGAGGTGTCGTTGATGGTGGCGGTCGAGTGCGCGGCGGTGGCGCGCGCCAGCGGCCGGAACTCGGCGGCGCCATAGGTGTCGATGCCGGCATTGACGATGTAATGCTGGCGGCCGGACGACAGCTCGAAGGCAAGGCAGCCGGCGTGCGCCGCGTTGGACACGTCGACCGGCGGCGGCAGGCCGGTGTCGGCGATGACGGTGACCCCGCCCATCGACAGCCGCTCATAGCCCGAATGCGGCGCGTGCAGCAGCGGCGCGCCGGCGGTGTCGTCATGCCGCAATATGGTGGCGATGCGGTCATGGATGGTGGCGCCCATGCCGTTGAAACGGGCGAGGCTGCCATCCTGGTGGCGGAAGAAGCGCAGCGCCGGCAGCATGCGGTCGATGGCGCCGATCAGCGCCTGCGGCGGGGTTTCCGCCTGGTTGGCGTAGGTCTGGCGCAGCGGCAAAAGGTCGGCGAGGATTTCCAGCACCGACATCGGATTGCGTGAGATATGGCCGCCATCGGCGAGGATCTGGCGGTTGAGTTCCTCGGCGAGGTTGCGGGTGGCGCCGCGCAGCGCCGAAGCCGGCGCCGGCAGGGAAAGGGCGGCGAAGGCAAGTGCTATGCGGGCGCGCAGCCGGTCCTTGCCGTCGGGCATCTCGCGCGCCATCGACCTGAGATAGCGGATCTGGACGGCCAGCGATTTCAGGAAGGCGCGATAGAAGGGGAATTCGGCGCCCTGCAGCACGACGGAGGAATGCTGCAGCCAGGCGATGATGCGCTTGGCCGTCGTCCCGGGCTCCCAGGCGATACCGGCAATGTTGTTTCCGTGCATGGCGATCCAGTCGGACACCAGGGCACGCGCATTGGCGGCGGCAAGTTCGGTGCCGGCGGCGCGCATGTGGCGCAGCCAGCGAAAGCCATGCAGCGTCTTCTGCCAGCCATGATTGGGCACGTTGATCTGGAAGGGCGACTTGCCGCCGGTCTCTACCAGGTGCCCCGACAGGGGATAGCGGCCGTAATAGATCTCCAGCGCGATCTGCGGGTCGGCCAGCCGCAAGTCCGGCGGTGCAATCAGCACGCGTTCGGGCGTGCGGCCGGAATAGCGCCAGCGATAGACCGGCCCGGCGCGCAAGCGCCGGCGCGTCTTGCGCCAGAACTCCTTCGCGACAAGCGTCCACAGACGCGTCGTGTTGCTGGCAGCCAGTGCCAAAAGCCCTCCTGGTCCGTCCTCTATCCCGGCGCAAGCTTATATGATTCAAGAACTTATGCGAAGGCGGATTTCTTCCAACCGACCCACTTCACGCGGCCATGGCCGGGATCGTCCCTAAAAAAGTCGTCTCTGCCGCGACTTATGTCCTCTTGCGGCGGCGGCGAAACTCGCTGGGCGAACGGTTTTCGCGGTCGTGAAAGATCGCTCTAAAGAGCGCGGCGCATGCGCGCAGCGAAGAAGCCGTCCAGCCCCGAGCGCTCCGGCGTGCCGAGATCAAGGTCGGCGGGCGTGGTGCGCAGCGTGCCTTGCGCCGTCAAGAAAGGGTCGATGCCGGCGACCTCGCCTTGCCGCAGCGGATCGTCGACTGCGGTTGTTTCGTTGAGAAAGGCACGATGCAAATCTTCGCCTTCGAGCGGGTCGAGCGAACAATTGGAAAAGACTATCCGGCCACCGGGCCTGACCAGCGTGACGGCGCGGGTGAGCAACCGCCTTTGCAGGTCGGCGAGCTTTTCGACATCGGCCGCCGTCTTGGTCCATGGCACGTCGGGATGCCGTCGCACCGTGCCCGTCGATGAGCAGGGCGCGTCGAGCAGCACCGCGTCGAACAGCTCCGCCGGCTCGTATTTGAGCAAGTCGGCCTGGACGATCTCGGCTGACAGGCCGAGACGGTCGAGATTCTGCGCCAGCCGGGCCAGCCGGTTCTTCGATGTGTCGACCGCCGTGACCCTGGCACCGGCCAGGATCAGCTGGGCGGTCTTGCCGCCGGGCGCGGCGCAGAGGTCGGCGACACGCAATCCGCTGACATCGCCGAAGAGCCGCGCCGGCAGGCTGGCAGCCGCATCCTGAACCCACCAGGCACCTTCGGCGAAGCCGGGCAGGTCGGTGACGGCCCCGGCAAGATTTTCCACGCGCACCGTGCCGGTCGGCAGCACGATGCCGCCTAGCTTTTCGGCCCAGAGTGCGGGGTCGGCCCAGACCGAGAAGTCGACGGGCGCCTCGTAGCGGTGCGCGGCGAGGATCTGCTTCGCCTTGTCGGCGCCATAGGCGGCCTTCAGCCGGTCGGAGAACCATTTTGGCGCTTCGTCGGTGGCGGCAAGGGCGGCGGGCAGTTCCGTCTCCTTGGCACGCGCCAGCGTGCGCAGCACGCCGTTGACCAGGCCGGAAAAGCGCTGGGTGCGCGGATCGGACTTGGCATGGGTGACCGCGAGGTCGACGGCGGCGCTGTCGGGAATGTCGAGGAACAGGATCTGTGCCGCCGCCACATGCAAGATGTGCGACAGCGCCGTGGCGTTGGGCGGCAGCGGCTTTTCCAGGCGTCGCGCCAGCAGCCCGACGATGGTCATGCGGAAGCGCAGCGCGGTGACCAGAATGGCCCGCACCAAGCCACGGTCGCGCAAATCGAGTGCCTTGTATTGCGGGTGGCCGTTCTCGTGGTCGGTCAGTCCGTCGAGCGGTGTCCTGGCATCGATGACGGCGGCAAGCAGTCGCGCCGCGGCCTTGCGGGCGGCGAGACCGGCGACGAATTCGCCGCCGTCTCTATGGTCCTGATCGCGTGAGCCTGTGCGTCGAGGTGCTCCCACGCTCACGACCATCGGCCCTTGGGCCCGGTCGGGTTGCGCCCCCATGGGTTGGCCTTCGGCCTTTCCGGCTCAGCCGGCTGTTCCGCTTGAGGGGCCGGACCCCACGGGCCGGACGGCTGCTGTTCTTCGGCTTGCCGAGGCGTCGGGCGCGGGGCGGCCTGGGTGCCGCCCGCCATCTGCCGCGCCATTTCCTGCAACGCGGCGATGCGGTTCTCAGTGCTGGGGTGGGTGGAGAACAGATTGTCCATACGCTCGCCGTGCAGAGGATTGATGATGAAGAGATGCGCCATCGCCGGATTGCGCTCCGCATCGGGGTTGGGAATGCGTTCGGCGCCGCGGGCGATCTTGTCAAGCGCCGATGCCAGCCACAACGGGTGTCCACAGATTTCGGCGCCGCGCCGGTCGGCTTCGTATTCGCGGGTGCGGCTGACCGCCATCTGCACGATCATCGCGGCAAAAGGCGCCACGATCATCGCCGCCAGCACGCCGACAAAACCGAACGGGTTGTTGTTGTCGCGGTTGCCGCCGAGGAAGAAGGCGAAATTGCCGAGCATCGAGATGGCACCGGCAAAGGTGGCGACGATGGTCATGGTCAGCGTGTCGCGGTGCTGGACGTGCGCAAGCTCGTGCGCCATGACGGCCGCGACCTCTTCATGGGTCAGCCGCTGCAACAGGCCGGTTGAGGCGGCGACCGCCGCGTTCTGCGGGTTGCGGCCGGTGGCGAAGGCATTGGGCTGCGGATTGTCGATCAGATAGGTCCGGGGCATAGGCAGCCCGGCCTGCTTGGCCAGCGCCTGGACGATGGCGTAATATTCGGGCGCGTTCTTCTCGTCGACCTCGACGGCGCGGTTCATCGACAGCACCATCTTGTCGGCGTTCCAGTAGCTGAACAGATTGGTGCCGGCGGCGATGAGCAGGGCGATCATCATGCCGCCCGAACCGCCGATCAGGAAGCCGACGCCCATGAACAGCGCCGTCATCGCGGCAAGAAGCATGGCGGTGCGAAGTGTGTTCATCGTCTGCTCCTGTCGTGGTGGTGGCAAAAAGGGGTCGATCGTTGCAGCGCCGCGCGTTCTTTCGGACGCGCAAAGGACGCTGTAAGGTTTTATTTGCGCATGATCCTTTCCGAAAATCGATTCCGATTTTCGGGGTCATGCGTGGGTTCATGGCTATATGATGGGAAACACCTGACGCTGTTTCAATCCGCGTGGAATATCGCATGACCGACGAAACCAGTAAAACGCCAGCCGGCCCGGATGACGATGTGCCGGCAAGAGACCTGTCGCCCGCCGCGCGGCGCGCACTGGCCGAGGCGGAGGCACGGCGCACCGCGTATCGCGAGAAGGAAGCCGGCCTGCCGAAAGAAATCGGCGGCCGTGGCGGCAAGGAACCCGGCCGTTATGGCGACTGGGAGGTCAAAGGCCTGACCAGCGATTTTTAGGGACTGGTCTCAAGCAGCGTCGCGCTGGGCCTCGAGCGCCAGCCAGCCGCGCTCGTCGATGGTGATGCCGACATTGTCATAGCCCGCGATCGCGGCATGGGGCGTCGGCAGCGGATGCGAATGTGTGGCGCTGATCACCATGACTGCGGCTTGCGCGGCCTCGGCCGCCGCGATGCCGGCCGGAGCATCCTCGAACACCAGGCAGTCGCGCGCATCGAAGCCGAGCCGTTGTGCGCCAAGCCGGAAACAGTCGGGGGCCGGCTTGCCACGGGAGACGTCTTCAGCCGCAACGATGACCGCGGGGACAGGAATGCCGGCAGCCTCCATGCGCGCTAGCGCGAGGGAGCGCGGCGCCGAGGTGACGATCGCCCAGCTTTCGCCAGGCAGCGCCTTGAGAAACGCCACGGCGCCGGCGATCGGGACAATGCCGTCCAGATCGGCCGCCTCGGCGTTCAGCAGCAGGTCGGCCTCATGCGCCGGGTCGACGCCTGGAAGGGCAAGGTTGGTGATGGTCTCGATCGCCCGCACGCCGTGGATCGTCGGCAGGAAGGCGGCGACGTCGAGGCCATGGCGGCGCGCCCAATCGCTCCACACCCGTTCCGCCGAGGCGATGGAATTGATGAGCGTGCCGTCCATGTCGAAAAGGAAGGCCGCGAATTTTCTGCCAGCAAGCATGATTTTCCTTGAAGTCCGGGGGGCGTGTCGAGGGAGGGCGCAACCGTAACGTCAAGGCGCGGACATGGAAAGGCATGAGGGCGTATTTTGTGGCGGTCCAGGGAACCACAGCCACCTCGCGACGTTTCAACGGCATTATTTTTCATGACGATCGAAGGGGACCTGCGATGCTGATCCGGCTCGGCTACGAAATCGCCATTGAATGCGCAGAGGCCACACCGGTGATTTCGCTGCTCGAGATCCACAAGGACAGGCAAGCCGACATCAAGCGGCAGACGCGGGTGCTGACATCGCCTTCGGTGCCGACCAAGCTCTACCATGACCTGCATGGCAATGGCTGCCGCCGCTTCACCGCACCAGCCGGCACCTTTCGCATCCTCTATGACGCAGTGATCGAAGACAGTGGCGAGACGGACGAGGTCAACACGCTGGCCCGGGAAGTGCCAGTGGCCGAATTGCCCGACGAGGTGCTCTTCTATCTCCTGGGCAGCCGCTATTGCGAGACCGATCACCTCAGCAGTCTCGCCTGGCAGCTGTTCGGCCATCTTCCCTCCGGCTGGGCACGGGTGCAGGCGATCGTCGACTATGTACACAACCGGCTGTCGTTCGGCTATGGCTATGCGCGTTCGACCCGCACGGCGGCGCAGGCGCATGAGGAGCGGGTTGGCGTCTGCCGCGACTTCGCCCATCTGGCGATCACGCTCTGCCGCTGCATGAACATTCCAGCGCGCTATGTGAACGGCTATCTCGGCGATATCGGCGTGCCGATCGATCCGGCGCCGATGGATTTCTCGGCCTGGATGGAAGTGTTCCTCGACGGCAAATGGTACACGTTCGATCCACGCCACAACCGGCCCAGGACCGGTCGTGTCGTCATCGCACGCGGCCGCGACGCCACCGACGTGCCCTTGCTGCACAGTTTTGGTCCACACCGGCTCAGCCTGTTCAAGGTGTGGACCTATGAGCAGGAAGGCAATCTGTTCAATCCGCCCCATCACGGTATCGACAGGACGGTCAGCGCACAAATGCTGGCCTAAGGCATGTTGATATTCAGGTGATGCCGGCCTGCAAATGGCTGATACCTGCGCTTCCGGTGCTCACGTACGAAAAGTACGCTCCGCTCCGGTTCTCGGCATCAACCATTTTCGGCTCGGCCTGACCTGAATCTCAACACACCTTGGTTCCGTTCGCGCCCCAACTTACTCAGCTATCTCGGGACAACTGCTCCTCTTCGGCACAGAAGGCCTGTGTCGCAACAGGACGTCGCGGAGCAGTCCGCGATTGCTTCGATTCCAGCATGGTAAGCAGTCCGTAAACGCGGATGAAGCCGTGACTTTCCGTTTACCAGTCATTCACCTTCGAAGCAGCTGAAATTCAACAAAAACAATAGGTTGACGGGTCACAGCGCGTTTCCGGCGCTCGACCGGCGACTTCCGGCCGGAATCCTGCATTGCCATCATTGCGGCGACGAGGCCGAGGCAAGCGGAGGCTGTTGGATGCGAAATTACGGGGGTCTTGTTCACGCGGTCGGCGGGTTCGCCAGACACAGGGGTGGAAATTTCGCAATCCTGTTCAGCTTTGCTGCCTCGGTCTTGGTGCTAGCCGCCGGCTTCTCGGTCAACGTCGCGCAGCTCTATAATGCCAGATCGAGCCTGCAAGGCGTGGTCGACGCCGCGGTGACATCGACGGCGCGCGACCTGACGACCGGGGTCATCAAGGAGGCCGACGCCAACAAGGCGGTGCAGAACTTTCTCGTGGCCAACAGCATGGCCGGCATCCTGACGGCTGACCAAGTCGTGCTGGACAGGCTCACCGTCAACCCGACGGCCAGAACCGTGCAGGCGGATGTCCATGTCGATGTCAGCCTTTATTTTCCGCTGTTCGGCATCAGCGACATGCGGCGCGTCGGCGCTTCCACCAAAGCACTCTATTCGGACAAGCAGGTCGAGGTCGCCATGATGCTCGACATCACGGGATCGATGGCGAAAAGAGGCAACGTCGACAAGATCGGCGATCTGAAAGCGGCGGCGAAAAACGCGGTCCAGACGATGCTCCAGAACCAGGACCCGAAGAACCCCCGCATCCGCGTCGCGATTGTGCCTTACGCATCCGGCGTGAACGTCGGCAATCTGGCGGAGAACGTCTACGCCGAGGAGCAGGCGAGTTCTGATCTGCCGCCGGTCGCCGGCAGTTCGCTTCTCGTCGCAAAGACGGGAAAGACGACGTTGCCGTCCTTCGGCGACTACAAATCCATTGTCGGCGCGGCAATGCCAAAGACCGACAATTGCGCGACGGAGAGGAAGGACAAGAACGGCAATGCGGATTTGAGTGATGACGGCCCGGACACGGTTCGCACCGACAAGACCGGCAAGAACTACTATGCCCTGGTCAACAGGGATGATCATCTGGGTGGCGGGAGCATGAACAGATGCCCAGACGCAGAAGTGATCCCGCTGACGGCCGATTCCGGCGCTTTGCTTGATTCGATTGGTGCCTTCCGGGCCGATGGTTATACGGCCGGCGCGATCGCCATCCAGTGGACCTATTATATGCTGTCACCGCAATGGCGGGCTGCGATCAAGAATGCCGGTCTCGGCAACGGCGCCTCGGATGCCAATGCGAAGAAGATTGCCAAAGTCGCGATCCTGATGACCGACGGCCAGTTCAATACGGCCTTCGCCGGAGCCGGGGGGAACTACAACGGCCAGGGCAACCTTGCACGTGGCAACGCCGAAGCCCTGTGCGGCAACATGAAGAATGATGGCATCGAGATTTTCGCGATCGGCTTCGATCTGAACGACAAGGACATGTCACCAACCGAGCGGGACCAGGCAAAGGCGGTGCTGAAGGGCTGTTCGTCGAAAGACGCCTCCGCCGCGGACAGGCATTATTTTGAGGTGTCCACCGGAGTGGAATTGGACGCCGCCTTCCAGGAAATCATCCGCAATACCGAAAAGGTCGCCCTGACCCAGTAATCCGCAAAAGGAAAAGGCCGCCGCTTCTTTCGAAGCCGGCGGCCTTCCGTGTTTCCGTCCATGGCGCGGCCTGTGGCGACAACCCTTCGGGTTACCTGCCGCGCATCTCGCGCCTTAACGGGAAGACTGCTTCCCGAAAGTGCAATCCGCTGAGGCCACGTTCTGGAAAACGAAATCACTCGACATCGGATCACCTCCTTTCGATTTGTTGAACACATCCTCATGATGGGGTGCGTCGCAGCAAATGACAAGATGGCGGGCTGAAAAAGGCGTCCCGCCGGAAAATGCGGCGCAGTCGGGCCAGCGTGCTTCGGCTTGCGATCCGCAGCCCAAACAGACAACATGGCGTTATCGGTCACGGGAGGGACCATGGACGCCACCGAGAGAGCCGCGCGCATCGTTCGAACCGTGATCGGGGCGCTGAAGCCGGGTTTTGCCGTCAGGCTGTGGACCGGGGAACGGATCGGCCCAGCCGGCGGCCCGGTGCTTGCCATCAACGACCAGGACATCGTGTGGCAACTGGCCCGCCGGCCGAATTTCTCGACGCTGCTCGAAATGTGGATTTCCAAGACGATCGATGTCGAGGACGGCTCGCTGTTCGATCTCTATGCCCTGCCGTCACAGGGCAAGCTGAGGCTGAAGGCGCTGCCCAAACTGGCGATCCTGCGCGACCTGCCGGCCGTACTGTTTTCGCGGCGGCAGATGACGAAACGGGCCGATCTTGCCGGGCGCAACCCTTTCGTCAGCGGCTCGAACAAGCAGGCGATCGAGCATCACTACGACATTTCGAACGCCTTCTATCGGCTCTTCCTCGACGAGCGCATGGTCTACACCTGCGCCTATTTCACCGATTTCACCAACGGCATCGACCAGGCGCAGAAGGACAAGCTCGACCATATCTGCCGCAAGCTCAGGCTGAAGCCGGGCGACCGGCTGCTCGATATCGGCTGCGGCTGGGGCGCGATGCTGATCCACGCCGCCAAGCACTATGGCGCCATCGGCCATGGCGTGTCGCTGTCGGAGGAACAGACCCGGCTGGCGCGCGAGCGCATTCGTGCCGAGGGGCTGGAGGACAGGATCACCATCGACATCAAATCCTACACCGAGCTCGACGGCAGCTATGACAAGATCTCGTCGATCGGCATGTTCGAGGCGGTCGGCCTCGCCAACCACGCCACCTATTTCTCGACCGTTCACCGGCTGTTGAAGCCGGGCGGCATCTACCTGCACCATGCCATCACGAGGCGCGGCAAGGGCGGCACGCGCAAGACCTTGCGCAAGGGCGCCGAATACAAAGCGCTGATCAAATACATCTTCCCCGGCGGCGAGGTCGACACGATCGGCATGACACTCGGCAATCTCGAGGCGCACGGGTTCCTCGTCGCCGACGTCGAGAATTTGCGCGAGCACTATGCCCGCACCTGCAGGCTGTGGGCCGAGCGCCTGCACGCGCGTTTCGATGAGGCGATCGCCGAGGTCGGCGAGCCCAAGGCACGGCTGTGGCTGCTTTATCTGACCGGCTGTTCGATCACCTTCGATCGCGGCTCGGCGCAGATTTTCCAGACAGTCGTCACCAAGCGAGCGCGGGGGCCAAGCGGCCTGCCGCCGACGCGAGCGGATCTTTATCGGTAGCTACAGAAAACGCATCGCGTCGCCGACCTTGATACCGGCCGGCCGATCCACCGTGCAGTAGACGCCGAGATTGTGCGCGTTGTGGCGGACCAGATTGCGCAGGATCGCCGGGTCGTCATCGAAGCCGTCCTGGGCGATGATGGTGAAACCGCAGCGGCGGCAAGGCTCCGAGATGGTCACTAGCAATTCGCCGATGGCGAGCTTGCGGCCGATCCATTCCGTTTCGGGAAACGAGCCATCGACCGCCGCCATATCGACGACGATGTTGGGGCGGAAGCGGCGCGGGTCGGCGGCGCCATCCGGATGCAGCGCCTTCAGCCGCGCCAGCGACGCCGTGGTCAGGAGGTGGATCGGCGCCTTGCTGTAGCGGGCGGCGGTGACCGGGCCGGCATAGGCAGGCGGGGCATTCTCCCGGCCGAACGGCCGGATCGAGGCGGCGAAGCCGAGATAGGCCGATACTGCGCGGTCGCATTCGACCCCGGGGGCGCTCAGCCAGTCGCCGTCAGGGACGGCGATCTCCAAGTTGCGATCATTGGCCAGCCGGGTGCGGATGCGCGGCACCTTGTGCCATTTCGCCTCGCGGTCGGGCCTGGCGATCTCATTGTCCGAGACATCGACGAGGCCGAACATGCGGTCGCCTGCCATGCCCGCCGGTTCGACCAGAATGGCGTCCTGGCGCTCGCCGGCGAGCGAGCTTGCCGGATAGCGCCAGAGCTGCGCGACAGTGCCGATATCATTCATTGCATTGGTCTCTCGTTCGCCGGGCTTCCCGCGACCTTCGACCAGTCGTTTTCAGCCCTTCTTGTTCTGCCGGTTGGCGATGAGATCGTCAACGACGGCCGGATCGGCGAGCGTCGAGGTGTCGCCAAGGGTGGCAAAATCGTCCTCGGCGATCTTGCGCAGGATGCGGCGCATGATCTTGCCGGAACGCGTCTTGGGCAGGCCGGGGGCGAACTGGATCTTGTCGGGCGAAGCGATTGCGCCGATCTCCTTGCGGACATGGGCGATGAGCTCCTTGCGCAACTCCTCGGTCGGCCCCACCCCCTTCATCAAGGTGACATAGCTGTAGATACCCTGGCCCTTGATGTCGTGGGGATAGCCGACGACGGCGGCCTCCGACACCTTGTCATGGCTGACCAGCGCCGATTCGACCTCGGCCGTGCCCATGCGGTGGCCGGAGACGTTGATGACGTCGTCGACGCGACCGGTGATCCAGTAGTAGCCGTCGGCGTCGCGGCGGCAGCCGTCACCGGTGAAGTACTTGCCCTTGTAGGTGGAGAAATAGGTCTGCACGAAGCGGTCATGGTCTCCATAGACGGTGCGCATCTGGCCCGGCCAGGAATCGGTGATGCAGAGATTGCCGTCGGCGGCTCCTTCCAGCACCTTGCCTTCTCCGTCGACCAGCTGCGGCTTGACGCCGAAGAAGGGCCGCGTCGCGGAGCCTGCCTTGAGGTCGGTGGCGCCCGGCAGCGGCGTGATCAGGATGCCGCCGGTCTCGGTCTGCCACCAAGTGTCGACGATCGGCACCTTGCCGTTGCCGACGACGTTGAAATACCACTCCCAGGCTTCCGGGTTGATCGGCTCGCCGACCGAACCGAGCACGCGCAGCGATTTGCGCGAGGTCTTCGTCACCGGGTCGTTGCCGGCGCCCATCAGCGCGCGCAGCGCGGTCGGGGCGGTGTAGAAGATGTTGACCTTGTGCTTGTCGATGACTTCCCAGAAACGCGACTGCGACGGGTAGTTCGGCACGCCCTCGAACATCAGCGTGGTGGCGCCGTTGGCGAGCGGGCCATAGACGATGTAGCTGTGGCCGGTGACCCAGCCGACATCGGCGGTGCACCAGTAGATATCGCCGTCATGGTAGTCGAAGACATATTGGTGGGTCATCGACGCATAGACGAGATAGCCGGCGGTGGTGTGCAGCACGCCCTTCGGCTTGCCGGTCGAGCCTGAGGTGTAAAGGATGAACAGCGGGTCTTCCGCCTTCATCTTCTCGGGCTTGCACTCGGCTTTCACCGTCGCGACCTCGTCGTGATACCAGAGGTCGCGGCCTGGCGCCCAGCCGATCTTGCCGCCGGTGCGGCGCACGACGAGGACGTTCTTCACCATGACGAAGTTCTTCGCGGCGATGTCGATCGCCTTGTCGGTGTTCTCCTTCAGCGGAATCGACTTGCCGCCGCGCAGGCCTTCATCCGACGTAATGACGAAGGTCGATTCGCAGTCGACGATGCGGCCGGCCAGCGCATCGGGCGAGAAGCCCCCGAAGACGATCGAATGGATGGCGCCGATACGCGTGCAGGCCAGCATCGCGTAGGCGGCTTCCGGGATCATCGGCATGTAGATGGTGACGCGGTCGCCCTTCTTGACGCCGTGCTTCTTCATCACATTGGCGAGCCGGCAGACATGCTCGTAGAGCTCGTTATAGGTGATCTTCTTGTCGTCGTAGGGGTTGTCGCCTTCCCAGATGATGGCGGTCTGGTAGCCGCGCTTCTTCAGATGGCGGTCGATGCAGTTGTAGGAAACATTGGTCAGCCCGTCCTCGAACCATTTGATCGAGACCTTGCCGTCGAAGGAGGTGTTCTTGACCTTGCTGAACGGCTTGAACCAGTCGATGCGCTTGCCGTGCTTGCCCCAGAACTTGTCCGGGCTCTTGATGCTGTCGGCATACCATTTCAGGTAAGTGTCGTTGTCGATCAGCGCATTCTTCTTCCACGCCGGCTGGACGCGATGGACATGAACCTCGGACATTCCTGACTTTCCTCCCAAACCATACGCCGGCTTGAACCGCCGGCGGGATCGCGGCGAAGCGGCCGCGAATTCGGCGGCATTATTACCAGTTCCGGCGTTACGGCAATATTAGACGTTGGGTTTGCGTGGCGGGATGCCGCAGGGGCACGGGCTCGCGTTGTCAGCACTCAGGTTAGCTCGCTGCTAACTGTATGTTTTCGCGTCGAAAAGCCTGTTTCGATCAGGAAAAATCAATAGACAGTTAAGCAACGGCGCGCACAATCTGACGTTGGGAGGAAAGGAGATTCAACCAAGGGACCGCCAAGGGGGCAGCAATGCGCGACCATGCCGAAATGGACCTGATGCTCAAAGGCTATGGCCTGACCACGGCCAAGATTCTTTATCATTTCCCCGATCATCCGCATCTCCTGCAGAGCTTCATCTGGCAGGACTACGACATCGCTCCGACGTTTCCGGTGCTGATCAAATTCATCGAATTCTGGAAGGCCAAGCTGGATGGACCGCTGCACTCGGTTGTCTACACCCACCAGAAGCTGATCGCGCCGAATGAATGGCGCAAGGTGGATGGCGAGTTCGTACTGCATTAAGGCGCAGAAGTGTTGACGGAGTGCTTGCGTGATGTATCGCATGCGTTGGTGGTTAGCGGAAATGCGCCCATCGTTTCGTCATCCTCGGGCCTGACCCGAGGATCCATGCCGTGATCTTTGCCGTGGAGTGCAACGGAGCAGAATTCTGCACCGTTGCAACGCCTTGAAGTCGCGGCATGGATCCTAGGGTCTCCGCGACGGAGTTGCGCTCCTGCTTCGCCCTAGGATGACGAACCTCCGAGACCGTGGCCAACTACCAGCGCTTGCGCTGACTCAGCCGGCGCTCAAACGGCCGGCGGGTTCAGCCTGGCGAAACCTTCCTGGCGGCGATAGGGGAAATACGGGTAGGGCGCAGTCACTTCGCTTGCGGCGTCGAGTTTCTTCACCTGCTCCGGCGTCAGCGACCAACCGACGGCGCCGAGGTTCTGGCGCAGTTGCTCCTCGTTGCGGGCGCCGATGATGACGGAGGAAACGGTCGGGCGCTGCAACAGCCAGTTGATGGCGATCTGCGGCACGGTCCTCCCGGTTTCCTGCGCCACCGCGTCCAGCGCATCCATCACCCGGTAGAGATGTTCGTCCTCGACCGGCGGGCCAAAGCTTGCGGTGTCATGCAGCCGGCTCTTTTCCGGCAGAGGCTGGCCACGGCGAATCTTGCCGGTCAGCCGCCCCCAGCCGAGCGGGCTCCACACCAGCGCGCCGACGCCCTGGTCGAGGCCGAGCGGCATCAGTTCCCACTCATAGTCGCGGCCGACCAGCGAATAGTAGACCTGGTGCGCGACATAGCGCGGATAGCCGTGCCTGTCGGCTTGCGCCAGCGACTTCATCACCTGCCAGCCGGAGAAATTGGAGACGCCGACATAGCGCAGCTTGCCGGAACGCACGAGCTCATCCAGTGTCGACAGCACTTCCTCGATCGGCGTCCCGGCATCGAAGGCATGCAGTTGCAACAGGTCGATGTAGTCGGTGCCGAGGCGCTTCAGCGCGGCGTCCACGGATTTGATCAGGCGCGAACGCGAGGAGCCGTAATCGGCCGGCCCGTCGCCCATCGGCAAGGACGTCTTGGTCGAGATCAGCACGGCATCGCGCCGGCCCTTGATGGCTTCGCCGAGCACCTCTTCGGAGGCGCCGTTCGAATAGACGTCGGCGGTGTCGAATAGATTGACGCCGGCCTCGAGGCAGATGTCGACCAGCCGCCGCGCTTCCTTGGCGTCGCTGTTGCCCCAGGCGCCGAACAGCGGGCCGGAGCCGCCAAAGGTTCCCGCGCCGAAGGAGAGTGCGGGCACTTTCAGGCCCGACGCGCCGAGACGTCGATAGTCCATGATTTTGTCCTTTCAATTGCTGGATGAAGTCAGTTGCCGGCTGCTCAATTCTTGATCAGTTGGCCGAGATCGATGGCCGCGGCCATGGCCCGGTTTCCCTTGTCGCCCGGATGGAGGTGGTCGCCGGAATCGAACTCCGGCAGCAGGCGTGTCGGGTGCACGGGATCGCGGAGCAGCAGGTCGAAGTCGACGACCGCATCGAAGGCACCGCTGGTTCTGATCCAGTTGTTGACCTTCTGGCGCAACGCTTCTTTTTCAGGCGTGTAGTAGGCATCGAGCGGCGTGCCGCTCAGCGCGCCCTCAAAGGGCGTCAACGTGCCGCCGACGATGATCAGATTATGGGCGTGGGCCTGGGCTGCGAGTTGCAGGTATCCAGTGGTGAGTGCCGCCAGAGAGGGCAGGGATTTCTCAGGTGCGAATGGCGTGCCGGGCCAGCTGATATCGTTGATGCCGATGAGCAGGATGACCGCCTTGACGCCGGGCTGAGCCAGCACATCACGGTCGAAGCGGGCCGAAGCCTTCACGCCCATCGCATCATCCAGCAGCCGCGCTCCGGATATGCCTGCGTTAAGCACCGACACGTGCTTCGAGACGAGACGCTCGGCGAGGACGTCCGGCCACCGGTTGTCGGCGTCCAGCGTGGCGCCGTTGCCGTCGGTGATCGAATCGCCGATGGCGATCACGGCGCCATCATTTGCCGGCGCATCGACCAGGATCTCGCTGACCAAGGTACGCGCGTCGGTGGTCTGCGCGGTTGCGATGGTTTCGGAAGCCGTCTGGTTGCCGTCGCCGATATAGGCGGTCTGCTTACCGTCCCAATGGAAGGTGGAGATTGGTGTGGGCTGCGGCAGATAGACCGATATCGAAAGGCGGCTCAAGGCGTCGAGGGGCAATTCCACCGGATCGCTGACCAAAGGCGCGCCTGCCGGAACTGTTGCCTTTGCCTGACCGCCGAATGTGACGGCACGATCGGTGCCGGCGGTGATTTTCGAGTCCTCGCCAGCTCTCGCCGCACGTATTTCGCCGATCTGGATCGGCACTTTTGAATACTCGTTCGACAGGACGATGCGGAACCGCCTGCCGCCAACGCTGGTCCTGACCGTCTGGCGTATGGTCTGGTTCTCAAGCTTTGGCATCATTTTCACCGGCAAGGCAAAATCGGTCCCCCATGTCGGTTGAGGGCTGGCCGTCCAGGTGCCCACCCAGTCCTGTTTCTCGCCGGCAATTGCCGGGCTGACCATCGACGAAGCCGCCAACGCGAGCGCGCCGAGCGTCAGGCGCGTTGCCAGAAGGGCGACGGTGGTGCGGTGGATCGGAAGTGTCATAGGTTCTCCTCTCGGTCTCGTTTCGGGGCGTCTGTCGACGGGTCGATATCGGTGCTGCCATCACTTCATGGAGACGGTGCCGGCAGCAGCCGGGATCAGCCGCTCTTCATGTCTGTCGAGGCGCAGCGCCAATCCCGCCACGGCGAGTGCCGCGACCGGCAGCAAAGCGGCGACCCAGGTGAGCGAACCCAGCCCAAGGCCATGGGCGATGACCGCGCCGCCGAGCCAGGCGCCGGCGGCATTGCCGAGATTGAAGGCGGCGATGTTGAAGGAGGAGGCGAGGCTCTGGCCGGCGCCTTGCGCCTTGTCCAGCACCCACATCTGCAGCGGCGCCACGGTGCCGAAGGCGGCGGCCCCCAGCAGGCCGACATAGATGACGGCCAGGACCTGGCTGTGGATGGCGAAGCTCATGGTCGCCAGCACCACGGCCAGCGCCACGAGACTGCCCAGCACGGCCGGCACCAGCCAGCGGTCGGCAACCTTGCCGCCGGCGAGGTTGCCGGCGATGAGGCCGCCGCCGAAGACGAGCAGGATCGGCGACACGGTCGCTTCCTTGAAGCCGCTGATCTCGGTCAACAGCGGGGCAATGTAGGTGAAGACGGCGAAGACGCCGGCATAGCCGAGCACGGTGGTGGCGAGGCCGAGCAGCACCGGCGTGCGGCGCAGCACGGCGAGATCGGCGCGCAGGTCGCTCTTTTCGGGTGCTGCCTGGCTGTGCGGCACCAGGGCCAGGATGACGGCAAAGGCCGCTAGGCCGACCAAGGTCACCGCCCAGAAGGTCGCGCGCCAGCCAAAGGCCTGGCCGAGCCAGGTGCCGAAGGGTACGCCGAGGATGTTGGCGATGGTCAGCCCCGTGAACATCAGCGCGATCGCCGATGCCTTCTTGTTGGGCGCGACCAGGCCGGTGGCGACGACAGAACCGACGCCGAAGAAGGTGCCATGGGCAAAGGCGGTGACGATGCGAGCGCCCATCAGAGTCCAATAATCGGGCGCCAGCGCACAGGCGAGATTGCCCAGCGTGAAGATCGCCATCAGTACCAGCAGCACGGTCTTGCGCGGCCAGTTGCCGGTGGCGATGGTGAGCAGCGGTGCGCCGATGACGACGCCCAGCGCATAGCCCGAAATGAGCTGGCCGGCGGCCGAGATCGAGACGCCGAAATCCTTGCTGACGTCGATGAGCAGACCCATGATGACGAATTCGGTGACGCCGATGCCAAAGGCACCGGCGGCGAGGGCGTAGAGAGCAAGAGGCATGATGGTTCCCACTTTGGCGACGAAGAGCGCCTTGTCCAAACCGCGCTCCGAGCCGAAAGATCGTGTCGCCATGCACTGTGAACCAGACTTGTGTTCGGCACATTTACTGTGAAATAGATTCACAAATGGCCAGACCCGATATCAACCGCTCCGGCGAGATCGAAGTGTTCGTGCGCGTTGTCGAGGCCGGTAGCTTCTCGGCGGCTGCGCGCGCGCTGCGCATGACGCCATCAGCCGTCAGCAAGCTGATCGCGCGTCTGGAAGCCCGGCTCGGCGCGCGGCTGGTCAGCCGCTCGACACGCAAGCTGCAGCTGACGCCGGAGGGAACGGCATTCTACGACAGCGGATTGCGTATCCTGTCCGATATGGCCGCGGCCGAGCGCGAGGCCGCGGCGGGTGCCGCACCGCGCGGGCGGCTGCGCGTCAACACCTACGTGCCCTTCGGCGTGCACCGGCTGATCCCGCTCCTGCCGCGCTTCCTTGAACGCTATCCCGAAATTTCGGTCGATCTGGTGCTGACCGACAGCGTCATCGACCTGATGGCCGAACGCGCCGATGTGGCCATCCGCGCCGGGCCGCTCGGCGAATCGCGGCTGGTGGCGCGCAAACTTGGGCAAAGCCCGGTGGTGGTGGTTGCGGCCCCGTCCTATATCGAAGCGCAGGGAAAACCGCTGACGCCGGCCGACCTCGATGGGCATAACCGCATGGGCTTCGGCTTCGTCCGGCATATCGATGGCTGGCCGTTTGTCGACGCTGAAGGCCGCGCGGTCATGGTCCCGATCACCGGCAACACGCTGGTCAGCGACGGCGAGGCGATGCGGCTGATGACACTGGCCGGAGCCGGCATCTCCCGGCTGGCGCGCTGGCATGTCGCGGCCGATATCGCTGCCGGGCGGCTGGTGGCACTGCTGGAGGATTTCAATCCGGGCGACGAGGAGGCGACCCACGCCGTCTATGTCGGCCAGGGCCGGCATCTGCCGGCGCGGGTCCGGGCCTTTCTCGATTTTCTGGCCGAGACCGTGCGGCTGTGAGGAAACGCAGGTTTTCAAGGTCCGTTCGACAACCCGACAGGGGCGGGATATGGAATCCCCGTCCGTTCATCATCACGGGCGCCTCGCGCCCAGGCACGGAGCGCGTTGGCATTCAGGAGGCGTGAATTGGTCCGCTCGTCCTTGGTCACGGCATCCCTGCTTGCCATCGTGACATGGCTGCATGCTCCGACGATCTGCGAGGCTGCCGAGGCCGCCCCACCTGCCGCGAACGCCAGCGATGACGACGTCAAGCAACTGCTCTCTGTGGTTCTGGCGGAAACGGAGCATTTCTGGGGCGCCACCTTCAAAGCTGGCGGATCGACCTATGAGGAGCCCAAGCTGGTGCTGTTCACCGGCTCCATCGCCACCGCATGCGGTGCTGTTTCAGGGACATCATACTGCGCGGCCGACCACAGAATTTATCTCGATCCGGCGTTTCCCGGGCTTCGAGAGATTGGGTCGACCGGTGACTTCGCCAAGGCGCTGATTCTCGCCCGAGAAGTTGGGCACCATGTGCAGAATATCTCCGAAGTTCCACACCCTGATGTAACCGACGGCAACCAGCAAGCCGCGATCATCCGATCGGAACAGGTCGAGCTCCAGGCCGATTGTTTTGCAGGACTGTGGAGCCGCTATGTCTGGGATCAGCACCTGCTTGAAGATACCGATCTGACGCAGGCCAGGGGGCTCCTTCGAGCTCTCGGAGACGATCAACCCGCCAACGCCTCAAGAAATTCGACGGCGAAGAGGTACGGCACCTCGGAACAGAGGATCCGCTGGTTTGATCGAGGCCTTGCCGGAAAAGCGATCGCGGACTGCAACACGTTTGCCGATCCGCTTTGATGCCGACCCACCCGTCGCCCTGCCGGGCGAGTTGCGCCATTACTGGCCGATAGACTTCGAGGCGTTCCTGATCGCGCGGCCCTGGCGAAGCGCGAAAAGGCCGCGCGTCCGAAGGGACGCGCGGCCCTTTGGAAATCGCGTCGTGTCGGAGACGGACTACCCCTTCGCCACGAACGGCGCCGGGCGACGGCCGGCCGCCTGGCGCTCCAGCATCCAGCCGGGATATTCGGACGGCAGCGCGCTGACCTCGTCGAGCCTGGCGAGATCGTCCGCGTCGAGCTTTACTCCCGTCGCGGCAAGGTTCTGTTCGAGCTGGTCCATGCGGCTTGCACCGATGATGACGCTCATCACGAAGGGCTTGGCCAGGACATAGCCGAGCGCCACCGTGGCAACGCTGACGTCATGCTTCCCGGCAATCTCGCGCATGACGGCGACGGCCGCCCAGGCGCGGTCCTCGTTGACCGGAGGGAAGTTGAAGGATGCGCGGCGGCCCTCGCCATTGCCCGGCGCGCCAGGACCGTACTTGCCGGAAAGCAGGCCGCCCGCCATCGGCGACCACACCATCAGGCCGAGTTTTTCTTCGCTGATGAGCGGCACGATCTCGCGCTCGAGGTCGCGTCCGGCGATCGAATAATAGGACTGGATGGTCTCGAAGCGGGCGAAGCCCTTGCGGTCGGCGATGCCGAGCGCCTTGGCGATGCGCCATGCCGCCCAGTTGGAAACGCCGACATAGCGGACCTTGCCGCTGGCAACGAGGTCGTCCAGCGCCCGCAGCGTCTCGTCGATCGGCGTCACCGCGTCGGTACCGTGCAGCTGATAGAGATCAATATGGTCGAGCTGCAGCCGTTCGAGGCTGGCATCGACCGAATCCATGATGTGGCCGCGCGAGGAGCCACGCTCGTTCGGACCCTGGCCCATGGTGCCATGCACCTTGGTGGCGATGACGACATCCGAACGTTTGACGCCGAGGTCCCTGAGCGACTGGCCGAGCAGGCGCTCGGACTCACCGAAGGAGTAGACGTCGGCCGTGTCGAAGAAATTGACGCCGGCGGCGATCGAGCGGCCGACGATCTCGTTGACGCCCTTCTGGTCGAGGCTGGCGATCAGGCCCCATTGGGCATTCTGGCCGGCGGCGCCGAAAGTCATGGTGCCGAGGCACAGTTCGGAGACGAACATCCCCGTATTTCCAAGCTGGTTGTAACGCATGGCGAAGGCTCCAGGAGAAATGTGTGATGACACAAAACAAATAGGAACGGAACGTTTCGTTTCCAGCCGTGGCCCCACCGGCTTGCCGAACTGGCCCAAAGGCGTGCGTATCAGCGGCTGCCGAAGATCGCCGAGCCTACCCTGACGCTGGTGGCGCCGAAGGCGATGGCCGTCTCGTAGTCGCCGGACATGCCCATCGACAGTTTGGCGACGCCGGCCTCGCGAGCAAGCTTTTCCAGCAGGGCGAAATGCGGGCCGGGGTTCTCGTCGGCCGGCGGGATGCACATAAGCCCTTCGATGGCGAGGCCGTGGACATCGCGGCAGCGGGCAACGAAGGCGATCGCGGCGCGCGGCTCGATGCCGGCCTTCTGCGGCTCGGAGCCGGTGTTGACCTGGACATAGAGTTTTGGCGCGCGGCCTTGCCTGGCGATTTCCTTGGCGAGTTCGGCGGCGATTTTCTCGCGGTCGACCGTCTCGATGACGTCGAACAGCGCCACCGCCTCCTTGGCCTTGTTCGACTGCAGCGGACCGATGAGATGCAATTCGATATCGGCGAAGGCCTGCTTCAGATCAGGCCATTTGCCTTGCGCTTCCTGCACGCGGTTCTCGCCGAAGACCCGTTGGCCGGCCTCGATCACTGGCCGGATGTCGGCGGCGTCAAAGGTCTTGGAGACGGCCACCAGCGTCACCGCGCCGGCCTCGCGGCGGGCTTCCCGCTCGGCGGCGGCGATCTTCGCCTTGACCGCGAAAAACTGCTGAACGGTGTCACCCATGTGCAAATCCCGCTGTTTTGACCCGCGTTTTTAGCCGCTGCGATGCCCATATGGTTGACGGGTTTGCCAAACCATGGTGAACACCCGGACCACATTCCTTGGACCGCCGGGCCAGTCGCCCGCGGTTCGCGCCTGCTTTTAAGTGAAAAACGTCCCATGGCAACCGAACGATACAATCCGCGCGCGTCAGAACCCAAATGGCAGAAGGCCTGGGCCGAAAAGAAGCTGTTCGAAGCGCACAATGACGATCCGCGCCCGAAATACTACGTGCTCGAGATGTTCCCCTATCCGTCGGGGAAGATCCACATCGGCCACACCCGCAACTACACGATGGGCGACGTGGTGGCGCGCTACAAGCGGGCCAAGGGTTTCAATGTGCTGCACCCGATGGGCTGGGACGCTTTCGGCATGCCGGCCGAGAACGCGGCGATGCAGAACAAGGTCCATCCCAAGGAATGGACCTACCAGAACATCGCCACCATGCGCGAGCAGCTCAAGGTCATGGGCCTGTCGCTGGACTGGGCGCGCGAATTCGCGACCTGCGACGTCGACTACTACCACCGCCAGCAGATGCTGTTCCTCGATTTCGTCGAGAAGGGGCTGGTGACGCGCAAATCCTCGAAGGTCAACTGGGACCCGGAGGACATGACCGTGCTCGCCAACGAGCAGGTCATCGACGGTCGCGGCTGGCGCTCCGGCGCGCTGGTCGAACAGCGCGAGCTGACGCAGTGGTTCTTCAAGATCACCGACTTTGCGCAGGACCTGCTGGATTCGCTCGAAGGCCTCGACGAATGGCCCGAAAAAGTGAAGCTGATGCAGCAGAACTGGATCGGCCGTTCGGAAGGCCTGCTGATCCGCTGGCCTCTGGCCTCTGACGTTGCCGGCGAACATGAGCTGGAAGTCTACACGACGCGGCCCGATACCATTTTCGGCGCCTCCTTCATGGCTGTCGCCGCCGATCATCCGCTGGCCAAGAAGGCCGCCGAGACCAATCCGGCGCTGGCGAAGTTCATCGACGAAGTCCGCCATATGGGCACTTCGGTGGCCGCACTAGAGACGGCCGAGAAGAAGGGCTTCGACACCGGCATCCGTGTCGTCCATCCCTTCGACGACAGCTGGACGCTGCCTGTCTACGTCGCCAATTTCGTGCTGATGGAATACGGCACCGGCGCCATATTCGGCTGCCCGTCCGGCGACCAGCGCGACCTCGACTTCGCCAACAAATACGGCTTGCCGGTGATCCCGGTGGTGATGCCGGAGGGCGGCGATGCGAAGTCGTTCCAGATCACGGAAGAAGCGTATGTCGACGACGGCGTGATGATCAATTCGCGCTTCCTCGACGGCATGACGCCGGACCGCGCCTTCGACGAAGTGGCGAAGCTGCTGGAGCAGAAGACGATCGGCAACCGGCCTATGGCCGAGCGCAAGGTGAATTTCCGCCTGCGCGACTGGGGCATTTCGCGTCAGCGCTACTGGGGCTGCCCGATCCCGATGATCCATTGCGAGGATTGCGGCGTGGTGCCGGTGCCGAAGGCCGACCTGCCGGTCAAGCTGCCCGACGATGTCGATTTCGACCGGCCGGGCAACCCGCTCGACCGGCATCCGACCTGGCGGCATGTGAAGTGCCCGCAATGCGGCAGGGATGCGCGGCGCGAGACCGACACGATGGACACGTTCGTCGATTCGTCCTGGTATTTTGCCCGCTTCACCGCGCCCTGGGCCAATGAGCCGACCGAGCCCAAGGCCGCCGACGACTGGCTGGCGGTCGACCAGTATATTGGCGGCATCGAGCACGCGATCCTGCACCTGCTCTATTCGCGCTTCTTCACCCGCGCCATGCGCGCGACCGGGCATCTCGACCTTGCCGAGCCGTTCAAGGGCCTGTTCACGCAAGGCATGGTGGTGCACGAGACCTACCGCGTCGGTGGCGCCTCGAACAATGGCCGCTGGCTGTCGCCGGCTGAGGTCAGGATCGAGGATGCCGAAGGCAAGCGCCGCGCCATCGAGATCGCCACCGGCGAAGAGGCGGCGATCGGCTCGCTCGAAAAGATGTCGAAGTCGAAGAAGAACACGGTCAGCCCGGAAGACATCACCGACGGCTACGGCGCCGACACCGCGCGCTGGCTCATGCTGTCGGATTCGCCGCCCGAGGGCGACGTCGAGTGGACCGACGATGGCGCCGCCGGCGCGCATCGCTTCATGCAGCGCATCTGGCGCCTGGTGTCTACGGCAGCCGAAACGCTGGCAGGCGTCGAGCCCGTGGCGGCCAATTCCGGCGAGGCTGCAGCGGTCTCCAAAGCCGCGCACAAGATCCTGAAGGCGGTCGGCGAGGACATCGAGAAGCTCGGCTTCAACCGTGCCATCGCCCGCATCTATGAACTGGCCAATGTGCTGACAACGCCGCTCAACCAGGTAGCGGAAGGCAAGGCCGATCCGGCACTGCAGGGCGCCTGCCGCGAGGCGGTGGAGATCCTGGTGCATCTGATCGCGCCTGTCATGCCGCATCTGGCCGAAGAGTGCTGGGAGACGCTCGGCGGCACCGATCTGGTCGCCGAACGGCCATGGCCGGTCTTCGACCCGGCGCTGGTCGTCGACAACGAAGTGACCTATCCAGTGCAGGTCAACGGCAAGAAGCGGGGGGATTTGACAATTGCTCGCGACGCGGACCAAGGTGCGGTCGAAAAAGCGGTACTGGCTCTCGACTTCGTGCAGAAAGCACTCGAAGGTAAGGCTCCGCGCAAGGTGATCATCGTGCCGCAGAGGATCGTCAATGTCGTTGCCTGATCGGGAAAAGACAGAGCTGAGCCGTCTGCTGCGCCGCGTGGCGCTTGTCGGCTCGCTGGCGCTGGTTTCGGCCTGCACGGTGCACCCGCTCTATTCCAACGCGCCGTTGTCGACGGGCGCGAGCGCCAATGCCGAGCTGGCGTCGATCGCCATCAAGCCGGTCAGGACGCGTTATGCCCAGCAGGTGCGCAACAATCTGATCTTCGGCTTCGGGCGGGGTGCCGGCGAACCGGCGTCGCCGCTCTATTCGCTTACTCTCAGCGTGACCGAAGCTGTTGAATCCTCGGCCCTCGTGCAGGTCGGCACCGATGAGGACGAGCCGACCGCCGGCTCGGTGACGCTGACCGCCAACTATACGCTGACCGATGCGAAAAGCGGCGCAGTGATCACCGTCGGCAAGCGCTCGATTACCTCTTCATTCGACAGGCCGCGCCAGGAATTTGCCTCGTACAGGGCGCAGATCGATGCCGAGAACCGCGCCGCGCGCGAACTGGCCGAGGCGCTGCAGCTGTCCATCGCCCAGGATCTGGTCCGGCACGGGAAGGCGGCCAGCTAGCGCCACCTTCTTTTCAGGGAAAACGCTGCCTCGATCCTGGTGCACGGCTCGCTTCGCGATGGCCGAGGGTTCTCTTTTTAACTCGAAGCATGTGCATGAGTGGACGATCGTGGGGTGACGATCATCGGCTCGAATCCGGCTCGTGCGCCATCGCCGCGAAAGATACATTTCGGCCGCTCCAAAAGCGCTCACGGGAAGCAACTGTTAACCACTCGCTCCCTATTGCTCAGCTGACGTTTCAGAGTGAGTCTTGAGAATGGAATCCAAGCGTTTTCCTCGGGTCAATTCATTGAAGTCAGCTTCGCCCGATGACCCCGAGGGAAAGCGTTTCAGCGGCATGAGCGGCAAGGTGGAAAGCCAGCCGCCCGGCGCGACCACGGGCGGCAATTTCCCGCCACCTGTCGATCTCGTCGGCAACGAAAGCCCCGCCTGGCAGGAGTATTTCTTCCTGGCGCCCAATGTGCGGTTTACCCGCACGCCGGACTACGAAGCCAATCCGCGCCATCCGCGCCAGATCACCTCCGAGCAAGGCGAACCGCCGGCGCCGCCGGCGCGGCAAGCCGTCGCACAGCCTGCCGCGGCTGCGCCGTCGTCAGGGGTCTCGTCCCCGTCATTGCCGGCGGCGATGAAAAGCCGGAACGCCGCTCTGGAAGCCGCCCGGCCGCCCGCCGGCAACAAAGCCGTGATGCATGAAAGATCACCGGCCTCCGTTCCGCCAAGGCATGCCAACGAAAAGGCGCGGACGGTTGTGACGGCCGGTCCGAGGACCGCAGCGCCGGTACGGGCACCCGCACCGGCCGCGTCTGCCCAGGGAACGGTGGCGCCGGTCAAGACGACTGGCCGTGAAACCGTCCGCTGGCCCTATCTGTCGGATCACGTCTTCTTCGAGCTCATGGCGCCCTACATGATCGAAGGTTCGTCGCAGACGTCGCGAGCCGTCCCGGTCCCGCGCGCCGCCGCGCCAGTTGCCGCCGGTCGGATCGATGTCCGCGCCGCGCCCTCGGCCGACCCGACCGCGTCGTTCCGCGTCATCGACTGGCTTCCAGGCCAGCAAGCCCCTGCCGCTTTGCCGGATGTCCGGCCGGCCAACTCCAACGAAGCGGCGGTTCAGCCGGCGGCGGGTGGTGTGCCGAAGCGAGCCCAGGCGCGGGTCGCAGCCCCTGCCGTCGCGGGTGATGCCGCTCCGGTGCAAATCGCACAAGGCGCCGAGGAGACCGTACAGGTTCCGGCCGCGCGCCCCTCGTCGCCGCTGCCTTTGGCCGGCAAGATCGTGCCGGCCACGACAGGCGAGGCGTACGAACTTCCCTCGGAAGAGCTGCTGCAGCAGCCGCCGGAAGGGCAGGGTTTCTATATGTCGCAGGAGCGGCTCGAGCAGAATGCCGATCTCCTGGAGAGCGTGCTCGAGGATTTCGGCGTGCGCGGCGAGATCATCCACGTTCGCCCAGGTCCGGTCGTCACTCTCTATGAGTTCGAGCCGGCGCCGGGCGTCAAATCGTCCCGCGTCATCGGTCTTGCCGATGATATCGCCCGCTCCATGTCGGCGATTTCGGCGCGCGTCGCCGTCGTGCCCGGCCGCAACGTCATCGGCATCGAGCTGCCGAACGAGACGCGAGAGACCGTCTATTTCCGCGAACTGATCGAATCGCAGGGCTTCCGCAAGACCAGCTGCAAGCTGGCGCTTTGCCTCGGCAAGACGATCGGCGGCGAGCCCGTCATCGCCGAACTGGCGAAGATGCCGCATCTGCTCGTCGCCGGCACCACCGGTTCCGGCAAGTCTGTCGCCATCAACACCATGATCCTGTCGCTGCTCTACCGGCTGAAGCCGGAAGAATGCCGGCTGATCATGGTCGATCCGAAGATGCTGGAACTCTCCGTCTATGATGGCATCCCGCATCTTCTGACGCCCGTCGTCACCGATCCCAAGAAGGCCGTCACCGCACTCAAATGGGCGGTGCGCGAGATGGAGGACCGCTATCGCAAGATGGCACGGCTCGGCGTGCGCAACATCGACGGCTACAACGAGCGCGCCGCCCAAGCCCGCGACAAGGGCGAGGCGGTCGTCATGACGGTGCAGACCGGCTTCGAAAAGGGCACCGGCGAGCCGCTGTTCGAGCAGCAGGAAATCGATCTTGCGCCGATGCCTTACATCGTCGTCATCGTCGACGAGATGGCCGACCTGATGATGGTCGCCGGCAAGGAGATCGAAGGCGCCATCCAGCGCCTGGCGCAGATGGCGCGCGCGGCCGGCATCCATCTGATCATGGCAACGCAGCGCCCCTCGGTCGATGTCATCACCGGCACGATCAAGGCCAACTTCCCGACCCGAATTTCCTTCCAGGTCACCTCCAAGATCGACAGCCGCACCATCCTGGGCGAGCAGGGCGCCGAGCAGCTGCTCGGCCAGGGCGACATGCTGCACATGATGGGGGGCGGGCGGATATCACGCGTGCACGGCCCATTCGTCTCCGACGCGGAGGTCGAGCATGTCGTGGCGCATCTGAAGGCGCAGGGCCGCCCGGAATATCTGGAGACCGTGACCGCCGACGAGGACGAGGAAGAGGTCGAGGACGACCAGGGCGCGGTCTTCGACAAGGGATCGGTCGCGGCCGAGGACGGCGATTCCAGCTATGACGAAGCGGTCAAGGTGGTGGTGCGCGACAAGAAGTGTTCGACGTCCTACACTCAGCGCCGGCTCGGCATTGGCTACAACCGCGCCGCCTCCCTGGTCGAGCGCATGGAGAAGGAAGGTCTGGTCGGCGCGCCCAACCATGTCGGCAAGCGCGAAATCATCATGGGCCGGCGCCCGCAGGCAGCCGCGGCCGACGACGACGGCACGGAATGATCGGCGGTCCTTTCGGCGATCGGGCTTCTTGCGACGCGTAATAAAAAACGCCGGTCGCCCGGCCTTTTCTCATTGAAGCAGTGCGATCTCAGCCGATCTTCTGGCCGGTCTTGGCCCAATCTGCGAGGAACTGTTCCAGGCCCTTGTCGGTCAGCGGGTGCTTGACCAGCGCCTTCAGCGTCGCCGGCGGCGCGGTGATGACGTCGGCGCCGATCAGGGCCGCCTGCTTGACGTGGTTCACCGTGCGCACCGATGCGGTCAGGATCTCGGTCTGGAAGTCGTAATTGTCGTAGATCTGGCGGATCTCCTGGATCAGCTCCATCCCGTCCGAGCCGGTGTCGTCGATGCGGCCGACGAAGGGCGAGATGAACGAGGCGCCGGCCTTGGCGGCGAGCAGCGCCTGATTCGCCGAGAAGCACAGCGTGACGTTGACCATGCGGTTCATCTGGGTGCGGATCGTCTTGCAGGCCTTCAGGCCGTCCAGCGTCAGCGGCACCTTGATGCAGACATTGGGCGCGATCTTGGCCAGCACCTCGGCCTCCGCCATCATGTCCTTGTATTCGGTCGCCACGACTTCGGCCGAGACCGGGCCGGCGACGATATCGCAGATCTGCTTGGTGACGTCGGCGATCTTGCCGCCGGATTTGAGAATCAGCGACGGATTGGTGGTGACGCCGTCGAGCAGCCCCAGATCGTTCAGCTCACGGATATCCTTGATGTCGGCGGTGTCGACAAAAAATTTCATGGCGGGTCTCCTGACGATTTCGTCGTGCCTGGGAAGGCACGTTCAGCGTTGCTCTTTGATCTAGACCAAAGTCGGGGCAAGGTCACGCCTCATGATCGAAGATTCGCCCTTTGTCGCAGCCGCACCGGTGCTGGTGCCGATGCCTGCCGAACGCCCCTACACCTATGCCGTGCCGGCCGGCATGCGCGTCGTGCCAGGGTCGATCGTGCGCGTGCCGCTCGGGCCGCGCCAGGTTACCGGCATCGTCTGGGATGGCGCGGTCGAGACTGTCGACGCGAAAAAACTGCGCCCGATCGAACAGGTCTTCGACTGCCCGCCGATCGACCGTTCGATGCGCCGTTTCGTCGACTGGGTGGCGCAATACACGCTGTCGGCGCCGGGCATGGTGGCGCGCATGCTGCTCAGAGCGCCGGAGGCCTTTGACCCGGAGCCCTGGATCGAGGGATTGCAGCGCACGCTTATCGTTCCCGACCGGATGACGGATGCGCGGGCGCGCGTGCTGGAAACGGCCGAAGGCGGGCTGGCCTGGACGCGGTCGGGCCTCGCGCATGCGGCCGGTGTGTCGTCGACGGTGATCGAGGGGCTGAAGGCGCAAGGCGTGTTCGAGACGGTGATGATCCCGCCGCGCCCGGTCGTGGCAGCACCTGATCCGAGCTATGCCGTGCCGGAATTGATGCCGGACCAGAGCGACGCCGCATCGATGCTGCGCGCCAATGTCGCGGCCGGCGCCTTCAACGTCGCGCTGCTCGACGGCGTCACCGGGTCTGGCAAGACGGAGGTCTATTTCGAGGCGGTGGCGGCGGCGCTCGACCAGGGCAAGCAGGTGCTGATCCTTTTGCCGGAAATTGCGCTGACCCACGCTTTCCTCGAACGCTTCCAGCAGCGCTTCGGCGCCAAGCCGGGCGAATGGCATTCCGACCTGCCGCCCAGGATGCGCGAAAAAGTCTGGCGGCAGGTGGCGGAAGGCACGGTGCGCGTCGTTGCCGGCGCGCGCTCGGCGCTGTTCCTGCCGTTCAAGGAGCTTGGCCTGATCGTCGTCGACGAAGAGCACGACCCTGCCTACAAGCAGGAGGACCGTGTCTTCTACAATGCGCGCGACATGGCGGTGGTGCGCGGCCATATTGGCGGCTTTCCGGTGGTGCTGGCGTCGGCGACGCCTTCGGTCGAGAGCCGCGTCAATGCGAGCCAAGGCAAGTACAACAGGGCCATCCTTTCCGCCCGCTTCGCCGAGGCGGCGCTGCCGCAGCTGAAGTCGATCGACTTGCGGCGCGCGCCACCGGCGCGTGGCGGCTTCCTGTCTCCGGTGCTGATCGACCATATGCGCAAGACGCTGGAGAAGAAGGAACAGTCGCTCCTGTTCCTCAACCGGCGCGGCTATGCGCCGCTGACGCTGTGCCGCGTCTGCGGCCACCGTTTCGGCTGCCCGGTCTGTTCGGCCTGGCTGGTCGAGCATCGCTTTCGAGGCCAACTGGTCTGCCATCATTGCGGGCACAATGAGCGCCGCCCCGAAGCCTGCCCGGAATGCGGTACGCTCGACCATCTGGTCGCCTGCGGCCCGGGTGTCGAGCGCATCGCCGAGGAGGTCGTCACGCATTTCCCCGATGCGCGCACCATCGTCTTGTCGTCCGACCTGATGGGCGGGGTGCGGCGGCTGCGGCTGGAACTGGAAGCGATCGCCGATGGCGAGGCCGATATCGTCATCGGCACGCAGCTCGTGGCCAAGGGCCACAATTTTCCCAACATGACGCTGGTCGGCGTCGTCGATGCCGATCTCGGTCTTGCCAATGGCGATCCGCGCGCCGCCGAGCGCACCTTCCAGCTGCTCAGCCAGGTGACCGGCCGCGCCGGCCGCACCGGCAAGAAGAGCCTCGGCCTGCTGCAGACTTTCCAGCCCGACCATCCGGTGATGCGGGCGATCGTCTCGGGCGATGCCGAGGCTTTTTACGAGCGCGAGATCGCCGAGCGGGAGCGGGCGGCCCTGCCGCCCTTCGGCCGGTTGGCCGGCGTCATCGTCAGCGCGGTGACGCGAGCGGAAGCGGAAGGGCATGCACGCGGCCTGCGCCGCGCTGCGCCCGAGGCGTCGGACCTGTTCGTGCTGGGGCCGGCGGAAGCGCCGCTCTCCCTACTCGGCGGTCGCCATAGGTTCCGCCTGCTGATCCAGGGCGAACGGCGCGCCGACATGCAAGGATTTATCCGCACCATGCTGGCCAATGGGCCGAAGCAGCGCGGCTCGGTCCGGGTGCAGGTCGACATCGACCCGCAGAGCTTTTTGTAAGGTCGCCATATCGGCGATAGGCTGCTGGCCAGCGAGAAACGGAAGATCACATGAAAACCCTTGGCTTGCTCGGCGGCATGAGCTGGGAATCGACCGCCATCTACTATCGCCTGCTCAACGAGATCGTGCGCGATCGCCTTGGCGGGCTGCATTCGGCGAAGCTGCTGCTCTGGTCGTTCGACTTCGCCGAGATCGCCGAGCGGCAGCATCATGGCGATTGGGACGGCGCCGGCGTGCTTCTGATTGATGCCGCGCGCAAGCTGGAGGCGGGCGGCGCGGAGGGTCTGGTTCTGTGCACCAACACCATGCACAGACTGGCTGACCAGGTGCAGGCGGCGGTGTCGATCCCCTTGATCCATATCGCTGACGCCACGGCGGCGGCGATCAAGCGCACCGGCATGCAGCGCCCGGCGCTGCTGGCGACGCGCTTCACCATGGAGCAGGATTTCTACAAGGGCCGGCTTGCCGACAAATACGGCCTCTCGCCAGTGGTGCCCGATACGGCCGGGCGCGACATGGTGCATCGCGTCATCTATGAGGAGCTCTGCCAAGGCATCGTCACCGAAGCCTCGAAGGCGGCTTATATCGAAGAGGCCGAACGCCTGCGCCGCGACGAGGCCGCCGACAGCATCATCATGGGCTGCACCGAGATCACCATGCTGATCGGACAGGACGATTTCGACATTCCGGTATTCGACACGACACGCATCCATGCCGAGGCGGCGGTGGAATTCGCGCTCGGTTGACGCGCTCTCTTTTGATTTTGACGCAATTCCTTAGGGAAAACGCTGCGCGTTTTTCCCGGGAGAACCGTTTCACACTTTTCCTGGCATTGCTTTGAAAGTGCCTGATGCCATCTGGCGCGGCGCTTTTCCTCGGCTAGAATGCCCGGAATTTCAAAACAGGCATTTCGAGGGGACACAATGGACTTTGCGCTTCCATGGCCGACGAGCCAGGGCGAATGGCTGGCCTGGTCGAGCGCAGTCTTCACCGTGCTGCTCGGCCTTCTGTTTTTCCTGGCACCCAGCCTGGCCTTCCGCATCCTGCGCCTGCAGGCGAAGCCGGAGAAAGCGGCGGCGATCGCCGAGGGGCGTGGCCGGATGTCGGGCTTCTATCTCGGCGTCGGCCTGTGCTGCATCCTCTTGGCGCAGCCGCTGGTTTACATGGCGCTCGGCTTCTCCTGGCTGTTCACGGCCTTCGGCCGGCTGCTGTCGATGATGTCGGATGGCGCCAATACACCTTTCAATTGGGTTTCCATTGTGGTGGAATTGGTCCTGGCGGCGTTGCCGCTTGCCTTTGCCTTCGGCTTTGTGCCTTGAATCGCTAGCTATTCCGTGGCGCGAGGCGAGACTCTTTCGCCGGATGCGACAATAGTGCCTGAAAAGCATGCGGAACGACGCATTGCGGTCTTAAAATGCCTGTGCTAGACGGCAATCGACTTTCGGCCGGGGATAGCGGAAGCCGCGCCTCCGTGCTTGAAAAAATGCAGTAAGGTCAAAGATTTAGCCAGAGTTTTTGCTCGCGCCAACAATCTGCGGCCTGTCAGACAAGAGAAAAGACGGTCCGTGGCCCAATCGTCATCGCCAATCTCAGGTGTCGCAGAACGCTACGCGGGTTCGCTGTTCGAACTCGCCCTGCAGGCAAATTCCGTGGCCAAGGTCGAGTCCGACCTCAACAGTTTCGAGGCGATGCTGGCTGGCAGTTCCGACCTGACCCGGCTGATCAACAGCCCGGTGTTCTCCAGCGAGGAGCAGGCCAAGGCCATCGCGGCGATCGCCGACAAGGCTGGGATCACCGGCCTCACCGGTAATTTCCTGCGCGTCGTCGCCCGCAATCGCCGGCTCTTCGCCGTGCCCGGCATGATCAAGGCGTTCCGCCAGATCGCCGCCGAGCATCGTGGCGAGACCGCTGCTGAAGTGACGTCGGCTCATGAGCTGACGGCTGCCCAGCAGACCGAACTCAAGGCGGCGCTGAAAAGTGTTGCCGGCAAGGACGTGGCCATTTCCGTCACCGTCGATCCGTCGCTGCTCGGCGGGCTGGTGGTCAAGATGGGCTCGCGCCAGATCGATACGTCGCTCAAAACCAAACTCAATTCGCTCAAGCTTGCACTGAAAGAGGTCGGCTGATGGACATCCGCGCCGCGGAAATTTCCGCAATTCTGAAAGACCAGATCAAGAATTTCGGCAAGGAGGCCGAGGTCTCCGAAGTTGGACAGGTGCTGTCCGTCGGTGACGGTATCGCCCGCGTCTACGGCCTCGACAATGTCCAGGCCGGCGAGATGGTCGAATTCCCCGGCGGCATCCGCGGCATGGCGCTCAACCTCGAAGCCGACAATGTCGGCGTCGTCATCTTCGGCGCCGACCGCGACATCAAGGAAGGCGACACCGTCAAGCGCACCGGCGCCATCGTCGACGTTCCGGTCGGTCCGGGCCTGCTCGGCCGCGTCGTCGACGCGCTCGGCAATCCGATCGACGGCAAGGGCCCGATCAAGGCGACCGAACGCAAGCGCGTCGACGTCAAGGCGCCCGGTATCATCCCGCGCAAGTCGGTGCATGAGCCGATGTCGACCGGCCTCAAGGCCATCGATGCGCTGATCCCGGTCGGCCGTGGCCAGCGCGAGCTGGTCATCGGCGACCGTCAGACCGGCAAGACCGCCATCATCCTCGACACGATGCTCAACCAGAAGTCGGTGCACGACAACGGCCCCGAGAAGGAAAAGCTCTACTGCGTCTATGTCGCCGTCGGCCAGAAGCGCTCGACCGTCGCGCAGTTCGTCAAGGTGCTGGAAGAGCGCGGCGCGCTCGAATATTCGATCATCGTCGCCGCCACCGCTTCCGATCCGGCGCCGATGCAGTTCCTGGCGCCGTTCGCCGGCTGCACCATGGGCGAGTATTTCCGCGACAATGGCATGCATGCGCTGATCAGCTACGACGATCTGTCGAAGCAGGCCGTCGCCTATCGCCAGATGTCGCTGCTCCTGCGCCGCCCGCCGGGCCGCGAAGCCTATCCGGGCGACGTCTTCTATCTGCACTCGCGCCTGCTCGAGCGCGCCGCCAAGCTCAATGACGATCTGGGCAATGGCTCGCTGACGGCGCTGCCAGTCATCGAAACGCAGGCCAACGACGTGTCGGCCTACATCCCGACCAACGTGATCTCGATCACCGACGGCCAGATCTTCCTCGAAACCAACCTGTTCTTCCAGGGCATCCGTCCGGCCGTCAACGTCGGTCTGTCGGTGTCGCGCGTCGGTTCCTCGGCGCAGATCAAGGCGATGAAGCAGGTTGCCGGCTCGATCAAGGGCGAGCTCGCGCAGTACCGCGAAATGGCGGCCTTCGCGCAGTTCGGCTCGGATCTCGACGCCGCCACGCAGCGCCTGCTCAACCGCGGATCGCGCCTGACCGAACTCCTGAAGCAGCCGCAGTTCTCGCCGCTGAAGACGGAAGAGCAGGTCGCGGTGATCTTCGCCGGCGTCAACGGCTATCTCGACAAGCTGCCGGTCAACCAGGTCGGCAAGTTCGAGCATGGCCTGCTCAGCCACATGCGTGCGGCGGGCAAGGACGTTCTCGACGCCATTCGCAAGGAAAAGGCGCTGTCGGACGATCTGCGCGCCAAGCTGAAGGCAGAGATCGACGCTTTCGCCAAGACCTTCGCCTGAGCGAAGCGACAAGACGGGATCAGGTTTGAAGCATGCCTTCATTAAAAGACCTTCGTAACCGTATCGCCTCGGTCAAGGCGACGCAGAAGATCACCAAGGCGATGCAGATGGTCGCCGCGGCGAAGCTGCGCCGTGCGCAAGAGGCAGCGGAAGCGGCGCGCCCCTATTCGGAGCGCATGGGT
Source organism: Mesorhizobium sp. 2RAF45 (assembly GCF_052115225.1). Lineage (NCBI taxonomy): Bacteria > Pseudomonadati > Pseudomonadota > Alphaproteobacteria > Hyphomicrobiales > Phyllobacteriaceae > Mesorhizobium > Mesorhizobium sp. 2RAF45. Next base: position 106,675 of record NZ_JBFRGG010000014.1, on the reverse strand, counting down.
TCCGTGCTGGCCAACATCACCCAGGCAATCGGCGGCGGCGGCGATGCCCCGGCGCTGATGACCGGCACCGGCAAGGACAACGTGCATCTGCTCGTCGTCTGCACCGCCGAGCGTGGCCTGTGCGGCGGCTTCAATTCGCAGATCGCCCGCCTGGCCCGCGATCATATCCGGCGGCTTCTAGCCGACGGCAAGCAGGTCAAGATCATCTGCGTCGGCAAGAAGGGTTTCGATATCCTGCGCCGCGACTATGCCTCGATGATCCTCGACCGTGTCGATCTGCGCGAGGTCAAGACACTCGGCTTCGTCAATGCCGACGCGATCGCCAAGAAGGTCATCCACCTCTTCAACGAGGGCGCCTTCGACATCTGCACGCTGTTCTATTCGCAGTTCAAATCGGTGATCAGCCAGGTCCCGACCGCGCAGCAGATCATTCCCGCCGGCGTCGCTTCGGCTCCCGCCGCGGCGGTGGATGGCGGCAATGCCGTCTACGAGTACGAGCCGGAGCCGGGCGAAATCCTCTCCGACCTCATCCCGCGCAATATTTCCGTGCAGGTTTTCCGGGCGCTGCTCGAAAACGCGGCCGGCGAAATGGGCGCCAAGATGAGCGCCATGGACAATGCGACGCGCAACGCCGGCGAGATGATCAACAAGCTGTCGATCACCTATAACCGCCAGCGGCAGGCGCAGATCACCAAGGAACTGATCGAAATCATTTCGGGCGCCGAAGCGCTCTAGGCGCGGTTCGCGGGCCATCGGCCCGCTCTAGGACCGCGTGAGAAACAAAGGACGAAAAAGGGTAAAGACGATGGCGAAAGCAGCGACCCCCAAGACGGCGGCCCCCAAGGCCGCAGCCCCCGTAAAGGCGGCCAAGGCTCCGGCAGCCGCCGCGAAGGCAGCTCCGGCAAAGACGGCGGCAGCGCCGGCCAAGGCCGCGGCGGCCAAGACTTCGGCCGTGGCCGCCAAGGCAACCGGCGTTGTCGGCAAGGTCCGCCAGGTCATCGGCGCCGTCGTCGACGTGCAGTTCGGCGATCACCTTCCGGCGATCCTGAACGCGCTCGAGACGACCAATGTCGGCAATCGTCTGGTGCTCGAAGTTGCCCAGCATCTGGGTGAAAACACCGTTCGCTGCATCGCCATGGACTCCACCGAAGGTCTGGTGCGCGGCCAGGAAGTGCGTGACACCGGTGCGCCGATCACCGTGCCGGTCGGCCCGGGCATGCTCGGCCGCATCATCAACGTCATCGGCGAGCCGGTCGACGAAGAGGGTCCGGTCGACGCGATCGAAATGCGCTCCATCCACCAGCCGGCTCCGACCTATGTCGAGCAGTCGACGGAAGCGCAGATCCTGATCACCGGCATCAAGGTGCTCGATCTGCTGGCACCCTACGCCAAGGGCGGCAAGATCGGCCTGTTCGGCGGCGCCGGCGTCGGCAAGACCGTGCTGATCCAGGAACTGATCAACAACATCGCCAAGGCGCATGGCGGCTATTCGGTGTTCGCCGGCGTCGGCGAGCGCACCCGCGAGGGCAACGATCTCTATCACGAGTTCATCGAATCCGGCGTCAACAAGAAGGGCGGCGGCGAAGGCTCCAAGGCGGCTCTCGTGTACGGCCAGATGAACGAGCCGCCGGGCGCGCGCGCCCGTGTCGGCCTGACCGGCCTGACGGTGGCTGAATATTTCCGCGACCAGGGCCAGGACGTGCTGTTCTTCGTCGACAACATCTTCCGCTTCACGCAGGCGGGTTCGGAAGTGTCGGCTCTGCTCGGCCGTATCCCGTCGGCCGTGGGCTATCAGCCGACGCTCGCCACCGACATGGGCGCGCTGCAGGAACGCATCACCACCACCACCAAGGGCTCGATCACTTCGGTGCAGGCCATCTACGTGCCCGCCGACGACTTGACCGATCCGGCACCGGCGACCTCGTTCGCCCACCTTGACGCCACGACGACGCTGAACCGCGCCATCGCCGAGAAGGGCATCTATCCGGCGGTCGATCCGCTGGACTCGACCTCGCGCATGCTCGACCCGATGGTTGTCGGTGAAGAGCACTATGCGGTTGCCCGCCAGGTGCAGTCGATCCTCCAGCGCTACAAGTCGCTGCAGGACATCATCGCCATCCTGGGCATGGACGAGCTGTCGGAAGAGGACAAGCAGACCGTGGCCCGCGCCCGCAAGATCGAGCGCTTCCTGTCGCAGCCTTTCTTCGTCGCCGAAGTATTCACCGGCGCGCCGGGCAAGCTCGTCGACCTCGCCGACACCATCAAGGGCTTCAAGGGCCTCTGCAACGGCGACTACGATCACCTTCCGGAAGCTGCCTTCTACATGGTCGGCGGCATCGAGGAAGCGGTCGAGAAGGCACAGCGCCTGGCGGCCGAAGCGGCCTGATGAAAGATGGAGGACCCGAATACGCTCAAGGCGATCGGGTCCGGTTACTTCGACTCAGCGATGAGTTTCTTTCTGGTCTTCCAGAAGAGGACGTCGCAGAGCTAAACACCCTCATCGGTCGGGAGTGGACTGTGGAGGAGTGGCACGAGGAACTCGGTCAGTTGGAGATCTCCAACGCTCTGAGCCAATCGGCAACCATACATTTTGCGTGGGTGCCGCCCGAATGGGTTGAACGGATACGATAATGGCTGAAGCTTTCAAATTCGAACTGGTCTCGCCGGAACGCCTGCTGGTTTCCGAGCAGGTCGAATCCGTCGTCATTCCGGGCGCCGAAGGCGAGATGACCGTGATGGCGCATCACGCGCCGGTCATGACCACGATCAAGCCGGGTGTCGTCACGGTGAAGACCGCCTCGGGCGGCGAAGAACGCTATGTCGTGTTCGGCGGTTTCGCCGACATCGTCCCAGCCGGCTGTACGCTGCTGGCGGAATCAGCTGTCGCGGTGAAAGATGTCGACCGGGCCGATCTCGCCCGCCGCATCCAGGAAGCCAAGGAAGATGCAGCCGACGCCAAGGACGACCAGGCGCGCAGCAAGGCCGAGCAGTTCCTCAGCCAGCTGACCACGCTGGAAGGCGCGATTCTTCCGGCCTGAAATCCGCATCAGATGACTTGATGAAAAGCGGGGCTTTGCCTCGCTTTTTTCGTTTAGATGCCCAAGGCGGCGAAGGCCAGAATCGGACCGTCCCGCCGCAAATGCACCAGATGCACCGCCGTGAGCTCGATCAACGTCTGGCGTTCGGCGTGATCCCTGGCAAAGCCGGCCAGGTCGAACACGGCCGTTACGGTTTCGTTCGCCGGCAATTGCTGGTCCAAAAGTGCCGTCAGCGCCGCATCGAGCGGATCGGTGAAATGGTTTTCGGGCAAGGTTTTTCCGCGCGCGGCGCAGGCGGCGATCCAGGCCGCCACCACCAGCGTGAGATGCACGAACTCGGTGCCGGCTTCGAGGCACTCGATGGCGGAAGCGATGATGCGCTGCGGCAGTTTCTGGCTGCCATCATTGGCGATCTGCGCCGTGCGGTGGGCGAGCGCGGTGTTTGAAAAACGCTCGGCAAGCTCGGCTGTGTAGGTCGCCGTATCCAGTCCGGCATCTTCAGGCAATGTCGGGATGGCCTCGGCCCAGAGCCCGTCGACAAATCGCCGGATCGCCGGATCGGCGAAAGCGCGGTCGACGGTGGCATGGCCGCTGAGCAGGCCGAGATAGGCGATGCCTGAATGCGCGCCGTTGAGCAGCCTGAGCTTCATGTCCTCGAAGGGGCCGACATCGCCGACCATGGTGACGCCGAACTTTTCCCAGTCCGGCCTGCCGGCGGAGAAATTGTCTTCGACCACCCATTGGCGGAATGGCTCGGTCATCACCGGCCAAGCATCGTCGACACCGAGTTCGCCGGCAATGCGTGTCCGGTCGGCGTCGGTGGTTGCCGGTACGATGCGATCGACCATGCTCGACGGGAAGGCGACCTGGTTTGCGATATGGTCGGCGATTCCGGTGTCGCCTGCTGCGGAGAGGCTGCCGTCGCGCAACGCAGCGAATTCGGTCAGCAGCCGGTGCAGCGTGGCGCCGTTGGCAGGCAGGTTGTCGCAGCACAGCACGGTGAAGGGCGGGGTGCCGGCGGCCAGTCTGCGGGTAAGCGCCTCGGCGAGGAAGCCATGCGCCGTCCTCGGCATTTGCGGATTGGCCAGATCGTGGATGATGTCGGGATGGGCGGTGTCCAATCCGCCGCCCGCGGCCCTGAGATAGGCTTTTTCGGTGATGGTCAGCGTGACGATGCGGGTGCGCGGATCGGTCAGCGCGGCCAGCACAGCGCCCGGATCTTCCGGCGCCACCAGCATCGACTGGATAGAGCCGATGACGCGCAACTCCTCCTCGCCACTGCTGCGGATCGCCAGCGTGTAGAGCCCGTCCTGCGGCGACAGCGCGTCGCGCGTATCGGGGCTGCGCAAGGAGACGCCGACGATGCCCCAGCCCGTTTCGCCCGCCGCCATGCACTCGTCGACATAGGCGGCCTGATGGGCGCGATGGAAGGCGCCGACGCCGAGATGCACGATGCCTCGAGCAACGCGGCCGCGGTCATAAGCAGGGATTTTGGTCCCGGCGGGCAGCTTGTGGAGCGTGGCGTCGGATAGATGGCTTCTGGTCATCAGCATACCGGGGCTGGGGGCTGTGGATGACAGGCGGGGTAACACCTGTTCGAGCCTGCCGCAAGGATGCCGCTTTGCCGACGCACATTGACATCGCCTAGGCCCGAACGTACCGGTATCCAGACTGGAGGAGCCGCTTTCCCCATGGTCGCGCTGACCGATCCGGACCTGCTGTTTCCGCCCGAAGCGCATTCGCGCTCGCTTGCCCGCGGCCTTTACGCCGGCATCAAGGACCTTCCCATCGTCAGCCCGCACGGCCACACCGATCCGCGCTGGTATGCGCTGAACGAGCCGTTCCCGGATCCAGCGCAACTGCTCATCGTGCCCGACCACTACATCTTCCGCATGCTGTTCAGCCAGGGCGTGCGGCTGGAGGATCTCGGCGTGGCCAGCCTGGATGGCGCGCCGGTGGAGACCGACGGCAGGACGATCTGGCGGCGCTTTGCCGAGCACTATTACCTGTTTCGCGCCACGCCGACCCGGCTGTGGTTCGACCATGTGCTGGCGCATCTGTTCGGCATCGAAGACCCGCTGGATGCCACGACGGCCGACCGCCACTACGACACGATCGCGACGGTGCTGCAGTGGGAAAATTTCCGCCCGCGCGCCCTGTTCGAGCGCTTCAACATCGAGGTCATCGCCACGACCGAAGGCGCGCTCGACGATCTCAAATGGCATAAGATGATCCGCGACAGCGGCTGGGAAGGCCGCGTCGTCACCGCCTATCGGCCGGACGCGGTCATCGACCCCGATTTCGAAGGCTTTTCGGCCAATCTCGACCGGCTTGGCGAGATCACCGGCTGCGACACCGGCGGCTGGGCCGGCTATCTCGACGCGCATCGGCAGCGGCGCGCCTTCTTCAAGGATTATGGCGCGACCTCGTCGGATCATGGCCACCCGACGGCGGAGACCGCCAATCTTTCCGACGCGGCGGCGCAGGAGCTGTTCAACCGCATCCGCCGCGGCTCGGAGGATGAGCGCGAGCGCAAACTGTTCCGCGCCCAGATGCTGACCGAGATGGCCAAGATGAGCCGGGATGACGGGCTGGTGCTGCAGATCCATCCCGGTTCCTGGCGCAATCATTCGCCTTCTGTCTTCCAGAGGTTCGGCCGCGACAAGGGTTTCGATATCCCGATGCGGACCGACTATGTGACGGCGCTGAAGCCGCTGCTCGATTGCGTCGGGCTGGAGCGTGACCTGACGGTTATTCTCTTCACGCTCGACGAAAGCAGTTACGCGCGCGAGCTGGCGCCGCTGGCCGGTGTCTACCCGGCGCTGAAGCTTGGCCCCGCCTGGTGGTTCCATGACAGTCCGGAAGGCATGCGCCGGTTTCGCGAGATGACGACGGAAACGGCCGGCTTCTACAACACTGTCGGCTTCAACGACGACACCCGTGCCTTTCCCTCGATCCCGGCCCGCCACGACGTGGCGCGGCGAGTCGACTGCGCTTTCCTTGCGCGCCTCGTCGCCGAGCATCGGCTGCGCGAGGACGAGGCGCATGAGCTGGCACGGGAATTGGCCTATACGCTGGCGAAGAAGGCGTACCGGCTTTGATGGCGGCGGCCCAATATCCCAACGGCGCCGGTGGTTGGATCAGCGTGACAGGCTGATATGAACAGCACCGGCATCGATCTCTCCGCCTTCAGCCTGGCCGGCAAGCGCATCCTGGTCACCGGCGCCAACACCGGCATCGGACAAGGCATCGTCCTCTCGATCGCGCGCGCCGGCGGCGCGGTGGTCGGCGTCGGTCGTTCGTCGATGGACGATACGGCGAGCAAGGTCGCGGCCATCGGTGCCAGGTTCGAGGCGGTGAGCGCCGACCTTGCCGACACGGCGGCCGCCGGTCCGATGCTGGATCGGGTCTGGGACGAAAGCGGGCCGCTGGACGGGCTGGTCAACAATGCCGGGATCATCCGGCGCGCCGATGCCGTCGATCTGACCGAGACCGACTGGGACGACGTCCTGGACGTCAATTTGAAGACGGTCTTTCTGCTTTGCCAGTCCTTCGCCAGGCGCGCGCTTGCCCAAGGTCGCCGGGGCAAGATCGTCAACATCGCTTCGGTGCTGAGTTTCCAGGGCGGCATCCGCGTCGCCTCCTACACCGCCACCAAGCATGGCGTGCTCGGCATCACCCGGCTGCTCGCCTGCGAATGGGCGGCCAAGGGCATCAACGTCAACGCCATCGCGCCGGGCTATGTCGAGACCAACAACACGCAGGCGCTGCGCGCGGACCCCGACCGCAGTGCCGCCATTGTCGGGCGCATTCCGGCGGGGCGGTGGGGCGAGCCGTCGGACATTGGCGATGCCGCCGTCTTCCTGCTGGCACGGGCTTCCGACTATATGCACGGCGCGGCGGTGCCGGTGGATGGCGGCTGGCTGGCGCGATGAGGAGAGGACGATGACGAAGCCCAAGATCTTCGCGCATGCCGATGAGGGCGCCTGGACTCCGACGCCAGACGGCAACAGGCGGCGCGTTCTCCTCTCCACCGATGAGCTGATGCTGGTCGAATTCGGCTTCGACAAGGGCGGCGTCGGTGCCTTGCATTCGCACCCGCATGTCCAGTCAAGCTATGTCGCCGAAGGCCGTTTCGAGGTGACCATCGACGGGAGCACGGCGATCCTTGAAGCCGGCGGCAGCTTCATCGTGCCGTCCGGCCTGGTGCACGGCGTCAAGGCGCTGGAAGCGGGACGGCTGGTCGATAGCTTTACGCCGCACCGTGCCGATTTTCTTGCTATAAATCAAATAGATAGCCCGTGATGTCGTCCGAAGCCGCTTCACACTTTTCGGCATCATGCTTTGGCCGATGATTTGCCTAGCCAAGACTGGACGATCGAGTGCGGGCGAATGACCCGCGCCCCAAAAGAGGCGCGGGTTGTTGCCTGGGCGCTTGTGGCGCCGCGGTACTCAAGACATGACCGCAGGATGTGAAGCCTGCCGCATCGTGGTGAAGATAAGCTTAATGCGCCGTACAACCGATGGCTGTCCCAGAGCGGTTCCTGGAATTGCTCTGGGGTCAGGTGATGTGCCGGAGCAGGCCGAAAAGCCGCTCGAACGTCTTGCCGTAGGGCGGGCGCAGCAGGGCGCCGGCGCTCAGGCGCGACTGCAGGAAAACCGGCTTCTCCTTGCTGAAGGTGCGGAACCCCCATTCGCCGTGATAGGCGCCCATGCCGCTGGCGCCGACGCCGCCGAAAGGCTGGTTCTCCTGCACCAGATGCAGCATGCAGTCGTTGATGGTGACGCCGCCGGCGGCGGTCTCGCGCAGGATGCGCTGGCGGTTGGTGCTGTCCTTGCCGAACCAGTAGAGCGCCAACGGCCGGTCGGCCTGGTTCACATAGCTGATCGCCTCGTCGATGGCGGCGTATTCGACGATCGGCAGCACCGGACCGAAAATCTCCTCGCGCATCAGCCGCAAATCCGGGCCGGCATTGCTGACCAGGGTCGGCAAAAGCTTGCGGCTCGTGGCGCCGAAGTCTTCGCCGGCCGGGTTGATTTCGACGACATCGGCACCGGCATCGCGGGCTTCCGCGATCATGGCGCGCAGGCGTTGAAAATGGCGGTCGCTGATGATGGCGGTATAGTCGGGGTTGTCGCGCAAGGTGGGATAGAGCCGCGCCACCGCCGCAGCGAGCTTGGCGGCGACCGTGCCGGACTGTCCCTTGGGCACCAGCAGATAGTCCGGCGCGATGCAGGTCTGCCCGGCATTGAGCAGCTTGCCATAGGCGATGCTGGCCGTTGCCGCATCGAGATCGCAGGAGGGATCGAAGATCGCCGGCGACTTGCCGCCGAGTTCGAGCGTGACCGGGGTCAGGTTGGCGGCGGCGGCGACCGCGACCTGTCGGCCGACCGCGGTCGAGCCGGTGAACAGCAGGTGATCGAACGGCATCGAGACGAAAGCCTTGCCCATCTCGGCATCGCCGGTGATGACGCTCAACTCGTCGGGCGAAAAATGTTCGCTGGCCAGTCCGGCGAGCAGCGCCGAGAAGGCCGGCGTCAGTCGGACGGCTTGACCAGCACGCGGTTGCCGGCGGCGAGCGCTGCCGTGACCGGCGCGACGGCAAGCTGGAAGGGGTAATTCCACGGCGAGACGATACCGACGACACCAAGCGGTTGCGGCAGGAGGCGATTGCGGCCCGGCAGGAACGGCAAGGTGGTGGCGATACGACGCTCGCGCATCCAGCCGCTCAGATGAGACAGTGTGTGGCGGATGCCGGCGCGCACGACAAACAGTTCTGCAAGGCGCGTCTCATGCGCCGAGCGGCCGCCGAAGTCGGCGTCGATCGCGGCGCAAATGTCGGCCTCATGCCGCTCGGTCAGGGCCAACAGGCGCTTCAGGCGGTCTTTCCGAACACTTAGATCCGGAAAGGGCTGCTTTTCGAAGGCGGCGCGTTGCAGCTGGAACCGTTCGCCCAGGACATCCTGTCTCACCTGCAGCATCGCGCCCTCCCTGGCTCGTCCGACCAAGCTTACATCCTGGCGCGTGAAGGAATCCAGCAGGGTGCGGGTGTCGCAGGGGAAGGTGTGCCTTCGCCAGCCGCTGCCAATCAGTCCGCCGTCAACATGGGATGACTGTTCCGGTTGTGTTCCGAGGGCGGCTGCGCTACTCCAAAGCGTCACGCGGAGAGCATCTTGATCGATTCCCACATCCTCTCCCATCCCCGAAAAATCGCTTCCCGTCCGGTGTCCGCCTGATGTCGGCACAGTCAGCGAGTGTTCGGGCGGAGGATCCCAAGCAGCGCGTCCTGAAGGACGTGTTCGGCTTCGACGATTTCCGCCCCGGCCAGGCAGATGTCATGGACGCGCTGCTCGGCGGGCGCCATGTGCTGGCCGTCATGCCGACGGGTGCGGGCAAATCGCTCTGCTACCAGGTGCCGGCGCTGGTCATGGGTGGGCTCACCCTGGTCGTGTCGCCGCTGGTGGCGCTGATGCAGGATCAGGTCGCGGCCTTGCGGCTGGCGGGCGTTGGCGCCGATACGATCAATTCCTCGCTCGACCGGGAGGCCAATGTCGCCGCCTGGCGACGCGTGGCATCAGGCCAGACGCGGCTGCTCTATCTGGCGCCGGAACGGCTGATGACCGAGCGCATGCTCGAGGCGCTTTCCAGGCTCGAAATCAGCCTGATCGCCATCGACGAGGCGCATTGCATCTCGCAATGGGGTCCGGCGTTCCGGCCTGAGTATGAGGATTTGTCGCGCCTGCGCCACATCTTCCCCAACGTGCCGATCATCGCGGTGACGGCGACGGCGGACGAGAGCACGCGCAGCGATATCGAGGCGCGGCTGTTCGCCGAGCGGGTCGAAACGCTGGTGCTGGGTTTCGACCGGCCAAACATCAAGCTCGCGATCGAATCCAAACAGGACAGCAAGCGGCAATTGCTGCGTTTCATCGAGCGTCACCCGGGCAAGAGCGGCATCGTCTACTGCCTTTCGCGCAAGAAGACGGAGGAGATGGCGGCCTTCCTCGAGAAGAACGGCGTCACCGCGCTCGCCTATCACGCCGGCATGAGCAAGGACGCGCGCGAGGCCAATCAGAACGCCTTCATGACGCTGTCCGGCGTCGTCATGGTGGCAACCATCGCCTTCGGCATGGGCATCGACAAGCCCGACGTCGCCTATGTCTTCCACACCGACATGCCGGGCAGCCTGGAGGCCTATTATCAGGAGATCGGCCGTGCCGGCCGTGACGGGCGCAAGGCCGAGGCGCATATGCTGTATGGGCTTGGCGACATCCGCATGCGGCGGCTGTTCATCGACGACGAGGATGCTGCGGTCGAGCACAAGAAGCGCGCGCATCGCCGGCTCGACACCCTGATCGGCTATTGCGAGACTGCGCAGTGCCGCCGCCAGGTGCTGCTTGGCTATTTCGGAGAAGAAGCCGAGCCCTGCGGCAATTGTGACAACTGCCTCGAGCTGGTGCCGCGCGCCGATGGCGGCGCGGAAGCACGCATCATCCTGGCCGCGGTCGCGCAGAGCGGCGAGCGCTTCGGCGCCGCCCATGTCATCGATATCCTGCTCGGCCATGAGACCGAGAAGATCGTGGCCCGCGGTCACCAGAAGCTTGCCAGCTTCGGCAGCGGCGCGGCGCACAAGAAGGATCTCTGGCAATCGCTGATCCGGCAGCTCGTCGCCGGCGGTTTCCTCGAGCCGGATCCGAGCGGTCATGGCGGCCTCGCCATCGCCGAGAAAGGCCATGCGCTCGGCCGTGGCGAGATCCCGTTCCACTATCGTGTCGAGATGCGCAGCCGCGCCTTGCGCAAGATGCGAGCCGCGGAGGGTTCGGGTGCCGAAGGCGTCGATGCTTCGCTGCTGGCGACGCTCAAATCCCTGCGGCTGCGCCTCGCCAAGGAACGCCAGGTGCCGGCCTATGTGGTGTTCTCCGACCGCACGCTGATCGACATGGCCGAACGCCGCCCGCGCGACCTCGACGCCTTTGCCGAGGTCAATGGCGTGGGAGGGGCCAAGCTCAAGGAGTTCGGGGAGATTTTTCTGAAGGCGATTGCCGCGCACCGGTCCGAAGGATCGGTCTGAAAGCCCTAACCAGATCCTGCAGCAATCGTCACATCTGGATCGACGCCATCGACGGTCAGGCGGGCGTTTGCCCCTCAATTCGCCTTCCGCACATCGCGCCCAAAAAGCTAGATCAACCCGCCGCTACCGTGAATGAGCGGCGGGATTTTGTGTTGGAACTTTAGTTAGAAAGCGGCCCAGCATCGTGTTAGCTAAAATACAAGGAATCAAACCAGCGTGAATGCTTTGACGGCTTGCGCAAAGCAACCAACCCCTCCGCCGCTCGTTGACCTAAGCTGGGATGATCCCTGGCCACCTCTTGGCCCGCCCTTGGTCCCCATTCCGGGCGGGCTCTTTTTGCCTATTGGGCGCCAGCATTTCGATGCCGGGCAAGAACGCATCCTCAGCTCGTCCCTTGCTTTTTCGAGGAAGGTCGCCGCCGTGCAGTTGCCGGGGAGACCAAATACCTTCGTCGCGACCGCTCGACCTCGCGTCGCAATAAAAGTTTCGGAACCATTTTAGTGTATGCTAATTGAATCGCGATTGTCGCGGCCAGTTTATGCGTTTCGCCACAAGATTTCGGGAGGAATGAAAAGGTGAGCGGCAAACCCGATGATCCACCAATCGAACGACGCTCACTTCCCCGGGCGGCCGTTCTAAAGGATGGAACCATCATCACGGAGGACACGACGATCGCTTGCTCCGTCAGAAATCAGCACGCTCATGGTGCGGAGCTACGGGTGGAGCCGGGCGTGGTTGTTCCCGAGCGGTTCGTCCTGTACGTCCCTGCGGATGGTGTCGAATATCGTGCGGTGGTGCGATGGAGGAAGAACGAGCGGCTTGGCGTACAGATCCATTGAAACAGGACGCCATTGACTGATCGGACGACGGAACCCAGGCAACTGGCCGAATTTATCGCGTCATCAGCACTCGCGGAGTGCGCGATCCTCGATGCGATTGGTCATTAGTGGCGGAGAGGGAGGGATTCGAACCCCCGATGGGCTTGCACCCATGCCGCATTTCGAGTGCGGTGCATTCGACCACTCTGCCACCTCTCCGCGGTCATGGTCGGCCGTTGCCGGCGCGGCGCACTAGATAACGGCTGAACGGGCAGGTTACAAGGCCAAATCCACCGATATTTGGCTTGTCATCCGGCCTGCCGGGCAAGCAGCTGAAACAGGGCAGGTCTTTGCGGTCGAACCCACGCGGTTTCACGGGCCAACCACGCATACCCGCCGCCAGGTGAAGGCAACGCCGGTCGGTCAAGTCGACATGCCTGGTCTTTGCCGGCCATTGACCTCCCCGGCAACGGCTGTTGCCTTGACTCCCACGCAACCTTCGGTTAGGGACAGCGCGCAATCGGCGTGGAGGGTTCTTCCGCGCCGCTTGTTTTTTGAACCCGCAGACTGACAAAAAGACGGCCGAACCGCCTCAGGCGGTTCATCGAGGCCGACCGAACAGCGAAAGGCAAAAAATGTTCGCAGTCATTAAAACGGGCGGTAAGCAGTATCGCGTTGCCGCCAACGATCTCCTCAAGATCGAAAAAGTCGAAGCCAATGTCGGCGATATCGTCGAGATCGGCCACGTGCTCGCGCATGGCGAGGGCGAGAATGTGACGTTCGGTGCGCCGTTCGTCGATGGCGCTCTGGTCACCGCCGAAGTCGTCGAGCAGGGCAAGAACCGCACGGTCATCGCTTTCAAGAAGCGCCGCCGTCAGAATTCGCGCCGCAAGATCGGCCATCGCCAGCTTTTGACCACCGTGCGGATCTCCGAGATCCTGCTGGGTGGCGCGAAGCCCGCCAAGAAGGCCGCCGTGAAGGCGGAAGCCAAGGCCGAGGTTGCTGCCGAGGCTGCGCCGAAGGAGGCCAAGGCCAAGAAGGAAGCTGCCCCCAAGGCAGACGTGACGGCCGAGACCGCCGCCGCGCCGCTGTTCAAGGCGCCGAAGGGCGAGCCGGACGACCTGACCGTGATCAAGGGCATCGGCCCGGTCGCCGCCAAGGATCTCAACGAGCAGGGCATCATCACCTTCGCGCAGCTCGCCAAGCTGACCGACAAGGATGTCGCCAAGATCGACGAGCACATGCCGTTCAGCGCCGACCAGATCAAGGACTGGCGCGAACAGGCCAAGGAACTGGCGAAGAAGTAATTTTTCCGGCGAAACATCCGCCGGATCGGACTTGAAACGGAACGCGAACGCGTTCATAAGGCCTTTTAGGCGCCTTGCGGCGCAACGGAGTTAGTTAGATGGCACACAAGAAAGCTGGCGGCTCGTCGCGCAACGGTCGCGACTCGCATTCCAAGCGTCTGGGCGTGAAGAAGTTCGGCGGCGAAGCCGTCATCCCGGGCAACATCATCATTCGTCAACGCGGCACCACCTGGCATCCCGGCGTCAATGTCGGCATGGGCACGGACCATACGCTTTTTGCGCTCGAATCCGGCGCAGTCACCTTCAACAAAAAAGCCAACGGCCGAACCTACGTATCGGTCAACCCGATTACCAAAGCCGCGGAGTAGCCGGTTCCGCACTAGAACACCGGCGCCCATCTCGGGAACCGGTGTCTGGCAATGCCAGGAAAAGGATCAGGGGAGATGGGTTTTCCATCTCCCCTTTTTTCTTGCCTGGAGGACTAAAATGGTTGCCGAAGCGGAAGACTCAGAAGACGAAAGTTACGCGATAGACTGCCCGGTGCTGGTCACCGAGCGGCTGGTGATGCGGGCGCCGCGCGAGAGCGACATCGCGCAACTGGTCGAGCTTGCCGACAACCGTCATGTCGCCGAAATGCTGGCACGCATGCCGCACCCCTATGGCGAGGCCGAGGCCCGCGCTTTCCTGGCCATGACACGGTCGCGCCGCGCTGGCATCGCCTATGCCTTGACGCTGGCCGGCACCGACACTTTCGTCGGCTGCGCGGGGCTCAACACCACCGATCGCGGGCTGGAGCTCGGCTACTGGATCGGCGAACCCTACTGGAAGCGCGGCTATGCGACGGAAGCCGCCCACGCGCTGGTCGACATCGCCTTCCAGAAGACATCGGTCCAGGTGCTGCATGCCTCGACGCGGGTCATCAATCCGGCCTCGCGCCGGGTGATCCACAAGTGCGGCTTCCAGTATGCCGGCCAGGGCATGCTGAACTCGATCGTCGCCGGCCAGGTGCCTGTCGAGCGCTACAGGCTCGGCAGGAAGACGTGGATCAGCCTGCGCAACTGGGTGCATTTTTGATGGATGGCGCTTTGATGGATGGCGCCGGGCAAGCCAATGGCCGATGACAGCAACGATATTGAAACGATCGCGATCGCGCCGATAACGCCGGGTCGCATCGAAAGCTTTCATCGCGCGCTTGATCTCGTTGCGCGTGAGCGGAAGTACCTGTCCTTCCTCGAGGCGCCGCCACTCGACCAAACCCGGCGATTCGTGTTGGACCGTATCGTGGCCGGCGATCCAGGTTTCGTCGCCGTTGTTCACGGCGAGGTGGTCGGCTGGTGCGATATCTCACGCCATGACCGGCTCATCCATGCGCATCGTGGCAGCCTCGGAATGGGGATTGTTGCCTCCCATCGCGGGCGTGGCCTCGGACTGCGGCTTATCAATGCCACCCTGGCGCAGGCACGCAAGGTCGGCTTTGCCCGCGTCGAGCTGTCCGTACATGCCGACAATGCCCGTGCAATCGCCCTTTACGACAAGGTGGGGTTTGTCAGGGAGGGTGTGCAGCGCGACGCTATCCGTATCGACGGGCACTACGGCGATACGATCATGATGGCGATCGTTGAACGCGAAAACGCAGCCGGATGAGGTGCGTCAGCCCAGCTCGGCCCACACCGGCAGGTGGTCCGAACCGGTTGCCTGGTGGTCGACCCACAGGCGCTTCAGCGATCTGGCAAGCGAGGCGCTGGTGAAGACGTAGTCGATGCGCTTGTGGCGGCTGGTGTTCGCCGGGTCCTTGGGGTCGACCCAACTGGCGAGATCGTCGCCGGCGACGTTGAGGCGCACGGCGGCGTCGACGGCGAAGTCGGCGGTCAGCGGCATACCGAACTGGTGATCCGGCCGGCCGGCCAGTTCGACATATTCGGGCGAGCCTGCCAGCATGTTGAAATCGCCCATGGCGACAAAGGCCTCGGGGTGCGGCAATTCCGGCAGTCCGATCTCGGCGACGCCGGACAGCGCGCCGCCTTCGAGCGCGTAGTTCAAAAGGCGCCGGCGCAGGAACTGGATCTGGCTCGCGCGTTCGACCGGGCTACGGTGATCGAGATGGATGGAATAGAAGCGTATAAAGCCAAGCGGCGTCTCGATCAGCGCTTCCAGCGCGCCGCGCTGGAAGTTCATCATCTCGAAGCTGCGGCTGCGCGGCAAAAGCAGGTTGCGCGACAGATGAATGGGCGTCTTCGACAGCATCATGTTGCCGAGCTGGAAGGTTGTGGTGATGGCGCGGCCGTTGTCGATGCGCGAGCCGATATTGGCCTCGAAATTGCTGCCATAGACGGCGAAATAGTCCGGCAGCGCCTCGCCGATCTCGGCGACCATGTCGCGCCCGCCGTTCCTCGGATTGTTGCGGGTGACCTCCTGCAGCGCGATCACATCGGCGCCGCGCACCGCGTCGGCAATGCGCGCGACATCGTATTGCCGATCAAGGCCGATGCCGTATTGGATGTTGTAGGTTACAAGCTTCATGCCAACATGTC
Organism: Mesorhizobium sp. 2RAF45; assembly: GCF_052115225.1. Taxonomy (NCBI): domain Bacteria; kingdom Pseudomonadati; phylum Pseudomonadota; class Alphaproteobacteria; order Hyphomicrobiales; family Phyllobacteriaceae; genus Mesorhizobium; species Mesorhizobium sp. 2RAF45. Next base: position 90,909 of record NZ_JBFRGG010000014.1, on the reverse strand, counting down.
TCCGGCCGACCCCAAGCGGCCATTGTCACAAAACGGTCTCGCCCTTGACCGCGCCTTGGTTTAGAGCAAGGCCCAAGGTTTAGAGCAATGCCGCAAGGCCAATAAAAGAAACTGCAATCCCATGAAATTTCTCGATCAAGCCAAGGTCTATGTCCGCTCGGGTGACGGGGGCGCCGGTTCGGTGTCGTTCCGGCGCGAGAAATTCATCGAGTTCGGCGGGCCGGATGGCGGCGATGGCGGCCGCGGCGGCGATGTCTGGCTGGAAGCGGTCGACGGCCTGAACACGCTGATCGACTATCGCTACCAGCAGCATTTCAAGGCCAAGACCGGCGTCCACGGCATGGGCCGCAACATGACCGGCGCAAAGGGCGCCGACGTGACGCTGAAGGTGCCGGCGGGAACGCAGGTGTTCGAGGAAGACAATGAGACGCTGATCTGCGACCTCACCGTGGTCGGCCAGCGCTTCCTGCTCGCCAAGGGCGGCAATGGCGGCTTCGGCAACCAACATTTCAAGACCTCGACCAACCAGGCGCCGCGCCGCGCCAATCCCGGCCTTCCCGGCGAGGAGCTTAACATCTGGCTGCGGTTGAAGCTGATCGCCGATGCCGGGCTGGTCGGACTGCCCAATGCCGGCAAGTCGACTTTCCTGGCGGCGGTCACCGCGGCGAAGCCGAAGATCGCCGATTATCCGTTCACGACGCTGCATCCCGGCCTCGGCGTCGCCCGCATCGACGCGCGCGAATTCGTCATCGCCGACATTCCGGGCCTCATCGAGGGCGCGCATGAGGGCGTTGGCATCGGCGACCGTTTCCTCGGCCATGTCGAGCGCACGCGCGTGCTGCTGCATTTGGTTTCGGCGCAGGAGGAAAACCCGGGCAAGGCCTACAAGACCGTGCGGGCCGAGCTCGATGCCTATGGCAATGGCCTGACCGAAAAGGTCGAGATCCTGGCGCTCAGCCAGGTCGACACGCTCGATGCCGATGAGCGCAAGAAGAAGGTCGCCTCGCTGAAGCGCGCCGCCGGCCGCGCGCCGATGCTTTTGTCCGCCGTCACCGGCGAAGGTGTCGAGGCCGTTCTGCGGGCGCTGATGACGGTGATTGCCGAGGCGCGCGCGGAGGCCGCGCCCATGGTCGAGACGCGCTGGGAAAAGTAAGACCATGCAGTCGCTGAAAAAATACCGGCGCATCACCGTCAAGATCGGCTCGGCGCTGCTCGTCGACCGCGCGAGCGGCCTGAAGCGCGACTGGCTGGACTCGCTCGCCGACGACATCACGGTGCTTGCCCAGGGCGGCGCCGAAATCCTCGTCGTCTCCTCTGGCGCCATCGCGCTTGGCCGAACGATCTTGGGCCTTGGCAAGCGCGCCTTGAAGCTCGAGGAGAGCCAGGCGGCCGCCGCCGTCGGGCAGATTGCGCTCGCCGGCGCCTGGTCGGATGCGCTCGGCAAGGGTGCGCTGAAGTCGGGCCAGATTCTTCTGACCCTTGGCGACACCGAGGAGCGCCGCCGCTATCTCAATGCGCGCGCGACGATCTCGACGCTGCTCAAGATGAAGGCGGTGCCGGTCATCAACGAGAACGACACGGTCGCCACGTCCGAAATCCGCTATGGCGACAATGACCGGCTGGCCGCGCGCGTTGCCACCATGATGGGCGCCGACCTTCTGGTGCTGCTCTCCGACATTGACGGGCTCTACACCGCACCGCCGGCGCGCGATCCGCAAGCCAAGTTCATTCCGGTGGTCGACCGCATTACGCCGGACATCGAGGCGATGGCGGGGGCTGCCGCCTCCGAACTGTCGCGCGGCGGCATGCGCACCAAGCTCGATGCCGGCAAGATCGCCACCGCCGCCGGCACCGCGATGATCATCACCTCGGGCACGCGGCTGTCGCCGCTGATGGCGATCGAGCGCGGCGAACGCGCCACCTTCTTCCGGCCGAGCGCCAATCCGGTCAAGGGCTACAAGACCTGGATCGCCGGCCAGCTCGAACCAGCCGGCCGGCTGACGGTCGATGCCGGCGCCGTCGGTGCGCTCGCATCGGGCAAATCGCTGCTGCCGGCGGGCGTCAAACTGGTCAGCGGCAATTTCTCGCGCGGCGATACGGTTGCGATCCTGTCGCCAGAGGGCCGCGAGATCGCGCGCGGGCTGGTTGCCTATGATGCCGCCGATGCCGTAAGGATCGCAGGCCTGAAGACGGCCGAGATCGAAACCGTGCTCGGCTACGAAGCGCGTTCGGCGATGATCCACCGCGATGATCTCGTGGTGAGTCACGCGGGAGGCGACATAAGCGGAGGATGAGCCATGCTGAAGCTGCATGAAAAATCCGGGGATGACACCGTGGCGTTGATGGCCGATATCGGCCGCCGCGCCCGTGCCGCCGCCCGACCGCTGGCCATCGCCACCACCGCCGCCAAGAATGCCGCGCTGCTTGCCATGGCGGACGCGATCGTCGCCCGCGAGCAGGACATTCTCGACGCCAATGCCATCGACATCTCGAATGGTGAGGAGTCAGGGCTTTCCGCCTCCTTCATGGACCGGCTGAAACTCAATCCCGCGCGCATCCGCGCGGTGGCCGACGGCATTCGCGAAATCGCCGAACTCAAGGATCCGGTCGGTGACGTGATCGCCGCCTGGGAACGGCCGAACGGCCTGCGGATCGAGCGCGTGCGCACGCCGCTCGGCGTCGTCGGCGTCATCTATGAGAGCCGCCCGAACGTGACGGCGGATGCCGGTGCGCTCTGCCTCAAGGCCGGCAATCCGGTGATCCTGCGCGGCGGTTCGGATTCGCTCAATTCGTCCGCTGCCATCCATGCCTGCCTGGTCGAGGGCCTGAAGGCCGCCGGCCTGCCGGAAGACGCCATCCAACTGGTGCCGACCACCGACCGCGCCGCTGTCGGCGAGATGCTGAAGGGGCTAGGCGGTGCGCTCGACGTCATCATCCCGCGCGGCGGCAAAAGCCTGGTCGGGCGGGTGCAGAGCGAGGCGCGGGTGCCGGTCTTCGCCCATCTCGAAGGCATCTGTCACCTCTACATCGACCGCTCCGCCGATCCCGACATGGCGGTCAGGATCGCCGTCAACGCCAAGATGCGGCGCACCGGGGTCTGCGGCGCCGCCGAAACGCTGCTGGTCGACCGCGCTGTGGCGTCCACGCATCTGGCACCGATCCTCGATGCGCTGCGCGCCGCCGGCTGCGAGATCCATGCCGATCAAGAAGTGCTGAAGGTGTTTTTCGACGCCAAGCCGGCGACCGATGCCGACTGGGTGACCGAATATCTCGACGCCATCATCGCGGTGAAGCTGGTCGACGGCATCGGTGGCGCGATCGAGCATATCGAGACCTTCTCCTCGCATCACACAGAGGCGATCATCGCCGAGGACGCGAAGGCCGTGGAACGGTTCTTCAACGAGATCGATTCGGCGATCCTGCTGCACAATGCCTCGACCCAGTTCGCCGATGGCGGCGAGTTCGGCATGGGCGCCGAGATCGGCATCGCCACCGGCAAGATGCATGCGCGCGGGCCGGTCGGTGTCGAGCAGCTGACCTCGTTCAAATATCGCGTGCGCGGGTCGGGACAGGTGAGGCCTTGATTTTATTTTGCCACTAGAGCGTGAACCGTTGCGCCCAGGCACCCCCCTCTGTCCTACCGGACATCTCCCCCGCAAGGGGGGAGATCGGCTGGAATTTCCGGTTTCGCCAATCATCAGCGTTGCAGGATTTGCTCCTGCAGTCGAACTGCTAATCTCCCCCCTTGCGGGGGAGATGGCCGGCAGGCCAGAGGGGGGTGCCTAGCGCGATGCCATCCTCTTCCCCCCAGGCTGCCCCCTCCGCCTACCTGAAGATGCCGCATGCCGAAAAAGGTCTCGCCGTCGGCCTGTTCGGCGGCTCGTTCAATCCGCCGCATGCCGGCCATGCCCTGGTCGCCGAGATCGCGCTGAGGCGCCTGGCGCTCGACCAGCTTTGGTGGATGGTGACGCCGGGCAATCCTCTGAAGAGCACGCGCGAATTGGCGCCGCTGGCCGAGCGGCTGCAACTGTCGGAGCAGATCGCCAAGAACCCGAAGATCAAGGTCACCGCCTTCGAGGCGGCGCATCATGTGCGCTATACCGCCGACACGCTGGCGCTGGTCAAGGCGCGCAACCCGGGTGTCGACTTCGTCTGGATCATGGGCGCGGACAGTCTGCGCGATTTCCATCGCTGGCAGCGCTGGCGCGAGATCGTGCTGACGTTCCCCATCGCGGTCATCGACCGGCCGGGCGCGACGCTGTCGTTCCTGTCGTCGGTCGTCGCCAAGACCTTCGACTATGCCCGCATCGATGAAGGCGACGCGCCGCTGCTCGCCCGCATGAAGGCGCCGGCCTGGACCTTCATCCACGGCCCGCGCTCGTCGCTGTCGTCGAGCGCGATCCGCAAGATGGCGAAGGGGTAGGACCTGCACGGTCTTCCTTTCTCCCAGGGGAGAAGGGAAGACCGCCGATGTCGTTTTTGCAGGGGCTTTTCGCTGCCGCATAGGCGATCTTGTCTGAACATGACCACTCCCGTGAAGCACAATACCAAAATCGATCCGGTGCATGGCAGTGCGCCGACGCCGCTGATCGCGATCGCCAGTGTCATCGTGTCGATGGCGCTGATCGCCATCGGCAACGGGCTGATGTTTGCCTACATCCCGGTGCGGCTCGGCGTCGAGGGCTTCGATCCGACCTGGGCCGGGCTGATCGTCACCGGCCTGTCGGCCGGCGGTCTTGCCGGCTGCATCCTGACCGGGCCGCTGGTGCGCAGGGTCGGCCATGCCCGCGCCTTCATGGTGCTGTCGGCGCTGATCGCGCTTTCCAACGCGGCCATCGGTGCCGGTCCGCACCCCGTGCTGTGGATCGGCGCGCGCGCCCTCTACGGCTTTGCCATATGCGGCCTGTTCATCGTCGCGCAGAGCTGGCTGAACGATGCCGTGGCCAACGCCATACGCGGCCGGGTGATGGCCTTTTTCTACGTCGCCTATGTCGCCGGGCTCGGCGTCGGCTATGCGACGCTGGCGCTGGTCGACATCAAGACCGCGGACGCGCCCTTGATCGGTATTGCCTTCACCGCCTTGTCGATCCTGCCCGTCGGCATGACGCGGCTGGCGCAGCCGCCGGCGCCGCAGGCCGCCTCGGTGGCGCTGGGCCGGGCCTGGCGGATTTCACCGGTCGGCGTTGCCGGCATGCTGGCGGTCGGTGGCCTGTCCATGTCGATTTCCGGTTTCGCGCCGATCCATGCCACGGCCAAGGGCTATAGCCAGGCCGATGTGGCATTGCTGCTTTCGGTGATGCCGCTCGGCACGCTGATCCTGCAGCTTCCCTTCGGCTGGATATCCGACCGCACCGATCGCCGCTACGTGCTGATCGGGGCATCCGCGCTGGCCGCGGTGGCCGGCATGTTCGCGCTCGGTTTCGACGGCGGCGCGCTGCCGGCGCTGCTGGTGATCTATGTCTTGTGGGACGGCGCCTCGGAATCGATCTATTCGCTGTCCAGCGCGCATGCCGCCGACCGCGCCGGCAAGGACGACATGGTGGCGCTGTCCAGCTCGCTCCTGTTTGCCTGGTCGCTGGCCGGGTTCGTGGTGCCGGGCATCGTGACGGCGCTGTCGGCCGTGTTCGGCACGCAGGCCTTCATCTATGTGGCCGTTGTCATCGCCTGCGCCTTCTGCCTGTTCGTGCTGTTGCGCGTGTTCACCACACAGGCCGTGCCTGCCACCGAGACCGGCAGCTTCGCACCGATGACGGCGCAGGCGCCGCTGCCGGTCGAACTCGCTTATGCGCCGGACGAGATCGCAGGCCGGACCAAGGACTGAAGGTTGTTGCTCTTCGCAAGGCCTTAGGGAAACCGCTCCGGGCGCCCCGCAATCGCCTATTGTTTGCGGGCCTCCGGCGCCGGCGCTTCCGGTGGCGGCAGTGGGATGGAGATGCCCTCGCTGTCGAAAGCCTGCTTTGCACGCTTCGTCATGTCGATATTCGTGGAGAAGTAGTCGGCCGCCGAAGTCCAATAGCGCAAGGTAAGCGAAACGGTCGTATCGCCGAGGCTGGCCACGAAGGCGATAGGCGCCGGTTCACGACGGATGCGCTTGTCGGCGCCGGCAAGGGCAAGCAATGTCTTCTGGGCGCCGTCGATGTCGTTCCACGAACCGATGCTCAAGCTGATGTCGCTGCGGCGCACCCCATTGCGCGAAAAATTGCGCACCGGCTGGTTCCACAGCGTCGAATTGGGCGCCAGTATGTAGACGCCGTCGGCGGTCCTGAGCCTGGTGGCGAACAGGCCGATTTCCTCGATCGAACCTGAAATGGCGCCGACCTCGACGGATTCGCCGATGCGGAACGGCCGCAGCGCCAGAAGCATGATGCCGGCGGCGATGTTCTGCAGCGTGCCTTGCAGCGCCAGGCCGATGGCGCCGATCGCGGCGATGATCGAGGCGGTCTGCACGCCGAACTGGCCGAGCACCATGATGACGACCAGGATCAGGATGGCGTACCGGACGATCTTGGAAAAGAAATGCCGCAGCGTCGCGTCGAAACCGTGGATATGGCCGAGGCCGGCAAAGATCGGACGCTCGGCGAGGCCGGCGACGATGTAGCCGACCACCAGCAGGATGATGGCGCCGATGGCCGAGAAGGAATAGGAAACGATCAGCGTACTGAGCTGCGCCAGGCCGGCCTGGACGGTAAGAAGGGTGTTTTGCGGGTCGATCGGCATGGCGGGATTCCGGTTGGTCGGTCAGCCGATAACCCATGCCAGACGCCTGGGTTCCGCTTTTTTTTGCCTCCCTCTGGAACAAGCGGGCAACCGGCGAGTTCGCGTGAGTTGGGGCTGCGTCTTGAAACTGTCAGGGAACTCTGCCTATCTAAGTGGCGTCACCTGCTTTTGGGGGTGATTTGGTTGTTCTTGCTGCGAAAGGAAATACACTGAGAACAGCACTGCGGAAGAAGGCCGACATCGTGCCTTCGCCGGCCGGGATCAGCGTAAACGACGCCGTGTCCCGCGCCATCAACACAGTCCTTGCCAGTCTGGAAGACTCCAAGGCCGAAAACATCGTCTCAATCGACATTCAGGGGAAATCGAGCCTCGGCGACTACATGGTCGTCGCGTCGGGCCGATCGCACCGTCATGTCTCGGCTGTCGCCGACCATCTCCTCAAGGCGCTCAAGGATGCCGGCCTCGGCACGGCGCGCGTCGAGGGGCTGTCCGGCGCCGACTGGGTCCTGATCGATTCGGGCGACATCATCGTCCATGTCTTCCGCCCCGAAGTCCGCGAATTCTACAATCTCGAAAAGATGTGGCAGGCGCCGGATCTCGAGGAAGAGACCCTCCACTAAGCCGCCTTTGTTTTGATGCATGTCATTGTCCCAGAACCGCTTCCCACTTTGGGTGACGTGCATTAGCGGCTTATAGAGGCGAGGATGAAGATTTCAGTTCATGCCGTGGGCCGAATGAAAGCCGGCCCCGAGCGGGAGTTGGCCGACCGCTATTTCGAGCGCTTCGCCAAGAGCGGGCCGGCGGTCGGGCTTGAATTCGCCGGGATAACCGAGATCACAGAGGGCCGGTCGCAGAGCGCTATCGAGCGCCAGCGCGACGAAGGCTCCCGACTGCAGGCGCAGCTGCAGCCGGGCACGGCGCTGATCCTGCTCGATGAGCGCGGCAAGAGCCTTTCCTCGCAGGATTTAGCCAATCGTATCGGGCAGTTGCGCGACGGTGGGCGCAAGGCGCTGGTGCTGGCCATAGGCGGCGCCGACGGCCACGATCCGCCGCTGCGCGACCAGGCGGATCTGGTGCTGTCGTTCGGTGCGCTGACCTGGCCGCATCAACTGGTGCGGGTGATGCTGGGGGAGCAGCTCTACAGGGTGGCGACGATCCTTTCCGGCCACCCCTATCATCGCGCGTGAGCCTGCCGCACAGTTGGCGCCAGCGGTGATTCGTTGCCCATTGCCCGGATTTCCGCCCCAATGCGGAGCTAGATTCAGAATCTGTGGTTTGATGCATGTCGTTGCCCAAAATGGGGACCACTTTGGGCAACATTCATTCGGGGACGGGCTGGTCAAACATGGTTGATGGTTCGTTAACGAAGCCGCGGATAGTATAGATCGCGAATGTCTGAGGGCTGGAAATCGATAACGGGCCCGACAGGGGGCTCCTGGCGCGCGCGCTGCGGCATGGCTGCGGTGGCGATGCTTCTGTCGTTCCACTCGGCGCGGGCTGAAAACACGCTCGACATGGCGCCCGATCCGGACCAGAGCCGCGCCGAGTACGAGCAGGTTTCCAAGGAAATAACGCTGTCGTCCGAACGGCTTGCCAAGCTCGCCGCCGATATTGCCGCAGTCAAGAAGGACCATGCCTCGATCACCGCCGCGCTGATCCAGTCGGCGATGACCGAGCAGAAGCTTGGTCAGGACATCGAGGACATCGGCGCCAAGCTGGAAGGGCTGAAAGACCGGCAACAGAAAATCCGCGCCTCGCTCATGGCGCGACGCGATGTGCTGGCCGAGGTGCTGGGCGCGCTGCAGCGCATGGGGCTCAACCCGCCGCCGGCGATCCTGGTCAAGCCAGAGGACGCGCTGTCGTCGGTGCGAAGCGCCATCCTGCTCGGCGCCGTGGTGCCGGAATTGCGCCAGCAGACCGACAGCCTGCTGGCCGACCTCAAGGAGCAGACCCGGGTAACGGCCTCGATCGAGGCCGAGCGGGCGCGGCTGACGGACGCTGTCGGCGAGCAGGTGGCGGAAAAGAAGCGGCTCGGCATGCTGCTGGAAGCCAAGCAGAAGCTCGAGGCCGATACGCAGGGGCAAATGGCGGCCGAACAGCAGCGTTCCGAGCAGCTGGCGGCCAAGGCCTCCAGCCTGAAGGACCTGATCGCCTCGCTCGAAGCGCAGGCCGACAAGGCCCGCAAGGCCGCCGATGCCGCAAAGGCAGCCGCCGCGGGCCAGCCGGGTGACGTTCCGAACAGTGATGGAAACGATGGCGGCGACAAAACGGCATCGCTGGCGTCGCTGCCGGTTCCCGAAGGCAACCGGCTCACCGCGACCGCCCCCTTTTCGGCGCTGCAGGGGCAGATCGCGCTGCCGGTCACCGGCCGCATCAAGCGCCGGTTTGGCGCGGACGACGGTAATGGCGCGGTGATGCTTGGCGACATGCTTGCGACACAATCGGGAGCCATCGTCACCGCTCCGGCGGATGGGAATGTGCTTTATGCGGGGCCGTTTCGCTCCTATGGTCAACTCTTGATCCTCAATGCTGGCGACGGTTATCATGTCGTTCTGGCGGGGATGAGCAGAATCAGCGTCGTGACTGGCCAGTCAGTGCTCGCAGGAGAGCCGGTCGGTGCGATGGGAGAGGCCCGGGTGGCAAGCACCTCGGTTTCGAAGAATGGAAATGCCACGCCGGAACTCTACGTCGAGTTCCGCAAGGATGGAAAACCCGTCGATCCGACCCCATGGTGGGCGGACCGTTATTCTGGAAGGACGTGAAATGATGCGGAAACTGTCGCTTCTGTTTGCCGGTGCGCTGATGGGCGCATCCGCCATGAGCCTCGTCTATGGTGCTCCTGGCTCGTCGGCGAACGCTGCGGGATCGGAGACCTACAAGCAGCTGGCGATCTTCGGCGACATCTTCGAGCGGGTGCGGGCGCAATATGTCACGCCGCCCGACGACAAGTCGCTGGTCGAGAACGCCATCAACGGCATGCTTTCCTCTCTCGATCCGCACTCCTCCTACATGAATGCCGAACAGGCGCAGGATATGCGCGTGCAGACCAAGGGCGAGTTCGGCGGCCTCGGCATCGAGGTCACCATGGAGAACGACCTGGTCAAGGTGATCACGCCTATCGACGATACGCCCGCCGCCAAGGCTGGCGTGCTGGCCGGCGACTACATCGCCAAGATCGACGGCGAAGAGGTTCGTGGCCTGACGCTCAACGACGCGGTCGAAAAGATGCGCGGCCTGGTCAACACGCCGATCAAGCTCACCATCCTGCGCCAGGGCGCCGACAAGCCGATCGAGCTGACGGTGGTGCGCGACATTATCAAGGTCAAGGCGGTCAAGTTCCGGGTCGAGAACGACATCGGCTACATGAAGATCACCTCCTTCACCGAAAAGACCTATGACGACCTCGAGAGCGCCATCGACACCATCAAGAAGCAGGTGCCGGACGACAAGCTCAAGGGCTATGTGCTCGACCTGCGCCTCAATCCGGGTGGCCTGCTCGACCAGGCGGTGAGCGTGTCCGACGCCTTCCTGAAGCGCGGCGAGATCGTCTCGACGCGTGGCCGTGATCCGAAGGACGTCACCCGCTTCGACGCCAAGCCGAAGCAGACCGACGACATCAACGGCAAGCCGATGATCGTGCTCGTCAATGGCGGCTCGGCCAGCGCGTCCGAAATCGTCGCCGGCGCGCTGCAGGATCTGCGCCGCGTCACGGTGGTGGGCACGCAGTCCTTCGGCAAGGGTTCGGTGCAGACCATCATTCCGCTCGGCGAGAATGGCGCGCTGCGGCTGACGACGGCGCTCTACTACACGCCATCGGGCAAGTCGATCCAGGGCAAGGGCATCACGCCCGACATCAAGGTCGACCAGCCGCTGCCGCCGGAACTGCAGGGCAGGGACCTGACGCGCGGCGAATCCGATCTCAAGGGCCACATCAAGGGCGCCGACGAGAGCGCGACCGGCTCGGGCTCGGCAGCCTATGTTCCGCCGGATCCCAAGGACGATCTGCAGCTGATCTTTGCCGAGAAGCTGCTGCGCGGCGAGAAGACCGATCCGGCCTTCCCGCCCAATCCGGAAAAGGCCGTGCTCAACCAGTAACGGTTTGGTCGGCCGGGTCTGGCCGCCTGAACGAAGCAATGCGATGCTGCCGGGACCGAAAGGTTCCGGCAGTTTGATTCGGGGAGGCAAGACCAGGCCTCCGGATGCGGCGCCAGGGGGCGCCAGGGTTGATGAATTCGCGCATGTCGTCGAAGGGGTCGCCTTCGCAACCATGCGCCCCGGGGACAGGGCTTGGCTGATATCGGCAAGGACATCGAACGCCCGCTTGGACAGACGCTCCAGGCGCCGCGCGCCGCCCGCAAGGTCAGCACTGGCGTGGTCGCATCGACCGTTGTCGTGCTGGCGCTGGTCGGCGTCTCGGCCGCGATCGCGCTCAGGGAAAAGCCGTTTCGAAAGCCGCAAGAGATCGCCGTTTCGACACCGAAAGTGACGGCTGCGGCCGAGCCGGCCGCCGCGCCATCCGCTCTGGCCCCGGTGGCGGCGCCAAAGGTTGAAACGCCGTCCAAAACCGGTGGTCCTCAGATCATCCATGTGCAGAAGGAGGAGGGCGATGGCCCTCCGCAAGCCGCCATCGTCATCCGTGATCCATCGAGCATTGGGCAGAACCTGAAGATCGCGCATCTTCCCGACAAGGCGCTGATCGAAGCCAGCGACACCGGACCGCTGCCGATACGCTCCGCCGATGGAAGGCGGCCTTTCGATGTCTATGCACGGCCGTGGTCCGGCGCGCGTGGGGCGCGGGTGGCGATCGTCATCGGCGGGCTAGCCGTCTCGCAGACCGGCACCCAGGCTGCGATCGCCAAGCTGCCGGCGGAAGTGACACTGGCCTTCGCGCCGCAAGGCAACAGCATCGGCCGCTGGATGCAAGCCGCCCGGCAGGGCGGCCACGAGATCGTCATGCAGGTGCCGCTCGAACCGTTCGACTATCCCAACGTCAACCCCGGCCGCAACACGCTGACGGTGGCGGCGAGCGCCGAGGAGAACCTCAAGAGTTTGCACTGGGCGCTGTCGCGGACGACGAACTACACCGGCGTCATGAACTATATGGGCGCGCGTTTCTCCGCCGACCCGGCGGCAATGGGGCCGTTCATGGCCGAACTCGGCAAACGGGGTCTGGCCTATATAGACGACGGTTCGTCGGCGCGCAGCCTGGCGCCCGACCTGGCGCTGAAGGACGGCGTGCCCTTCGTAGCCGGCGATACGGCGATCGACGCCGTGCAGGATCGCGGCGCAATCCTGAAGAAACTCGACAGTCTCGAAGCCACAGCGCGGGCCAAGGGCACTGCCGTCGGCATCGGCTCGGCCTTCGATCTCACGGTCGACACCGTGTCGTCCTGGATTGCCGAGGCCAGGAAGCGCGGCATCGAGATCGTGCCGATTTCAGCGGTGGCGATCGATCCGCAAAAGGGTTAGCCATCGCAAGATGGCTGGAGAGACTGACTGATGCCGAAGACGAAAATAGTCGACCGCGAAACGCTGCCCTATCGTCCCTGTGTCGGGCTGATGATCCTCAATGGCGAAGGCCTGGTCTGGGTCGGGCATCGCATTGCCGAGCCCGACAGCGAATTCGCCGGCACGACGCAACTGTGGCAGATGCCGCAAGGCGGCATCGACAAGGGTGAGGAACCGCTGCAGGCGGCCGAGCGTGAGCTTTATGAGGAGACCGGCATGCGCAGCGTCTCGCTGCTCGCCGAGGCGCCGGACTGGATCAATTACGACCTGCCGGATCATCTCGTCGGCATTGCCTTCAAGGGCCGGTATCGCGGCCAGACGCAGAAATGGTTCGCCTTCCGCTTCCATGGCGAGAGCAGCGAAATCCACATCAATCCGCCGCCCGGCGGCCACACCGCCGAATTCGACAAATGGTCGTGGCGGCCGATGCAGGATCTGCCCGACCTGATCGTGCCGTTCAAGCGCAAGGTCTATGAAGAGGTGGTGGCGGCGTTCAGCCATCTGGCGCGGTAATCGCGCGTCGAGGTTGCCGCGTTGGTGCGAGGGTCGTATTGAAGGCCGATGCAATGAGGGTCGCCATGAACGACGCCGTCAACCGGTCCGCTGCGAAAACCGTCACCGGGTGGCCGGTCAGCGAGGCGGCGGCCGGCGCGATCCTGACGATCGATCTCGGCGCGATCCGTGAAAACTACCGGCGGCTGAAGGCGCGGCTGGGCGGCGTGGCCTGCGCGGGCGTGGTCAAGGCCAATGGCTACGGGCTTGGCGCCGCCCAGGTGGCGGCGGCACTGACCCGGGAAGGCTGCGACATCTTCTTTGTCGCTCTGCTGGCCGAAGGCATTGCGCTGCGCAAGGCGATCGGAACCGGGCCGGATATCTATGTGCTGAACGGGCTGCCGCCTGGCTCCGAGCCGGAAGCGATGGCGGCTGGGCTTTGCGCGGTCATCAACAGTGGCGCGCAGTTGAAGGCCTGGCGCGCGGCGGCGCAGGCTGCCGGTCGCCGGCTGCCGGCTGCCATCCAAGTCGACAGCGGCATGTCGCGGCTCGGCATGGCGCCGGCCGAAGTCGAGGCGCTGGCTGGGGATAGCAGTGCGTTCGACGGCATCGATGCCAAATATGTGATGAGCCATCTGGCCTGCGCCGACGAGCCTCACCATCCGGCCAACGAGCAGCAGCGGCTGGCCTTTGAACGGCTGCGCGCCGTACTGCCCGAGGCGCCTGCCTCGCTCGCCAATTCCTCCGGCATCTTTCTCGGGCCGTCCTACCATCACGATCTCGCTCGGCCGGGAGCGGCGCTCTACGGCATCAACCCGACGCCTGGTGAGGCCAATCCGATGCTGCCCGTGGTGCGGCTGCAGGCCAAGGTGGCGCAGACGCGCCGCGTCGAAAAGGGCGCCGGCATCGGCTATGGCCACAGCTATCACGCGGACGCTCCGCTGAGCCTGGCGACGATTTCGTTCGGCTATGCGGATGGCTGGCTACGCCGCTCCGCTTCGGCGGCCTGGTTCGGGGGCGTGCGCCTGCCTTTCCTCGGGCGTGTGTCGATGGATTCGATCATTCTCGACATATCGGCCCTGCCGCCCGGCAGGCTGCGCGAGGGCGATGTGGTCGAGCTGCTCGGTCCCTCGCAGAGCGTCGACGATGCCGCCGGCCATGCCGGCACCATCGGTTATGAAATCCTGGCCAGTCTCGGCCCGCGCTTTCACCGCCACTATGTCGGCGGTTGAGCGGTTTGGCCGCGCTTGACAAGCGGGCGCCTGTCGGCAAGGTTCGGGGCATGAGCAACCTCGCTTACACCAGAACCTTGTTCAGGGTCTGCCCGATCGCGGGATCGTAGCCCCGGCGCGGCCGCCTTCTGGCGTCCGTCCGTATCGGGGCATCCATACATCCAAACCGCCATCAAGCCGTACAGCCCTTCGTGGCTGCCGGCTTTCATCACGCCGCCATCAGTGCGGCGGCAAGCGCGCATCCATTCGATGCGCCGATCCAAGAGGTGTGCCATGCAACATGCAACAGGACCGCGTCCATCGAGTCGGATTGTGATCAGCGACACCGACCACGACAGGTTGACCGGCCTGGCGAGAGCCTTGCTCGACCGTGCCCCCGAGACGGCCGAGGAACTGCTCTTCGAGATGGACCGCGCCGTCGTCACGGACGCGGCGGCGATGCCGGCCGACGTGGTGCGTATGGGTTCGATCGTGACGGTCCGCGGCGAAGGCGGGGAGACCCAGCGCATCATGCTGGTCTATCCCGGCGACGCCGACATTGCCGAAAACAGGATCTCGGTGCTGACGCCGATGGGAACGGCGCTCATCGGGGCGGCGGCCGGGCAGGCGGTGTGCTGGAGCAGTCGGGGCGGCCGTGAACTGTCGGTGACCGTCGAAGCCGTCGACACGCCGGCCTCCGGCGCGCAGCGGCGCTGATCGTGGAGGCGGTGATGAAGAACACGAATTGCTGCCTGACGACGAAGGACCGCGCCGTCCTCGAAGTCATGCTGGAGCGCCGGCGGGCATTCGCGGATCCGATCGTGCGCATGCTCGAACACAAGCTTTCAAGCGCCGATATCGTGCCGATCGATTCGGTCGGCCCCGATATCGTCACGCTGAACAGCAGGGTGGTGTTCAGCGTCGATGCCGGTCACGCCGAGACGCGTACCCTGGTACAGAACGAGGGCCGCGGGCCGGTGGGCTCCAGCCTGTCGGTGGCAACCAGGCGTGGGCTGTGCATGCTTGGCATGGCGCAGGGCCAAGCGGCTTCGATCGAGCACGCCGACGGCCGGCGGGAGTCGATCCTGATCAAGGCCGTGCTCTACCAGCCGGAGGCTGCCCGGCGCGCGGTCAGGCAGAGGGACCGGGCCGACGGGCGGCGACCGCACGGGCTCACTCTCGTCTACAGCGCCGCGGACGATTGGCGGCCTCTTGGCGAGACGCCCGGAATGCGGCAGACAGAAGACGACGACCCCGGTCCCTCGGCGGCGTGAATGGGCAACAGCGCATGGTTCTCGAAAATCGGCATCGATTTTCATTTGGGATCATGCGCAAATCGAGAAATGCGGTCGCGTCCACGGGCGTCCTGAGGACGCGCGGCGCGGCAAGGAGTGAACGATGCAGATCATGGTGCTGGGCGGCGGCGTCATCGGGGTGACCACGGCCTATTATCTTGCCGAGGCCGGCCACGAGGTGACGGTGCTCGACCGCCAGAAAGGCCCGGCGCTGGAAACCAGTTTCGCCAATGCCGGCGAGATTTCGCCCGGCTATGCCTCGCCCTGGGCCGGCCCCGGCATTCCGCTCAAGGCGATCAAATGGCTGTTGATGAAGCATGGCCCGCTGGTGGTGCGGCCGGCCTTCGATCCGCATATGTGGACCTGGCTGGTCAAGATGCTGCGCAACTGCACCGCGGAGCGCTATGCCATCAACAAGTCGCGCATGGTGCCGCTGGCCGAATACAGCCGCGACACGCTGAAGGCGCTGCGCGAGGCGACCGGCATCACCTATGACGAGCGCAGCCGGGGCACGCTGCAGCTGTTTCGCACGCAAAAGCAGCTCGACGGTACCGGTGGCGATGTCGATGTGCTGAAGAAATATGGCGTGCCCTACGAGATCCTCGACCAGGACGGCTGCATCGCGGCGGAGCCGGCGCTGGCCGGCGTGCGCGAGAAATTCGTCGGCGGGCTGAGGCTGCCGCATGACGAGACCGGCGACTGCAAGATGTTCACGGAGAAACTGGCCGAGCTCTGCGTGGCGCGGGGCGTCAAGTTCGAATACGACACGACGATCTGGCGCGTCCTGCGCAGCCGCAACCGCATTGCCAATCTCAGCACCAGCAAGGGGTTCAAGGCCTCCGAAGCCTATGTGATGGCGCTGGGCAGCTACTCGGCCGGCTTCATGCGCCGGATGAAGCGGTCGATCCCTGTCTATCCGGTCAAGGGCTATTCGATCACCGTGCCGATCAAGGATGCCGCCCTGGCGCCGGTGTCGACCGTGATGGACGAAACCTACAAGGTGGCGATCACCCGGCTGGGCGACCGCATCCGCGTCGGCGGCACGGCCGAGATTTCAGGCTTTGACCTCAGGTTGCACGAATCGCGGCGGCGCACGCTCGAACATTCGGTCGGCGATCTCTTTCCGGGCTCCGGCGCCATGCGCGAGGCGACCTTCTGGTGCGGCCTGCGGCCGATGACGCCGGATGGGCCGCCGCTGATCGGCCGTACCGAGCTTTCCAATCTCTTCCTCAATACCGGCCATGGCACGCTCGGCTGGACCATGGCCTGCGGCTCGGCCAAGGTGCTGGCCGACATCATGTCGAACAAGGTGCCTGACATCGATGCCCGTGCCCTGGCGCAGGAGCGCTACCTGAAATAGGCGGCGCTAGAGATCAGAACGCCTGCTTGACCCAGGCTTCGTCGAACAGCAGCCGATAGATCCACGGGATCGTCACGTTGCTGGAAACCGGATTCGAATGGGCGAGATAGTCGTCATAGATCGGCTTCATCCTGACGTAGAAGGCGGGATCGAGCACCATCATGCCGTTCTCTGAATCGTGGAAGAAGCTGCGGTTGTTGAGGTTGACCGAGGAGATGGCGACCAGCCTTTCGTCGATCATCATGATCTTGGAATGCAGCACCACGTCGGGCGCCTTGAACTCGCGGATGTTGATGCGGTCGCCATATTTCTCGACGAACAGCTTGTTGAGCGCGGTGAGGAACTTGCCGCCAATATCGCCCTTGAGATCGATGCGGCCGACAATGTCGATCTTGACGCCGCGGGCGAGCGCCCGGTCAAAAGCATGGGCGAGGCTCGGCGTCAGATTGAGGTAGGGATTGACGATCTGGATATGCTGCCGGGCGGCATCGACCAGCTCGACGAAATAGTCCTCCAGCGCATGGTCGTCCTCATAGGGCACGGAGATGAAATGCCGGGCATTGCCCTGGGGGCGGCCATTTCCATGGACCGGGATCGAGAAGGGGCGCGCCAGATTGGTGTCGGCGTCGCGCAACCATATCGTCGATAGATGCGCGGCGAGCGTCTCGACCGTCGCCCGGTCGGCGAACTCGATGTCGAAGTCGCTCCAGTTCGAATAGTAGTTCAGCGAAAAGCCGTCGGTCTTGCCGTATTGCTGCAGGTCCGGATAGCGCGACAGGTCGATCGGACTATGGAACAGGAAGCCGTCATGGATGTTGCGGCCGCCGATGATGACGCGCGAGCGCGCAGGGTCCACAGCCAGCGTCGCCAGCATCTTGATATGATGGGTCTTGTGCAGCTGTGAAATCTGCTCGTCGATCGGCGCGCCATGATCGGCGCGCCAGCGGTATTCCTGCAATTCGACATTGGGGAATTCGGCGGCCAGCCGGTGCAGCATGGCGTCGTCCTTTTCGCGCTCCAGCACGTCGGTGACCAGTATGCGCACCTTGGTGCCAAGGGCGGCATGATGGCGGATCAGCCGCTCGATGATGCAGCCGGAGAAGTCCGCCTTGAATTCCAGCGACGACAGATAGATCAGCTTCAGCCGTGGCGCCCTGGAGAAATCGAGAGGCAGCTCCGGGTCGCCTTTGTCTATCGCCGCATCGGACAGCGGTGCGCCCATGAGCGCCTCGACCTTGGCGTTGAAGCCGTCGCGCGACTTGCGCAGCAGCCTGGGCTCGCCGACGGGTAGGGCGCAGGTCTGCGACAGCCAGCGGCTGGCATAGAAGGCGCGCTCGAGCGCGTCGAGGCCGGCGCTTTCGGGGACCGGGCAGCGCTCGTAGCGGCTGTCGAAGCTGGCGAGAGCCGGATCCGCGGTCTCTTGGCGCCGGATGGTGAGCGGCGCCCCGGCCGGGACAAGGCTGGAGCGGATCCTTGCCGTGCAGCGGTTCAGGCTGTCGCTGGGAAACAGGCTGACCGTGTCGTCCTCGCCGGACAGGCGAAAACGAAATGCCGCGCCGGCGGCGATGGTGCGCGAGGCTCCGGCGGCGCGGATCGCCAACGCGCCGTCGCAGGTGGCCTCGATCTCGACCGGCTGCTCTCCGGCCTGGCGCACGACGATCTCGGTGCTTCGCGCCTGCAGGCCGGAGAAATCGAAACTCTTGGGTGACGAGGGCCGTGCCGCCGCATCGATGTAGAGCGTCTGCCGCGACACCCGCCAGCGTCCGTCGAAATGGCCCACGCCGCTACCGCCATTGGCCGACGGCAGATGCGTCCTGGCGAGTGGTTCGGCCAGTTGCTGCAGCGTCGAATAGGTCGCCCGGAAGCCGCTGTTCTGCACATCGCGGCGGTTGCGCCCGTACGGGCCGGTACCATTGGCGCGATCCATGGCGCCGAGCTGATTGTGGGCGAGCAGCGCCAGGAAGCGTCTTTCGTAGTCGCTGGCGCCGGCATCGCCAAAAAACTGCGACGCGGCGACCTGCGGCCCAGGCGTGCTTGCTAACAATGAAGGCCGCGCGCAGGCCGCCTGTCCTGGCAGGAGATCGCAGGCATCGCGGCCTGTGCCGGCACAACCGGCAAGGGCGGTCAGCCCGAACAGGGCAAGGATGATAAATGCGTGGCGATTCACCCGGTGGCTCCGGCCTTCATGGCGCTCAACTGAGCCGGGTCGCGCGGCGGCATGAAGCCTTGGGGAAACACCTTGCAGACGGGGATGGCGAAGGTAGCGATCAGCAATTCCGCCTCGCCGCGCATCTTGCGTGGCGCCGTCTTGTCATCACGGATCGCCCGGGCGGAGGCGACGAGCGCGCCGTCGCAATCGCAATGATTGTGGCGCGCGATGTAGCAGGCGTCGTGGGTCTGACACGCCGCGTCGAGGCGGTCGACCGGCCGGGCCGAGATATCGCCGGTGCGGGTGCCGGGGCCGCAATAATTGCCGAAGACGAAAGGCGAGGGGCGCGCCATGGCGTAACGGATCGGCTTGGGCAATTCGGCTTCCGGCACTTTTGTCCACGGGTTGGCGCAGGCCGAAACGAAAATCAGCGGCAGGATGGCAAGAACGGCTCGCATTTTTTCCGCGCCAGCTTTCTGAACGATTCCCACCGGCGGCCCTGCCAATGGCCGGCGACCGCATGCCTGATGCCACACTGGCCGGTTTTGTGGCAAGCAAAAGGCGGCGTGTATCACCAGACCGTGTTATTACCGCAGCGATACAACCTGCCGGGCGCATCGACCCCGTCTGGCATTTCGCGAGCACCAGTGATGCGTATCGGCTTTGCGGTTACAGCTGTCGTATTTCTGTCCTGCATCTCGGCGGCCAATGCCGCCGACAAGACCGTTCACGACAAGGACAACGGATTTTCCCTGACCTTTCCGGAAGGGTGGAGAAACGAGGCGCCTTCCGGCAAGACGATGCGGCTGAAGATAAAATCCGGTGATCAGGGCCTGACCTGCCGGATATCGGTCGGTCTCTATGATCCGCAGGCGTCCGGTTCACCCGCCGATCCCAAGGCATTTCTCGAAACGGGCTGGTCGCCGCAGGCCTGGCAAGAGATGGTGGGAGCAGCCTTTACCTTGGCGGCCTTCAGCAACGAAAAGTTGATCCGCTTTCCCGATGGCTATCCGGCACGAATGGCCGATATGGATTTCCAGGTCGGCGACGGCAGCGCCAGCTTCCCCGGTCACGCCAAGGTCGTGCTTTCGCTGCGCGGCACCCACTTCGGTCTGGTGACTTGCGGGCTCACAGGCGACAGCCTCGAGCAAATGAAGCAGAAGTGGGCGCCACTGGCCGACGAGGCCGAACGGGTGGCGAGTTCGTTCGTTCTCGATGGGCTCTGAGCGCCTTACAGGAAGAGACTTCTTTCCCGCTCCACCGCCTTGGTGATGAAGCCGGCGACGATCTGGATGCGGCGCAGCGGCCTCACCGATTCATGATAGACCAGCCAGTAGGCACGGCGGATGGGCGCCACCACATCGACGGCCACCAGCTCCGGCATCGAGCGCGCGACGAAGGTGTGCAGGATGCCGATGCCGGCGCCCGAGCGCACCGCTTCGGCCTGGCCGAGTGCCGAGGAGATGGCGAAGCTGGTGCGCCAGTCCGCGCTGAATTCGGCCGCGTAGTCGAGCGAAGGGCTGACGATGAGATCCGGCACATAGCCGATGAGGGTGTGTCGGCCGAGTTCGGCCGCGGTTTTGGGCAGGCCATTGGCCTCGGCATAGGCGCGCGAGGCAAACAGGCCCAGCGAATAATCGACCAGCTTACCCGCTACCAGCCGGCCCTCGGTCGGCCGCTCGACGGTGATGGCGATGTCGGCTTCGCGACGGGACAGCGAGAAGGAGCGCGGCACCGGCACGAGCTGGATCGTCAGCTCGCGATGCAGTGCGGTCAGTTCGCCGAGGCGCCTGGCCAGGAAGGCGACGCCGAACCCGTCCGGCGCGCCGATGCGCACGGTGCCTGAGATATCGTCGCCTTCGCCTGATATGGTCGAGCGCGCGGCGATCATGTCACCCTCCATGCGCTCGGCAATGTCGAGGAAGCGCTCGCCGGCCGGCGTCAGTTCGCTGCCGGTGGTCAGCCGGCGAAAGAGTTTTGTGCGCAATGCGTCTTCGAGCGCTGCGATGCGGCGCGAGACGGTGGCGTGGTTGAGCTCCAGCCGCTTGGCGGCGCCAAGGATCTGGCCGGCGCGTGCCACGGCGAGGAAGATGCGGACGTCATCCCAGTTCATGGGAATCCCCAGGAGATATCTTGCGGTCCTCCATTTGCGAGAATTGATGCACACCCGTCAATCGTTATCTATTTGCTGCACAACGGTTGCGTTCTTCCTCGCGTTGCCTTCGCCATCGCAAAGGCGGACAATGCGCCCATCACAAACAAGGGAGAGATATCATGATCGAATACGGTCATTTCATCGGCGGCAAGCGTGTCGCCGGCACCAGCGGCCGCAAGCAGGACGTCATGCAGCCGATGGACGGCTCCGTGCGCGGCACGGTGGCGCTGGCCTCGCAGGCGGAACTGCGCGCGGCGGTCGAGAATGCCAAGGCGGCGCAGCCGAAATGGGCCGCCACCAACCCGCAGCGCCGCGTTCGCGTCTTGATGAAATTCCTCGAACTGGTCGCCCGCGACTATGACGAACTGGCCGACATACTGGCGCGCGAGCACGGCAAGACCATCGCCGACGCCAAGGGCGACATCCAGCGCGGCCTCGAAGTGGTCGAAGTCTGCATCGGTGCGCCGCACATGATGAAGGGCGAGTTCACCGATGGCGCCGGCCCCGGCATCGACGTCTATTCGATGCGCCAGCCGCTCGGCGTCGTCGCCGGCATCACCCCGTTCAACTTCCCGGCGATGATCCCGCTGTGGAAGATCGCCCCGGCGATCGCCTGCGGCAATGCCTTCATCCTGAAGCCGTCGGAGCGTGATCCGGGCGTGCCGATCCGCATCGCCGAACTGTTCCTCGAGGCCGGCCTGCCGGCTGGCATCCTCAACGTCGTCAACGGCGACAAGGAAGTCGTCGACGCCATCCTCGACGATCCCGACATCAAGGCCGTCGGCTTTGTCGGCTCAACGCCGATCGCCCACTACATCTATTCGCGCGGCACCGCGGCGGGCAAGCGCGTGCAGTGCTTCGGCGGCGCCAAGAACCACATGATCATCATGCCTGACGCCGATATGGACCAGACCGTCGACGCGCTGATCGGCGCCGGCTACGGCTCCGCCGGCGAGCGCTGCATGGCGATCTCGGTGGCTGTGCCGGTCGGCAACGACACGGCCAACCGGCTGATGGAAAAGCTGATCCCGCGCGTCGAGAGCCTGAAGGTCGGACCGTCGACGGATTCGGCCGCCGATTTCGGCCCGCTGGTGACGGCGCAGGCGCTGGAGCGGGTGAAGGGTTACGTCGATACCGGCGTCAAGGAAGGCGCCAAGCTGGTCGTCGATGGCCGCGGCTTCACGATGCAGGGCTATGAGAACGGCTACTATATGGGCGGCTGCCTGTTCGACAATGTCACGGCGGACATGCGCATCTACAAGGAAGAAATTTTCGGGCCGGTGCTCTCGGTGGTACGTGCACCGACCTATGAGAGCGCGATCAAGCTCGCCAACGACCATGAAATGGGCAATGGCGTCGCCATCTTCACCCGCGACGGCGACGCCGCGCGTGATTTCGCAAGCCGTGTCCAGGTCGGCATGGTCGGCGTCAACGTGCCGATCCCGGTGCCGATCGCCTATTACACGTTCGGCGGCTGGAAGGCGTCGTCCTTCGGCGACCTCAACCAGCACGGCCCGGACGCCTTCCGCTTCTACACCAAGACCAAGACGGTGACGTCGCGCTGGCCGTCCGGCATCAAGGATGGCGCCGAGTTCGTCATCCCGACGATGAACTGATTGGGAAACGTTCCAAAACAAGAAAGAGGCGGCTCATCCCGCCTCTTTCTTTTTTGTCGGCCGCTTGCCTCCGTCAGACCGTCGGTATGGTGCCACCGTCGATGACGTATTCGGCGCCGTGGATCGCCGAGGCGCGGTCCGAGACAAGGAATGCCACGAGTTCCGCAACCTCTTGCGGCCATGCCGGCCGGCCGATCGGGATGCCGCCCAGCGCATCCATGATGCCCTGGCGGGCGGTTGCCTCATCCGAGCCCGAGTGGGATGCCAGCCGCTTCACCATGGCTTCCGAAGCAGTGGTGTGGATCCAGCCCGGCGCCACGGTGTTGACGCGGATGCCTTTGGGGCCGAGTTCCTTGGACAGCGCCTTGCTGTAGGTTGAAAGGGCTGCCTTGGCCGCCGCATAGGCGATGGTGGATTCGTGCAGCGGCAGGCGGCGCTGGATCGACGACATGTGAACGATCACGCCTGAACCTTGCTCGATCATATGCGGGACAAGCAGGCGATCGAGCCGCACCGCCGCCAGCAGGTTGAGGTCCAGTTCATCTTGCCAGGCCTGCTCCGACAGTCCGGCAAATCCTCCTCCTGGGCTCTTCGAACCGCCGACGTTGTGAACGATGATGTCGACACCACCAAGCTGCTCCATGACACCCGCGGCGACCTTTTCGACGCCTGCCAGAGTGCTGATGTCGGCCCGCATGAACAGCTTCGGCTGGCATGCTTCCGTCGCCGAGCGAGCGGTGGTTGCAACCATCGCTCCCGCCGCCGAAAGCCTACGCACGATGGCCTCGCCGGCACCCTTTGTGCCCCCGGTGACCAGAACGCGCTTGCCGGCAAATTCCCGATCGTCGACCGCAAATTTCTGGACGAAGGTCATGCGCCGATCTCCAGCCGCGCGATCCGGTCATCGGCCAGTGTGAAGACGTAGTGGAGTGTCGCGGGGCTGCCGGGGAAATTTCCAGACACGATGCCGGCGATCCGCCATTTATCGCCGTTGACCGTCACGTCGGCGACCTCGACGGACACCCGGTATTTGCGTGTCGTTGCCTCCATCCAGCCGCGGATGGCGACTGAGCCTCGATGGGGTTCGCCTTCGTCCTTGACCGTGGCGTCTGACGAGAAAGGCACGAGCATGGCGTCGATGTCGTGCCGGTTCTTGGCGGCAAAATAGTCGGCCAGCGGCTGCGGAAGGTTTGCGGTCATGGTGTCGTCTCCGGTGCGGGGTTGCCGCCGCCCATCGAGGCCGGCGGCGCTTGTCCGGCTTCTAAAATGAGATATACTGGTGAAATGACAAGAACCGACGAAAAAGTAAGGTACTTACCTGAGAGTAAGCCCGAGACGTTGACGCCGTTGTCGGCAGCGAGCGGCGTCGAGAACGTGCTGCGCATCCTCGAGGGCCGCTGGAAGCTGGTGATCCTGTTTCACCTGTTCGGCGGCAAGGTGCTGCGCTTCTCCGACCTCGAACGGGCGATCCCGGCGATCTCGCAGAAGATGCTGATCCAACAGCTGCGGCAGATGGAGGCCGACGGCATCGTTCGCCGTATCGTCCACCACCAGGTGCCGCCGAAGGTCGAGTACTGCCTGACCGATTGGGGCCAGGCGCTGTGCCCGGCCCTCGACGCCTTGCTGAAATGGGCGGCACTTCGCGAACCGGCGGAAGTCTGACGCCGATCGTTGCTCTGCAACGCGCGCAAGCTCCGAAGCGATGCTTGTTTTCAGATCGGGGCCTCACCATATCGATTCCAGGGAATGATAAGGTTCCCTGACGACAGACCGGAAACCAGAAGGAGTGACGTGATGAAGACGTCGAACCCGGCCTGGAGCGTTCCGGTGCGTTGAGGCTGCCCCATGTGCCTCCCTTTGCCGGAACGTCAAGGCGAAGGAGGTGCCAAATGGCACACAGATTGTCGTTTCGATGGATCAGGATAGCCGTGATTGGCGCCGCGCTGGCGCTGTCGACGCTATCGGCGCAGGCGCAATTTATCTGCGGCGGCCACAACGACCTCGTCGCGGGACTGGCGCAGGCCTTTCAACAAAAGCAGCTTGGTTATGGTGTGGTCGGGCAATCCGCCATTGTCGAGATCTATGTTTCGGCAAGCGGGACCTGGTCCATGCTGGTGACCGACGTGCAGGGCCGAAGCTGTATCTTCGCGACCGGTGAGGGATGGGAGAGTACCGCCATCGCCGCCGCGCAAGGGATCTGATCGCCCGATCAGCGCGTCGCGGCGACCTCGGCATGGCCACGCAGCAGAGCCATCAGCCGCTTGGCATCCTTGGCGGCTGCCTCCTCGTCGCCGTCGAGGATCGAGCGGATCAGCGCGACATGATGCTCGGCTGACTCGGCCAGGCCCGTATCCGCCTTGTAGCGGAACCAGAAGCGGCGGCTGTGGGTCTGCAGCGGCGCGGCCAGCCGCGCGGCGAAGCGGTTGTCAGCGGCCATCGCCAGCGCCTCGTCCAGCGCCTTGTCGGCCTGGATGAAGGCAAGCACATTGCCCGAGATGACCGCCTTCTGCATGGCCAGCGCCGCCTCGTGAAACAGGTCGGCGGCCTCGCGGGTGACGAAGCGGGCGGCCGAGCGGGCCAGCACCACCTCGACGCCGCGTCGGGCGTCGAGCACGCGCAGCCAGTCGCCGGGATGCAGCGGCGCGATCGCGATGCCGGCGCGTGGCCTGACATCCAGCAGCCCTTCCCAGGCCAGCCGCTGGATCGCCTCGCGCACCGGCGTGCGGCCGAGGTCCAGCTTCTCGATAAGCGCTCCTTCGGTGACAAAGCTCGACGGCGCCAGTTCCAGCGTGACGATCATATGCTCGAGCACGCGGTAGGCCCTGGACGCCGCCGGCTCGGACGTCATGGTTGCTTCCATGGATATCAAAGGCGATCTCCTGATATATTTTGGATATATCATAACGGATTCCGCATTGACAGTGAGTTTCTTAACAGATATACGGCTGATATATCAGATGGAGACACGACTATGTGGACCGGAGTTTTCCCCGCTGTTACGACCAAATTCACCGCCGACGACCGGCTCGACCATGCCGAAATGGAGCGCTGCTTCGGCCTGCAGATGGAGGCCGGTTGCGACGGCATCATCGTCTGCGGCTCGCTCGGCGAAGGGCCGATGCTGTCGCCTGACGAGAAGATCGAGGTGCTGAAGACCGCGCAGAAAGTCGCCGGCAAGAAGCCGGTGCTGCTGACCGTCAATGAGGCGGGCACCCGGGAGGCCGCCGCTATTGCCAGGCGCGCCGCGAGCGAAGGTGCCGATGGCCTGATGGTGGTGCCGAGCCCGATCTACCACACCAATGCGGAAGAGACCGTCGCGGCGCTGCGCGCGGTCGCCGAGGCCGGCGACCTGCCGGTCATGATCTACTCCAACCGGCTCGCCTATCGCGTCGACGTCACCGTCGACCAGATGGAGGAGTTGGCGTCGGACAAGCGCTTCGTCGCCATCAAGGAATCCTCCGACGACATCAGGCGCTCGACCGAGATCATCAACCGGCTTGGCGACCGCTACGATCTGTTCACCGGTGTCGACAATCTCGCCTTCGAGGCGCTGTCGATCGGCGCCATCGGCTGGGTAGCCGGCCTGGTCACCGCCTTCCCGCGCGAGACCGTCGCCATCTTCCAACTGATGAAGCAGGGCCGCCGCGAGGAGGCGCTCGCCATCTACCGCTGGTTCCGGCCGCTGCTCGACCTCGACGTCTCGACCTATCTGGTACAGAACATCAAGCTTGCCGAAGTGCTGGCAATCGATACCAATGACCGCGTGCGCATGCCGCGCCAGCCGCTGTCGGGCGAGCGCCGCAAGGCAGTCGAGAAGATCATACGGGATGCGCTGGCGGTGCGGCCGAAGCTGCCGTCGCTCCAGACGTCTCCTCTATCGGCGGACAGACTGGTGGCAGCCGAATAAGGGACAGCACCGACGTGCCAGAAAATTCCAAATCCCCGGAACAGGAGCAGCGCTCCGCCGCTGGGGCGCCTTCTCCCCGTGAATGGGGAGAAGGGAAAGATATCGCCATTGTCGGCGGTGGCATCATCGGCATCTGTGCCGCTGCCTTCCTTGTCGAGGCGGGGTGCAGCGTAACAATCTTCGACCGCACCGGCATCTGCGAGGAGACGAGCTCCGGCAATGCGGCGGCCTTCGCCTTCTCAGACGTGCTGCCGCTGGCGCACAAGGGCATGATCAAGCACCTGCCGAAATGGCTGGCCGATCCGCTCGGCCCGCTCAGCATTCCGCCCGCCTACCTGCCGCGGCTGCTGCCCTGGCTGATCCGCTTCTGGCGCGCCGGCGCGCCGGCGAAATACGAAGCCAGCCTCGCCGCCCAGGCCGGCATGATGAAGCTCGCCGAAACCGAATGGATGGGGCTGCTCGATCGCTCCGGCACGCGGCCGATGCTGCGCGAGGACGGCTCGCTGGAGCTCTACGAGAGCGAAGCCGAGTTCCGCGCCTCGCTGTCCGGCTGGGCCGCGCGCGAGCGCTTCGGCATCGGCTTTCGCCATGTCGAGGGCGAAGGCCTGGCGGGTTTGCAGCCAGGCCTCTCCCCGCGCTTCATCAAGGGCACCTTCGTGCCGAGCTGGAAGACGGTGGCCGATCCAAAGCTGCTCGGCAAGGCGGTGTGGGCTTACGCCGAGGCCAAGGGTGCCCGCTTCGAGAGGGCTGGGATCGATCGGGTCGCGGCGGACCAGGATGGCGCGACACTGACGTTGGCCGATGGCACGACCAGGCAGGCAAGGCACCTTATCGTCGCTGCCGGCGCCTGGTCGCATCTTCTGGCGCGGCAGCTTGGCGACCGCATTCCACTGGAGACCGAGCGCGGCTACAACACGACGCTGCCCAGGAGTGCCTTTGACGTGAAGCGGCAGCTGATCTTCTCCGGCCATGGCTTCGTCATCACGCCGCTGGAGACGGGCCTGCGCGTCGGCGGCGCCGTCGAGCTCGGCGGCATCGAGCGGCCGCCCAATTTCAACAGATCGAAGGCGCTCCTGCAGAAGGCGCAGCAGTTCCTGCCCGGGCTCAATCCCTCGGGCGGGCGCGAATGGATGGGGTTCCGGCCCTCGCTGCCGGATTCGGTGCCTGTCATCGGCAAGGCCTCGGGAAGCCGGCCGGTGGTCTATGCTTTCGGCCACGGCCATCTGGGCCTGACCCAGGCCGCGGCGACCGCACGGTTGATCCGGGAAATCATCCTGGGGCAGGTTGCGTCTGTTGATCTTGCCCCCTTCAGTCCACAACGGTTTTGAATTTTTCGAGGAACGACATGGCCAAGAAATCCTTCTTCTGCATCGACGGCCACACATGCGGCAATCCGGTGCGGCTGGTCGCCGGCGGCGGCCCGCTGCTCGAGGGCTCGACGATGATGGAACGGCGCGCGCATTTCCTCGCCGAGTATGACTGGATCCGCACCGGGCTGATGTTCGAGCCGCGCGGCCATGATGTGATGTCAGGTTCGATCCTCTATCCGCCGACGCGCGAGGATTGCGACATCGCCATCCTGTTCATCGAAACCTCCGGCTGCCTGCCGATGTGTGGCCATGGCACCATCGGCACGGTGACGATGGCCATCGAACACGGGCTGATCAAGCCGAAGACGCCGGGTGTGCTGAGGCTCGATACGCCGGCCGGGCTGGTCATCGCCGAATACAAACAGGTCGGCGAATATGTCGAGGAAGTGCGCATCACCAATGTGCCGTCTTTCCTCCATGCCGAAGGTCTGACGGTCGAATGTCCCGGGCTCGGCGAGATCACCGTCGATGTCGCCTATGGCGGCAATTTCTACGCCATCGTCGAGCCGCAGAAGAACTACCGCGACATGGCGGATTATTCCGCCGGCGACCTCATCGCCTGGAGCCCGGTGGTGCGGCAACGGCTCAACGAGAAATATTCCTTCGTGCATCCGGAGAACCCCGGCATCAACAGGCTGTCGCACATGCTGTGGACCGGAAAGCCGACGGTGGAAGGGGCTGATGCCCGCAATGCCGTGTTCTACGGCGACAAGGCGATCGACCGCTCACCGTGCGGCACGGGCACCTCGGCGCGCATGGCGCAGCTCCATGCCAAGGGCAAGCTCAGGGCAGGCGATGCCTTCGTGCATGAATCGATCATCGGTTCGCTGTTCAAGGGCAAGGTCGAAAAGGAGGTCACCGTGGCGGGCAGACCGGCGATCATCCCCTCGATCGGCGGCTGGGCGCGGATGACCGGACTGAACACCATCTTCATCGACGACCGCGATCCGTTCGCGCATGGTTTCGTGGTCAAGTGAGGAGAATCCTGACCTTGCGGAAAGGAGTGTGACGAAAAGACGAACCCTGTCAGGAACGCAACGAATCCTCTTATCACCTAATTTTGACGGCGATTTCTTCGAAACGGGGTGCATGATACGGCCGAATCGTCAAAGACATTGCGTTATGCCAATGATAGGGTCCGCGATAGTCCAGGGGTCGGGTGCAGAAAACGGGCGGTCGGAACGACGTGAATCGGAAACACGCGGGGCGGTCAAAAAAATCACGTTGCAATCCGGGCTCGAAACTTTACGACTAGGGGAAATACGAAAAGGAATGCGTCTGCATGGGCGACATTCCAGGGGAGCCATGTACACATGCAGTATTTTGTCCAGCAGCTTATCAACGGGCTGACGCTGGGATCGATCTATGGGCTGATCGCAATCGGCTACACGATGGTCTACGGCATTATCGGCATGATCAACTTCGCCCATGGCGACATCTTCATGGTGGGCGCCTTCACGGCGCTGATCGTCTTCCTCATCCTCGGCGCGCTGTTCTATTCGGTGCCCGTGGTCATCGCGCTGCTGGTCATGATGATCGTGGCGATGCTGCTCACCAGCCTCTACAACTGGACGATCGAGAAGGTGGCCTACCGGCCGCTGCGCGGTTCGTTCCGGCTGGCGCCGCTGATCACCGCCATCGGCATGTCGATCGCGCTGTCGAACTTCGTCCAGGTGACGCAAGGTCCGCGCAACAAGCCGATCCCGCCGATGGTCAGCCAGGTCTACAACATCAACGGCGTCAGCGTGTCGCTGAAGCAGATCATCATCGTCATCGTCACCGCGCTGCTCCTGGTGGTGTTCTGGTACCTGGTCAACAAGACCTCGCTTGGCCGGGCGCAACGCGCCTGCGAACAGGACCGCAAGATGGCGGCCCTTCTGGGCATCGACGTCGACCGCACCATCTCCATCACCTTCATCATGGGCGCCTCGCTTGCCGCCGTCGCCGGCACGCTGTTCCTGATGTATTATGGCGTGGTGGCCTTCTCCGACGGTTTCGTGCCGGGTGTGAAGGCATTCACCGCGGCGGTGCTTGGCGGCATCGGCTCGTTGCCGGGCGCCGTGCTCGGCGGGCTGCTGATCGGCTTCATCGAGAGCATGTGGTCGGCCTATTTCTCGATCGACTACAAGGACGTCGCGGCGTTCTCGATCCTGGCGATCGTGCTGATCTTCCTGCCTTCCGGCATATTGGGCCGGCCAGAAGTCGAAAAGGTCTGAGATCATGGCCGTGACCGTATCTCGTGAGAGCGACAGCGTCGCTACCCCCACCCAACGCGCGCTTAAGGAAGCGTTTTATGCCGGTGCCATCGCGCTTGGCCTGTTCGTGCTGTTCATCGGTCTGAAGACCGGTCAGAACATGTCCAATGAACTGGTCCTGACTCAGCGTTGGGGCCTGCTCGCCGCCGTGGTGATCGCCACGGCCGTCGGCCGTTTCCTCTATGTCGCCTATGGCCAGCCCTTCATGGCCAACCAGAAGATCGCCAACGTCGCCACCGGTCTGTTGCCGGCCAGCGTGGGGTCACGGTTCTTCACGCTGCCGGCGTTCATCGTGGCTGTCGTCGCGATGGTGCTGCTGTTCGTCTTCAATGGCTCCCTCGCCGGATGGGTGGGAGCGGAACCTGCCGGCTATCTGCAATTCCTGCGCGCCCTGGCGGTCATCTATGTGCTGGCTTGCGTGATCTACTACTTCCGCGCCTTCATCCATGCCAACTTCACCAAATTGGGCATCACAGCGCTGGTGTTGTACCCGATCCTCGTGGTCGCGGTGCTGTCGCTTAACGCCTGGTCGATTGCTGGAGGGCTGCAGGGCTCGCTGAAATGGGTCGACAATTTCGGCATCCAGATCCTGATCTATGTGATGCTGGCCTGGGGGCTGAACATCGTCGTTGGCCTCGCCGGCCTGCTCGATCTCGGCTACGTCGCCTTCTATGCACTTGGCGCCTATGCCTATGCGCTTCTTGCCACGCAATACGGCCTGTCGTTCTGGATCCTGCTGCCGGCAGCGGGCTGCATGGCCGCTCTGTGGGGGGTGCTGCTCGGCTTCCCCGTGCTGCGCCTGCGCGGCGATTATCTGGCGATCGTGACGCTCGCCTTCGGCGAGATCATCCGCCTGGTGCTGATCAACTGGCGCGAGGTCACCAACGGGTCGGCCGGTATCTCCGGCATTCCCAAGGTTTCCTTCTTCGGCCTGATGACCTTCAACGTGTCGGACCCCAACTACATTGCCAAGGTTCTGCACATTGCGACCTCGAGCGCCTACTACAAGATCTTCCTCTACTATCTAATCCTGGGCCTGTGCCTGCTTACCGCCTTCGTCACCATCAGGCTGCGCCGTCTGCCGGTCGGCCGCGCCTGGGAAGCCTTGCGTGAGGACGAGATCGCCTGCCGCTCGCTCGGCATCAACACCACCACCACCAAGCTGACTGCCTTCGCAACCGGTGCCATGTTCGGTGGCTTCGCCGGCTCGTTCTTCGCCGCGCGGCAAGGCTTCGTCAGCCCGGAATCCTTCGTTTTCCTTGAATCGGCCATCATCCTTGCCATCGTCGTTCTCGGCGGCATGGGCTCGCTGGTCGGCATTGCGGTTGCCGCGATGGTGATGATCGGCGGCACCGAGGCGCTGCGCGAACTCGACTTCCTCAAGCAGATCTTCGGGCCGGACTTCACCCCCGAACTCTACCGCATGCTTCTGTTCGGCATGGCCATGGTCATCGTCATGCTGTGGAAGCCGCGCGGCTTCGTCGGCAGTCGCGAACCGACCGCCTTCCTCAAGGAGCGAAGGGCTGTCTCAAGCTCCTTCACCAAGGAGGGCCACGGCTGATGAACGCGACCACGCAAATGAACGACGCCATCCTGCAGGTCGACCATCTGTCGATGAAATTCGGCGGCCTGGTCGCCATCGGCGACCTCTCCTTCACCGCCAGGCGCGGCGAGATCACGGCGCTGATCGGGCCTAACGGCGCCGGCAAGACCACCGTGTTCAACTGCATCACCGGCTTCTACAAGCCGTCCGAAGGCATGATCACGCTCAACCGGGCCGACGGCTCGACCTATCTGCTGGAGCGGCTGCCCAACCATGAAATCCCGGCGCGCGCCAAGGTGGCGCGCACCTTCCAGAACATCCGGCTGTTCTCGGGCATGACGTTGTTGGAGAACCTTCTGGTTGCCCAGCACAACAAGCTGATGAAGGCATCGGGCTATACTGTGCTTGGCCTGTTCGGCTTCAGCGGTTACCGCAAGGCGTCAGCCGAGTCGATGGAGCTGGCCAGGCATTGGCTGGAGAAGGCCGATCTCGTCGATCGCGCCGATGATCCGGCCGGCGATCTGCCCTATGGCGCGCAGCGGCGCCTCGAGATCGCGCGTGCCATGTGCACGGGTCCGGAACTTCTGTGTCTCGACGAGCCGGCGGCCGGCCTCAACCCGAAGGAATCGGCGGCGCTCAACGAGCTCTTGATGGACATCAAGCACAACACCGGCACCTCGATCCTGCTGATCGAGCACGACATGTCGGTGGTCATGCAGATTTCCGACCATGTCGTGGTGCTGGAATACGGCCGCAAGATCTCCGACGGCAATCCGCAGTCGGTGCGCACCGATCCGCGCGTCATCGCCGCCTATCTCGGCGTCGACGACGAGGAGGTCGAGACCGTGCTGACCGAGGTCGGCGACGAGGACGTCATCGAGCAGCTCGACATTGGGCCGGATGCGGCGCATGGCCCGGGTACGTCGTCATCATACCTGGCCGGACCTGTGACCGACACTGTCGGACACAGCGATGGCGAGCGCGTCACGGTGTCGAAAGGCGCCTCGAAGGCGGCACAGGTCGATGCCCGCGCGGCAACCGTGGTGAGCAAACCCGTCGCAAAACCGGCCGCGCCGGCCAAGCCGGCGGCGAAAGCAGCACCGAAGAAGACGGCCGCCAAGGCGCCCGCTGCAAAGGCCGAAGGCATTTCGAACCGCCTCGCCGCCCCTCGTGGCGGCAAGGCCGACAACCTGACCCGCATCAAGGGTATCGGCACGGTCAACGAGAAGAAGCTCAACGAGCACGGCATCTTCCACTTCGACCAGATCGGCGCCTGGAAGAAGGCCGATGTCGAGGCTGCCGAAGCCTATCTCGCCTTTGACGGGCGCATTGCGCGCGAGGAATGGGTCAAGCAGGCCAAGCTGCTCGGTCGGGGCAAGGACACGGAATTCTCGCGCCGCGTCGATGCCGGCAAGGTGGCGACCAGCCATGCTTCCGCAAAGACCACCGGTGCGGCCAAGCCTGTGTCGGGCAAGCGTGGAGGGGGCAAATAATGGCCGGGACAACGCTGCTCGATATCAAGGGCGTGGAGACCTACTACGGCAACATCCGAGCGCTGAACGGCGTCGATGTCACCGTCAAGGAGGGCGAGATCGTGGCGCTGATCGGCGCCAACGGCGCCGGCAAATCGACGCTGATGATGACCATTTTCGGCGCTCCGCGCGCCCGCACAGGGACCATCACCTTCGCCGGCACCGACATCACCCAGTTGCCGACGCACGAGATCGCGCGCATGCGCATCGCCCAGTCACCCGAAGGCCGGCGCATCTTTCCGCGCATGACGGTGATGGAAAACCTGCAGATGGGCGCCAGCCTCGACAACCTCAAACACTATGACGAGGACGTCGAGAAGGTGTTCACGCTGTTCCCGCGGCTCAAGGAGCGCATCGCGCAGCGCGGCGGCACGCTGTCGGGCGGCGAGCAGCAGATGCTGTCGATCGGACGCGCGCTGATGGCGCGGCCGAAGCTGCTTCTGCTCGACGAGCCGTCGCTGGGCCTGGCGCCGCTGATCGTCAAGCAGATCTTCGATGCCATCCGCGAGCTGAACCGCACGCAAGGACTGACCGTGTTCCTGGTCGAGCAGAACGCGTTCGGCGCGTTGAAGCTCGCCACGCGCGGCTACGTCATGGTCAACGGCAATGTGACGATGAGCGGCACCGGCAAGGAACTGCTCGCCAATCCGGAAGTGCGCGCCGCCTATCTCGAAGGCGGACATCACTGAGTTTGGAGCGGAATGTGCATCCGGTATCCCGCTCCAACTTGTTTGTTTGTCGCATGATCCTTGTCCGAAAAGTCTGCAACTTTTCGGGATCGTGCTAGGGAGACTTCATCATGCAGGGCATTCTCTATGAGGAACCCTCGATCTGGCAGTTCTTCTTCGTCACTTGCCTGCTCGGCGGCTGGGCGGCCTGGATGACCGGCAAGGCCAGCGCCCAGACATGGCGCTCCTTCATCCAGCTTTTCGCCTATCTGCTGGGTCTCGGCATCGGCATCCGCTTCATCCATCATGCGCTGTTCGACGGCACGATGTTCTCGCTGCAGTACTATATCGTCGACACCATCGTGCTGATGATATTGGGCTTCGTCGGCTATCAATACACACGAACCAACCAGATGGTCACACAGTATAATTGGCTCTACGAAAGAGCTTCAATCTTGAGCTGGAAACCGAAAGGTTGAGGTTCATCATTAACGCCGGGTCAGGGATGAATCGGCGTGACAAGTGCCTGAAAATCGGCAAACTATGCTTTCTGCGATAAGGGTGGGCATCGCATGAAAGCTTCATCCACGCCCACTCCGTTAATGGGAGCGTTTAAATGAAAAAGTCACTTTTGTCCGCCGTCGCCCTGACCGCGCTTGTCGCGTTCGGCGGCAACGCGTGGGCTGATGTAATGTTCGGCGTTGCCGGTCCGATCACCGGTCCGAACGCGGCCTTCGGCGCACAGCTGCAGAAGGGCGCAGAGGCGGCGGTCGCTGCGATCAATGCCAAGGGCGGCATCAACGGCGAGCAGATCAAGCTTGAAGTCGGCGACGACGTCTCCGACCCGAAGCAAGGCATATCGGTTGCCAACAAGTTCGTCGGCGACGGCGTCAAGTTCGTGATCGGCCACTTCAACTCGGGCGTCTCGATCCCGGCCTCGGAAGTCTACGCCGAAAACAACATCGTCGAAATCACCCCGGCCGCGACCAACCCGAAGTTCACCGAGCGCGGTCTGTGGAACGTGTTCCGCACCTGCGGACGCGACGATCAGCAGGGCAGCATCGCCGGCGCCTATATCGCCGCGAACTTCAAGGATGCCAAGGTCGCCGTCGTGCACGACAAGACCCCTTATGGCCAGGGCCTCGCCGATGAAACCAAGAAGGCGATGAACGCCGCCGGCGTCAAGGAAGTGATGTATGAAGGCGTCAATGTCGGCGACAAGGACTTCTCGGCGCTCATCGCCAAGATGAAGGAAGCCGGCGTCACCCTGATCTATTGGGGCGGCCTGCACACCGAAGCCGGCCTGATCATCCGCCAGTCGGCGGACCAGGGCCTCAAGGCACCGATGATGTCGGGTGACGGCATCGTGACGGACGAACTCGCGGCGATCGCGGGCGACGCCGTCGCCGGCACGCTCAACACGTTCGGACCCGATCCGCGCCTGATCCCGGCCAACAAGGAACTCGTCGAGAAGTTCCGTGCGCAGGGCTTCGAGCCGGAAGCCTACACGCTCTACGCCTACGCCGCCGTGCAGGTGGTCGCCGAGGCGGCTGCTGCCGCCAAGACGAACGACCCGCAGGCCGTTGCCAAGGCGATGCATGAAAACGGCCCGTTCCCGACCGTTCTGGGCGATCTTGCCTATGACGCCAAGGGCGATCCGAAGCTGCCGGGCTACATCATGTACGAGTGGAAGAAGAAGGACGACGGCAAGTATTCCTGGTTCCCGAAATAAGCTGCTCTGACAGGTCTGAAATCCAAGATGCCCGGCGCAACGCGCCGGGCATTTTCTTTTGGCGCGTTCGGTCGGCCGATGATCTTTCTTGCCGGCTCCCCTCAGGCGGAGAGATCGCATCCAGGATCGAAATTGTCGCCATTGTTCCGTCCGTTGGGGCTAAGGCGTGCGAGTGTTGGCCGGATAATTGATTTAAATCGGTTTAAACCGGCGCTGATTTTGTTTGCACTGCAGCATTTTCACGCTAATCATTGCACCGATTTCCCGTCCCTTCCGCTGCTGGAGCCCAGTCCTTGGCCATCACGAAGATCCTCGTCGCCAACCGGTCAGAAATCGCCATCCGCGTCTTTCGCGCGGCCAATGAACTGGGCCTCAAAACCGTGGCGATCTGGGCCGAGGAAGACAAATATTCGCTGCACCGCTTCAAGGCCGACGAGAGCTACCAGGTCGGGCGCGGTCCGCATCTCATCAAGGATATGGGGCCGATCGAGAGCTATCTGTCGATCGAGGAGGTGATCCGCGTCGCCAGGCTCTCGGGCGCCGATGCCATCCATCCCGGCTACGGGCTTCTGTCCGAAAGCCCCGAATTCGCCGAAGCCTGCGCGCAAGCGGGCATCACCTTCATCGGACCGAAGCCGGACACGATGCGCCGTCTCGGCAACAAGGTCGCGGCGCGCAATCTCGCCATCGAAGTCGGCGTGCCTGTCATTCCCGCCACCGATCCGTTGCCGGACGATATGGAGGCGGTCAAGAAACTGGCCAAGGAGATCGGCTATCCGGTGATGCTGAAGGCCTCCTGGGGCGGCGGCGGGCGCGGCATGCGTGCCATCCGTTCCGAGGCCGATCTCGCCCGCGAGGTCACGGAAGGCAAGCGCGAGGCGAAGGCCGCTTTCGGCAAGGACGAGGTCTATCTCGAAAAGCTGATCGAGCGCGCGCGCCACGTCGAGGTGCAGGTGCTTGGCGACACGCATGGCAATGCCGTGCACCTGTTCGAGCGCGACTGCTCGATCCAGCGCCGCAACCAGAAGGTCGTCGAGCGGGCACCCGCGCCCTATCTCGAAATGGCGCAGCGCGAGGAGCTTTGCGGCTACGCGCTGAAGATCGCGCGCGAGACCAGCTATATCGGCGCCGGCACGGTCGAGTTCCTGCAGGATGCCGATACCGGGAAATTCTATTTCATCGAGGTCAACCCGCGCATCCAGGTCGAGCATACCGTCACCGAGCAGGTGACCGGCATCGACATCGTCAAGGCGCAGATCCACATCCTCGACGGTTTCGCCATCGGCACACCGCAATCGGGCGTGCCGGCGCAGAAGGACATCAGGCTGAACGGCCATGCCTTGCAGTGCCGCATCACCACCGAAGATCCCGAGCACAATTTCATCCCGGATTACGGCCGCATCACCGCCTATCGCGGCGCCACCGGCTTCGGCATCCGGCTGGATGGCGGAACCGCCTATTCCGGCGCCGTCATCACCCGCTTCTACGATCCGCTGCTGGAGAAGGTGACGGCCTGGGCGCCGACGCCGGCCGAGACGATTGCCCGCATGAACCGGGCGCTGCGCGAATTCCGCATCCGCGGCGTCGCCACCAACCTCACCTTCCTCGAAGCGATCATCAACCACCCGAGCTTCGCCGACAACTCCTATACGACCAAGTTCATCGACACGACGCCGGAGCTGTTCCAGCAGGTCAAGCGCCAGGACCGCGCGACCAAGCTGCTCAACTACCTGGCCGATGTCAGCGTCAACGGCCATCCCGAGACGCGCGGCCGGCCGATGCCGAAGGCCGATGCGGCAGCACCGGTCGTGCCCTATCTCAACGGCAATGTGCCGGGCGGCAGCAAGCAGAAGCTGGACGTGCTCGGTCCGGAGAAATTCGCCGGCTGGATGCGCGAGCAGAAGGAAGTTCTGGTCACCGATACCACCATGCGCGACGGCCACCAGTCGCTGCTGGCGACACGCATGCGCACGCATGACATTGCCAATATTGCCGGCACCTATGCGCGCGCCCTGCCGCAGCTTCTGTCGCTCGAATGCTGGGGCGGCGCGACCTTCGACGTCGCCATGCGCTTTCTCACCGAGGATCCTTGGGAGCGGCTGTCGCTGGTGCGCGAGGCGGCCCCCAACCTGCTGCTGCAAATGCTGCTGCGCGGCGCCAACGGCGTCGGCTACACCAATTATCCCGACAATGTCGTGCAGCATTTCGTCAAGCAGGCGGCGAGCGGCGGTATCGACCTGTTCCGCGTCTTCGACTGCCTGAACTGGGTCGAGAACATGCGCGTCGCCATGGACGCGGTCGGCGCCGAGGGCAAGCTGATCGAAGCGGCGATGTGCTATACCGGCGACATTCTCGATCCGGCGCGGGCCAAGTACGACCTGAAATACTATGTCGGCCTGGCCGGCGAACTGCAGGCCGCCGGCGCCCACATCATCGCCGTCAAGGACATGGCGGGCCTGTTGAAGCCGGCGGCGGCCCGCGTGCTGTTCAAGGCGCTGCGCGAGGCGACCGACCTGCCGATCCATTTCCATACCCACGACACGTCGGGCCTGTCGGCGGCGACCGTGCTGGCGGCGGTGGAGAGCGGCGTCGACGCCATCGACGCGGCGATGGATGCCTTCTCCGGCAACACGTCGCAGCCTTGCCTGGGTTCGATCGTCGAGGCGCTGAAGGGCACCGAGCGCGACCCTGGCCTCGACCCGCAATGGATCCGCAAGATCTCGTTCTACTGGGAAGCGGTGCGCAACCAGTATGCCGCCTTCGAAAGCGATCTCAAGGGGCCGGCCTCGGAAGTCTATCTGCATGAAATGCCGGGCGGACAGTTCACCAACCTCAAGGAACAGGCTCGCTCGCTCGGGCTGGAAACGCGCTGGCACGAGGTGGCGCAGACCTATCACGACGTCAATCTGATGTTCGGCGACATCGTCAAGGTGACGCCGTCGTCCAAGGTGGTCGGCGACATGGCGCTGATGATGGTCAGCCAGGACCTCACCGTCGCCGATGTCGAGAACCCGGCCAGGGATATCGCCTTCCCGGACTCGGTCGTCTCGATGCTGCGCGGCGATCTCGGCCAGTCGCCCGGCGGCTGGCCTGCAGCGCTGCAGAAGAAGGCGCTGAAGGGCGACAAGCCGATCACGGCGCGGCCTGGCTCGCTGCTCAAGCCCGCCGATCTCGAGGCCAGCCGCAAGGAGATCGAGGAGAAGCTCGAGCGCAAGCTCTCGGAATACGAGTTCGCCTCCTGGCTGATGTATCCGAAGGTGTTCACCGACTTTGCCGGCGCGCAGGAGACCTACGGGCCGGTCAGCGTCCTGCCGACGCCGACCTATTTCTACGGCATGAAGTCGGAAGACGAGATCTTCATCGACATCGAGAAGGGCAAGACGCTTGTCGTGCGTTGCCTCGCCATCGGCGATGTCGACGACAAGGGCATGGTCACCGTGTTCTTCGAGCTCAACGGCCAGCCGCGGCGCGTGAAGGTGCCGGACCGGGCGCATGGCGCCTCCGCCGCCAAGGCGCGCCGCAAGGCCGAGCCTGGCAACGAGGCGCATGTCGGCGCGCCGATGCCGGGCGTGGTCTCCGCC
This sequence comes from Mesorhizobium sp. 2RAF45, assembly GCF_052115225.1. Taxonomy (NCBI): domain Bacteria; kingdom Pseudomonadati; phylum Pseudomonadota; class Alphaproteobacteria; order Hyphomicrobiales; family Phyllobacteriaceae; genus Mesorhizobium; species Mesorhizobium sp. 2RAF45. The sequence goes on along the minus strand of NZ_JBFRGG010000014.1, from coordinate 51,818 downwards.
CTTTCGGTCGCCACCGGCCAGGCGGTGAAGGCCGGTGACGTGCTGCTCTCCATCGAGGCGATGAAGATGGAAACGGCGCTGCATGCCGAGCGCGACGGCACCGTCGCCGAGGTGCTGGTCAAGGCCGGCGACCAGATCGATGCGAAGGATCTGCTGATCGCGTTCGCTTAGGGCATATCGATATTCAGGTGATGCCGGCCTGCGAATAGTGGCTTCCTGGGCTTCCCCGTTCTACTGCGTCGCAGTAGAACTGCGCTCACGTACTTTAAGTACGCTTTGCTCCGGTTCGCGGAAGCCACCATTCTCGGCTCGGCCTGGCCTGAATCTCGACATGCCCAGGTCCATGTGAGCGAGATGGCTGTCGGCTTCTGTCGGCAGCCCTCATGCCTTGTTCGATAACAGCTTGACCCGCCGCCGCCGGTCGGGCATCGAACCGGCTCAAATTTGCCGCCGTCTTTCGCCGAGTCGCGGCCCAGAACCAATTTTGGAGAAAAACATGGCCGACGATATCACCGAGACCAGCCAGACTGTTGCCGCCGGCCAGTTGCGTGCCCTCATCGAACGCATCGAGCGGCTCGAGGAAGAAAAGAAGACGATCGCAGACGACATCAAGGAAGTGTTCGCCGAGGCCAAGGGCACGGGGTTCGACACCAAGGCGATACGCACCATCATCCGGCTGCGCAAGAAGGATCAGGCCGAGCGCCAGGAAGAGGATGCCATCCTCGATCTGTACATGGCAGCGCTCGGCATGGTGTAAGACTAACCGCCCGGTGCCCGATGCGGTTGCCGTGAATACGGTTTGAACCATGAGCGAATTCGACTTCGGCGGACGCCGCGCCTCGGAGTTCCGCCATCGTGGCTTCTGGTCGCTGTTCGCCGAACGGCATCCGGAGGAAAGAGCCCGGCTGGCGCGGCGCGGGCCTTGGTTCTGGCAGCGCGGGCTGCCTGATTTCGCCCTGGTCATTTCCATGTATGTCGCGCCGGCGCAGAACCATGTCGGCGTCTTTTTCGGCCGCAACGAAAAGTTCGGCGCCACGCAAAGCTGGTCGCGGTTGAAGCCGTTCCAGCCGGCGATCGAAGAGAGGCTTAACCTCAGGCCGGAACAAAGTTGCGAGGGCCTCGGCATCAATTCGATGTGGCGGGTCAACTGCTTTGCCGAGGACAACTGGCCCGCCATGACCGACTGGCTGGTGACGGAATGCTCGCGCGTCGAGCGCGCCGTTGTCGATGTGCTCGGACAGGGGTAGGGCGCCGGTGTCCCCGGAAGGCGCCGGATCCTTCTTCCGCTCGCGCTGGCAAGGCGAGGTGCCGATCGACCGGCTGTTCTGGCGCGACATGCTGCTGGTCGGGACGGGGATCAGCATTGCCTCGTCCGTGGTCGCTCTGATCCTGCTTGCGCTGAAGATGCCGGTCGGGCTCGTGCTGGCGGTGCATTTCGCACCGGTGCCCTACAACATCTTCCTCACCATAGCGGTCTGGCGGACGGCCGAGAAATCGGGCGCCAAGGCCGCGCTGATGCTGCTGGGCTCGGCGCTGTGGCTCATCGCCACGGTCGTGGTCTGAGCGGACGGAACGCAGCATGAAAAAGGACGGCCGAAGCCGCCCTTTGCTGAAAGCCTGCGCGATGCCCCTTCAGGCCGCCGGCTCGAAATTAAGCGCCACGCCGTTGATGCAATAGCGCAGACCGGTCGGCGGCGGGCCGTCCTCGAAGACGTGGCCGAGATGGCTGCCGCAGCGCGAGCAATGGCACTCGGTGCGGACCATGCCATAGCTGCGGTCGACGGTGGTCTCGATCGAGCCGGGCACCGGGTCGTTGAAGCTCGGCCAGCCGGTGCCGCTCTCGAACTTCAGCTTGGATTCGAACAGCGGCTGGTCGCAGCCGACGCAGGAAAATGTGCCGGCGCGCTTCTCGTAGAGCAAAGCGCAGCTGCCCGGCCGCTCGGTGCCGTGATTGCGCATGACCGCATATTGCTCCGGCGTCAGCCGGGCGCGCCATTCGGCATCGGTGCGGGTGACGGGGTAAGTGTGGGTGTCCATTTGATCTCCTCAGCCTTGGCGGCTCGTTCTTTGTTGCAACCTCATATTCGCAACAAATAGGCATTTGTTACAAGGTTTGCCCGCATTTACGCTCGCGATCATCATCCTATCGCCGCCAGATAGCGCGCGACAGAGGTGGCCAGGGCCGTCTTGCCACCGCCGATGATGTTCAGGTCCCACCATGCCCCGCGGATATCGTCGAAGGCGAATGGTTCCAATGCCGCCGCTATGCGGCGCACGGCCGCCGCGTTGAGCGGTATCTGGTTGGGATAGCTGTACATGAAGCTGACATGGCGGCGCGTCGGCGTCACCTGCACCGTGTCGCCGGTCAGTAGGGCGTTGCCGCCCTCGCGCTGCCAGTGCAGCACCTGGCTGCCGGCAAAATGGCCGCCGCAGCGGACGAGCGTGAGCGACGGATTGAGGACGAGCGTCTCGCCTTGCCAACTGACGATCGAGGGATGCGGCCGCATGATCCATTGGCGGTCGTCGGCGTGGAGATAGATCGGCACGCCGCCAAACGCTTCGCTCCAACATGCCATCGCCGAGTAGAAGTGGCAGTGCGAAATGGCGATGGCCGCCAGGCCGCCGCGGCGGTTGATCTCGGCCACCGCCTCGTCGCTGACCATCGAGACGCAGTCCCACAGCACATTGCCATGCGGCGTCTGCACCAGCTGCGCCCGCTGGCCGATAGCAAAGCGCGGCTCGATGCCGAAGCCGAGCACGCCGGCATCATCCCGCATCACCAGTCGATGCCCGGCAGAGAGCTCCTGCGGCGCGATCCAGGCCTGGCCTTCCCAGCGCACGAACTGCCGCTCGTCCTCGCAGATCGGGCAGTGTTGCAGCGGCGTCTCCGTCGCCGCGAATTGGACGCCGCATTGCAGGCAGAGGAAGCAGGTCATGGTGGCTCCGGAAATTGCTCAGTGTTTTCTGGAAAGCTGCTTCGTTGCGCTTTCGAGCCCGGCCAGCGTCAGCGGGAACATGCGGCCGCCGAAGATGTCGCGGATCATGGCGATCGAATGGGTGTAACCCCAGTTCTTTTCGCTCTCGGGATTGAGCCATACCGCATTCGGCCATTGCTGCAGCAGGCGGCCGAGCCAGACGGCGCCTGCCTCCGGGTTCCAATGCTCGACCGAGCCGCCGGGGTGGGCGATCTCGTAAGGGCTCATCGCGGCGTCGCCGACGACGATCACCTTGTAGTCCGGGCCGTATTTGTGGAGGAGATCGAAGGTCGGAATCACCTCGGCATGGCGGCGGCGATTGTCCTTCCACACGCCCTCGTAGAGGCAGTTGTGGAAGTAAAAATATTCGAGCTGGCGGAATTCGGCACGCGCCGCCGAAAACAGCTCTTCGACAGTTTTAATGTGGTCGTCCATCGAGCCGCCGACATCGAAGAACATCAAAAGCTTGACCGCGTTGCGGCGCTCGGGCCGCGTCTGCACGTCGAGATAGCCATGCTCGGCGGTGGCGTGGATGGTGCCGGGCAGGTCGAATTCCTCCTCGGCGCCCTCGCGCACCCAGCGGCGCAGCCGCTTCAGCGCGATCTTGATGTTGCGGGTGCCGAGCTCGACGGCATCGTCGAAATTGCGGAACTCGCGCTTGTCCCAGACCTTCACGGCGCGGCGGTTGCGGCTTTCGTGCTGGCCGATGCGCACGCCTTCGGGATTGTAGCCATAGGCGCCGAAGGGCGAGGTGCCGCCAGTGCCTATCCATTTCGAGCCGCCCTGATGGCGGCCTTTCTGCTCCTCCAGCCTTTGCTTCAAGGTCTCCATCAGCTTTTCGAAGCCACCGAGCGCCTCGACCAGCTTTTTCTCCTCCTCGGTCAAATGCTTTTCGGCAAGCCGGCGCAGCCATTCTTCCGGGATGTTGGCAACGTCCACCGCATCCGGTCCGCCCAGCGCTTCAATGCCCTTGAAGACATGCGCGAATACCTGGTCGAAGCGGTCGATGTGGCGCTCGTCCTTCACCAGAGCGGCGCGGGCCAGGTAATAAAAACCCTCGACGTCATAGTCGACCAGCCCGGCTTCCAGTCCTTCCAGCAGTGACAGGTATTCCCTGAGCGAGACGGGAACACGTGCGGCCTTCAGTTCGAGGAAGAAGGGGATGAACATTGTCTATCTACAGCAGATCATACTCGATGAAGCCGGTGCGGCGCGCCACGTGGTCGTAGAGCTTGCGCGCCGTGGCATTGGTTTCGTGCGTCATCCAGTAGACATTCTTGACGCCGATCTTTGCCGCTTCCTGCTTTACGGCATTGATCAGCGCCGCACCGATGCCCTTGCCGCGCACGTCCGGGTCGGCGAACAAGTCCTGCAGGTAGCAGTTGTTTTTCTCGGACCAGCCTGAGCGATGGTAGAGATAGTGGGTGAGGCCGACCGCCTTGCCGTCGAGCGTGGCGATAAAACCCTTCGGCTCGAATTCGCCTTCCGTGAACAGCCGCTTCCAGGTGACGGCATAGACCTCTTCCGGCAGCCTGGTTTCATAGAAGGTAAGGTAGTCGGTCCACAGGCGCTTCCAGTCGGCGTGGTCGGACTGTGCGAGCGGGCGGACAATAATCTCGGACATTTCATCTCCTGCGAAAGGTTGTGGCCGAAGCTGCCGTCCTGTCCGGCCCGCGGCAACGGTCCACGGTCGGGGAAAGCGCTATTGCTGTCTTCTGGCCATGAAGGCCAGGCGCTCGAACAGATGCACGTCCTGTTCGTTCTTCAGCAGTGCGCCATGCAGTTTGGGCAATGCGTTCTTCGGGTCGGCGCGCAAATCCTCGGGTGCGATGTCGTCTGCGACCAGCAGGCGGATCCAGTCGAGCGCCTCGGAGGTCGACGGCTTCTTCTTCAGGCCGGGGACCTCGCGGATCTCGTAGAACTGGGTAAGTGCCGCGCGCACCAGATTCTGCTTGATACCGGGATAATGGACGTCGACGATCCTGTGCAGCGTGTCGACGTCGGGAAAGCGGATGTAGTGGAAGAAGCAGCGGCGCAGGAAGGCGTCCGGCAGTTCCTTCTCATTGTTGGAGGTGATGATGACGATCGGCCTGATAGCAGCGCGGATGGTCTCGCCGGTCTCGTAGACGAAGAACTCCATCCGGTCGAGTTCCTGCAGAAGGTCGTTGGGGAACTCGATGTCGGCCTTGTCGATCTCGTCGATGAGGAGCACAACCTTCTTGCCCGCCGCGAACGCCTCCCAGAGCTTGCCGCGCTTGATGTAGTTCTTGATGTCGTTGAACCTGGCATCGCCGAGCTGGCTGTCGCGCAGCCGTGACACGGCGTCATACTCGTAAAGGCCTTGCTGCGCCCGCGTCGTCGATTTGACGTGCCATTCGATGAGATCGAGGCCGAGGGCCGCCGCCACCTGACGGGCAAGCTCGGTCTTGCCAGTGCCGGGCTCGCCCTTGACCAGCAGGGGCCGCTCCAGCGCGATCGCCGCGTTGACGGCCACCATCAGATCCTTGTCGGCGACATAGGCCGCCGTGCCTTCGAAACGCATTTTTGCTCCTTGGTTCACCCTGTGACCGTAAGGACGCCGCCCGGGCTGTGCAAGGGTGCGGCGCGGATGGCGAATAAAGCCGCCGAGACTGCCGGTCTCACTGGCGCTCGACCGATGAGCGGCCTATATTGGGAGGGACGGTCTGTGCTTCCCGGCAGGAGAACATTTTCCCCGGGGCCTTAACGATCCTTAGGGAGCTGTCCCTGGGAAGACCCGTGGGTTTTCTCACACGGCGCCCACCTACTTTGTAGGTTCCCGGGATCGCTCTCTCCACCGGTTGTGTGGATCGTCACTTCTTGCCCCTATATCCACGCATTTCGGTGGATGATGCGGTGGAAAACGTCGCTCCCAACACGCAATCCCGATCCGGCCTTTTCTATCGTCCGCGCATGACATCTCTCAAAGACCAGAAAAAACAGCTGCGACTCCAGGCGCTTGGACGCCGCGATGCGCTCGATGAATTCTGGCGGGTGGAGATGGCGCTCGAAATGGCCGAGACGGCGCGCGATCATCTCGCCATCGAGCCCGGCCAGATCGTCTCCGGCTTCTGGCCGATGCGTTCGGAAGTCGACGTCAGGCCCTTGATGTTTGCCTTGCGTGAACAGGGCGCGAGGCTTTGCCTGCCCGCCATTCTCGACAAGACCACGATCGTCTTTCGCGAACTGGTGCGCGGCGCGCCGATGGTCGACATGGGCTTCGGCACGGTCGGGCCCCATGAAGAGGCCGAGGTGCTCGATCCCGAGGTGATGCTGGTGCCGCTCGCCGCCTTCGACGCGCGCGGCCACCGCATCGGCTATGGCGCCGGCTATTACGACCGCGCGATCGCGAAGCTCGTCGACAAGGGGCATACGCCCCGGCTGATCGGCATCGCCTTCGACTGCCAGGAGGTGGCACAGGTTCCGGACGAGAACCATGACGTGATCATCCCGGAAATACTCACCGAGAGCGGGTTGCGCCGCTTCACGCCAAAATTGTAGATAATGGAGGCATGATCTTTTCGCGGATGTCATGCAGCTTTTGCTTCGCTGACTTTCGGTGCGGGATCATATGAGACTTCTCTTCCTCGGTGACATGGTCGGAAAAACGGGACGCACGGCGGTGTGGGAACAACTGCCCGGCCTGATATCGGACTTCAAACTCGATTTTGTCATCGTCAATGGCGAGAATGCCGCCGGCGGCTTCGGCATCACCGAGGAGATCTTTCGCGAGACGATCGCGGCGGGCGCCGATGTCGTAACCACCGGCAATCATGTCTGGGATCAGCGCGATGCGCTGGCCTTCGCGCCGCGCGAAGAACGCTTCCTACGTCCGTCGAATTTCCCCAAAGGCACACCCGGGCGCGGCTCCGGCGTCTACATCGCCAGGAGCGGCGCGCGCGTGCTGGTCGCCAACATCATGGGCCGGGTGTTCATGCATCCCGAACTCGACGATCCGTTCCAGGCCGGCGAACGCGAGCTTGCCGCCTGCCCGCTCGGCGAACAGGCGGACGCGGTGGTGATCGACTTCCATGCCGAGGCAACCTCGGAAAAGATGTGCTTCGCGCATTTTGTCGACGGCCGCGCCAGCCTAGTCGTCGGCACCCACACCCACCAGCCGACCGCAGACCACCAGATCCTCAATGGCGGCACCGGCTATCTGTCGGATGCCGGCATGTGCGGCGACTATGATTCCTCGCTCGGCATGGACAAGGAGGAACCGCTCAACCGGTTCCTGTCGAAAGTGCCGAAGGGGCGCTTCGAGGCAGCGACCGGCCCGGCGACCTTGTGTGGGGTCGGTGTCAATATTTCCGATCGTACCGGACTGACCGAGAAGATCGCGCCGTTTCGTCGCGGGCCCAGACTGGAAGAAACGGCTCCATCCTTCTGGTCATGACATTGATATAGGCGCGCGCAGTACCTAACTGCCGACGACATCTGCTTCAGATCGTTAAAAGAGGGGACAACGACCTCCATGCAGCTTATCGAATTTCTTGCGCCGCATTTTCAATTCGTTTCCGATCCAACCGCATGGGTCGCCTTGCTGACGCTGGTGGTGCTCGAGATTGTGCTCGGCATCGACAATCTGATCTTCATCTCGATCCTGACCAACAAGCTGCCGGAAGCGCAGCGGGCTCGCGCCCGCCGGCTCGGCATTTCGGCGGCGCTGGTCATGCGGCTGGTGCTGCTGGCCACCATCTCGATCATCGTTCAGCTGACGACGCCGGTCTTCACCGCCTTCGGCCATGGCTTCTCCTGGCGCGACCTGATCCTGATCGCCGGCGGCCTGTTCCTGGTGTGGAAGGCGACCAAGGAGATCCATCACACGGTCGATCCCGACGACCACAAGGACACGATGATGGGTGAGACGCTCAAGATCTCGCTTGCCGGCGCGATCTTCCAGATCCTGCTGCTCGACCTCGTCTTTTCGATCGATTCCATCATCACCGCCGTCGGCATGACCGACGAGATCGCCATCATGTACATCGCCGTGATCGTGGCCGTCAGCGTGATGATGCTGGCGGCGGGTCCGCTGGCCAACTTCATCGCCAAGAACCCCAGCATCGTCATGCTGGCCCTGGGCTTCCTGTTGATGATCGGCATGACGCTGATCGCCGACGGCATGGGCTACCACGTGCCCAAGGGCTACATCTACGCGGCGATGGGTTTCTCGGCCCTGGTCGAGGGGCTCAACATGCTGGCGCGGCGGCGCAGGAAAGCGAAGCCCGGCGACGGGCATTGAGCATCGGGGTGCTGGGGCATCTAACGCCCCGGCACGCCCTTCGGGTGGCGGTCGCCTATCAGGCCAAGCGTCAGACCCTGTTCCAGCCAGGCCTTGGCGCCGGCCAGCACCAGCGTGAAGCCACCGGTCGAGCCGATCGCTTCCTTAACCTGCTCGTCGCCCGTCCCGGCGAAACCGAAGTTACGGACCTCGAGAAAGGTCGCATCCCCGGGCATTTCGTTGAAGGTCCAGACCACCGTGGTCGGCGGATCGCTCCATTGCATGACGATCCTTTCGTTCCTGACGATCTCGCTGGCCTTGGCTGTCGTCGAGACGCCATACATGCGCCATTCCCAGCGGACCTCCTTGCCGCTGTCCAGCCGGTCGCTGCCATGAGTGAACCAGAATTTGGTGGTGACGGCTGGATCGACGATGGCCTCGAACACTTCGGCGACAGGCCGCCGGATCAGCATGCCGGCTTCGGCTGTCGGGGTTTCGCGGATCTCCATGGCGGTCTCCTTTCTGGCCTTGGCGCTCACCAGGCGTCGGGCTCGCGCAGCATGTGGACGACGCTGGCCGGGTTGGTGATCCAGCCGCCGCGAAAGCCTTCGCCCAAGGGCTCGATGGCATCGCAACGCACGACGCCGGCCTCGGCGAGGTGTGCGGCAGCGGTCGTGAAATCCTCGGTGAACAGTTCCAGCCAGACCTCGGCCTGGCTCAACATCGGCGCCTCGTCGATCCATAGGCGGTTGGGCCCGAGCTCGAAGCCGATCGCCGGAGCCTTGGCGGTGAATGGCTTCAGGCCGACGATATCGCGGTAGAAGGCGATCGTCGCCTCAAACTGATGCGGCGGCACCTTCATGGCGATGTTGATGCCGCCGGTGATTTTCGTCGTCATTGCTGTCTCCATTGCGCTGCGCTTGGGTGTCTTCGTGATCGTTTCGGCCAGGTTCGGTCAGGCCAGGTTGACTTGCCAGGAGACACCAAACCTGTCGTTCAACCACGCAAAGCGGCGGCTGAAACCGTAATTGTCGGGTGGCATCAGGAACCCGCCATCCTTCGCCAGTGCGTCGACGATGCGGTCCAGTTCCTCCGAGGAGGAGCAGTCGATATAGAACGAGACCGACGGCGTGAAGCCGAAGGCGTGGTGCACGGGGCTGTTGAAGACCATGACGTCCAGGCCGGCGATCGAAGCGCGCGCCAGCTTCAGCGTCCCTTCCGGGCCATCCTCACCGGCGCCATAGCGGGTGATGTCGAGGATGTTGCTGCCGGGAATGGTCTCGCAATAAAGCGCCATCGCCTCCTCGGCCTTGCCCTCGAACATCAGGAACGGTGTTACTTTCGTCATCGCTGGCCTCCGTTTTCGCTGCTCAAACATTGGTCTCGTTGGCGGGTTCGCCCTTCATCTCGCTGCGGTAATAGCCGTCGCGCAGATTGATGCCGTATTCGACATAGGCCTTCATGCAGGCCAGCATCTGCGACCAGCCCTCGCAGTTGAGGTAGGATTTCTTCAGGCCGACCGCGCCTTCCTGCCAGCCGCTTTCGGCGATGGTGACGAAGGTGCCGCCATCGTCCAGCTGTTCGAAATTCATCTCGATGCGGGTCTTGTAGGCCGGCTTGCCGTCGGCGTCGGTGGCGTCCCAGCGCAGCACGATACGGCTGTCCCTGACCACCTCGTCGACCTCGACCGGCACCGTGCCCCACCAGACGACGCTGATGCCGGTCTTGAGCGGCGCGCTGGCGCCGCCGATGGTGGTGAAATAACCGCTCAGCTTCCTGGGGTTGACGACGGCGTCGAAGACTTCGGCAACCGGTTTGCCGATGCGGCCGGAAACGCGGAATCCAAGAGACATATCCACAGCTCCATCCTTGATCGGTTCGACGATATGTTATATAAACATAACATGTCAAGTCGATCGCAGGATGACAATGTTTTCAAGGCGCTGGCGCACCCGCGCCGGCGCGAAATGCTCGATCGGCTGAGGGACGAACCGAAGACCACCGGTATGCTGTGCGATGCCTTCCCCGACATCGACCGCTGCACCGTCATGCTGCACCTCAAGGTGCTGGAGGAGGCGGAGCTGATCGTTGCGCGCCGCGACGGACGCGAGCGCTGGAACCATCTCAACGCGCTGCCGATCAAGCAGATCCACGACCGCTGGATCAGCCAGTATGCCGGCCATGCGCTCAGCATCATCGACCGGCTGAAGTCCGATCTGGAGGCATGAGCGCCTGTAGACGTCCTTGTTGGCTGCTGGCAGCACGGCGCGGCTGGACGAATTGAGCCGATTTATCTATAAGCCGGCCATTCCGGCAGAGAACGCCGTGCTTCCACGGGTTGCACCTGGGACGCTCTGAAATTTGAATTCGAGCATTTTGCAAGGGCGAGGTGATCCACCTGGCTGCGAGATGCTCTAGCCGAACACGACAGGGGTGCCATGGCTGGCCATTCACAGTTCAAGAACATCATGCACCGCAAGGGCCGTCAGGACGCGGTGCGGTCGAAAATGTTTTCCAAGCTGGCGCGCGAAATCACCGTGGCCGCCAAGAGCGGCACGCCCGACCCATCGATGAACCCACGCCTGCGGCTGGCGATCCAGAACGCCAAGGCGGTGTCGATGCCGAAGGACAACATCCAGCGCGCCATCAACAAGGCGTCGATGGGCGATGCCGAAAACTACGAGGCCGTGCGCTATGAGGGCTATGGCCCAGGCGGCGTCGCCGTCATCGTCGAGGCGTTGACCGACAACCGCAACCGCTCGGCGTCGAATGTGCGCGCGGCCTTCACCAAGGCCGGCGGCGCGATGGGCGAAACCGGTTCGGTGTCCTTCATGTGGGACCGCGTCGGCGAGATCTATTATCCGGCATCGGCCGGCAGCGCCGACAAGGTCATGGAAGCGGCGATCGAGGCCGGCGCCGACGATGTCGAAAGCGACGAGGAAGGCCACACGATCTATTGCGCCTTCGAGAATCTCGGCGAGGTGTCGAAAGCACTGGAAGCCGCGCTCGGCGAAGCTGAATCAGTGAAGCTGATCTGGCGGCCGCAGAACAATGTTCCGGTCGACGAGGAACGGGCACAGTCGCTGATGAAGCTGGTCGCCACGCTCGAGGACGACGATGACGTGCAAAGCGTCTACGCCAACTTCGAAGTCGACGACGACACCTTGGCCAAGCTCAGCGCGGCGTGATCGGTTGGGATATGAGCAAAGCTCAATCCGATATGGACAGAGCTCAATCCGATAGGAGCGAGACGCCGTCGCCCGCCATCCGCATCACCTATTGCACGCAGTGCCAGTGGCTGCTGCGTGCCGGCTGGATGGCGCAGGAACTGCTCTCGACCTTCGGCACAGATCTCGGCGAAGTGGCGCTTGTGCCTGGCACCGGCGGCGTCTTCACCATCTCCTGCAATGATGTTTTCATCTGGGATCGCAAGCGCGACGGCGGCTTTCCCGATGCGGCAAAACTCAAGCAGCTGGTGCGCGACGTGGTCGACCCCGATCGCGATCTCGGTCATTCCGACCGCAAGGGCCACACGTCAAAGGGGCACACGCAAAAAGACCCCGCCTGAGCGGGGCCCAGCGGGGCCCTTTGTGTTTCGCAAGGCCTCTTCACAGCAATGCGAAGATAAAGCAGGCCATCGCCACGATGGCGGTGATGGTGCGGACGTGGTTCCACATCACCCATTGGCTCAGATGGTTGGCCCACACGGCGGCGCCATTGCTGCTGGCCGGATCGATGGCGGCAAGCGCATCGTTGAGCGGCACGTTGAAGACCATGGTCACGATAGGGTTGCCGATCACGTAGATCACCGCGCCGGCAAGCAGCCAGTACGAGCCGGACTGGCTCCAGCCCATGAGGGCGGCCGCGATAAGCACCAGACAGAGCAGGCCGGTGCCGAAAAGCGCCGTCATGAAAGTCGGCGTGATCACCGTGATGTTGATCGAATTCATCGCGGCGATGCCTTGCGGGACGGGCAGCCGGGCAAGTGCTGCCATGACGAAGTTGGAAAAGGCGAAGAAGACGCCGCCGACGACGCCCGAGCCGATTGCGGCGATGATGGTGAGGGCGGGAACAAGCTTGCTCATCTCAGTGACTCCAGATGCCTGTTGCGGCGGTTTCGGTTGCGTAGGCGGAAAAGTCTTTCGGTGCGCGGCCGAGCACGCGTTGGACGCCGTCGGTGAGCGATTCGTTGCGGCCGTCGAGCACCTTGGTGAACAGCTCATCGAGCAGCCAGACGATTTCGGGTGGCAGTTCATGCGACGCGACGGCGGCGGTGAACTCGTCATGCGAAATTCTGACAAAGCGGATGTCGCGTCGGGTCGCCTTGGCAATCTCGGCGACCGCGTCGGCAAAGCTCAACAGCCGCGGCCCGGTAAGCTCATAGAGCTGGCCGACATGACCGGGCTCAGTCAGCACCGCTTCGGCGGCGTCAGCGATGTCGTCGACATCGACAAAGGGTTCGCCGACAGGTCCGACCGGCAGTGCCACTTCGCCCGCCAGCAGCGGCTCTATGAGAAAGCCTTCGCTGAAATTCTGCGAGAACCATGCGCAGCGCAGGATCGTCCAGTCGGCCCCGGAAGCCTTCAGCATCTCTTCGGCGCGCTGCGCCTCATGCTCGCCGCGGCCCGACAACAGCACCAGCCGGCGAACGCCATGCTCCATGGCAAGGCGGGTGAAGGCATCGATCACTTCGGCGGCGCCCGGCACGGCGATGTCGGGATAGTAGCTGATGTAGACCGCGCTGACGCCTTCGAGTGCGGGAGCCCAGCTTGCGGGAACCTCCCAGTCGAAGCGCGGCGTGCCGGAACGGGAGCCGATCCGTACCGGAATGCCGCGCGCCGTCAGCCGCTCGGCAAGACGGCGGCCGGTCTTGCCGGTGCCGCCGAGGATAAGAAATGGTTTGGTGTCGCTCATGGTGGTTTTCCTCTGCTTGAAAACATGAGTAATCCTCACATTTGCAAAACGTGATAAACCCTCGTATTTTGTGTGTCAAGCCATTCTCTCGGCGATTGTGCCGAATGCGTTGTTGGAGACAGTCCATGGAAGGCAAGCCGGCCAACGAGCAGATCGCTTCGCCACGGCGGGCGCCAAGCCAGCAGCGCAGCCGCGAGCGGGTGGAGCGCATGCTGGCCGCGGCCTCGGCGCTGATCACCGAGCAAGGCAGCGATGCCATGCGCATGGGCGAAGTCGCCGAACGGGCAGGGGTGTCGATCGGCTCGCTCTACCAGTTCTTTCCCGACAAGCGGGCGATCATCTGGGCGCTGGCAGAGCGCTACACCGCCGAGAGCCAGGCCTGCATCTCGGCCGCGCTCAAGGATGTCGGCGACGCCGAAGGCCTGCGGCGGGCTTTCTCGGAGTTGGTCGATATCTATTACGGGCTATTCCTGGCCGAACCGGTGATGCGCGACATCTGGTCGGGCACCCAGGCAGACCAGGCGCTGCGTCAGCTCGAACTCGCCGACAGCCGGGCCAATGCCGAATTCCTGGTGGCGGTGCTGAGGCGATTGCGTCCCGGCGCCGACCCTGTCTCGCTGGAGACCACGGCGTTCCTCGTCTGGCAAATGGGCGAGGCAGCGATGCGGCTGGCCATCTCGGTCGAGCGGCAGGAGGGCGACAGGCTGGTCGCAGCCTACAAGCGCATGGCGCTGCGGGAATTGTTGGACGGGTAGAATGCCTCCCCATCCTCCCCCTCGTGGGGGTTCGAAGGACGGGCGAAACCCGCGCCCCGCCCCCGGCAAGTCGGTGTGCGAAGGGGCGGCGTCAGACCCGCACCCAGACCCTCGGTCCCCCTCACTACAAGGGGGAGTTCGGGGGATGAGGGCCAGCTCGAGGCGCGTCACCTCATCGCAACAAAAAAACCCGCTACAAGAGGCGGGTTTTTGATCTGCGACAATGCCGAAGTGGGCTTAGAGGCCGAAACCTTCGAAACGCTTCTTGAACTTGGAGAGGCGGCCGCCGCGGTCGAGCAGGGTCTGCTGGCCGCCGGTCCAGGCCGGGTGGGTGGTCGGGTCGATGTCGAGGTTCATCGTATCGCCTTCCTTGCCCCAGGTCGAACGGGTCGTGTATTCGGTGCCGTCGGTCATGACGACCTTGATGGTGTGGTAGTCGGGATGAATAGCGCTCTTCATGGTTCGGTTCCTGGCTTGCCGGCGCGGCTGACGGGCATGAGCCTGCGTCGATGCGCCTCTTTTTAAAACTCGAAGCCGTAGCTATTGAGTAGCCACGGCTTCTAAAACGGTCGGCGAGCCTATACATCAGCCGAAATTGAATCACAAGGCCGCGTCAACCGCATATTGATGGCGCGCACGAAAAGGGCCAGAGGAAAACGGTCATGGCGGACATCAGTGGCGATGCGGACGAGCGTCGGCGCTCGCTCAAGCCGCTCAGGCGCCTGTTCCCCTATCTTGGCCGCTACCGGAAACTGGTCATCGGCGCGGTGATCTCGCTGACGGTCGCGGCGGCGACGACGCTGGCCTTGCCGCTGGCGGTGCGGCGCATGATCGACCACGGCTTTTCGGCATCGGATTCCAGCTTCATCGCCGAATATTTCGGCATGCTGGTGGTGATGGCCGCGGTGCTGGCGGCGGCGTCGGCCTGCCGCTACTATTTCGTCATCACGCTCGGCGAACGTGTTGTTGCCGACATCCGCAACGACGTGTTCAGCCATGTGACGACCCTGTCGCCATCCTTCTTCGATACGTCGCAGTCGGGAGAGATCGTATCGCGGCTCGCGGCCGATACGACGCAGGTCAAATCGGCGGTCGGCGCCACCGCCTCGGTCGCGTTGCGCAACGTCATCCTCGGCCTCGGAGCCGTGGCGATGATGGTCTTCACCAGCCCGAAGCTGTCCGGCCTGGTCATTGCCGCCATCCCCGTCATCGTCTTGCCGCTGGTCGCCTTTGGGCGCTCGGTGCGTCGCAAATCGCGGCTGGCGCAAGACACGTTGGCCAATGCGACGGCCTATGCCAGCGAGCAGATCGGCGCGGTGCGTACACTGCAGGCCTTCACCAATGAAAGACTGGTCACCGGTCGCTTTTCGTCCGCCGTGGAGGCTGCCTTCGAGGCGGCGCGCGCCTCGATCTTTGCACGCTCGTTCCTCACTTTCTTCGCCATCTTCATGATCTTTTCCTCTGTCGTGGCGGTGCTGTGGTTCGGTTCGCGCGACGTGCTCGAAGGCACGCTGTCGCCGGGCACGCTTGGCCAGTTCCTGCTCTATTCGGTGTTCGCCGCCGGCGCGCTCGGCGCGCTGTCGGAAGTCTGGGGCGAACTTTCCCAGGCGGCGGGTGCGGCCGAGCGGCTGACCGAGATCCTGGCCGAAAAGCCGGCGATCCAGGCGCCGTCCGATCCGAAGCCGCTGCCGGCGGTCGCCAAGGGCGCGATCGTCTTCGACAACGTCTCCTTCTCCTATCCGGCGCGACCCGACCGTGCCGCCGTCCACGGCCTGAGTTTCCAGGTCATGCCCGGCGAGACGGTGGCCATTGTCGGCCCCTCGGGGGCGGGCAAGAGCACGGTCTTTTCGTTGATCCTGCGCTTCTACGATCCAGAAACCGGCAAGATCCTGATCGATGGCGTCGACGTGCGCGAAGCCGATCCGGTGTCGGTGCGCGAGCGCATCGCCATCGTGCCGCAGGACGTCACCGTCTTCGCGGCGAGCGCGCGCGACAATATCGGCTTCGGCCGGCCGGGCGCGGGCAATGCCGAAATCGAGGCGGCGGCGAAAGACGCGCTAGCCGACGAATTCATCCTCAAGCTCGAGAATGGCTATGACAGCCAGGTCGGCGAGCGCGGCGTCACGCTGTCCGGCGGCCAGCGCCAGCGCGTGGCGATCGCCCGCGCAATCCTGCGCGACGCGCCGATCCTGCTGCTCGACGAGGCCACCTCGGCGCTGGATGCCGAAAGCGAGACGCTGGTGCAGACAGCGCTGGAACGGCTGATGCAAGGCCGCACCACCATCGTCATCGCCCACCGGCTGGCGACGGTGCTGAAGGCCGACAGGATCCTGGTCATGGATGGCGGCCGCATCGTCGAGGAAGGCACGCACCAGAGCCTGGTCGCCAGGGGCGGCATCTATGCCAGGCTGGCCAAGCTGCAGTTCGAGACCGGCGCCAGCGCCTTCAGGGGCGCGGCGGAGTAGACAGGCGCTTCTGTCCTGTCGGTTCCTTCGATCGCTTTACGCGGTTCCATACCGTTTGCGCAGGTGATCGACGAAATACACGGCGTTGAGCTTTTCGCCGGTGGCGCGTTCGAGCAGGTCCGGCGTCGACCAGCGCGAGCCCTGCGACCATATCTTCTTGCGGCGCCAGTCATTGATGGCGGTGAAATTGCCTTTCGCGAGATCGTCATCGGCTGAGGGATGTTCGCGCGTCAGCGCGGCCCATTGCTGCGCCGCCATCATCGCGCCCAGCGTGTAGGACGGGAAGTAGCCGAAGGCGGCACCCGGCCAGTGCACGTCCTGCATCGGCCCGTCGGCCGGGTTGTCCAACGTGGAGAGGCCGAGATAGTCGCGCATCTTGGCGTCCCAGGCTTCGGGCAAATCGGCAACCTCGAGCCTGCCCGAGACCAGTTCCTGCTCCAGTTCGTAGCGCAGGATAACGTGCAGGGGATAGGTCACCTCGTCGGCGTCGACGCGGATCAGCCCGCGCTCGACGCGATGCACATGCGGCAGGAGATCGTCGAGCGACCAGGCCT
Source organism: Mesorhizobium sp. 2RAF45 (assembly GCF_052115225.1). Taxonomy (NCBI): domain Bacteria; kingdom Pseudomonadati; phylum Pseudomonadota; class Alphaproteobacteria; order Hyphomicrobiales; family Phyllobacteriaceae; genus Mesorhizobium; species Mesorhizobium sp. 2RAF45. The sequence goes on along the minus strand of NZ_JBFRGG010000014.1, from coordinate 34,916 downwards.
CGCCGAGATGTTTGTCCACCACCGGCAGCGCCCAGCGCCAGAAGGCGGGGTTGCGGCCGATCTGCTTTTCGACGAACAGGCTCTGGCTCTCATGCACGGCCATGCCGCGCGCCTTACCGAGCGGCCAGTGCGACCACGCCTTCGGCAGGTTCTGTTCATAGAGCGCATGGCCGGTCTCGTGCAGCACGCCCATCAGTGCCGACAGGAAATCCGACGTCTTGTAACGGGTGGTGATGCGCACGTCGCTGGGCACGCCGCCGCAGAAGGGATGGTGCGACACCGACAGCGAGCCGTGCGTCAGGTCGAAGCCGACGGCTGCCATCATGGCAAGGCCAAGTTCGCGCTGCTTGTCGATCGCGTAGGTGCCTGAGAGCGGCTTCAGCGGATGCTTGCGCAGCCGCGCTTCCTGGATCGCCAGAGCCTCCGGGACGAAGCCTTTGAGGAAGGCTTTCAAATCGGCGAAGACGGGCGTGATGTCTGATGTACGGTTGCCGGGGTCGAATTGCTCCATCAGCGCATCGTAAGGGGCGAGGCCGAGCACGTCGGAGCGCAGGGCCGCCTCTTCGCGCACCAGCGCCACCACGCCTTCGAGCGCCGGCTGGAAGCCCGCCCAGTCGTTCTTGGCGCGCAGGTCGCGCCACAGCTGCTCGCAGCGCATGCGCGCCGTCGTCTGGCGTTCGACGAATTCGACCGGCAGGCAGGTCAGGTTGGTGTATTGCCGCCGCAGTTCGCCGAGCGCCGCACGCTGCTCGTCGTCGAGCGCCTCGCCTTCGGCGGCGGCGATCCAGTCGGCGATTTCCGGAGCGGTCGCCCTGGTGTGGTACATGCCGGCCAGTGCCGCCATCGCCTCGGCGCGCTTCTCGCCGCCACCGACGGCCATATGCGTGGCTTCGTCGGCGCCGAGGATGGCCAGCGCATGCTCAAGCGCTTCGAGCTTGTGGCCCAGGTCGTCGAGTTTCTGAAAGGACATGGCGGCTTCCGTGATTGAGGACGGCGCGAAAAGACACCAACGCAAAAGCGTTGGCAACCCTAAGAGCGGTTCACCGTTCCATGGAAACTGCAAACCGCTCTAACTCTTTGTTTTGATGCAATTCCCAAGGGAAAGCGCTGCGCGCTTTTCCCGGGAAAACCGCCTCACACTTCTCCTGGAATTGCCCAGATGCCGTCCGGCGGATGCACCTTGCGGAAGCGATGCCAGACATGAAATGCTGCCGGCAACGCGTTAAGGGGGAGCAGATGATCGGCAACATCCTGGTCGGGCTGGTGGCCTTGATCCATGTCTACATCGTCTATCTCGAGATGGTGCTTTGGGACACGCCTCGCGGGCACAAGACATTTCGCCTGACGCCCGAATTCGCTAACGCATCGAAGGTGCTCGCGGCCAATCAGGGCCTCTATAACGGATTTCTCGCGGCCGGCCTGATTTGGGGGCTGTACCTCGGCGCCGCCGGTTTTCAGGTCAAGGTCTTCTTCCTGTTGTGCGTCGCCATTGCCGGCCTCTACGGCGCGGCAACGGTCGGCCGCAAGATCCTGTTCATCCAGACCGTGCCGGCGGTGGTCGCCCTGATCGCGATCTGGCTTGGTTGGTAGGCAAGCCGGATGGTGAGGAAAAAGGACGCCCGCGGGATTGGGGTCCCGAAGGCGCCAGATGGTCCCTTCCTCTTGGACCTTGCCGGATGGCTTCAGCCGTTCGGATAGGTTCCGCCGTCGGCGCCATCACCCATCAGGAAACCGCTGCCGGTGTCGACCCGCAGCTGCTGGTCGACATTGTCGAGACGGCGCAGCAGGTCATGATACTGCGCGGCCGGAATCCTGCCGTGATCCGACGCGGCTATCTTCTCGGCCGCCTGGCTGATGCGGGCGGTACGCATCTCCAGGCGCTCCGCCACCGCCGGAGTGATGTTGTTGGCCTGCCTGGCGTCGACGATGCCGTGGCGGACACCCTGGACCTGTTCGATGAGAGCCTCGACGCGCGGGCCGGTCATGTCTGTCGGGTCCGTCGCGTCGAGAGCGCCCTTGTGATGGCCCGCGGCATAGGCGCCGGCGAGCGGAATGGCGATAAAGAATGCGGTCAATGCTGCAGTTCTGAGCGTAGGGTTAAAAGAGCGCATCGTCGCGTCTCCTCCAGAAGAGGAAGGCAGCGGTTCTTTCGTCTACCTTCCAGCCGCGGGCCGTCGGGTTCCGTCGCGTCGCGATGGGAGGCATCGCCGGCGGTTCTCGGCCCTGGGCGGCAAGCTAGGAGCGCTCCGGCGCCAAGTGTAGTTAAAAAAAGATAATCTTTTCAGGCCTTGCCGGCTCCCGTCTGCGCCCTAGAGTTGAGCCGGCGAACAAATTCGCGTGAGTTCGCGTGATGAGAAATCAACGTTCGGTGAGCTTCAGTTCAATGCGGCGGTTCTTGTTGCGCGCCTCGTCGGTGTCGGCGGGGTCGAGCGGCTGGAACTCACCAAAGCCGGCGGCGACCAGGCGGTTGGCCGGCACGCCGTTCTCGATCAGGAACTTGACCACCGAGGTCGACCGCGCCGTCGACAATTCCCAATTGTCGCGGTAGCGGCCGGTGCCGGAGAGCGGCTTGTTGTCGGTATGGCCGTCGACGCGCAGCACCCAGTTGATCTCGGGCGGGATTTCCTTCTGCAACTCGATGATGGCGTCGGCGAGCTTCTTCATCTCGACCTTGCCGGCATCGTTGATCACCTCGGAGCCGGTCGGAAACAACACTTCCGACTGGAACACGAAGCGGTCGCCGACGATGCGGATGTTTTCGCGATCGGCGAGGATCTCGCGCAGGCGTCCGAAGAAGTCGGAGCGGTAGCGGTTCAATTCCTGCACGCGCTGCGCCAGGGCGACGTTCAGCCGGCGGCCGAGATCGGCGATCTTGGTGTTGGAATCGCGGTCGCGGGCTTCGGACACATTGAGGGCGTCTTCAAGCGCGCCGATCTGCTTGCGCAGCGCGGCGATCTGCTGGTTGAGGATCTCGACCTGGCTCAGCGCCTGCTGGCTGATCTGGCGCTGGCTGTCGAGTTCGCCCGAAAGCGCCGCGGCGCGCTGGTTGGCCTGGTCGCCGGCGCCCGCGCCTTGCGCCAGCAACTGTTCGAGCCGGCTCTTCTCCGCCTCGGCCGCCGACAGCGACGCCTGCAGATTGGCCAGCGAATCGTCCTTGTCCTGCGCGGTCGAGCGCTCCAGCGCCAGCAACTGGGTCAGTTCGTTGATTTGCGAGTTGAGACGGGCGAGCACCGTATCCTTGCCGGAAATCTCGCGGCCGAGCAGGAACTGCGCCAGCACGAAGACGGTGAGCAGGAACATAATGGCCAAAAGCAGCGTCGACAGCGCGTCGACAAAGCCCGGCCAATAGTCGATGCGGCGATCGGTACGCCGGCCCCTGGCAAGCGCCATGTCAGTGCACCCCGGGCTTCTTCAGGGCGTCGGCAATCTTTTCCAATGTGTTGCGCATCGCCTTCTGCTCATCGGACTGGGCCTCGACCCAGTCGCGCATGATCTGCTGCTCGGAGCGCATGTTCTTGACCAGGCCGGAAATGCCGTCGGCGAGATTGGCCATCGCGGTGGCGACGCGCGGATTGGAGCCGCCGCCATTCTCCTGCATGCTGCGCAGCCGCTCCGACAGCAGACGGATTTCGTCGGATGGTTCGCTCTTGGCCGGATCGGAGACGACGATGTCGGAGGAGAGATCGGTGACCGAGGACAGCCAGTTCTCTAGCTCGGTGTAGAAGCGCGTCTGGGCGCGGCCCGCCTGCAGGTCGAGGAAGCCGAGCACGAGCGAGCCGGAGAGGCCGAACAGCGAGGACGAGAAGGCGGTGCCCATGCCGGCCAGCGGCGCCGACAGGCCCTGTTTCAAGGAATCGAGCACCGCCGCGGCGTCACCCGTGCCGGGGTCGAGCGATTCGATGGTCTCGCGGATCGAGCCGATCGTGTTCAACAGGCCCCAGAAGGTGCCGAGCAGGCCGAGGAACACCAGGAGGCCGACCAGGTAGCGCGAGGTGTCGCGGCTTTCGTCGAGGCGCGTGGCGATGGAATCGAGCATGGTGCGCATCGAGGAGGTCGAGAACGCCATGGTCGAGGAGCGGCCGATCATGGCTTTCATCGGCGCCAAAAGCACCGGCTCGGTGGTCTCCGAGCCGGCGCGGAAGGAGTTGAGCCAGCGCACCTCGCGAAACAGCCGCCCGACCTGGGCGAAGGCAAGCAGGATGCCGACCGCGAGCACGCCGATGATCAGGCCGTTGAGCCCGGGATTGGTGACGAAGGCCGTCGAGATCTGGCGGGTCAGGATGGCGGCAATGAAGGCGACGATGGCCAGGAAGATGACCATGGTCAGCAGGAACACCTGCGGACTCGACAGTTTATGTGGATCGTAGATCAGGACGTCGGAGCGCCTGCCCATGCCGAAGGATCTGAGAAAAGCCATCCGTGCCCCGTTTTCGCTGCCGCTGCCGCCGATCACGTCGTTCGCGACTCTAAACGGAATTGTGACCAAATTGAATGGCGCTTGGCAATATTGCCGCAGGCGGATCAGAAACGGTTTATCACCAGGCAGTCGACCATGGCCGCCAGATGCAGGCCCGCGCCAGTGACGACGAAGCCGTGCCACAGGGCGTTGTGGAAGCGCAGACCCTTCCAGGCGAAGAAGATGACGCCGCAGGAATAGACGACGCCACCGGCGACGATGAGCACGATCGACGTCGTCGGCAGCGTCTCGACGAGCGGCTTGAAAAGGACGATGCCGCTCCAGCCGATGGCGAGATAGAAGACGATCGCCAGCCGGTCGAAACGGCCGGGAAAGCACACCTTGATGGCGATGCCCGTCGCCGCCGCGATCCAGACCAGCACGATCATCCAGCGGGCCAGCGGCGAAGCGTCGAGCTGAGCCAGAAAAGGCGTGTAGGTGGCGGCGATGAGAAGATAGATCGCGGCGTGATCGAAGCGCCGCAGAACCCATTTGGCCGGTGACGTCACCGGCCACAGATTGTAGGCCAGCGACACCGAGAGCACGGTCAGCAGCGAAACGACATAGAAGGCGGCGGCGATGTACTCGCCCGGTCCGACGCGAAACGCCGCCAGCGCCAGCAACGCCGAGCCGGCCGCGATCGCCAGCACGATGCCGACCGCATGGACAATGCCGTCGGCGATCATCTCCGCGCGGGAGTAGTGCCAGCGCCCGACAAAGGGGATTTCGAGTTGCGGCGGGATATTGGTCATAGATCGTCCTGCGTCACCCTATATCTGGGCAACCGCCGGACAGTATTTCAAGCTTAGGTGGCGGTTTTGCGACTGCGGCCGCTCAGCGCGGCGGGAGGGCTTTAGCGGGATGCCAGGGGCTTTTTCACCGTCTTCAGCAGCGCACGCTGGATGACCTCGTTGCCGGCAACGACGGAGCCGTTGTCCAGCATGTCCTGCCCGCCATCCATGTCCGAGACGAAGCCGCCGGCTTCGCGGATCAGGAGCATGCCGGCGGCAATGTCCCAGGCCGACAGGCCGGTTTCCCAGAAACCGTCCATGCGGCCGGCAGCGACATAAGCGAGATCGAGCGCGGCGGAACCGAGACGGCGCACGCCCGAGACCTCGGCCATGACGTTGCGCAATTCCACGAGGAAATTGCCGTGGTGGCCGCGTCCCAGATGCGGCATGCCGCAGCCGATCACCGTGTCGACCAGCTTGATGCGGCCGGCCACGCGCAGCCGGCGGTCGTTCATGAAGGCGCCGCCACCGCGCTCGGTCGTGTAGAGCTCGTCCATGGCCGGATTGTAGATGACGCCGGCGACGATCTGGCCCTGGCGCTCCAGCGCGATCGAGACGGCGAACAGCGGAATGCCGTGCAGGAAATTGGTGGTGCCGTCGAGCGGATCGACGATCCAGCGGTGCTGGCTGTCTTCGCCTTCCACCGCGCCACGCTCTTCCATCAGGAAACCGTAGCCCGGACGCGCCTTCGACAATTCGGCAAAGATGATGTCCTCGGCCTTGCGGTCGGCCTGGCTGACATAGTCGCCGGGTCCCTTCAACGAGACCTGCAGGTTCTGGACCTCGCCGAAGTCGCGCGACAGCGAGCGGCCGGCCTTCATTGCGGCCTGGACCATGACGTTAAGAAGGGCTGAGCGTGCCATCGTATGTCTTCCTGCTGCAGCGCGTCAGTCGGCGCGGCGCACGTAAGTGATTTCGTTGGTGTCGACGATTATGCGTTCCCCGGCGCCGATGAAGGGCGGCACCAGCACGCGGATGCCGTTCTCCAGCACCGCCGGCTTGTAGGAGGATGCCGCCGTCTGGCCCTTCACCACCGGGTCGGCCTCGGTAATGGTGAGGGTGACATAGTCGGGCAGCGAAATGCCGATCGGCCTCTCCTCATAGAGCTGGACCGTCACCATCATGCCGTCCTGCAGGAAGGCGGCGCGGTCGCCGACGAAATCCTTATTCAGTTCGAGCTGTTCGTAGCTCTGGGTGTCCATGAACACCAGCGCGTCGTCCTGTTCATAGAGGAAGGAAAAATCCTTCAGGTCGAGGCGGATCTGTTCGACCGTCTCGGCCGAGCGGAAGCGCTCGTTGAGCTTGGTGCCGTTGATCAGATTCTTCAGTTCGACCTGGTTGTAGGCGCCGCCCTTGCCGGGCTTGACGGTGTTGGTCCTGACCGCCACCCACAGGCCGCCATCATGCTCGATGACGTAGCCGGGACGGATTTCGTTGCCATTGATCTTGGCCATGATGATGGGATCCGGAATGAGATTTTCGCTGGGACACGCGATTTAGGGGCTCCCAAGACCACAAATCGTCCGGAGAGGCAAGGGAGCGGGCAGCAATGGGCCCGGCGCCGGGCGATCGCACCTGCCGCCATCAGGGCAGGCGGTTTGCCTTCTGCAGGGCCTGCTTGGTCTGGTCGTCGCTCAGGCCCTGCAGGAAATCGTCCATGTCGGGATCGATGAGACCGGCGCGGCGGGCGACGACGTACCAGGCGCCGGCGAGCACCAGGTCCGGGTCTGTGCCGATGCCTTGCATGTAGAGTTTTGCCAGCCGGTTCTGCGCCGCGACGTTGCCGCCCTCGGCTGCCTGCTTCGTCCAGCCGAAAGCCGATTTCAGGTCGCGGGCGCCGCCGCGGCCTTCGATCATCCAGGCGGCGAGATCGATCTGCGCGGTGTCGTAGTTCTGCCGCGCGGCCTGCGCCAGGAAGCGTCTTGCCTGCGCGTCGTCGCGCGGCTTGCCGCCGACGCCGTTGGCATAGATCTGGGACATGGCGTATTGCGCGTCGGCGAGGCCGGTCGCGGCGGCGCGCTCATAATAGGAAACCGCCTTGGTCAGGCCCGCGTCGCCGGGATCCTGCTGGACCAGCATCTGCGCGAAATTGAACTGCGCCAGCTGGTTGCCGGCTTCGGCGGCGGCCTGCATCAGGGCGTAGGCCTCTTTCGGATCCTTCTTGACGTAACGGCCGTCGAGCAGCATCAGCGCATACTGGAACTGCGCCTCAGGCACACCCTGTTCGGCGGCAAGCGCATACCATTTCGAGGCTTCCGCCGCATTCAGCGGCACGCCGAGCCCGCGCGACAGGATCTCGGCCACCAGTGTCTGCGCCGCCGGGTCGCCGTTCCGGGCGCGAGTCAGCGCCAGATTATAGGCCGTTTTGTAGAGCCCGCGCTGGAAAGCGCCATAGGCTGCGTCCGCCGGCTTGGCGCCGAAGCGGTCGGGATTGATGCTGTCGACCGAGGGCAGCGGTGCCGGCTCCGCCGTGGTGGCGGGCTGCGGCAGCTGCTTTTCGATCGGCTTGTCGGTGTGCACGCCGGTTTCAGGCTTGGGCTGCGGCTGGGGTACGGTTTCGGCGGCGGCGGCCTGGATCATGACCGCTGCAAGCAAGGCCTGAAGGGGAAACCTTACCGGAGCCACATCAGTCCTCGAAGCGCGGCGCGGTTTGGTCGAGCAATGCGTTGGCACGGGCCACGGCGGTTTTCGGATCGACGCCCTCGGCGAACACCGCGCTCGACAGCGCGACGAACTCGGCGCCGGTGGCGGCCACGTCCTCGACGGAAGCCAGATCGGATCCCGCCATGACGATGCAGGGGATCTGGATCATCTGCGCCCACCACTCGCCCAGCGACAGGTTGCGCGGATGCGGCTCCGGCTTGTTGTCGTAGCCGAAGCGGCCGAAGAAGATGTAGTCGGGCCTGACCTCACCAAGCTCGAGCGCGTCGTCGCGCTTCTTGGCACCGCCGGCGCCGACCATCATCTTCGCCTGGAAATGTTCGATCGTTTCGGCCAGTTCGGCCTTGGATGTCTCGACATGGATGCCGTCGGCCTGGACACGGCCGGCGATGCGGGTATCGCCGGCGATGATCACGGCCACGCCCGCGGCCTGCGCCGTCGGCACGATCTGTTCGGCAAAGGCCTGGAAGGAAGCCTCGTCCATGCCGTTTTCGGGCAGGATCAGCGAGGCGACGTCGCCGCCGTCGAATGCGGAGGCGATGCGGGCGGCCGGCACGCCGGGCGGCGCGATCAGCACGATGCGGCAACGATTCGGGGGTGTGGCGTCGTTCATGGTTCTTCGATCCCGGGTTTCGCCTATGCCGGGCGAAGATGGTTGCATTGCGGCATAGAGCAAACTGCCCGCTTTGAACAGGCGGGCAGTCGGGATCGCGTTTCCTGACCGCGGGGCGGCAGGCGTGCCCGCCCTACTTGGCCGGCTCAGGGCTCGCGGTGACCGGTTTCGATTTCCACAAGGACCAGCCGAGGTTCATGCCGGCGGCAGCCACCAGGATGGCGGCGGCGCCGGCGACCTGGCTGAGATGCAGCCGATGGCCGAAAGCCACGACATCGACCAGGATGGCGACCACCGGATAGATGAAGGACAGTGATCCCTGCAGATGCGTCGGCAGCTTCTGGATCGCGCCGTACATCAATATGTACATCAGGCCGGTGTGGACGATGCCGAGCGTCGCCAGCATCGCCCAGCTCCACGGGTCGGCGGGAAGATGCGAGAGATGGGCGAAGGGCGCCAGCATGACGACGCCGACGCAGACCTGTATCAGCGCGATCAGGTGCGGCGGCGTGCCCTTGAGCTTCTTGGTGACGATGGCCGCGACGGCCCAGAAGAAGGCCGCGGCCAGGGCCATGAGGATGCCGGCAAAATAGTTGGTGCCGACATCGCCGGCATCAGGCGTGGCCTCGACGATGAGCACCATGCCGGCAAAGGCTATTGCCAGCCATGTCAGCTTGGTCAGCGTCAGCCGTTCGGCGAAGAAGAGTGCACCGAAGCCGACCAGCATGAAGGGCTGGGTGTTGTAGACGGCGGTGGCGATCGAGATCGACGCGCGGGAGAAGGCGCTGAACAGGAGCAGCCAGTTGATGACGATGGCCGCGCCGCCAAGCGCGGCGAGGCCGATGACGCGCGGCGGCAGCCTGCCGCGCAACAATCCCAGGCAAGCGCAGATGATCAGCAGCGTCACCGCGCCGAACGCGCAGCGCCAGAACACCACATCCATGATCGGCTGGCCGGACATGACGACGAACCATCCGATCGTCCCGAGGATGGCCATTGCGGCCGACATTTCGACCGTGCCACGTACCGTATCGTTCATGATAACCTCTGAGCCCATTTTGAGGCGGCATAATCTCATGCGGGTTGGGCGCTTTCCATCTGATTGGAAAGGCTGTATGGAGGCCTGACCTAATTATATTAGGTTCCTGCCACGAATTTGTGAGAAATCTGAAATGCTTGACGATCTCGACCGAAATCTCCTCGAAATCCTGGTCAGGGATGCGCGGACCTCGCTGAAGGAGCTGGCCGCCCAGGTCGGGCTGTCGTCGCCAAGTGTTTCGGAGCGGCTGCGGCGGCTCGAGGAGCGCGGCGTCATCCGGGCGTTCACCGTCGAAATCGATCCGCTGGCGCTCGGCTATACGCTGCAGGCGATCGTGCGTATCCGGCCTTTGCCGGGCAAGCTGCACATCGTCCAGAAGCTGATCGAGGAGATCGCCGAGTTCGGCGAATGCGACAAGGTGACGGGTGACGACTGTTTCGTCGCCCGGCTGTTCGTGCGCTCGATCGGCGACCTCGACGGCATTCTCGACCGCATCGCCGACAAGGCCGAGACCAGCACCGCCATCATCAAGGCGCAGCCGATCCGGCGGCGGCCGCCGCCGCTCGGGGCGCCGTCGGCCCCGTCGTCTTGACTCCACATGGCTGTGGTGGACAGGCGCGACCAGTCCACTAAATGTCAGCCCGCCGGATGATTGGCTGAGAGACGAGGTAGACATGGCGCAGAATATCTACGACCAGCCGGATTTCTTCGCGGGCTACAGCCAGCTTGGCCGGTCGATCGACGGCCTGGAAGGCGCCGCCGAATGGCCGTCGCTGTGCGCCATGCTGCCTCAAGTGGGCGGCTTGCGGATCGTCGACCTCGGCTGCGGTTTCGGCTGGTTCTGCCGCTGGGCGCACGAGCATGGGGCGAGCCATGTCCTGGGGCTGGACCTGTCGGAGAAGATGCTGGCCCGGGCGAGGGCCGCCGGCTCGGACACCGGCATCACCTATGAACGGGCCGACCTCGACAAGCTCGACCTGCCGCAAGACAGCTTCGGTCTCGCCTACAGCTCGCTTGCGCTGCATTATGTCGAGGATGTCGCGCGGCTGTTCGGGACGGTGCATCAGGCGCTGTCGGCCGGCGGGCATTTCGTCTTTTCGACGGAGCATCCGATCTACATGGCTCCGACAAGGCCGGGCTGGGCGGTCGATGCCGAAGGCCGAAGGACATGGCCTGTCGACCGCTATCTGGTGGAGGGCCCGCGCAAGACCGACTGGCTGGCCAAGGGCGTGGTGAAACATCATCGCACCATCGGCACGACGCTGAACGCGCTGATCCGGACCGGTTTCGCGATCGAGCATGTCGAGGAGTTCTGTCCGACAGACGCGCAGATCATGGCCAAGCCGGAACTCGCGGAAGAGCTGGAACGGCCGATGTTCCTGCTGGTCTCGGCCCGGCGATAAGGCACGAGCCGGACATTGGCAGGTGTTCGGCAACCGGCCCGCATTTACAGTCGCCCAAAGCGCAATTCTCGGCTATTCAGGCGATGACGCCTTCCCTCCAGACCAGTCCCTCCCCATGTCAGGCCTGCTTCTCGATCCGTGGTTCTACGCGGCTGCCATTCCGGCGGTCATTCTGGTCGGCCTGTCCAAGGGCGGGTTTGGCGGCGCTGTCGGTTTCGTCGGCGTGCCGCTGATGGCGCTGACCATGCCGCCGGTGCAGGCGGCCGCCATCCTGCTGCCAATCCTGTGCCTGATGGACATCGTCTCGGTTTGGACGTGGTGGGGCGTCTATGACCGCAAGATGCTAGTCGACATGATGCCGGGCGCCGTCATCGGCATCGGCATTGGCTGGTTGACGGCGGCCTTGGTCACCGAGGAAGCGGTGCGGCTGATCGTCGGTGCCGTCGCCATCATCTTCGTGCTGCGCTGGCTCTATCTGCAGTTCCGCCATGGCGCCGACCACGCCGCCGAACCCAACCGCGTGGCTGCAGCGATCTGGGGGACGGTCGCCGGCTTCACCAGCTTCGTCGCCCATGTCGGCGGCCCGCCCTTCCAGGTCTATGCGCTGCCGATCCGGCTCGACCCCAAGGTCCTGTCGGGCACGGCCGCGATCTTCTTTGCCGCGACCAATGCGCTGAAGCTCATACCCTATTTCGCGCTCGGCCAGTTCGACACCGCCAACCTGACGGCGTCGGCCGTGCTGATGCCGCTGGCGCCGCTTTCGACTATCGCCGGCGCCTGGCTGGTGCGGCGCATGCGGCCGGAGATTTTTTATCCCTTCACCTACGCGACCGTGGCGGTCGTGGCACTGAAGCTTTTGTGGGACGGCCTCGCCGGCTTGATGTAGACAGGCGAGGCCGCTGTTCGGCCGCTCTCACCGTCAGGGAGATCAGGCGGCGCTTGCCACCAGCCGGCGGCTTCCGCCGAAGGCCAGCCTGGCGCCGACCACCAGGACCAGTACCATGCCGGCGAGGATGCCGATGTCATGCGTGGTCGGCTTGAGCACCATGTCGGCGACGATCACCAGCATCACCGCATAGTCGAAGCGAGCCGCGCTCATCATGCGCTGGCCAATGGCAAGCACGGAAGGTGTCACGCCCTCCTTGGCGATCATCGCGCCCATGCGCTCGCCGGTCGGCTTGAAGATGAGCATGCCGATCGAGAAGGTCGTGGCGTAGCCTGCCAGGCCGATGATGATCCACAGGTCGGAGAAGCCGACCCAGAAGCCGCACATGATGAGGCCGAAGAGCAAGGTCAGCATCGACATCGGTGCGAAGAAAAAGCCACCTAACTGACCGCTGGCGCGCATCGCCTGCAACTTGTCCTCGATGTTACCGGCGCGCTCGGCAAGCACGCCGAGGAGGAACAATACGAAGCCGCCGCCGACCCACAAAATTGCTGAGACGACGTGAAGGAATTTGACGATGGAATACCAGTCCATTGTTTGCTCCTGGGACATTTCTTGTTGTTCGCAGCCGGGCGGATATGCACCAGCCGTCAGAGGAGCGGGCGTTTAGCGTACTGCCTGTTTCGGCACGATGTCGCGGAAAAACAGCTTTTGTTTCGGCGGTTTTCGATCAGCGCTGATTCTCGACAACCACCGATGCGCGGCTTCATTTTCTGCTATTGTCGGATGCGTCAGGGGGAGCGCGACATCGTCTGGAAACAGTACCGATGCTAGTGCGCCGAGGCCGGGAGCCCGGTGGCGACAGCAGACGCCGGACGATCAACCCATTCCCGCAACGGGAAGAGGCAATGAGGGGGAACATTATGCAAGGGGTAGCACGCAATTTCTTCACGCTGGCCATCATCTATGCGCTGTGCGGCATGGCGCTCGGCATCCATATGGCGATCAGCGAAGACCATGGCCAGATGCCGACTCACGCTCACATTATGGTGGCAGGCTGGCTGATGTCGGCGGTCTTTGCCTTCTTCTACCATCTGTTTCCTACGGTCGGGCTAAAGACGATCGCCGTCGTACACTTCTGGCTGACCGCGATCAGCGGAATTGGGCTCATGATCGGCCTCTTCATTCTGCTTGCCGGTACGCCCGCAATAGAACCGCTGCTGGGGATAGCCTCGATCGGCTTCTATGCCGGCATGCTGCTGTTTGCCTTCATCGCTTTGCCGGTGGTCTGGAAGAAAGCCTGAGCCTGAAGCGAGCTTCGGGTCTGTGCTGTTACGGCACAGGAATGGGGCGTTCGGTCAAAAAACATCGGTGCCGTTAAAGGTTCATTAAGCTTTACAGGCGTTTACTATGCGCATCCAGTGATCTGGATTCTTACCGAGTGGTTGGAGCCACTTTGTTTGACGCCTCCCTGTTAAACTCCTGAGAGCCGCCTTATCCGCGGCTCTTTTTTTGTCCGCATTCCGGTGGCACGCCGGGTGTCGGTCCGCTGTTAACCTTCTGTTAAACATGTGCTTGCCTTCACCCCCGGCGAAGCGCATTTTCAAGCTTCAGTCAGATAGGGTGCCGGGTGTATCGGCAGTGAACCGAATCGGCCGGTTGCAAGTGCAGGGGCGTATCAATGAACGAGCCTTCGAAGGGCAGTGCGAAAACCGTCAAACTGGCGGAGCGCCGGGTTTTTTCGCATTCCTTCAAACCGCTCTACCAGGAAGGCATGGGGCTGGTCGAACAGGCGGCCGAGTATCTCGACGGCAAGGGCCGCGCCGAGGCCAAGAAGCTGTCGCGCCTGGCGGCCACGCTCTACGCGGCCGAATCGATGCGGCTGACGACCAGGCTGATGCAGGTTGCCTCCTGGTTGCTTTTGCAGCGCGCGGCCAATTCCGGCGAGATGACCCGCGACCAGGTCGCTTCGGAAAAGTCCAAGGTGCGCCTCGATACCGCTTCCGCGCATGACGAAGCCGCCGGCTGGGCCGAACTGCCCGAGGAGTTCCTCGACCTGGTCAACCGCTCGCTTCGCCTGCAGGCATTGGTGCGCCGCATGGACGACGAGATCTACGGCGCCGGCGCGGTAGTCGACATGCAGCCCATGGGCCGCCGGCCCAATCCGGTTTCCGACCAGATCAGCCTGCTCAACACGGCGTTCGCCCGCAACTGAGCGGCTTCGGAATATTTCCAGCTCGACAGGCCTCCGTTTCCGGTTTGTTCACATTTCGCTGGCATCGCTGTCCCCCGGAGGTAAAGTGACCGGATGGGGGACGCGATTCGCATCATCGGCATCGATCCGGGGCTCAGACGCACCGGCTGGGGCATCGTCGAGAGCCTCGGCAATTCCTTGCGCTTCGTCGCGTCCGGCACCGTGCGCTCCGAGGACAAGGCGGCGCTGGCGACGCGGCTCTGCCAATTGCATGACGGGCTCGCCGAAGTCCTGCATGCGGCAATGCCGCATGAGGCGGCCGTCGAACAGACTTTCGTCAACAAGGATGCCGTGGCGACGCTGAAGCTCGGCCAGGCGCGCGGCATCGCCATGCTGGTGCCGGCGCGTGCCGGCCTTGTCGTCGCCGAATACGCGCCCAATGCGGTGAAGAAGGCGGTCATCGGCGTCGGCCATGGCGACAAGAAGCAGATCCACATGATGGTGAAGGTGCTGCTGCCGAAAGCGACCTTCGATACCGAACACGCCGCCGACGCGCTGGCCATCGCGATTTGCCACGCGCATCACCGCCAGAGCGCCGCCTACCGGATGGCGCTTGCCGGCTAGCGATGTTCTTGACTTGTTCACGTTGAGCGGATAAGTAATACCTTGGAGGTATTACCATGCGCGTCACCACCAAGGGGCAAGTGACAATCCCCAAGCCGATAAGGGACCATCTGGGCATCGGTCCGGGTTCCGAGGTGGAGTTCGTGGCCACCGACGAGGGCGTTCAGCTGGTTGCCGTCAACGAGAACCTCTCCGAGGAGGAGAAATTGCGCAGGCTCCAAGATGTCCTCGACCGGATGGAGGGGACGTTGGACCTGGGGGGCATGACCACCGACCAATACATGGAGTGGTTGAGGGGGCCGCGTGAAGATCTCGACGTTGATTGACACAAATGTCCTGATCGACGTTTGGGGACCAGCCGGGCCGATGAAAGAATGGTCGGCATCGGCGATCGCCTTCTGCCGCCGCGACGGTGCGTTGGTCGTCAATTCGATCATCTGGTCCGAGTTAGCACCGCTGATCGCGACAGAGGCCGCACTTCGAAAAGCCGTCGACATGCTGGAGATGGATCGCGAACTTGTGCCCTGGGACGCGGCATTCCTTGCCGGCGTCACGCATTCCCGCTATCGCCGGGCCGGTGGCATCAGGGAAAGGACCTTGCCGGATTTCTTTATCGGCGCTCATGCAACCGTTGCCGGGCATCGTCTTTTGACCCGCGACGCCGCGCGTTATCGCAGTTACTTTCCCGACCTCGACATCATTTCTCCGGAAACCCACCCATGAGGGCCCATCTTCCATGAAAGACCCGGCATGATAGGCAAGCTCAAGGGCACGCTGGACGAGATCGACGAGGATCATTGCCTCGTCGACATCCACGGCGTCGGCTATGTCGCCTATTGCTCGGCGCGCACGCTGGCAGCGCTGCCTTCGCCCGGCGAAGCGGTGGTGCTGTTCATCGAGACCTATGTGCGCGAGGATATGCTGCGCCTCTATGGTTTCCAGTCGCAGCTTGAGCGCGAGTGGTTTCGGTTGCTGATGAACAATGTGCCGGGTGTCGGCGCCAAGGTGGCGCTGGCCATCCTGTCGACGCTGGCGCCGGCCGACCTCGCCAATGCGATCGCGCTGCGCGACATCGCCATGGTTTCCCGCGCGCCTGGCGTCGGCAAGAAGGTGGCCGAGCGCATCGTCACCGAATTGAAGAACAAGGCGCCCGCCTATGCGGGCGCCGCCTCCGGCACCATCGGCCTGAAGCAGGAACTCGGTGAAGGTGTCGCCCCGGCCCCGATCACCGACGCGGTCTCGGCACTGGTCAATCTCGGCTATTCGCGCGACACCGCCGCCAATGCGGTGGCCGCGGCACTGAAGACGGCAGGCGAGGACGCGGATGCCTCGAAGCTGATCCGCTTCGGGCTGAAGGAACTGGCGCGGTGAGGGCTCGCTTGTCCCTCCTCTTGCCATATGCAAGGAAGACAGTATGAGCCTGTCGCCCCGTCTCATTGCGCCGGAAAAACGCGGCGAGGATGCCGATCAGACCTTGCGGCCGCAGACGCTCGCCGACTTTGTCGGCCAGGCGGCGGTGCGGGCCAATCTCAAAGTCTTCATCGAGGCCGCCAAGGGCCGCAACGAGTCGCTCGACCATGTGCTGTTCGTCGGACCGCCGGGGCTGGGCAAGACGACGCTGGCGCAGATCATGGCGCGTGAACTCGGCGTCAATTTCCGCTCGACCTCCGGACCGGTCATCGCCAAGGCCGGCGATCTCGCGGCACTGCTGACCAATCTCGAAGAAGGCGACGTGCTGTTCATCGACGAGATCCATCGGCTGAACCCGGCGGTGGAGGAAATCCTCTATCCGGCGATGGAGGATTTCCAACTCGACCTGATCATCGGGGAGGGGCCGGCGGCGCGTTCGGTCAAGATCGACCTCGCCCGTTTCACGCTCGTAGCCGCCACCACGCGGCTTGGCCTGCTCACCAATCCGCTGCGCGACCGGTTCGGCATTCCGGTGCGGCTCAACTTCTATACGGTCGAGGAATTGGAGCAGATCGTGCGGCGCGGCGCGCGCATCCTGCAAATGCCGCTCGGCGACGACGGCGCGCTGGAAATCGCGCGGCGCGCGCGCGGCACACCGCGCATCGCGGGGCGGCTGTTGCGCCGCGTGCGCGACTTCGCCTCGGTCGCCGGCGACGGCCATGTCGATCGCCTGATCGCCGACGAGGCATTGACCCGGCTGGAGGTCGACGCGCTCGGGCTCGATGCGCTCGACCGCCGCTATCTCTCGATGATCGCCCGCAATTTCGGTGGCGGTCCGGTCGGCATCGAGACGATCGCCGCTGGGCTGTCCGAGCCGCGCGACGCCATCGAGGACATCATCGAGCCCTATCTGATCCAGCAGGGTTTCATCCAGCGCACGCCGCGCGGCCGCATGCTGACGGCCAATGCCTGGCGCCATCTCGGCCTCGATGCGCCGAAGGATTTGGCGCAGCAGCAGATCAACCTGTTCCAGGAAGAATAGCCCCCAACCGTTCAGGCGCGGGTTCCCAGACCATCGATCAAGGATATGTGACCCGTCTTGCGCAAAATCTGCGCGTCTTCGCCGATTTGCCGGCGTAATCGTGGATTTTATCGGACGCGTGCGGGCAACCGCTGCGATCGAGGGGCCGGGAGCCAGTCCATGATCACCAGACGCGGGTTCCTGCGCTTCATCGGCGGGTCGTTCCTGACGGCTGCCGCGCTCGGCGCCTATGCGGTCGGCATCGAGCCGATGCTCTTGACCCATGTGAAGCGCTACGCGCTGACGCCGCCGCACTGGCCTGATGGCCTGAAGCTGCGGGTTGTGGCGCTAGCCGATATCCATGCCTGCCGACCCTGGATGACGCAGGAACGGATTGCTTCGCTCGCCGAAGACGCCAATGCACTGCAGCCGGACCTCATCGTGCTGCTGGGCGACTATATTGCCGGCATGCCGCTGGTGACGGGGCCGGTGACGCCATCGCAATGGGCGTCCGCGCTGTCGGGCCTCAAGGCGCCGCTCGGCGTGCTGTCGATCCTCGGCAATCACGATTGGTGGAACGATGGTTTCGCGCAGCGCGCCGGAGCCGGCCCGACCATTGCGCGCAAGGCGCTGGAAAAGGTCGGCATCCCGGTGCTGGAGAACGATGTCGTTCGCCTGGAGAAGGATGGCCATGGTGTCTGGATCGCCGGCCTGGCCGATCAGCTGGCGTTGCTGCCGGCCAGGAAGGGCGACGGGTTCAGGGGGCTCGACGATCTCGACGGCACGCTGGCCAAGGTTGGCGACACCGCGCCGATCATCCTGCTCGCCCACGAGCCTGATATTTTTCCGACCGTCCCGTCGCGGGTTTCGCTGACCTTGTCGGGCCACACCCATGGCGGGCAGGTGCGATTGTTCGGCTATTCGCCTGTCGTGCCGTCGCGTTTCGGCAACCGCTACGCCTATGGCCACGTCGTCGAGAACGACCGCAATTTGATCGTCTCAGGTGGGCTCGGCTTCAGTATCATGCCGGTGCGCTTCGGCGTGCGGCCGGAGATCCTGCAGATCGACCTCGGCTGATCTGAACAACAGCTCTCAGTGAAGCGAGCGGATCACGTCCATCACATCCGGCTCGACCTTGTCGCCATTGAAGGCATCGACGATGCCGAAGGCGCCGCCATAACTCCACACCGACCATGAGAAACCATGCGCCTCGGCGCGGGCGATCATGTCCTTGACGTAAGCGGCGCGGTACGGCGCCGGCATCACATAGGCATTGCCGTATTCCTGGCGGATCATGCCGAACTCGCCCAGCGTGATGTTTTCGGGCTTGATGCCGTTGGCCTTCGCCCATGCCTCGACCCTTTTGAACGGCGCGTCCATCAGGCCTAGCAGCTTGCCGGGGCTGTCCATGCTGCCGACCTCTTCGTCGAGATAGGCAAGCAGCCCGCTCTGCCGTGTCCATGGCGCCTCGGTCTTGATCCGGCCGCGGATGGTGTCGAGCGTCACGTCGAGCTGCGCCTTCGGCACGGCGTCGAGCGGATAGGGCAGGCCGGTCACGTAGGGGATAAAATCGCCGGCCCAGGTCGCGCCCTGGTGGGTGAGCAGGAACGGATCATAGGAGTGGAAAGTCCAGATGACATTGTCGTCGGAGATCGCCTTGGGATCGATCTTCTCCAGGGATGAGGCGGCGGAATAGCAGGCGCCGGTCAGCACCAGCGTCAGTTTCCCAGCCGACGATCGTGCCGCGGCGAACAATTCGCGCTGGCGGTACGGCCACAGGCTTGTGCCGTCACTGTCGCAGTCGACGATCGGTTCGTTCATAAGCTCGAAGGCGACTTGGCTCGGATCTTCGCCGGCCAGGGTGCGGGCCATCTTGCGCACCATGTCGACGTAGCGGTCAAAGGTCCGCGGATCATCCATCACCTGCGTCATGCCGATCTTGCGGCTGCCGCCGGCCGGGATCAGGTGCATGTCGACGATCACCTTCAGGCCGGCACGGTTGATCATGCGCACCGAGTCCAGCACGCTGGCATAGAGGTCATGGCGCAGCGCCGTTGTCTGGTCGGACAGGAAAGGCGACGGGTCTACCGGCATACGCAGGAAATCGAAGCCTGCTTCCTTGAGCGCTCTGAGATCGTCATCTCCAAGGAATTTGCGCCATTCCGGATAGGGCAGTATGGTCCTGGCGTCGCCCCATTGATCCTCGCCGGGCCAGGTGACCCACTGGTCGAGATTGAGGCCGCGCTTCATCGTGAAAGTCGCTGCCTGGCCAGGCAGCACCAAGGCCATGAGCACCAGCAGCGCCGCCATCAAACTCTTGATCATCGCCGTCAACGGTGCCATCCGATGCTTTGTCGCGCGGAGAACAGGTGCCTCGTCGGGACTTAAAAAGGAAGCGCAATGGACGATCATGGTGAATCGGCGACGCTGCTGGCCGGGCTTTCCGGCGCGCTGACGGCGTTCGGCCACCGGCTGATGGCGCGGGTCTATTATGCCGACACCGATTTCTCCGGCGTCGTCTACCATGCGCGCTATCTCGAATTCCTCGAGCGCGGCCGCTCCGACTATCTCAGGCTCACCGGCGTGCATCACACGGAGCTTGCCGACGGCAAGCATGGCGAGAAGATCGTCTGGGTGGTGCGGCGCATGGAGATCGATTTCCGCAGCCCCGCCCGCATCGACGACATCCTGACCGTCGACACCCGCACCGACACCATTTCCGGCGCGCGCATCTTCATGGCGCAGCAGCTCAAGCGCGGCGACGAGGTGCTGGTCGAAGCCAAGGTCGAGGCGGCGATCATCGGCGAGAATGGACGACCGCGGCGCTTTCCCAAGGAATGGGTCGCGGCGTTCATGCCCAAGTTTCGTGTTTCGCCTGATTAAACGGTTGGCCCGACAACGGAGCTTGTGTGCCTCCTGAAAATGGTATGACAGTGTCATACATCGTGCTACAAGGTAGGACAGGGAAGACATTCGCCATGAGAACCAGCAAACCAATAAGCGTGACGCTCGGCCGCCAGCAAAGCAGCCTGGACGCCCGCTTGGCGTCGGGAGCTTATGATTCCGCGAGCGAAGTCATGCGTGCCGCGCTTCGCGCCCTTGACCGCGAGGAGCAGGTCATCACCGCCATCATGCGAGCCAAGGTGCAGGAAGCTCTTGACGATCCTCGCCCGGATATCCCGGCCGAGGACGTGTTCAAGGCATTGCGCGAGCATCATGCAGACCGCCTGAAGGTCGCCAAGCGTGACGCATAGGGTCGTTTTCAGGCCTTCGGCGCAGTCCGACCTCTTTGCCATTTACAATTACATCGAAAAGGAAAGCGGTGCCGCGCGCGCCGGTGGCTATATCGACCGCATCGAGGCCGCGTGCATGGCGCTATCAACGTTCCCGGAACGCGGCTCCGTTCGCGATGCCATCGGATCCGGAATCCGGGTTGTCGGCTTTGAACGGCGTGCGTCCATCCTGTTCCGGGTCGACGGGCAGCAAGTGCTGATCCCGCGCGTCCTCTATGGCGGGCAGGACTACCCCACCGACCACGTGGATGAGACCGACTCCCAGGGAGTGGAAGCGCATCGGTCTCGCCACCAGGCGCGGCAATGCGCCGCGCCTTATTCACTAACCCATCCTTAACCATAACGGTTCATGAAGAGATTGGTGAAGATTGGCGCTATCCAGCGCCTTCCTTTCACCAATATTTGCCCTGAAAAGGCCGCTAACGGCACGGTTTGGGGCGTCCGGTAGCTTCGTGCGAACCGACCACAAGGGATGCCAGGGGCCAGCCGCCAGCTTCGCCCGGAAATCTTAAGGACGTAACGATGGAAAATATCGCACTCGCCGAACCGGGCGCGCAATTGTCGATTTGGGCGCTGTTCATGCAGGCCAGCTGGGTGGTCAAGCTGGTCATGATCGGGCTGCTCTGCGCCTCGGTCTGGACCTGGGCGATCATCATCGACAAGCTGGTTGCCTATGGCCGCATGCGGCTGGCGCTGAACCGCTTCGAGCAGGTCTTCTGGTCCGGACAGTCGCTGGAGGAGCTCTACCGCACGCTCGCCGACCGCAAAACCTCCGGCATGGGCGCCATTTTCGTCGCCGCCATGCGCGAGTGGAAGAAGAGTTTTGAGAAGGGCGCCAAGACGCCGCTCGGGCTCCAGACCCGCATCGACAAGGCGATGGACCTGGCGCTGACCCGCGAGATGGAGAAGCTGGAGGGTCGTCTCGGCTTCCTGGCTACCACCGGCTCGGCGGCCCCGTTCATCGGTCTGTTCGGCACGGTCATCGGCATCATGACGTCGTTCCAGGCCATTGCCGGCTCCAAGAACACCAGCCTCGCGGTGGTTGCGCCCGGTATCGCCGAGGCGCTGCTGGCGACGGCCATCGGCCTGCTCGCCGCCATCCCGGCGGTCATCGCCTACAACAAGCTGTCATCGGATGCGAGCAAGCTCGCGGTGCGCATGGAAGGGTTCTCCGACGAGTTCTCCGCCATACTCTCGCGCCAAATCGATGAAAAAGTCGCGCCGAAGGCCTGAGGAGTAGCTGATGGGTATG
The DNA here is from genome assembly GCF_052115225.1 of Mesorhizobium sp. 2RAF45. Classification (NCBI taxonomy): domain Bacteria; kingdom Pseudomonadati; phylum Pseudomonadota; class Alphaproteobacteria; order Hyphomicrobiales; family Phyllobacteriaceae; genus Mesorhizobium; species Mesorhizobium sp. 2RAF45. The sequence goes on along the minus strand of NZ_JBFRGG010000014.1, from coordinate 13,273 downwards.
TCCGTAGGCATGGCGGGACGCGGCGGGCGCGGCCACAGGCGGCGCGGCCGTCACCATGGGCTGATGTCGGAGATCAACGTCACGCCGATGGTCGACGTCATGCTGGTGCTGCTGATCATCTTCATGGTCGCCGCACCCATGCTGACGGTCGGCGTGCCGATCGACCTGCCCGACACGCAGGCTAAGGCGATGAATGCCGACACGCAGCCGATCACTGTCTCGATCAACGCCGCCGGCCAGATCTATCTCCAGGAAACCGAGATCCCGATCGAAGAGCTGGTGGCCAAGCTGCAGGCGATCTCGAAGACCGGTTACGAGGAGCGCATCTTCATCCGTGGTGACAAGTCCACCGACTATGGCACGGCGATGAAGGTGATGGCCCGCATTTCGGCCGCCGGTTACAAAAATATCGGCCTGGTTTCGCTGCAGGAACAGGATCAGTAGACAAGAAGATGAAGACCGGCCTCACCACATCGGTGATCTTGCACACGGCGGTGCTGGCCTTCGGCCTGTTCACCCTGTCGGCGCCGGCCGCGCTCCCGTCCGCCGATGTCGAGTCGGTCGCGGTCGATATCGTGCCGATGGAGGCGATCGCGCAGACGCTGCAGGGCGACAAGAAGGCCGTGATGCATGAAAAACCGGCGCCACTGCCGACGCAGCGCCCGGATATCGTGCCGGCGTCGCAGAAGGTCGGCGAAAACAGCGTCGACACCGACAAGCCGATAACGCCGGAAGCCAAGCCGAAGCCCGTCGACATGACCTCGGCCCCGCCGCCCGCGCCGACCCCCAAAGAGACGCCGAAGACCGAGGACGTGCCGAAGCCGCAGGAAAAGCCGAAGCCCATTCCGGCGACCGAAGTGGCGCCCGCGCCGACGCCCAAGGAAGAGGTCAAGCCCGAGCCGGTCAAGCAGACCGAGCCGAAGCCGACGCCGGCCAAGCCGGCGCCGACCCCGCCGCCGCAGGACAAGACCGCAGCCATCGATCCGACACCCGAGGTCAAGCCGGATGCCGTCGCCGAGGCCATAGCCAAGGATCCGCCGACCGAAGAGACGCAATTGCCGAGCTCGGCGCCCGCGCCGGAAGCGCGGCCGCAGCCGCAGCCGGCACAGGCCGAAAGCGCCAAGGCGCCTGAACGCAAGGATGCCGACAAGCCGGTCAAGGAAGCGTCGTCGAAACCGAAATCCGACGACAAGCAGTTCAACGCGAACGAAATATCCGCGCTCCTCGACAAGCAGAAGCCCTCCGGCGGCGGGGCCAAGCGTTCTACGCAGCAAGCCTCGCTCGGCGGCGACAAGGACCAGGGCCAGAAACTGTCGAAGTCGGAGCAGGGCGCCCTGGAAAGCCAGTTGGGTGGGTGCTGGACGCTGCCGGTTGGCCTCGAGGGCTCGGAGAACTTCGTCGTCGTCGTGCGCTTCAACCTCGACAACTCCGGCAAGCTCGATGGCCGTCCCTCCGTCGAAAAGTCGAGCGGCAACCGGCAGTTCGATGAAAGCGCGGTGCGCGCGGTGCAGAAATGCGACGTGGCCGGCTTGCAGGTTCCTGCCGGCAAGCAGGACATCTGGAACGACATCCGGGTCACTTTCGATCCAAGGGAAATGCTCGGCCTCTAGGCCTGGCGCCCAACCAATCAAAAGAAGAGAAGCGAGAAGATATGAGATCCTTCCTCAAGCCGCTCCTGACGATTGCAGCCATGGCGCTGGGCATGACCGCCATTGTCCCCATGCCGGCATGGGCGCTCGTCGAGCTCAACGTCAACAAGGGCAATGTCGAGCCGCTGCCGATCGCCATCACGGATTTCCAGGGCGGTGACGCGCTTGGCGCGCAGATTTCCCAGATCGTCACCGCCGATCTGAAGCGTTCCGGCCTGTTCGCGCCGATCGACAAGAGCGCCTTCATCGAGAAGATCTCGAACCCGGATGCCGCACCCCGCTTCGACGACTGGAAGGTGATCAACGCCCAGGCGCTGGTCACCGGCAGCGTCAGCAAGGAGGCCGATGGGCGCATCCGCGCGCAGTACCGGCTTTGGGACACTTTCGCCGGACAGCAGATGTCGGGTGAGCAGTTCTTCGCCAACGACGCCAACCAGCGGCGCGTCGCCCACATCATCGCCGACGCCATCTACGAGCGGCTGACCGGCGAGAAGGGCTATTTCGACACGCGTGTAGTATTCATCGACGAATCCGGCGCCAAGAACGCGCGCAAGAAGCGTTTGGCCATCATGGACCAGGACGGCGCCAATGTCCGCTATCTCTCGGACGGCCGCTCGATCGTGCTGACGCCGCGTTTCTCGCCGAACCGGCAGGAAATCACCTACATGTCCTATGAGAGCGGCCAGCCGCGCGTCTATCTCCTGCAGATCGAGACCGGGCAGCGCGAACTGGTCGGCAATTTCCCCGGCATGACCTTTGCGCCGCGCTTCTCGCCCGACGGCCAGAAGGTGATCATGAGCCTGCTGCGCGACGACGGCAATTCCAACATCTTCGCCATGGACCTGCGCAGCCGCTCGACGACGCGGCTGACCAATTCGACGGCAATCGACACATCGCCTTCCTATTCGCCCGACGGCAGCAAGGTGGTGTTCACCTCCGACCGCGGCGGCCGCGCGCAGATCTATGTCATGGGCGCCGACGGCTCGGGCCAGACCCGCATATCCTTCGGCGACGGCGTCTATTCGACGCCGGTGTGGTCGCCGCGTGGCGATCTTATCGCCTTCACCAAGCAGACCGGCGGCGAATTCCAGATCGGCGTCATGAAGACCGACGGTTCCGGCGAGCGCATCCTGTCGTCCGGTTTCCAGCAGGAAGGACCGACCTGGGCGCCAAACGGCCGCGTCTTGATGTTCTTCCGCGACTCCAATGGCGGCCCGAAACTGGTTTCGGTCGACCTCACCGGCCGCAACGAGCAGCCGATTCCGACGGCGAATTTCGCGTCGGATCCCGCCTGGTCGCCGCTGTTGGAATAGCGTCGGCCGAATTGCCACACATGCTGAAAAGGGGCCGTTTCGGCCCCTTTTCCATGCCTTCGTCGCGTTTTGGCCGCATTTCCGCCTAGGGTCCGCGCCAACTGTGACCCTGGCTTAAAAGGTTGCGGACGGGCAGCCTAAACCAAATTTTAACCGTGTTTCTTGAATGCCGGTTAACCCAAACGTGGTTACTGGGTGATCAACGAAATCACTCGAAATGCGAAGGAGAGGCGGCATGGGCCGTATCGCAGCACTTACCAGAAACCCGGTCATGATCGCGCTGGTGGCGATGCTCGCCATCGCCGGTTGCGCTTCGAAGAAGACGCCCAACAGCGCCGCTGATCTTGGCCTCAACGGTGCCGGCGCCGCAACACCCGGCTCGGCGCAGGACTTCACCGTCAACATTGGCGACCGTATCTTCTTCGATACAGACTCGTCCTCGATCCGCGCGGATGCGCAGACGACGCTCGCCCGCCAGGCGCAGTGGCTGAACCAGTACAAGCAGTACGCCATCGTCGTCGAAGGTCACGCCGACGAACGCGGCACGCGCGAATACAATCTGGCGCTCGGCGCCCGCCGCGCCGCCGCCGCCCGCGACTTCCTCGTTTCCAAGGGTGTCGCTTCCAGCCGCCTGAAGACCATTTCCTACGGCAAGGAACGTCCGGTCGCGGTGTGCGACGACATCTCCTGCTGGTCGCAGAATCGCCGCGCCGTTACCACGCTCAGCGGCGCCGGTTCCTGAGTTGGCCGCGCGTCGAGAGACGCGATCGCGCCGGCTGGCAAAAATGCAACACAGCTTCGCGAAAGGCGGCCTTCGGGCCGCCTTTTTCATATCCGGGTGACCGAAACAAAATTTGGCCGAAGTCTCGCGTCCTGCTATGAGCCGAGGGCGCCTGGCTGGTCCCATCCTGATTGGAAGGCGCGAACAGACTAACGACACACCGCGAGAGGCACATGCATTTGAGATCGGTTCTGAGCGGCACGCTTGCGGCGCTGCTCCTATCAGGCTTCACCGCCCTGGCAAACGGTCCGGGGGCAAGCGGCCCAGGGCAGTCAACCGACAGCGGCTTTTCCTTCCATCTGCCGAGCCTCGAGTTGCCGAGCCTCTTCGGCGACAAGAAGAAACCCGACCAGGTCCAGCTCGCGCAGCAGTCGAACGGCGCCGGCGCCACCGGGCTCGAGGACCAGCTGCGCCAGATGAACGGCAAGATCGAAGAGCTCAATTTCCAGATCCTGCAGATGCAGGAACAGATGCGCAAGCAGCAGGAAGACAACGAATTCCGCTTCCAGCAGCTTGAAGGCGGCGCACAAGGCGGACAGCCTCCGGCGCAGAAGAAATCCGATGCCACCACCGACACCAACACCGACGTCGCGGCGGCCCCGGCAACCCAGGCTCCGGCCGATGCCGGCGCCGCGCCCGGCGGCAATCAGTCCGCGGGCGGCAAGACGGTCGAAGACGTCATCGTCGAATCGCCCGATGGCGACCCCGGCAAGGTGATTCCCGGCACGGGAGCCCCGGAAAAGACCTTCGGTTCCATTACCGTCGACAAGAACGGCAATGTGATCGATGCCGGCGGCAACACCCAGTCGACCGCGCCGACACAAGACGCTGCTCCGGCCACCAAGGCCCCGGCCAAGGCCGGCAAGTCCAACGCAACGATCGTCGCGGCGCTGCCTTCCACCAACGACCCGGAGGAGCTTTACCGCAATTCCTATCAGTTCATCCTGTCGGGCGACTACGGCACCGCCGAGCAGGGTTTTCGCGATCATATCTCGCGCTTCCCGCGCGATGCGAAGGCGGCGGACGCGCATTACTGGCTGGGTGAATCGCTGCTTGGCCAGCAGAAATACCGCGACGCGGCCGAGGTCTTCCTCGCCGCCAGCAAGGACTACCCCAAGGCCAAGAAGGCGCCCGACATGCTGTTGAAGCTTGGCGTGTCACTGGTCGGCCTCAAGCAGCACGACGTCGCCTGCGCCACCTTCAGCGAAGTCGGCAAGCGCTACCCCGATATCTCCAATGCACTCAAGGAACGCGTCAAGCAGGAGAAGGCCCTGGCTGCGTGCTGATTTTTCCCAGGCATGTCCTGGTCCCGGGACCGGGACCGTTTTTGGACGACATGCGTTGATGCTCGATACCGAGCCTGATCTTTCGACCAGACTTTTTTCGCCTATCGATTTTACCCGCGGCGCCATTGCGGCCGTGTCCGGCGGCAGCGACTCGACCGCCCTGCTTCTCCTTCTCAAACAGTATCTCGACCGAACCGCATCGCCCGCGAAACTGCTGGCCGTGACCATCGACCATGGCTTGCGTCAGGGTTCGGCAGCCGAGGCGCAAGCCGTGGCGAAGTTGTGCGCCGAGCGCGGCATTGCCCACCGCACCCTGACGTGGTCCGGGCGCAAGCCATCGACCGGTCTGCCGGCGGCGGCGCGGGAAGCGCGCTACCATCTGCTGGCCGAGGCGGCGCGCGCGGAAGGCATCGGCCTGATCGTCACCGGTCATACCGCCGACGACCAGGCCGAGACGGTGCTGATGCGGCATGCACGGGACCGGGAGCTCGCCGACATGGCAGGTCGTGGGCTTGCCGGCATGGCGCCGGCCACCCTCTATGATTGGCGCGAGTGGATCGTTCGGCCGCTTCTGGGGATGCGGCGCTCGGCGCTTCGCGATTTCTTGCGGCATGAACATGTCGGCTGGGCCGATGACCCGACCAATATCGACGAGGCCTTCGAGCGACCGCGCGTGCGCGCAGCACTTGCCGGCGAAAGTGTCGGCTATATGGAAAATGCGCTGCTGCTCGCCGGCCAGGCCGCCGTCGAGCGCAGGCAGCTTGGCGTCAGCGCAGCCGGTCTGATCCATCGCTTCGCCAGCCAGCCGAGCACGGGCCTCATCTGGCTCGATCCCGCTCTGCTGACCGCGGAAGACGACCGGGCGGCCGTCTATGCGTTGCGCATCCTGATGGCCACAGCCGGAGGCGTGGCCTTCCTGCCGGACCAGGCGCGCAGCGAGGCGCTGTTGGGCCGGCTGAAGACCGGATTTCTTTGCGCCACATTGTCGCGGACGGTGGTCGATTTCCGGCGTGCCGGCCTCTTCCTGCGCCGCGAGGCGCGGGGTTTGCCGCCCGCCGCAATCGCTGTCGACAACACCGTCTGGGACGGCCGCCGCCACATCACATTGAACGACAGGCCCGGCGCATTGTTGATCGCACCGTTGGGTGCGACAGCAGCGAGGCGGCTGGCAATCGATGAGGGAGAAACCCCGGCAAGCCTGATGCGCGCCGCAATGGCCGCGGAACCGACATCGCGGCAAGCCCTTGAAAACCCTGGTTTGCCGCCGCGTCAGCCGAGGCCACCAGCGTTCGCTGCGCGACCGGTCGTGTCGCCTTTTTCCCGCTTTCTGCCGTCCTTCGATCTGGCGCCGGCGCGGGCTGTCGCCGAGCTGATCGGCGCGTCACCGCTTCCCGCTTCGCCATTGGGCGGCCACGGTGCCAATTGATGGTGGTCGAAAGCTTAACCCAGACATGCTGTTCTGCTTGGCAAGGGGAGACGCTCTCCCTATGTTAGGCTCAAGTTTCCTCTCATGATGCTGTCCGTGCGCGGACGCCAACGGGACAATTGATGAATCCGAACTATCGCAACCTCGCGCTCTGGGCGATCATAGCGGTCCTGCTCATCGCTCTCTTCAATCTGTTCCAGACGCCGCAGACGCGCGGGGCTTCGAGCGATGTGCCTTATTCGCAGTTCTTGCAGGATGTCGCGGCCGGCCGGGTTAAGACGGTGACCATTGCGGGCGCCCGCATCACCGGCACCTACACCGACAATTCCACCGGCTTCCAGACCTATTCGCCCGGCGATCCCCAGCTGGTCTCGCGGTTGCAGGACAAGAACGTCACCATCAATGCGCGGCCAGAGACCGACGGTTCCAATTCGCTGTTCGGCTACCTGATCTCCTGGCTGCCGATGATCCTGATCCTCGGCGTCTGGATATTCTTCATGCGCCAGATGCAGTCCGGATCCGGGCGCGCCATGGGTTTTGGCAAGTCGAAGGCCAAGCTTCTGACGGAGGCGCATGGCCGCGTCACCTTCCAGGACGTCGCCGGCGTCGACGAAGCCAAGGAAGATCTGGAAGAGATCGTCGAGTTCCTGCGCGATCCGCAGAAGTTCCAGCGCCTTGGCGGCAAGATTCCGCGCGGCGTGCTTTTGGTCGGCCCTCCCGGCACCGGCAAGACGCTGCTCGCCCGCTCGGTCGCCGGCGAAGCCAATGTGCCGTTCTTCACCATTTCGGGTTCGGACTTCGTCGAGATGTTCGTCGGTGTCGGTGCAAGCCGCGTGCGCGACATGTTCGACCAGGCCAAGAAGAACGCGCCCTGCATCATCTTCATCGACGAAATCGACGCGGTCGGGCGCCATCGTGGCGCCGGCCTCGGCGGCGGCAACGACGAGCGCGAGCAGACGCTGAACCAGCTGCTGGTCGAGATGGACGGCTTCGAATCCAACGAAAGCATCATCCTGATCGCCGCCACCAACCGTCCCGACGTGCTTGATCCGGCGCTGCTGCGTCCGGGCCGTTTCGACCGCCAGGTGGTGGTGCCGAACCCCGACATCGTCGGCCGCGAGAAGATCCTCAAGGTGCATGTGCGCAACGTGCCGCTGGCGCCCAATGTCGACCTCAAGGTCGTCGCGCGCGGCACGCCGGGCTTCTCCGGCGCCGACCTAATGAACCTGGTCAACGAATCGGCGCTGATGGCGGCGCGGCGCAACAAGCGCCTCGTCACCATGGCCGAGTTCGAGGACGCCAAGGACAAGATCATGATGGGCGCCGAGCGCCGCTCGTCGGCCATGACCCAGGCCGAGAAGGAGCTGACCGCCTATCACGAGGCTGGCCACGCCATATTGGCGCTCAACGTGCCGTCGGCCGACCCGCTGCACAAGGCCACCATCATCCCGCGTGGCCGTGCGCTCGGCATGGTCATGCAGTTGCCGGAAGGCGACCGTTACTCGATGAGCTACAAGTACATGATCTCGCGCCTTGCCATCATGATGGGCGGCCGCGTTGCCGAGGAGTTCAAATTCGGCAAGGAGAACATCACTTCGGGCGCCTCTTCCGACATCGAGCAGGCGACCAAGCTGGCGCGCGCTATGGTCACGCGCTGGGGCTTCTCCGACAAGCTCGGCCATGTCGCCTATGGCGACAACCAGGAGGAAGTGTTCCTCGGCCATTCGGTGGCGCGCACGCAGAACATCTCGGAAGAGACCGCGCAGATCATCGACGCCGAAGTGCGCCGCCTGATCGACGAGGCCTATTCGACGGCCAAGTCCATCCTGACCAAGAAGAAGAAGGAATGGATCGCGCTGGCGCAGGGGCTGCTCGAATACGAGACGCTGTCGGGCGACGAGATCAAGCAATTGATCGCCGGCGAGAAGCCCGCGCGCGACCTCGGCGACGACACGCCGCCCAGCCGCGGCTCGGCCGTGCCGAAGTCCGGCGGCCGCCGCAAGAAAGGCCCCGAGCCCGAAGGCGGCATGGAGCCACAGCCGTCGAGCTGAGCCAGGGCGGACAGCAGATCCTCGGGAACAAGCCCGAGGATCACGGCTCAACGTCTGCGTGACCGCTTCATCCGCCGTATTCGATTTTTATGATTCAGCTTTTAGCCGCGCATTGCACAGGCTGTAATAACCGCCGCCCTTCTGGATCCAGCGAAGGCCGTTCAACGTACCCGCCTCCTTGTTGCCGTGGTAACCCTGCAGGCAGGTCTTCATCCGCGCCTTCGCGGGCTTTTCGGTCTTGAACTCGGCGGCGAGGGTGGTTGGGAATGTCACGCCTGCCGGCGCTACAGTGGGGGCGACCGCCGCGTCGGTTTCCTTTTTCGGCTGCGGCGCGGTTTTGACGGTATCCCCGCTGACACTCTCCGCAGCGGGCATCGCGCATTTCTCCTTGCGGAAAGCGGCCCAGTCCATGCCGTTCAGAGTGCCGCCTTCTTTGGCTGCCCGATAGTTCTCGCCGCATTCCTTCATCGTCAGTGCGCTTGCAGGGGCGACGCTCCAAGCAACCGATGCCGTCACAGCCAATACCGCCAATTTCAAATTGGGCATAAGATCCTCCCGGTTGATAACAAAGTTAGACATCCTTTTGTATACTGTTTGTTCCCTATATGTTCAATTGGAATCTTTGGGCGCTAGCGATAAGCCCGACGGTGGGCAGTGTGGGCGAATTGATGCCGACAGCTCCCGCGATAGTGCGAGCAAGCCCGCGGGCGTCGTCGCGAGCAACAAAAGGCCCGCGAAGCAGATGCATCGCGGGCCTTTGCCTGTCCTTGCCAGACTTTCCGTCTAACTCAATTCGATCTCAACCGGCTCATGCCTCATCGATCCGGGGGAATGCGTAGCTTAGCCCTTCAGCTTGGCATTGCACAGGCTGTAGAAGCCGCCGCCCTTCTGGATCCACTTCAGGCCGCCAAGCGCATTGGCGTCCTTGAGGACATAGTACTGGTCGAGGCAGGTGTGCATGCGGCCCTTTCCGGGGGTCTCGCTGGCATATTTCGGCGAGATCGCGGACGGGAAGGTGACGCCCTTGGGCGCAGCCGTCGTCGGCTTCGCCGGCTCCTTGGTGTAATTTGCTTCGCTCGGAGCTGGCACGCTGTCGTCTTCGGAGGCGGCGGCGCCGCATTCGGCCTTGCGGAAGTCGTTCCACTTCTGGCCCTTCAGCGTGTTCGCCGTCTTCGCCGCCTGGTACTTGGTGCTGCACTCGGCCATGGTCAGGCCCTTGCCTTCGGCGGGAGCCGCGGCTGCCTTGGTGGTTGCCGGCTTGGTGGTGTCAGCGGCGGCGGATGCGCCGGCGGCGCATTCGGTCTTGCGGAAGTCGTTCCACTTCATGCCGTTCAGCGTGCCGGCGGCCTTCGCCGCCTGGTACTTGGCGCTGCATTCCTTGGCCGTCAGGCCTTTCGCGGCGCCCGCGTCGGCGGCCGCTGCCTTGGCCGCCTTGGCCGGCTTGGTTTCGGCTGCCTTCTTCGTGTCGGCCGGCTTGGTGTCCGTGGTGGCGGCGGCATCGGTGCCGCATTGCGCCTTGCGGAACTGGTTCCAGGTCTGTCCGGCCAGTGTCCCCGCATCCTTGGCGGCGTTATACTTCGTGCTGCACTCGGCCATCGTCAGTGCGTTGGCTGGCGCGGCCAGGAACAACGTCACTACGGCGAGGCCGGTCAAAGTGGCAAGTCGGTGGATGAGCATAGCGTTTCTCCGTTGCAGCAGCCCATTATACGTCCCAGCGAATCAATAACGCTCAACGGTCGGTTGCGCCAGATGCTAAGTGGCGTATATATCGCCCAAAGCTTGCTCCTCCCGATAAGGTGATGAAATCATTGCCCCTTGCCGGGTCAAGAACAAGATTTTCCGCGTGCAGCTGCGGCGTATAGCTCGCAGAACTGGTATATTGCAGCGCCGCGGTGCCTTCATGTTGGGCTGCTGCCTTGTTGTGTGCAGCGCACAACAATGATTTTCTAAGGATTGGTAACATATAATCACACAATGTGATCATGGCGCGCCGGTCAATTATGGCATTAAAATGCCCGGCAAAGAACCTTCAGGAATTGAACTCGCATGGCAGGCAATTACTTCGGCACGGACGGCATTCGCGGGCGCGCGAACAAGTTTCCGATGACCGCGGAAATCGCCATGCGGGTCGGCATGGCCGCCGGCCTTTCGTTCCAGCGCGGCAGCCACCGCCATCGCGTCGTTCTGGGCAAGGACACCAGGCTTTCCGGCTACATGATCGAGAATGCGATGGTGGCGGGTCTCTGCGCCGCCGGCATGGACGTGTTCCTGCTCGGCCCGATCCCGACCCCGGCCGTCGCCATGCTGGTGCGTTCACTGCGCGCCGATATCGGCGTCATGATCTCGGCTTCGCACAATCCCTATTACGACAACGGCATCAAGCTGTTCGGGCCGGATGGCTACAAGCTTTCGGACGAGATCGAAGAGCGCATCGAGAGCATGCTCGACAAGGATATCGAACTGACACTCGCCGATTCCGACGGGCTTGGCCGCGCCAAGCGTGTCGACGGCGTGCATGACCGCTACATCGAGTTCGCCAAGCGTACATTGCCGCGCTCGATGTCGCTTTCGGGCCTCAGGATCGTCGTCGATTGCGCCAATGGCGCGGCCTACAAAGTGGCGCCCGAGGCGCTGTGGGAGCTCGGCGCCGAGGTCGTGGCCATCAATGTCGAACCCAACGGCTTCAACATCAACAAGGAATGCGGCTCGACGCATCCGGCCGGCCTGCAGAAGAAAGTGCATGAAGTGCGCGCCGATATCGGCATCGCGCTCGATGGCGATGCAGACCGGGTCGTCATCGTCGACGAGAATGGCGCGATCGTTGACGGTGACCAGATCATGGCCATGATCGCCGAGTCCTGGCACCAGAGCGGACGGCTTGCCGGCGGCGGCGTGGTTTCGACGGTCATGTCCAATCTCGGCCTCGAACGCTTCCTCGGCGACATGAAACTGCAATTGCACCGCACCAAGGTCGGTGACCGCTATGTCGTGGAGCATATGCGCGCGCATGGGCTCAATGTCGGCGGCGAACAGTCCGGCCACATCGTGCTGTCGGATTTCTCGACCACCGGCGACGGCCTGGTGTCGGCGCTGCAGGTGCTGGCCTGCATCAAGCGCCAGGGACGCCCGGTCAGCGAACTGTCGAAGAAGTTCGAGCCGGTGCCGCAACTCTTGAAGAATGTCCGTATCGCCGGCGGCAAGCCGCTCGAGGAAGCTCCCGTCAAGGCGGCGATCGAGGATGCGCGCAATCGTCTCGGCAAGACCGGGCGTCTGGTCATCCGTCCGTCCGGCACCGAGCCGCTGATCCGTGTCATGGCCGAGGGCGACGATCCGCAACTGGTGGAGGCCGTCGTCAACGACATTGTCGAGGTCATTTCGGAGACCCGCAGCGCCGCCTGACCTCCCCCGTGCCCTCAGGCGTTACGTCGCTGCCGTCGCATCCAGCCCGCCCCTGAGGCGGGCTTTTTGTTGGCCGGAACCGGTCTTCTTGTTTGTCGAAATCATTCCCCAATTCCTCGAATTTTAGAGATTCGTGGTTAATCGACAGGGTTAAACGCCTTTTAACTTTTCCAATTCATTATCCACGCCTGAAAGCCAATCTCGTTCGGCCGCGATCGCGTTCCGAGGGTTCCTAGGGGTGACAAGCATGTTCAATACAGCAAGAAAGGCCCTGTTCGCGTTGCTGTTCGCGGGCCTGGCCTGGCCGGTGTTCGCAGCCGACCTGCCTGAGCCGCAGGTCGAAGAGGCACCGCCACCGGTCTACGAACAGCCGGTCGACGTCGGCGGCTGGTATATCCGCGGCGACATCGACTATCACAAGTCCGATGTGCGCGGCATCGACTACATGACCTACGGCATCGATCCCTGTAATTGTACGGTCATACCGGGCGGCAAGAGTTTCGATTACGGCAAGCTCAAGGGCGGCTTCTCGCTCGGCGGCGGCGTCGGCTACAAGATCAACGATCACCTGCGCACGGACGTGACCGCCGACTACTGGTTCAAGTCGAACTTCAACGGCGGCACCTCGGATCTCGTCTCGACGTCGACCGAAGTGTCGAAGATGAGCGCCCTGCTGCTCTTGGCCAATGCCTATGTCGATATCGGCACCTGGCACGGCATCACGCCTTATGTCGGCGCCGGTATCGGCGGCGCGCGCGTCAAGTGGGATACCGTCTACGATCCGAACACCACCGAGACCAACCCCGGAGCATCCAACTGGCGCTTCGCTTATGCTCTGATGGCCGGTGCCTCCTACTGCTTGACCGACAAGATCATCCTCGATGCGGGCTATCGTTTCTCCCATATTCAGGGCGGCCGCATGTTCGAATGGGATGCGAGCAGCGCCGGCCCGGGTTTCGACCGCGGCATCAACACCCACGAGGTGCGCGGCGGCCTGCGCTATCAGTTCGGTGGCAACAATGGGTGCGCGGCACCGGTGGTGGCCTACCAGCCCGAACCTGAGCCGGTCTACACCAAGTAAGAAATCTMCAAGCAAGAAATCTACTGCCTCCAATATACACGAACCGCCCGGCTCGACCGGGCGGTTTTCGTTTGAGCTGTCGCCAATGAAGTGCCCGGACAGGGAGGGCAATCTAGAGCGCCATGCATTAGAGCCTTTCACGTTTTGACGGAAGCGTAGCCTGCGTTTTCGAAGTAGTTCTTGCATTCGGCTGCCTCGATGGTTTCGACGAGGTGGCCGATGTAGCGCCACGTGTCCTCGACGGTGCGTTTCTGAGCCTGGCGCATCCAGTGTTTGTCCAGTGTTTG
>NZ_JBFRGG010000013.1:0-173430 GCF_052115225.1 Mesorhizobium sp. 2RAF45 | reverse complement strand
CCAGGTGCACGTCGGTGAGGTCGACGTCGGTGAAGGTGATGACGCCGCTGTCGCTGAGGTTGCCGGCCGGGGCGACCTGCTCGGTGACCGCGCCGATCAGATCCTGGGCGGTGATCACGGGCGCGTCGTTGGTGCCGGTGATGGTGACGGTGACATTCTGCGTGCCGGAGTTGGTCGTGCCGTCATTGACCTGCACCGTGTAGGTGATGGTCAGGTTCTGGCCGACGCCCAGGAAATCGAGGTTGGCGGCGGTCGGATCGTAGCTGTAGCCGATGTTGGCCGCGCCACCGTTGGAGGTTGTGTCCGTCAGCGTGAACGCGCCGGCGGCAATCAGCGCGGCTGCCCCGGCGGGCAACGAGAACGGACTGCCATTGAGCTGCACCACCGGGCTGCCCACCACCGACGCATGCAGCGTGTCGCCAACGTCGAGATCGCTCACCGAGAAATTGCCCGTGATCGCGGCCAGGTTCTGGGCCGAGGCATTGGTCAGTTCAAGCACCGCCGCCGGATCGCTCGTGTCGCTCAATACCGGAGCATCGTTGGTGCCCGTGATGGTGATGGTGACATTCTGGATGCCGGAGTTGGTCGTGCCGTCATTGACCTGCACCGTGTAGGTGATGGTCAGGTTCTGGCCGGCGCGCAGGAAATCGAGGTTGGCGGCGGTCGGATCGTAGCTGTAGCCGATGTTGGCCGCGCCACCGTTGGAGGTTGTGTCCGTCAGCGTGAACGCGCCACTGGCGGTCAGCGCGGCTGCCCCGGCGGGCAACGAGAACGGACTGCCATTGAGCTGCACCACCGGGCTGCCCACCACCGACGCATGCAGCGTGTCGCCGACGTCGAGATCGCTCACCGAGAAATTGCCCGTGATCGCCGCCAGGTTCTGGGCCGAGGCATTGGTCAGTTCAAGCACCGCCGCCGGATCGCTTGTGTCGCTCAATACCGGAGCATCGTTGGTGCCCGTGATGGTGAAGGTGACATTCTGCGTGCCGGAGTTGGTCGTGCCGTCATTGACCTGCACCGTGTAGGTGATGGTCAGGTTCTGGCCGGCGCGCAGGAAATCGAGGTTGGCGGCGGTCGGATCGTAGCTGTAGCCAATGTTGGCCGCGCCACCGTTGGAGGTTGTGTCCGTCAGCGTGAACGCGCCACTGGCGATCAGCGCGGCTGCCCCGGCGGGCAACGAGAACGGACTGCCATTGAGCTGCACCACCGGGCTGCCCACCACCGACGCATGCAGCGCGTTGCCGACGTCGAGATCGCTGACCGAGAAAGTTCCCGTGATCGCGGCCAGGTTCTGGGCCGAGGCATTGGTCAGTTCAAGCACCGCCGCCGGATCGCTTGTGTCGCTCAGTACCGGCGCATCGTTGATCCCGGCGAACTGAATGGTCGCGGTTGCCCAACTGAGCGTCCCGTTGCCGAGCCGGATGGAGTAGATGAAGGTATCCGTCAAATACTGGCCAGCGTTCAACCCTTGCAACTGCGCCCTGAAAGCAGCCGACAGGTACGCTGTATCGTATCCCACCTTCCCGTCGGCCGTAATCCAGATCTTTGCGCCGTTGGCACTCGTATCGGAACTCGCGGATTCAATGCGCCCCAAGTCCTGCGTCAACAAATCAGCTGCGATGTAGCCGCTCATCGCGCCAGTGTTGTTCGTGCCGTTATCGACCGACCACAGTGATTTGGCGTTTCCGCCTAGATCATTGGCCATTACATTGAGGAAAACGGTCCCGAAACTGTCTTCGGTTAGCCCGGTAAAAACGCTGGTAAAGAAATCATCCACCGCCTGCGGCGTATTCGAAAAAGACGTTGTCGACCCACCCATAACAGTTCCCTTCCCCTAGTGCCCGTGGAGCGCTTGCCCGAAGCGCAGGTATTTATGCGGATGCATTCAACGTCGACCGGACGCGTCAATGCCCGTTGGCCCGCAACGTCGCTGTTCAAAGGAAATCCAGTACGAGTGGCTTGCGATGGCCGGCCAGGGACGGACCGCGGCGAGAGCGCCGGGATCAAATGAGCTCGCATTTAGACCAATGACATTTGCGCCGACGCGAGCCGGCCAAGCTCGCGGAGGCATCGGACATAGATTGGTGCCGACCGGATTTTCACGATCGACAACCGCGGGTTTGTCTGTATCGGTCGAGGCGGAAAAACCGTCATTGATGGACAAGGTGTCTTCGGGTTTTCGCCCAAATCGTCGGTTAGCTGGGCGAGAGAAATAGCGGACCGGGGGGGGGCAAAAAGAGGATGATCGTATCGTCGGCAACTGAAGATGCCGTCCCCAGCCTGCGTTGAATTGGAAAGCGGTATCGCCGTTCCACTGGCGTGTAATTTGAGAAGATGCCATTCAACCCCACCCATTTTACTCTGGTACAGTTACAGATGCCCCCACATCTATTTCACTCCCGCATTCAAAGATTAGCCACTCTCCATCTAAAACGACGATCAACATGCCAATTCTGGCAGACGGCTATTTCACTGCATAGTCCGAGCGCAGAAGGACATAGTCGCGCGATCAGCCAGACAGCGACATGCCCGTCCACATGTAGTGATCGCTCAAAATGTAGCCCGCGACGACTCTGCCAGCCGCGCTACGTTCCCTTTTAGTCCCCCAGAACGCCCACTCCCTGATTGACGATCAGGATGGTTTTTTTAGGAGATACTTATATTAACACATTCTTAACGGATATGAAGAGTAAGCGTCAACATACAAACGGATGAACGGTTAACGCGCTTGATTTCATTAGCGTTACGGTAGGGCGTGTGCATGGCCGCATGCGGGCGCCCCTTTATGCAACACCGTATCGAGCGGGCGGCGGTGCGCGTCGGCTTCGGGCTCATCTTGGTTGGTCGAAGATGGAGATGTGCGATCCAAGAAACTGCCGTTGGTTCGCTGATGCCGAACAGCGGCTTCGCGCCTCAACACCCGTTCTTCGACGTGCGGATCAGTGCCTCTGGCTCCATCCCGAGCGCGTCCGCAATTCGGCCGAGAACCGTGACACTGGCCGATACACTAGCGCGTTCAATCGCTCCAATGTAGCGCGCGCTCAGACCTGATCGCTCGGCCAATTCCTCTTGCGTTAGATGTCGGCTGCTTCTGGCCCGCCGTAAATTGATAGCCAAGGTTTCCTTGATGTTGATCCCAAGAGATAACTCGGGAATGGAACGATCATTCCAGGAACGATAATTCCTATTCGTCATTCAGTATGCTATGGAGTGGAACCCTGTCGTCAACGCAAATGGTCATCCGAAATGAATGGTTTTCGCCAAATTGCAATATCTAGCGGCAGCTCTCCCGATCCTGCTTTGAATTTGTGGAACGACTGGCACCGCGCTCGGCACGTGTCGCTCGTGCTGTGTCGGGTGCAGCAGCGGGTGGAGACGCAAACGATGGTCAATCCCGGAATTCCGGTACTGTCCGCCGGAGAAGTGAAAGCGCGGCAAGCAACGGTCGCCGCATCGGGTCCGGGGTCGGAATACGCGATCGCTCGGGAGGCCGAGGTGTTTGCGATGACCGAGGCGCTACGATTTCAGGATGCGATCCCCAAGGTTACGGCACTCTCGTTCGCGGGAATCGTTGCAAAGCTAGAAATGATTGTCGGCGCCGACCGGGAGATTGGCGACCCGACGGATTTCCCATGGCCGCACATCGCGTCCGTTTTGCGCGACCTGAAGGCGATTGCTGGCGACCTGCCGGCCTACCGGTCACACGCGCTGCCACCCGCGCAGATGTTGCACGGCATTGGGAGGAGGCAGCCAAGCTCGTCGCGGCCTTGAAGGCGCTCGCGTGAACGGCTCAACTGGCTATATCGACAGCGACCGCGCTAACGTGGAAAGCAGCGATCGGAACGTGGAATGTGCGTACGACTAGCGGCCCGCTTTTAGGGTATCTAGTAAATCCCCCCACTCCTGCATCATTGTGACCCGCTGCTCCCAATAGGTCGCTCGGTTGTAGGTTCGCCGGATGGCGTTCGTGTCCTGGTGCGCCAGGACCGCCTCAATGACGTCCGGATCGTAGTTGCGGGCGTTGAGGATGGTGCTGGCGGTCACCCGGAAACCATGGGCGGTCACTTCGTCCTTTCCGTAGCCCATACGCCGCAGCGCGGCATTCATGGCGTTTTCGGAAAGCGGCCGCTTTGTCGAGCGGATCGAAGGAAAGACCAAGCCGCCGTCCTCGGAGAGCGGCCAGACCTCGTCCAAGACCAAAAGCGCCTGTTTGGATAGCGGCACGTCGTGCGGAGCACGCATCTTCATGCGCTCGGCTGGAATATGCCAGACGGCGTTCTTTAGATTGAACTCGTCGCGCATGGCGCCCCGTACCTCGCCGGGACGGACACAGGTCAGGGCGAGGACCTGGAGGGCGGCTTTGATGGTTGGCCAGCCGTCGTACTCATCGATCGTCATGAGGAGCTGGCCGAATTTCCTTTGATCGATGATCGCGGCACGACCGTTGACTTTCGGCGGTTGGAGAGCGCCTCGCAGGTGAAGAGTCGGGTCTGTTTCCGCCCGTAAGGTGACGATGGCCAGCCGAAAGACGCTGCCGATCACGCCGCGTAAACGTCGCGCTGTTTCTCTTCGACCACTCTTTTCGATCTTCTGGAGGAGCTGGAAAATTTCGGCTGGAGTGATCTCTCTGATCGGGCGCCTGGCGATTGGGCTGGCTAGGTCTTCGAGGAGCCATTTGGTTTTGGTGACGGTAGCCGCCGCAGCGTCCCGTTCCTCCATCCGCGTGATATAGTCCTCGGCGATCAGGCCGAAGGTGGTGCGGGCTTCCGTGATGGCCGCATCCTTCTCCTCCTTGCGTTTGGTGGAGGGGTTGATGCCGGCGATCAGCAGCCTCTTGGCGTCGTCGCGCTTCCCTCTCGCGTCGAGAAGGGACACCAACGGGTATTTTCCAAAGGAGAGGATGTTTTCCTTCTCTAGGTAGCGGTACCGCAATTGCCAGAGTTTGGAGCCGTTGTTCCGGACGAGGAGATAGAGCCCGTCGCCATCAGCAAGGCGATACGGCTTGCCTCGGGGCTTGGCGTTCTTACAGGCGAAGTCGGAGAGCGACATGGGTAACAGACCTCCCAGGTATGGGTAACGTCCGGATCGTTACCCACAAACCGATGCGTTGCAACGGTACGCGGCGGGTCGGTATGAGCAGCTAAGAAAAGCCAACTTATTGATTTTGTTGACTAGCGGGATGCTATGAGAAGCGATGGGAAAAGGAAATGGTGCCCAGAGGCGGATTCGAACCACCGACACGCGGATTTTCAGTCCGCTGCTCTACCAACTGAGCTATCTGGGCCTGTTCCGGCAAACGAAAACGCGTGAACCGGATTTCATGAAGGCGCCGTGGGGCGCCCCTTGAAAGCGCGTGGGTTATAGCACGGGAATTTAGCCTGTCCAGCGCCTAGGTGGCGATTTCCGGCAGGAAAAGCGAGGCTGTGGAAAGGCCGGCTTCCTCAGGCGCTTTCACAACCGCAATGGCGCGCGGGCTGGCCTCCTTCTGCCCTTTGGCCTCTGTCCTAGCGCCGCCATGCCGCGCTGCAACCGCCGGGATCCGTCGTTAGCCGACGGTGGAGATGCCGCGGGGGGGCAACGAGCTGTCGCCCTACCTGGCGCCGGCCACGCCTTTGCGGAAGTCGGAGGGGGTCATGCCGGCCAGCTTGCGGAAGGACTTGTTGAAGGCGCTGAGCGAGCCGAAACCGGAGTCCATGGCGACGCGCAGCACATTGGCATCCTGATGCATCAGAAGCGCCTGCGCGTAGCTCAGCCGCAAAAGGTTGACATATTCGTTGAGCGTCATGCCGGTCGATTTCTTGAACAGGCTCATGGCGTATTTGGGATGGATATCGGCCGCCGCCGCTATGTTCATGCAATCGATGTCGTAGAGGAAATTCTCGGCGATGAAATCGCACATGCGCCCGACATTGCGCGAGGATTGCTGGTCGAACGCACTGCCGGCTTCCTGCCCGGCCGCCGTCTCTGGCACCAGCCTGTAGGGTTCGAACCGCACCCGCTCCAGCCGCAGCAGAAGCTCGTTGACGGCGTGTTCGGCCTTGGCCGGATCGCCCGAGCGGGCATAGCGGTTCCAGCGGGCGAAATTGTCGTTGTCGGATTGGTCGGTGGCGCTGGTCACCAGCGTCGCGCCCGTCATCAGCCGGTGGCGCACGTCCGCCGGCAGATGCAGCCGGAAGAAATGCACCAGCGGCAGATGCGCGCCGGCATAGATGGCGTCGTCGCTGAGATCGTCCATCTGGTGCGGCAGGCCGCCCCAGAAGAAGCACATCTCGCCGGCCGAAAGTGAGATTTCGTGCTCGTTCATGCGGTAGTGCACGCTGCCGCGCACGATGAAATTCACCTCGACCTGGGCATGCCAGTGCGGCTTGAGCATCACCAGCGGAGCGGTGTGAAACATCTGCAGGAGCAGCGGCAGGCCTTCCACGCTGCTGGCCCCCGGCTGGTAAAACGGCCGTTCCGGCATCTTACTTTCCGCCAATTCCGTATTCCCTTTGTCGGCGACAAGCCTTCCGCGCCGAATAGTGTAGCCACGCTCGCAGAGAGAGCAAATGAAATGGGAGGATTTCAATGCGCATCACACTGACTTGCGCCGCGCTCGCGCTTGCCCTGGGCTCAGCCCCGGCCTTTGCGCAGTCCGGCGAAATCACCATCTGGAGCTGGAATGTCGCCGCTTCGTCGCTGAAGGCGACGGTTGCCGGCTTCAACAAGCTGCATCCCGACATCAAGGTCACGGTTCAGGATCTCGGCAACCAGCCGACCTACGACAAGTCGATCGCCGGCTGTGCGGCCGGCGGCGTCGGTCTGCCCGACATCGTCACCATCGAGAACGGCGAAGCCGAGAATTACTGGAGCCAGTTCCCCGACTGCTTCGTCGACCTGCATACGCTGGGCTACAGTGCCGAGGACCAGAAGAAATTCCCCGATTTCAAACGCACCGAACTTGAGGTCGGCGACAAGGCCTATGCCATGCCGTGGGATTCCGGGCCCGTCGCCGCCTTCTATCGCCGCGACTTCTACGAGAAGGCCGGCGTCGATCCGGCATCGATCAAGACCTGGGACGATTTCATCGCCGCCGGCAAGAAGATCCAGGCGGCCAATCCGGGCGTCTCGATGACCAATGCCGATTTCAACGGCGACAGTGAATTCTTCCGCATGATCTCCAACGAGCAGGGCTGCGCCTATTTCGCCGAGGACGGCCAGTCGATCACGGTCAGCGAACCCAAATGCGTCGACGCCATGACCAAGGTCAAGGAGATGAAGGACGCCGGCATCGTCTCGTCCGCCGACTGGGGCACCAAGATCACCAACAACACGGCGGGCACCGTCGCCACCCAAGTCTATGGCGGCTGGTATGAAGGCACCATCCGCACAGAATCGGCCGGCGAGAACGGCAAATGGGGCGTCTATCTGATGCCGAGCCTAACCGCCGACGGTCCGCGCGCCGCCAATCTCGGCGGCTCGTCGCTGGCCATCACCTCGGCCTCGAAGAACAAGGAAGCGGCCTACGAGTATCTGAAATACACGCTCGGAACCAATGAAGGCCAGATCACCATGCTGAAGGAGTTCGGCCTCGTCCCTTCGCTGGTCTCGGCGCTGGATGATCCTTATGTCAGCCAAGGCCTGCCCTATTGGGGTGGCCAGGCGGTGTGGAAGGATATTCTGGGTACCTTGCCCAAGGTCGTCCCCAGCCGCGGCACGCAGTTCCAGAGCGATGCCGAAATCATCGTCCGCGCGGTGCAGACCAAATATCTGGCCGGCGGCTATCCCGACGCCAAGGCGGCACTCGACGATGCGGCAAAACAGATCGCCGCGGCGACCGGACTGCCGGTCAAGTCATAACCTCCCAGGGATGGGGTCCGGGACGACTCTTGCCGCCCGGACCCTGTCGCCTGCGAGCTTGGCTGAAACACCGGATATGAAGGAGGAGGAGCAGGATGCGCAACCGCAACGCCACGGCCTATCGTTTCCTGGCGCCTTATCTGCTGATCTTCTCCGTCTTCTGGGTGTGGCCGATCATCTCGTCGTTCATGATCTCCTTCCAGGCGACACGCACCGTGCCCTGGCGTTTCGCGCCGGGCTTCAACTGGGGCCGTCTGATCGGCGATCCGGCCTTCTTCAACGCGCTGAAGAACACGCTGCTCATCCTCGTCATCCAGGTGCCGGTGATGATCGCGCTGGCCATGGTGATGGCCGTGCTTTTGAATTCGCCGCTCCTCAAGGCGAGGGGCCTCTATCGCTTCGCCTTCTTCGCCCCGGTGGTGGTCGGTGAGGTCGCCTATTCGGCGGTGTTCCGGCTGATGTTCAGCCTCGATTTCGGCATCGTCAACAAGCTCCTGAACAGCATCGGGCTGCCCAAGATCGACTGGTTCTCCAATGTCACGCCGGCCATGGCGCTGATCATGATCGCTGTCACCTGGCGCTGGGCCGGCTACAACGCCATCATCCTTCTGGCCGGCATGCAATCCATCCCCGAGGATGTCTACGAGGCGGCGACGCTCGACCGCGTCAGCAAGCTCAAGCAGTTCTTCCACATCACCTTGCCGCTGTTGAAGCCGGTCATCGTGTTTTGCCTGGTGCTGTCGATCATCGGCACCATGCAATTGTTCACCGAGCCCTTCCTGATCACCGAGCGCGGCGGGCCGGGCGGCGGCACCGAGACGCTCGGCCTGCTGCTCTACCGCCAGGGGTTCCGGTCGCTCAATTTCGGCTATGCCTCGGCCGTCGCCTACACCATGGCGGCGCTGGCGATCGCGATCACGCTGGTGCAGCTGTGGCTGACGAGGGAAAAGCAATGAGTTCGCTCTCCTCCGCCCGCCTGAGGCGCAGCATCGCGCTGCATCTTTTCCTCACACCGCTGGCGCTGATCTGGCTGTTCCCGCTGTGGATGATGGTGGTGTTCTCGACGATGCCCGACAACGGCATCTTCAGCCCCGGCATCGAGCTCTTGCCGCACGGCAATTTCGTCGACAATTTCAACAATCTGCAGCGCGACACCAATTTCGTCGGCGCCATCGGCATCTCCGTCTCGGTGGCGGTGACCTACACCTTCCTGTCGGTGCTGTTGACGTCGATGGCCGGCTGGGCGCTGGCGCGCTACCAGTTCTCCGGCAAAGGCGTGGTCGTCGGCATCATCTTCGGCACCATCACGCTGCCCTATGCGGTGGTGCTGATCCCGCAATTCATCATGGTGGCGCGCGACTTCCAGCTCGCCAACACCTGGGTGGCGCTGATCGTGCCGCCGCTGTTCAATTCACTCGGTGTGCTGTTCATGCGGCAAAGTTTTTCGATGATGCCGGACGACCTCTTCGACGCCGCCCGCGTCGAAGGTGTGAAGGAGTGGCGCATCTTCCTCTTCGTCGCGCTGCCTCTGGCGCGGCCGATGCTGGCCGCACTCGCCATCATCCTGTTCCTCGCCTCCTGGAACAATTACCTCTGGCCGCTTTTGATCAACAGCCAGCCCGGTTCGATGACAGCGCCGGTGGCGCTCGGCACCCTGATCGGCCTCACCAAAGTGTCGTGGGGCGGCATCATGGCGGGCGCCGTGATGCTCACCGTGCCGATGCTGATCGTCTTCGTGCTCCTGCAGCGTCATTTCATCGCCGGCATCGCCGCCGGCGCAGTCAAGTAAGAGGCAGCATGGCAACCGTTACGCTGAGCAATGTGGTCAAGCGCTTCGGCGCCTTCGAAGTCGTCCATGGCGCCTACATCGACATCAAGCACGGTGAGTTCGTCGTCTTCGTCGGCCCGTCCGGCTGCGGCAAGTCGACCCTGCTCAGGATGATCGCCGGGCTCGAGGACATCAGCGGCGGCGAGATTGCCATCGGCGGCAAACTGGTCAACGATGTCGAGCCGGCCGATCGAGGCATCGCCATGGTGTTCCAGTCCTACGCGCTCTATCCGCATATGAGCGTCGAGCAAAATCTCTCCTTCGGGCTGCGCATGACCGGCAACCCCAAGGCCGACACCGACCGGCGGGTGAAGCGCGCGGCCGAGATCCTGCGCATCAGCGAATTGATGGACCGGCGCCCGAGGAAACTCTCCGGCGGCCAGCGTCAGCGCGTCGCCATCGGCCGCGCCATCGTGCGCGAGCCGCAAGTGTTCCTGTTCGACGAGCCGCTCTCCAATCTCGACGCCGAACTGCGCGTCCAGATGCGGGTCGAGATCTCGCGCCTGCACAAGGAACTCGGCGCCACCATGATCTACGTCACGCACGACCAGACCGAAGCGATGACGCTCGCCGACCGGATCGTCGTGCTGCGCGCCGGCCATATCGAGCAGATCGGCCGACCGCTCGATCTCTATGACGATCCCGACAATCTGTTCGTGGCCGGGTTTGTCGGCTCGCCGAAGATGAACTTCATCAAGGCGCAAATCGTCGGGCAGGATGCGCGTGGCGTCGTGGTCGAACTGGCGGGCCAGGAGAAGACCCGTATCACCCAGCCATTGGCCGGCGCCGCGCCAGAAGTGGGCAGCAAGGTCATCGTCGGCGTGCGGCCCGAACATTTCGGCAGCGCCGGGGAAGGCGACACCGACCTTGTCGTCGCCATCGACGTGGTCGAGCATCTCGGCGGCACGAGCTTCCTCTACGCCCGAACGGCCCATGGCGAAGACGTGGTGATCCAGCGCGACGCGGCGAAGGTTCCCACAACCTCCGAAGTCACCGTTTCCATCCGCAAATCCTACCTGTTCGACGAAAAAGGGCTGCGGCTGCGCTGACCGGCCGCCCCCTTCCAGCCTTCAAGGAGAATGACAATGACCGCAACCACGCCCATTCGCTGGGGCATTCTCGGCCCGGGCAGCATCGCCCAGGCCTTCGCCGGCGGCGTGGCCGCTTCGCGCACCGGAAAACTGGTCGCCATCGGCGCGCGCAATCCGAGCAAGCCGAGCCTCGCCGGGAATTTTCCCGGCGCCCGCATCGTCGACGGCTACGAAGCGTTGCTAGCCGATCCCGACATCGATGCGATCTACATCGCGGTTCCACATCCCGGCCATGCGCAATGGGCGATCCGGGCCGCGGAAGCGGGCAAGCACGTGCTGTGCGAAAAGCCGCTGGCGCTGACCGCCTTCGAGGCTGACGCCATGTTCCATGCCGCGCGCAAGGCCGGCGCCTTTCTCGGCGAAGCCTTCATGTACCGGCTGCACCCGCAGACGCTGAAGCTGGTGGAACTGATCAAGTCGGGCGTCATCGGCGAGGTCAGGATGATCAAGTCCAGCTTCGGCTTCGCCATGCCGGGCTTCATGCCGCGGCATCGGCTCTACGCCAATGATTCCGCCGGCGGCGGCATACTGGACGTCGGCGGCTATACCGTCTCCATGGCGCGGCTGATTGCCGGGGCAGCATCGGGACAACCTTTTGCCGAGCCCGACAAGGTGGTTGGCACGGCTCATCTTGGCCAGTCCGGCGTCGACGAATGGGCCTCGGCGCTGCTGCATTTTCCCGGCGGCATCGTCGCCGAGGTTTCCTGCAGCATCTCGCTGAACCAGGACAATGTGCTGCGTATCCTCGGCACCAAGGGCCGCATCGAAGTGCCGGACTTCTGGTTCGCCGGGGGAAATCGCGATGTCGGCCTCGGTCGGATCGACGTGATCGGCGCCGACGGCTCGCGCGAGACGATCAGCGTCGATGAAAAGCGCCATGTCTATTCCTTCGAGGTCGACGGCGCCGGCGAGGCCATCCTCGCCGGGCGGCAGGAGTTCGCCTGGCCGGGCATGGATTGGGCCGACAGTCTCGGCACCTTGCGGGTGCTCGACAGATGGCGCGCTGCCGTCGGGCTGGAGTACGAGATCGAAAAGGCCCCGCTGCGCACCAGCACCATCTCCGGCAGGCCATTGCGGTCGGGCGGCACGGCGATCGGCAAGCGCGCCATTCCGGGCCTGGCCAAGCCGGCGTCGGTGGTGGCGCTCGGCTTCGAGGATTTCCGCACCTTCTCCTCGGGCTCGATCCTGCTCGATGCCTTCTTCGAGGCCGGCGGCAATCTCTTCGACACCGGTTTTGTCTACGGCGGCGGCTACACCGAGACGCTGCTTGGCCAGTGGTTACAGAACCGCGGCGTGCGCGAGCAGTCGGTGATCATCGCCAAGGGCGCGCATTCGCCGCTCTGCTATCCCGACGTGATCGGCAAGCAGCTTGCCCAGTCGCTCGACCGCCTGCAGACCGACCATGTCGACATCTATTTCATGCACCGCGACAATCCGGATGTGCCGGTCGGCGAGTTCGTCGATGCCATGGACCGTGAGGTGAAGGCCGGGCGCATCCGTGGCCCGTTCGGCGGCTCGAACTGGACGATGCAGCGCATGGACGAGGCGATTGCCTATGCCGAGCGCGCCGGCAAGCAGAAACCCGGCGCGCTCTCCAACAATTTTTCGCTGGCCGAGATGCTGGAGCCGATCTGGGCGGGTTGTGTGGCTTCGTCCACCGACGACTGGAAGGCCTGGCTGACATCCAGGCAGATGCCGAATTTCGCCTGGTCGAGCCAGGGCCGTGGCTTCTTCACCGAGCGCGCCGGGCGCGACAGGCGCGACAGCGAGGAACTGGTGCGGGTATGGTATTCGGAGCGCAATTTCGGCCGCCGCGACCGCGCCATCGAGCTCGCCGCGCGCCTGCGCAAGAGCCCGATCCATGTTGCTTTGGCCTATGTGCTCAACCAGCCTTTCCCGTCGGTTCCATTGATCGGGCCGCGCACGCTGGGCGAGTTGGAAGACAGCCTGCGGGCGCTGGACATCGCGCTTTCGCCGGCCGATCTCGAGTGGCTGGACGGCGGCAGCCTTCACGCGGCCTGATAGAACAGGCCGCAAAAAGCGGCGTCAGGTCTCGTCGTCCGACACCCTGACGCCGCGCCTGGCCGGAGTCCGCAGACTGGCATACATGCCGGTGGTGCGGAACTGGCTGGGCGTGGTGCCGTAGAGGCGGCGGAAGACCTTCGAAAAATAATTCGCATCCTCGAAGCCGCTCAGGATGGCGACTTCCTTCACCGGCAGGAAGTCCGCCTTGGTCAACAGCTTCGCCGCCCGCTGCAGGCGCTGCTGCAGCACGAACTCGGCGGGCGGCAGGCCTTCGCTCTCGGCGAAGCAGCGCGAAAAATGGGCCCGGCTGAGACCACTGATCTGGACGAGGTCCGCCACCGGCAGCGGTTTGTCGAGATTGGCGTTGATATGATCGATGACCGGCTGCATGGCGCTCTGTTTTTCGGCAAAGGCATGCGAGCCGAAGACATCGTCATAGAGCGCCATCGCCGCCTCGTAGGCGATAGCGGACGCGGCACCCGCTGAGGCCGCCCCCTTGATGAGGCGCAGGCTGCAATCGGCAAGGTGGTCGATCGTCGCTGGCTTAAGCCGGAACACCGGACCGGAGATGCTGAGGATCGACTTGTGGATGCGCAGCGCCTCCTCGCCGTTCATCGAGATCCAGAAATATTCCCAGCGCTCGTCGCTCGCCAGCCAATAGCGGTGGTTGTGCGGCACCAGCACCAGCAGCGTGTCGTTCTCTTGCAGGCGATAGTTGCGGTTCTCGTAGCGCAGCCGGCCGGTGCCGCTGATCGTGTGCTGGAGCACGGTGAACGGCGTCTGGCCGCGTTTGCGTCCGTCCCAGTCATAGATCTCGTCCTCGCGCACCTCATAGCCGGTGCTTGTCGGCATGGCATGCAGGCGCTGCCGGCCGCGCGGCAGCGAGATCGTGCGCATCGACTGTCCGTTGGCGATCAAATCTCGTAGCACAAAATTACCCTTGAAAGCATAATCCTTCTCTGGTCGCGCTCGTGAATAAGGGCATAATCCCCCTCGAAAAGCGAGAGAGATCCGCAGGCGAGGAGCGGACAGGGAGGTTGGCAGGCCGGAATCCGGCTTGTCCCGTACACCTGCCATGGCATGTGGCTGCGACCCACCCCTGTCATTCCCGGCCTGTCACTGGAATAGGATGAGGTACGGCTGATGAGTTTCAAAATCGCTATCATCGGTGCCGGCAGTGTCGGATTCACCAAGAAACTGTTCACCGACATCCTGTGCGTGCCCGAATTCAGGGATATCGAATTCGCGCTGACCGACCTCAGCGAACACAATCTCGGGATGATCAAGGCTATTCTCGACAAGGTCGTCGAGGCGAATGGGTTGCCAACCAGGGTGACCGCGACAACCGATCGCCGCAAGGCGCTCGAAGGCGCGCGCTATATCATCAGCTGTGTGCGGGTCGGCGGTCTGGAAGCCTATGCCGACGATATCCGCATTCCGTTGAAATATGGCATCGACCAGTGCGTCGGCGACACGATCTGCGCCGGTGGTATCCTCTATGGCCAGCGCAACATTCCGGTGATCCTCGACTTCTGCAAGGACATACGCGAGGTCGCCGCGACGGGCGCCAAATTCCTCAACTATGCCAACCCGATGGCCATGAACACCTGGGCGGCGATCGAGTACGGCAAGGTCGACACGGTCGGCCTCTGCCACGGCGTCCAGCATGGTGCCGAGCAGATCGCCGAGGTGCTTGGTGCGAAGTCCAGGCACGAGCTCGACTATGTCTGTTCCGGCATCAATCACCAGACCTGGTTCATCGATTTGCGGCTGAATGGCCGCAAGATCGGCAAGGATGAGCTGGTTGCCGCCTTCGAGGCGCATCCGGTCTATTCGCAGCAGGAAAAGCTGCGCATCGATGTCTTGAAGCGCTTCGGCGTCTATTCGACCGAGAGCAACGGCCATCTCTCCGAATATCTGCCATGGTACCGCAAGCGCCCCGACGAGATCACGCGCTGGATCGACATGTCGGATTGGATCCATGGCGAGACCGGCGGCTATCTCCGCTACTCCACCGAAACCCGCAACTGGTTCGAGACGGAGTATCCGCAATTCCTCGAAGCGGCGTCGAAGCCGATCGATCCGGCCAAGCGCTCCAACGAACATGCCAGCCACATATTGGAGGCGCTGGAGACCAACCGCGTCTATCGTGGCCACTTCAACGTCAGGAATGACGGCGTGATCACCAATTTACCGCAGGATGCCATCATCGAGTCGCCCGGCTTCGTCGACCGTTTCGGCATCAATATGGCCGCCGGCATCACGCTGCCGGAGGCCTGTGCGGCCACCTGCATGTCCTCGATCAACGTCCAGCGCATGTCGGTCCATGCCGCGGTATCAGGCGACATCGATCTCTTGAAACTGGCCGTGCTGCATGACCCGCTGGTCGGTGCGGTATCGACGCCGGAGGAAGTCTGGCAGATGGTGGACGAAATGGTCGTCGCCCAGGCTCAATGGCTGCCGCAATATGCGCATGCCGTTCCGGCCGCCAAGGAGCGGCTGTCGAAATCCGCGGTCAAGACCCGCGAATGGGCCGGTGCTGCGCGGCGAAACGTGCGCTCGATCGAGGAATTGCGCGCCGAAAAAGCCGCGCTCAAACAGGCCGGCTGAAAAACCCGGGCGCGGCGGCGGACCTTGGGAGGCAGGTCCATCGCATTGAGCCGTCCGAGCAGAGACGAGCAGCAGAAAACGTCTGAACATGAGGGAGGAGACTATGAGAAACCTACGCAGCATTGGCATTGCCGCCGGACTGGCGCTGAGCGTCTCGGTTCCGGCACTCAACGCTTTCGCTTCAGAGCCGACAGTCCCGCCGGTGCCGGCGACCTTTCCGGCCGAGGGCAAGATCAAATACGTGGCGCGCGACTCCATCCTGGAGTTCAAGGCCCTGCCGGAATATCACGAGCCGGATTGGGTGACCGAAAAATACGTCAAGACCGGCAAACTGCCGCCGGTCAAGGACAGGTTGCCGAAGGAGCCGCTGGTCTTCAAGACGGCCAACATGCCAAACGGCATCGGCGTCTATGGCGACACCATGCGCCATGTCATCGGCGGCCGGCCCGAAGGCTGGAACTACGGCGCCGGCCAAACGCAGGGCTGGGGCGGCATCGATATCGGCCTCTCCGAATGCCTGACGCGCACGGCGCCGCTGTTCCAGGTCGAAGCCAAGGACACCGAGCCGCTGCCGAATCTGGCCAAAAGCTGGGACTGGTCGAAGGACGGCCACAAGCTGACCATGCATCTGATCGAGGGCGCGAAATGGTCCGATGGCGTGGCCTTCAACGCCGACGACGTCATGTTCTATTGGGATGACGAGGTGGTCGACCCGAACGTCTCGCCGCTCAATGGCGCGACGCCCGAAACCTTCGGCGTCGGCACGACGCTGAAGAAGATCGACGACTACACTGTCGAATGGACGTTCAAGGACGCCTTTCCGAAACAGTACCTCTACGCCATGGCTTACGGCACCTTCTGTCCCGGCCCGGCGCACATATTGAAGCCGCAGCATCCGAAATATTCGAAGAACACCTACGACCAGTTCAAGAACGCCTTCCCGCCGGAATTTATGAACATGCCGGTGATGGGCGCCTGGGTTCCGGTCGGCTACCGGCCGGACGACATCATCGTCATGCGCCGCAACCCCTACTACTGGAAGGTCGATGAAAAGGGAAACCAGCTGCCCTACCTCAACGAACTGCAGTACAAGCTGTCGACCTGGGCCGACCGCGACGTCCAGGCGGTCGCCGGCTCGGGCGACTTCTCCAACCTCGAGCAGCCGGAAAACTTTGTCGCCTCGCTGAAGCGCGCCGCTGAAGCGAACGCGCCGGCACGGCTCGCCTTCGGTCCACGCCTCATCGGCTACAATCTGCGCATGAATTTTTCAGCCAACGGCTGGGGCAACCCGGACGAACGCAGCCAGGCGGTTCGCGAGCTGAACCGCAACGAGGATTTCCGCAAGGCCATCACCATGGCGCTCGACCGCAAGGCGCTGGGCGACTCCCTGGTCAAGGGGCCGTTCACCGCCATCTATCCCGGCGGCTTCTCCTCGGGCACCAGCTTCTATGACCGCAAGTCGACCGTCTACTATCCGTTCGACCTCGCTGGCGCCAAGGCCGAACTCGCAAAGGCCGGCCTCAAGGATACCGACGGCGACGGTTTCGTGAACTTCCCGGCCGGCACCGCCGGCGGCAAGAACGTCGAGATCGTGATGCTGGTCAACAACGACTACGGCACAGACAAAAGCCTCGCCGAAGGTGTTGTCGCCCAGATGGAAAAGCTGGGCTTGAGGGTCGTGCTCAACGGCCTCAACGGCACCCAGCGCGATGCCTCGCAATACTCCGGCCGCTTCGACTGGCTGATCAGGCGCAACGACCAGGAACTGACCTCGGTCGTGCAGAACACGGAGCAGCTCGCGCCTGTCGGTCCGAAGACCAGTTGGAACCACCGCGCGCCGGAAAGCGGCGAGGTCGACCTGATGCCTTTCGAAAAAGACCTGGTCGACATTGTCAACAAGTTCGTCGCGTCGGAAGACAATGACAAACGCGCCAGCCTGATGAAAGAGTTCCAGAAGATCTCGACCGAACATGTCTACAATGTCGGCCTGACGGAATATCCCGGCGCGCTGATCGTCAACAAGCGCTTCTCGAACATTCCGCAGGGCACGCCGATCTTCATGTTCAACTGGGCCGAGGATTCGATCGTCCGCGAACGCGTCTTCGTCGCGGCCGACAAGCAGGCGAAATACGAATTGTTCCCGCAGGAGCTCCCGGGCAAGCCCGGAGACAAGGGTCCGATGTAAGTTTACCTCCCCTGACCAAAGGAGACCCGGCCGCGCCGCTGGCGCGGCCGGGGCAAACCAACCCTCCGAACGACCCTCGATGGGAGCGTCCGGCGAAATGAGGAAGCCGACCGTCCATGCTGCGATTCTTGACTATGCGCATAGCGTCGGCAATACCGGTCCTCGCAATCCTGAGCCTCGTCACCTTCGCCATCATCCAGGCACCACCTGGTGACTATGCCGACTACATCCGTTCGCAGCTGGTCAACCAGGGCGGTGCCTCCTTCGCCGAGGCCGATGCGCAGGCCCAGGCCTACCGCGTCGAACACGGCCTCGATAAGCCGCTGCCCGTCCAGTACCTCAACTGGATCGGCGGGATCATCACTCGCGGCGATTTCGGCTACAGCCTCTACTACAACAAGCCGGTCGCCGATGTGGTGGGCGAGCGCCTGCCGCGCACGCTGCTCCTGGCGCTGGTCTGCCATTTGCTTGCCTCGGTGCTGGGCATCACCTTCGGCATATGGGCGGCGACAAGGCAATACACCTGGATCGACTCGACGCTTTCGGCCATCGCCTTCCTCGGCATGACCGTGCCGCGCTTCCTGATGGCGCTGATCATCGTCTATCTGCTGGTCTTCCAGTTCAACGTGTCGGAGATCGGCTCATTCTTCTCGCCGCAATATGGCGGTGCGCCATGGTCGTGGGCGAAGTTCGTCGACCTGGTCAAGCATGTCTGGCCGGTGGTCGCGATCGCCACTTTCGGCGGCCTCGCCTACAATATGCGGGTCATGCGCGGCAATCTGCTCGATACCCTCAACGCGCAATATGTCGAAACCGCGAGAGCCAAGGGCCTGACCGGCAGCGCCGTCGTCATGCGCCACGCAGTGCCCAATGCGCTGCATCCGCTCGTCATGTATCAGGGTGTGGTGTTGCCCTACATGCTCACCGGCGAGATCGAGACGGCAATCATCTTCGCGCTGCCGACCGTCGGCCCGGCGGTTGTCGGTTCGATGGCGGTCGGCGATGTCTACGTCACCGCCACCTTCATGATGGTGCTGGCGGCGACGCTGATCGTCGGCAACATCATCGCCGACATGCTGCTCGTCCTGCTCGACCCGCGCATCCGCCAATACGGAGAGAGCTAGATGCTGGCCCGCGATCCATCACCGCCGCCGCTGCCCGCCGAAGGGCCTATCGTCGCCAAACCGGCGCGCGGCAATGAAAGCTATATCGCGCTGGTCTGGCGCCGGCTGAAGCGCTCCTGGACCGGCATGGCCGGGCTTTGGCTCGTGGTGCTGCTGCTGGTCATGGCCGTGTTCGCCGAGTTCCTGGCGCCGATGGACCCGAAGGCGACCGATGTCGGCTTCGCGCCGCCGCAACTGCCCTCCTTCCACGATAAGGACGGCAATTTCGTCGCGCGGCCGCGGGTCTATGCGCTGGCCGATTCGGCCGACCTCGATCCGGTCACCTTCCAGCCCGTGGTCGGCCCCGACTACGACCATCCAAGGCTGCTCGGCTTCTTTACCGAGGGCGCGCCTTACAAGCTCTTCGGACTAATACCGGCGAACCGGCATTTCTTCGCCTCGATGGACGGCCAGCCGGTGCATTTCCTCGGCACCGACAAGTTCGGCCGCGATGTGCTGTCGCGCGCCATCCATGGCTCACGGGTCTCGCTGATGATCGCGCTGACGGTCGTCTTTATCATAACCGTCATCGGCACCACCGTCGGCACTGTTTCCGGCTATTTCGGCGGCCGGTTCGATATCTGGATGCAGCGCTTCGTCGAACTGGTGCTCGCCTTCCCGCAGCTGCCGCTCTATCTGGCGCTGACGACGCTGATCCCCGTCACCGCGCCGACCAATGTCTTCCTCGCTTTCGTCATCATCGTCATGTCGGCGCTGGGCTGGGCGCAGATGTCGCGCGAGGTGCGCGGTAAGACGTTGGCGCTGGCGCGCATCGAATATGTGCGCGCCGCCATGGCGGTCGGCGCCACCGACCGGCGCATCATCCTGCAGCACATCTTGCCCAATGTGATGAGCCACGTGATCGTCGCCGTCACCTTGGCAATCCCGACGGTGGTGCTGCTCGAATGCTTCCTCGGGTTCCTCGGCTTCGCGGTCAAGCCGCCACTGATCTCCTGGGGCCTGATGCTGCAGGACACCGCGACCTATTCCGTCATCGGCACCTATCCCTGGATCCTGTCGCCAGTCGGTTTCGTGCTCGCCACCGTCTTTGCCTTCAACGCGCTGGGCGACGGCCTGCGCGACGCCGTCGATCCGTATTGAGGTGGCTGGGATGACCGTCGTACTCGCCGAATCCTTCGCCCCCACCGTCCGTCATGACCATGACGGGCGCCAGGACCAGCCCATCATCGACGCCCGCAATATCGAGGTCGCCTTCAAGGTCGAGCACGGTGTTGTCGAAGCGGTCAAGGACATCTCGTTCCAGCTCTATCGTGGCGAGACGATTGCCATCGTCGGCGAATCCGGTTCCGGCAAGTCGGTGACGGCTCGCGCCGTCATGGGGCTGCTGTCGCGCCGGGCCACCGTGTCGCCGAAATCGAGCATCTGTTACGACGGCCAGAACATCCTGAAATTTCCCGAGAGCGAGCGGCGCAAGCTGCGCGGTAACCGCATCTCGATGATCTTCCAGGAGCCGATGAGCTCGCTTAACCCGATCTATACGGTCGGCAGCCAGATCGTCGAGGCGATCCGGGTGCACCGTAAGGTGAGCCGCCGGCAAGCCTGGGCACGGGCGCTCGAGCTGCTGCGGCACGTCCAGATCCCCGAGCCGGAAGCACGGCTCAAGCAATATCCGCACCAGCTTTCGGGCGGTCAGCGGCAGCGCGTGATGATCGCCATGGCGCTGGCCAACAATCCTGACGTGTTGATCGCCGATGAGCCGA
The DNA here is from genome assembly GCF_052115225.1 of Mesorhizobium sp. 2RAF45. NCBI lineage: Bacteria > Pseudomonadati > Pseudomonadota > Alphaproteobacteria > Hyphomicrobiales > Phyllobacteriaceae > Mesorhizobium > Mesorhizobium sp. 2RAF45. The sequence continues at coordinate 152,968 of NZ_JBFRGG010000013.1, read as the reverse complement.
CCACCGCGCTCGACGTCACCGTCCAGGCGCAAATCCTCAACCTGATCCGCAATCTGCAGAAAGAGCTGCGGATGGCGGTGATCCTGATCACCCACGATCTCACAGTGGTGCGCAAATTCTCCGACTATGTCTATGTCATGCAGCATGGCGCGATGTGCGAGCACAACGTCACCGAACGGCTGTTTGCCGACCCGCAGCATCCCTACACGCAGCGGCTGCTCGCCGCGGAGCCGCGCGGGCGTCCGCAACCGCTTCCTGAGGGCAGCGGCGCCATCCTCGAGGCGAATGATGTGCGCGTCTGCTTCATGCTGCGCCACGGCAGTTTCCTGAAGCCGGACTGGCGCGAGCTGGTCGCCGTCGACGATCTCGGCCTCAAGCTTTGCCGCCATGAGACGCTGGGGCTGGTCGGTGAATCCGGTTCCGGCAAGACCACCTTCGGCCAGGCGCTGCTGAGATTGATCGACACCAGGCGCGGCGAAATCCGTTTCGACGGCCAACCGATCCAGGGCCTGTCGCGCAACGAGATGCGGCCGCTGCGCTCGCGCATGCAGATCGTTTTCCAGGATCCGTTCTCGTCGCTCAATCCGCGCATGACGATCGGCCAGATCATCGAGGAAGGGCTGGTCGTCAACAGCATCGGCGCGACGCGGGCGGAGCGGGTGGACCGGGTGCGTGAGGCGCTGGTCAGCGCCGGCATGCCGGGCGATATCCTGTCGCGGTTCCCGCACGAATTCTCTGGCGGGCAGCGCCAGCGCGTCGCGATCGCCCGCGCCATCGCGCTTGAGCCCGAATTCATCCTGCTCGACGAGCCGACATCCGCGCTCGACCTCTCCGTCCAGGCGCAGATCATCGACCTGCTGCGCAAGCTGCAGGACGAGCGCGGCCTCAGCTACCTCTTCATCTCGCACGATCTCAAGGTGGTGCGCGCGCTGTGCCACCGCGTCATCGTCATGCAGCACGGCAAGATCGTCGAGCAGGGACCTGTCGACGAGGTCCTCACCAATCCCAAGACCGCCTACACCGAACGGCTCGTCCGAGCCGCTTTCGACGTGGCTTGAACATATGCCGGAGGTTAGTATGGCAAGACATCCCAGGATCACTTTCATCGGCGCCGGCTCGACCGTGTTCATGAAGAACATTGTCGGCGACGTGCTGCAGCGGCCAGCACTCTCGGGCGCGACGATCGCGCTGATGGACATCAATCCGCAGCGGCTGGAAGAGAGCGCCATCGTCGTCAACAAGCTGATCGCGACGCTCGGCGTGAAGGCGAAGGCCGAGACCTATTCCGACCAGCGCAAGGCACTTGCCGGCGCCGATTTCGTCGTCGTCGCCTTCCAGATCGGCGGCTACGAGCCCTGCACCGTCACCGATTTCGAAGTGCCGAAGAAATATGGCCTGCGCCAGACGATCGCCGACACGCTCGGCGTCGGCGGCATCATGCGCGGCCTGAGGACCGTGCCGCATCTGTGGAAGATCTGCGAGGACATGCTCGCCGTCTGCCCCGAAGCGATCATGCTGCAATATGTCAACCCGATGGCGATCAACACCTGGGCGATTTCAGAGAAATACCCCGCCATCAAGCAGGTCGGGCTCTGTCACTCGGTGCAGGGCACGGCGATGGAACTGGCGCATGATCTCGGCCTTCCCTACGAAGACATCCGCTACCGCTCGGCCGGCATCAACCACATGGCCTTCTACCTAAAATTCGAGCACCGCCAGCCCGACGGCTCCTACCGCGACCTCTATCCGGATCTCGTGCGCGCCTATCGCGAAGGTGGCGCGCCCAAGCCGGGCTGGAATCCGCGCTGCCCCAACAAGGTGCGCTACGAGATGCTGACCAGGCTTGGCTATTTCGTCACCGAAAGCTCGGAGCATTTCGCCGAATACACGCCCTATTTCATCAAGGAAGGTCGCCCCGATCTGATCGAGAAATACGGCATTCCGCTCGACGAATACCCCAAGCGCTGCATCGAGCAGATCGAGCGCTGGAAAGACCAGGCGCAGGCCTACCGCTCGGCGCAGCGCATCGAGGTCGAGGAGTCCAGGGAGTATGCCTCCTCGATCATGAACTCGGTCTGGACCGGCGAACCATCGGTTATCTACGGCAATGTCCGCAACAATGGCTGCATCACCTCGCTGCCCCGCGACTGCGCTGCCGAAGTGCCCTGCCTGGTCGATGCTTCCGGCATCCAGCCGACCTATATAGGCGATCTCCCGCCGCAGCTGACGGCGCTGATCCGCACCAACATCAACGTCCAGGAACTGACGGTGCGGGCGCTGATGAGCGAGAATCGCGAGCACATCTATCATGCGGCGATGATGGATCCGCACACGGCGGCCGAACTCGACCTCGACCAGATCTGGTCACTGGTCGACGATCTCCTGGCCGCTCACGGCGACTGGCTGCCGGCCTGGGCGCGCGTGAGCCGCAAGACCGAGGCTGCCTGACGGGCGATCTCGGTCTTACTTGGGCTCGTCGGCGTCGGGTTCTTCCTCGTCGTCGCGGGCCTTGATGACATAGGCGCCCTTTAGCCAGCGGTTGAGGTCGATGTCCTTGCAGCGGGCCGAGCAGAACGGAAAGGTGTCGCGCGCCGACGGCTTGCCGCATTCGGGGCAGGGGCGCTTTGGCCGCAGCGGCGTGACTTTGGAGTCGGAATTCATGGCCGTGCGGTCAGCCAGTTCTGATGGATCTTGAAGCCTTCGCCCGATAGCAGGGCCACCGTCTCATAGAGCGGCAGGCCGACGATGTTGGTGTAGGAGCCGACCAGCTTGACGACGAACGAGCCGGCGAGACCCTGGACGGCATAGCCGCCGGCCTTGCCGCGCCATTCGCCCGAGGCGACATAGGCTTCGATCTCCTCGCGCGGCAGCCGCTTGAAACGCACCCGCGTCTCGACCAGCCGCTGGCGCAGCTTGCCGCCCGGTGTGATCAGGCAGATGCCGGAATAGACCCGGTGAGAGCGGCCGGACAGCAGCCCGAGGCAGTTGGCGGCATCGTCCAGCGTTTCGGCCTTGGGCAGGATGCGCCGCCCGACCGCGACCACCGTGTCGGCGGCCAGAACGAAGCTTGGCGCATAGTCCGTCTCGGTCTTCAGCGAGGCGAACGCCTTCTCGGCTTTTTCCGTCGATAGCCGCTTGGCCAGCGAGCGCGGATGCTCCGCACGCAGCGGCGTTTCGTCGATATCGGCTGGCAGGATACGGTCCGGCTCGATGCCGGCCTGCTGCAACAGTTCGATGCGGCGCGGCGAACCCGAAGCAAGCACCAGCTTCTGCAAAATGCTCATCGCGGACCAGTCAGGCTTGATCTTACTTGAAGCGGTAGGTGATGCGGCCCTTGGTCAGGTCGTATGGCGTCATCTCGACCAGAACCTTGTCGCCGGTCAGCACGCGGATGCGGTTCTTGCGCATGCGGCCGGCCGTATGGGCGATGATCTCGTGTTCGTTTTCGAGCTTCACCCGGAACATCGCGTTCGGCAACAATTCCGTCACGACACCCGGAAACTCGAGGACTTCTTCCTTCGGCATTCGATACCTTTGCTTGGATGGCAGTTCCAGCGCCCCGGCTGGAATTTCGGCGGAACCTATATGATAATCGTCCGCTTGTGAACACGCTTAATCCGTCGCGTTTTTTGCCTCTGAAGCCAAGAAACGTCGGCTTATGCGCAACTTCAGCCGCTCGCGCACCTCGCGGTAGGCCGCCATGATCTGTTCGCGCGTGCCGCTGGCGCCAGTCGGGTCCTGTGTCGGCCAGTATTCGACCTCGACGGCGAGCGAGCGGGTGAGTTCCAGCGCGGCATGGTGCGCTTCCGGCGCCAGCGTCACGATCAGGTCGAAATAGTCGTCCTCGAGATCGTCCAGCGTTCTGGGATGACGCTCGCCCAGCGACAGGCCCTCCTCCGCCAGCACGGCATCGACGAATGGGTCGCGCTCGCCGGCGCGCACGCCGGCCGAAGCGACGAAGATAGTGGCGGGCAGCATCCGGCGCGCCAGTTGCTCGGCCATTGGCGAGCGCACGGCATTCATGCCGCACACGAACAGGATCGAGCGGGGCAGGGCGCCGGGTGCCAGGGCTAGCCCCGCCAGTGCAGCACGCAGACCAGCGTGAACAGCCGGCGCGCCGTGTCGAAGTCGATGTCGATCTTGCCGGACAGCCGGTCCATCAGCGTCTGCGAACCCTCATTGTGCAAGCCGCGCCGGCCCATGTCGATCGCCTCGATATGGCTCGGCGTCGAGGAGCGGATGGCGTCGTAGTAGCTTTCGCAGATCATGTAGTAATCCTTGACGATGCGCCTGAGCGGCGTCAGCGACAGGATGTGGGTGACCACCGGGGTACCGTCCTCGCGGGTAACGGCAAAGACCAGACGCTGCTCGGCCAGCGACAGTTTCAGCCGGTAGGGGCCGGCCCCGCTGTCGTTGACGGGCTGAAAACTGTTCTCCTCGATCAGGTCGAAGATCGCCACTGCCCGCTCATGCTCGACATCGGGCGTCGAACGGCCGATCGATTCATCGAGTTCGACATCGATCAGTTTTGCGCGGGTTTGATCGGAGCCCGTCATCTCGGCCTACATGTTCAGCCGGATGGCGACGGAGCGGCCATGCGCGTCGAGCCCTTCCGCCTTGGCGAGCGCGATCGCCGCTGGCGCGAGCACGCGCAATTGCTCCGGCCCGAGTTTCAAGATCGAGGTGCGCTTGACGAAATCGAGCACGGACAGGCCTGACGAGAAGCGCGCCGAGCGTGCCGTCGGCAGCACGTGGTTGGAGCCGCCGACATAGTCGCCGATGGCTTCCGGCGTGTGGCGCCCGAGAAAGACGGCGCCGGCATTGCGCATCCGCGACAGGAAACCTTCGGCATCGTCGATGGCCAGTTCGACATGTTCGGCGGCGATGCGGTCGACCAGCGGCAGCGCGGCCTCGATGGTCGCGACCTCGATCACCGCGCCGAAATCGCGCCAGCTCGCCGCTGCCGTTTCACCGCGCGGCAGGGTCTGCAATTGCCGTTCGACCGCCTGTTCGACCGCCTTGCCGAAGGCCGGATCGTCGGTGATCAGGATCGATTGCGCCGACACATCGTGTTCGGCCTGGGCGAGCAGATCGGCGGCGATCCAGTCGGGATTGTTGCTGCCGTCGGCCACCACGAGCACTTCCGAGGGGCCGGCGATCATGTCGATGCCGACCGTGCCGAACACCTGGCGTTTGGCCGCCGCGACATAGGCATTGCCCGGTCCGACGATCTTGGCAACCGGCTTTATGGTCTCTGTGCCATAGGCAAGGGCAGCGATCGCATGCGCGCCGCCGACGCGGTAGATTTCGGTCACGCCTGATATGTCGGCCGCCACCAGCACCAGCGGATTGATGATGCCACCCGGCGCCGGCACCACCATGACAACGCGCTCGACGCCGGCCACCCGGGCCGGCACGGCGTTCATCAGCACCGAGCTTGGATAGCTCGCCGTGCCGCCCGGCACATAGAGCCCAACCGCCTCGATCGCTGTCCAGCGCCAGCCGAGCTCGACGCCGGCGGCATCCGTGTAGCGATCGTCCTTCGGCCGCTGCCGCTCGTGGTGGGAGCGGATGCGATCGCGCGCGAATTCGAGCGCTTCGATCGCCTTTGGATCGGCCGTCTCGTAAGCGGCCGCAATGTCTTGCTTCGACACGGCAATGCCGAGGCTCTTCAAATCTGCCCGATCGTATCGTTGCGTATAGTCGATCAGTGCCGCGTCACCTTCGGCGCGCACACGCGCGATGATCTGGCGAACCCCTGCGTCGACGTCCTCGGACACTTCCCGCTTGGTCGTCAGGAAAGCGGCGAAGCGCTGCTCGAAATCGGCGTCGGACTGGCGAAGCGTGATGGCCATGGGGCGCTCAAGCCTTGTGAATGGGGCGCGACGTGGCTTCCCACGCGCCGCCTATGTCGGCAAGGCGGGCCTCGATGCATTCGACATCGAGCATGATGGTGCCGCCGCCCGAAAAGATGAGTTCGACGATGCCGGCCGGCTTGCTGATCTCGATGAAGCTGATCGCCAGCAGGGACAGCACCTCGGCCGGCTTGTCGCGGGCAATGCCATTGGTTTTGGCGCCCAGCACCCGGTCGAAATGCAGCACGGCCTGCCGCCGTTCATTGTGCTGGCGGAACAGACCCGACTTCGCCTCCCAGGCGAAACGGTTCATTGTCAGCACGAAACGCTTGGCCGCAGGCAGGAATTCAAGGTCCGACACCTTCATCACGGCGTCCTGGACATGGGCCGAGACGATGCTCAGATCCTGGTCGTCGAGCGCGATAAGCTTGAGGGCCATGCGGGATTTGTACCTAAGGTTGGTTTCAGCCCTCTGTTAGGCGGTCTTTCCGGCCGGTGCAACCGCGACACGACTTCCGCTCGAGGCAATTGCCTCGGCTTTGCGGTGCTGGCAGGGGGATGAAGGCCGCACGGGCAGCCTCCGTCCGAAGCTGCCGCCGTTCGATCGTCAGGCGGAAATGCGCTCGATCACCGCGCCGCAATTGGACAGTTTTTCCTCCAGCCGCTCGAAGCCGCGGTCGAGGTGGTAGACGCGGTTGACCGTGGTCTCGCCTTCGGCGGCGAGGCCAGCGATGACCAGCGAGACGGAAGCGCGAAGGTCGGTGGCCATGACCGGCGCGCCTTTGAGCTTCGCCACGCCGTCGACGATCGCCGTCTGGCCCGAAAGCGTGATGTGGGCGCCGAGCCGGGCCAGTTCCTGGACGTGCATGAAGCGGTTCTCGAAGATCGTCTCGGTGATGCGCGACTTGCCCTTGGCCATGGTCATCAGGCCCATGAACTGCGCCTGCAGATCGGTCGGGAAGGCCGGGAAGGGCGCCGTCGTCACGTCGACCGGCGAAATGCCGGCGCCGTTGCGCTTCACGCGGATGCCGGAATTGGTCTGGGTGATCTCGGCACCCGTCTGCGAAATCACGTCCAGCGCGGTCTGCAACAGCTCCGGCCGCGCGCCTTCGAGCACGACGTCGCCGCCCGTCATGGCGACCGCCATGGCATAGGTGCCGGTCTCGATGCGGTCGGGAATGACGCGCACGCGCGCGCCCGACAGCGATTCGACGCCATCGATCGTGATGGTCGGTGTGCCGGCGCCGGAAATCCTGGCGCCCATGGCGTTGAGGCATTCGGCGAGGTTGACGATTTCAGGCTCGCAGGCGGCGTTTTCCAGCACCGTCTCGCCCTTGGCCAGCGAAGCCGCCATCATCAGCACATGGGTGGCGCCGACCGAAACCTTGGGGAAGACGTAGCGGTTGCCGACCAGGCGGCCATTCTTGGTCTTGGCGATGACATAGCCGGTGTCGACGTCGAGATCGGCGCCAAGCGCCTGCAGGCCTTCGAGGAACAGGTCGACCGGGCGCGTGCCGATGGCGCAGCCGCCGGGCAGCGACACCTTGGCCTCGCCCATGCGGGCCAGCAGCGGCCCGATCACCCAGAATGAAGCCCGCATCTTCGACACCAGTTCGTAGGGCGCCGTCGTGTCGACGATGTTGCGGGCGGAGAAGTTGATGGTGCGCGAATAGCCTTCATTCTGCTTCTCGCGGCGGCCATTGACCGAGTAATCGACGCCGTGATTGCCGAGGATGCGGATCAGCTGCTCTACATCGGCCAGATGCGGCACGTTTTCCAGCGTCAGCGTGTCGTCGGTTAGTAGCGAGGCGATCATCAGCGGCAAAGCGGCGTTTTTCGCGCCTGAGATCGGAATGCTCCCGGCAAGCTTGTTGCCGCCGACAATTCTGATGCGATCCATTGGAGAATGTCCCTCTCGGCCAAAAAGGCCGGTTCAATCGTTTGAGTATCGGCCCGTCTAGACCATTGGCCGGTGTGGTTCAAGAAATAGGATTTCCACGCATCCGGGCCAAGAGTGGCCGATTTGAGTTAATCTTTCCGTATTTCCTGGGCCGCACCGAGCCCGTCCGGCCTCTGGTCGGCTTCACCCGTGCGGCGCGAGCGCGACTGCGCCTTGCGCTTCTGCAGATTGGCGCGCAATTGCTCGGCGAGCCGGTCCTTGCGGTCCGTGCCGCCCTTTTTCGGTGATATCGTCGTGTCGCTCATCGTCCCGTCCCGGCCGACGACCCGGCCAAACCTGCCGTTCAGGGATAGCCAACATTGTGGCGCCGCCATGTCATTGAAAGCTATCCGGCAAAGGCTTTCACAGAAGCGTTGTTCTTGGCCTTGCGCTTACCGGTTCGATATGGCAGAAGCCCCGCCATCAGCGGCTGCGGTAGCTCAGTGGTAGAGCACTCCCTTGGTAAGGGAGAGGTCGAGAGTTCAATCCTCTCTCGCAGCACCAGATTTCCCTGATTCCCCGAATTGACCCGCTTTGGCGCCCCGGCCGTCGTCAGCTGTGGAGATGCGTCAGCTCGAATCCGGCGTCATCCTGCGCGTCTGAAGCATGTGGCGTCGAAAGGTCACTTTTGGGCGCTATGCATTAGCCGCCGAAAACGAAGGCCATCAGCAACTCCGGCTCGAGCACCGGCGCCCGCACCGCGTTCAATTGCCCCCGGTAGCGGCGGTCGCCCGCGCCGATGACGAAACCGGTGGCGACCGGCGTTTCGCCATTGGCGTCGAGCCGCGCGAATATGTCAGCGACATTGAGATCCAGAGCAAGCTTCAGGTCGTGGCGCGCATCTTCGGTTGGCGCCACCGGCAATTGCCGCCTGACCAGCTGTTGGAACGGCGCGTTGAAGGTCAGGATCCTCTTCGATGATGAGAGCGCAAAAGCCGGTGACGGGCAGCCGACCAGAATGGCGTTGATCGTCTTGATCGACGCAAGCCTTCGCAAGGTGTGGTTTTCGTCGGTCAGTCCACGCATACAGGCCACCCGGATTGCCGAAGTCAGGTTTCCTGAGTTGGCATGGCTCTCGGCGATCTCGTCGATCAGCATGCCGATCGTGCATTTGCGGTTCTCGGCCATCTGCTTCAGCGAGGTCCAGAACGCCCGCTCCAGACGAATGCCGCGTCGCGTGCCGCCGCGCACCACCACCCGGAATTCCAGCCCGAAATCTTCTGTTTCTATGGATGGAAGCAGCCGGTCGCGATCGGCAAGAGGGGAGGTGACGCTATCGTTCACTCATCGCCTCCTCACGTGCCTTGTTGATCGGGTTCAGCAGATAGGGGCTGGTCATGTGTCCGGTTCTTGATGTCGACCGAACAGATCATGCCGGGGATGATCGAATAGGTCTTGCCATTCCGGATCAGCGTCGACCTCTCGGTTGTGACCCCATGGTCGCAGACCTCGAGATTCTTGGTGAGGCGATCGAGATTGGCGTTGGCCTCGTCCAGTTTCTTGGGCGAAGGTGCACTCGCACTCCCGCAGGTCAACATCGTAGCCGCCATCAGAAGATCGAGGCGCCTGCCCAGAGTCGACATGCTTGTCGTATTCATTCAATCCGCCCCAACGTTTCCCCGCCGTCTCTTCGAGCGCGACAACCAAGCCTGAGCTTGCTCGGATTATCCAACAGGTTCACGAAGATATGTGGGAGAATATTAAATTAGAAACATCTAAACGATGGATTTTGGCCACAAGATTGGGAAATGTAGCGAAAATGGCACAAAAACCGGCGCGCAGGGGGGCGCCCAACTGCCGCCAAGTGCGGAAAGGCCGAAGGGCTCAATGCCAGCAGAATCGTATGAAGTTTGCCTGAGCCGAAACGCGGCCGTGGAAAATTGATGACGTTTCAACCAAGATCATACCGCAACGGCACGAATGGTCCGATGCTGAATCGCGGGCTGCCCGGATGAACTCGCAAGCACGTCGTAATGGCGCACTTGCGTTAAGCCTCGCGCAATCTCTGCAATCTATGCTGACGCCAGATTGTCGAGGTAAAAATGAAGCGCAGGCCGATACTACTCTTCGCTTTTCCGGCTTTCATCCTGGTGGTTTTGGCCTGCGAGCGAATGGCGACCATGCTGCTCGGGAGCTATCCCGCCAGCCCCGCAGTGTGGAGAATCTGGCTTGAACTGCGCCCCTTGTCGGCGATGTTCTGGCAACAGATCGACCCATATCTCTACGGTTCGATGGCCCTGGATGCCGTCATCCTGGTTGCGGCGGCACTGGTGTTCTGGAGCGCTTGCCGTGTGAGACCGGCGGCCGCCTTCTTCCTGGCCAACCACGTCGCCCTGCTCTTTGCCGGACTGATGATCGCTTCCAGCAGTCATTCGGAGACAGCGAGCACGGTCGCGGCTTTTCCGATGTCCAACGGTGTCCAATTCGCCCTGAAGATCGATTTTACCTGGCAGAACAGCCTGGTGCTCGTTCTGGGCTTCGCGGCCTGCGCGTACTGTCATGTCGCGTTCCTTCGCGAGACGCGACTGCGCACAGAGTCTCTGGCCCTGCGCCTCATGACTTTGGGACGGGATCTTTAGTCGGGCGCACCGGGCTTCACCGGAACGCGACATGCCTCAATTGATCTTGCGATAATAGACCTTGCCGTCCGGCGTCTCCGTTCGCTGGTAGGCGGGGTTCGGCCCGGGGGGCGCGGCACTCCTGCGCTTGATTGGCCGTGGCGTCTCTGCAGCCGCGGGTTCGGCCGCGACATCGCTGTTGCCGGAAGAGGCGTCCCCCACGGTGCTGGTGACGACGACGGGTTCTGCCGTGCTTGTGCCGCTGTCGTCGCGTGCCGAGAGAGGGTTCTGTTCCAGCCGAGCTAGGTTGCCGTTGATCTCGTTGAACCTGCCCTGCAATTGGCTGTCCAGTCTTTCAAACCGGCTTTGAAAACCGTTGTTGACGGTGTCGAGCCGGGCAACGATCCGCTGTTCGAACGCGCCGAGTTCCTCGAGACGTCCCTCCACGGTGCGCAGGTCGTTGATGCCTCGATAAAGGTAGATGGCGGCGGTCGCGTTCAGCACTGCAAACAGCGTCAACCCGACGCCGACGACGACGGCCAGCCGCGACCGGCTCGCATCCCTGCCGAGCAGTTGCGGTTCCATCGGCTCGGCGGCTACGCTGGGCACATGCGGGTCGCTGATCGTCGTCATTGAACCACCACCTTGGTGCCCACAGGCACGCGCTTGAAAAGATCGATCACATCCGTGTTGGTAAGGCGAAAGCAGCCCGACGTGCCGTCGAATCCGACGCCGGAGGGATCGTTGGTGCCATGGATGCGATAGAGCGTGTCGTGTCCGTCCCGCAGCAGATACAGCGCCCGCGCGCCGAGCGGATTGTACGGACCCGAGGGCACCAGCTCCGGCAGTTCCGGTTGGCGAGCGCGCATTTCCCGGGGCGGGCGCCACTGCGGCCATTCTGTCTTGGCGCCGACCTTCACCACCCCGGTCCAGCCAAATCCGTCACGCCCGACGCTGATCTGGTAGCGCAATGCCTGGCCCTGGCGGGTCACCAGGTAAAGCGCCTTCTCGCTCTTGCGGATGATGATCGTTCCCGGCTGTTCGGTGGTTGTGAAGGCAACCGCCTTGCGCAGGCTGGGGCCCATCGCCGGCAGCGGCGGCCGCTCCGAAAGCCCCGACCGCGCCTCGGCGAAGCCCTGGGCGGACAGCGTCAGCACCAGGCCGAGCACGCAGGTGCCGGCCAGCCTGGGGACGAGGCCGTCTCTACCGGGCAGCGTCATCGAGCCGCTCTTTGAACATCTTCTTCAGATCCTTGTTGAAGCGCGCCCTGCCATCCACTTCGGAGGGCAGGATCGCCCGGTTCAAGGCATCGGTCAGAAGAGCGTTGTCCAGCGCGACCGATTTGATGTGCGGCGCCTTGAATATCTTCTCGAGCTCGCTGCGCGAAAAATGGTTCCCGAACCATTTGCGCTTGTGCTTGTTGGCGACGAGCGTGATGCTGACCGCATTGCCGCGCAGTTCGCGGATTTTCTTGTAGAGCCGCTTGCCTTGCCGTAGCGAAGCGACGTTGAGTTCGAAGACGATGAAGATCTCGTCGCTGGTCGACAGCACCGAATTGTGCCAGGGCGTTTCGATATTGGGCAGGTCGATGACGATGTCGTCGAAGCGGTAGGCGACGAGGTCCAGAAGCCGGAAGACGAAATCGCTGCCGTGCGGCTCGAAGGGCAGTTGCGGCCGCTCGAACGCATAAAGGGTGAGGCCGGAAGGGCGCGTGAGCTTGATGACATCCATCAGCTCGACATCGAGCCTTTCCGGCTGGCTGATAATGCCGGCGAGATCGAACTGGTTGAACAGATTGAGATAGGCGCCGCAATTGGCGCTCTGGAAATCGAGATCGACCAGGCAGGTCGCGGCCGCGCGCTCGGCCGATTTCGAGGCGAGGAATTCGGCCGCCGACAGCGCCAGCGTCGTGGCGCCGGCGCCGCCGCTGGCGCTGATGAAGGTGATGATCCGGCTTTTCGTGCCCTGGTTGCCGGTATCGTGGAAGGTCACCGCGTTGAGCAGTTCCTTGCCGTCGAGCGGCTTGTGCAGCCAGTCCGAGGCGTTCATGCGCACCAAAACGCGCGTCTGTTCCGACGTCAGCTCATCGGAAACCGCGATCAGCGGCACCGTCGCCCACAGCGCGCGCGCCTCGACGATGCCGGGCTTGCCCAGCAGCTCGCCACCGCCGAGATCGAGGATGACGATGCCCGGGCGCGTATCGGCGGGCGGCCCTTTGAGGAAGTCATCCGTCTCGGAAACCTTGACGTCATAGATCGCCAGCGCATCGAGCCGCGTCGCCACATCGCGCTTGAAATTCGGATCCGAAGAGAACAGCGCCACCTGCTTTCGCTTGGTCGGTGTAACCTTGGTGTTGATGGCGTTCATGGATAGGTGCTCTTGACGTCTTCGCCCGTGACCGTGCTCAGCATGGAGGGCATGTTGATGTTGGCGAAACCCATCAGTCCCTGGAGGAAGAAGAACTGGAAGGTCCGGTTCTGCAGGCTGACGGTGATTGTCGGCACCGGCCCGCCAAGCCGGGTCTGATAGCCAAGGCCGGTGGCCGTGTAGGTGACGACGACGTTGCTGCGCAGCAGGCCCGGGAAGAACTGGCACATGCCTGCCCGCTGGCTTGTCGTCGGCGTTGGGCAAACGTCGTCGTTGGTGACTGCCGTGTCACCGCGGAATATGCGGCTGAAATTGGTGGCGTTGAAAGTGCCGCTGTTGGTGCAGGAACCGACAGTTCCGGTGTACGAGCAGGCAAAGGGTCCATATGCCCCTGCAACCACCGGAGAGCCGGGCGTCGTGGTCGGGCCTGCGGTTGTCAGATTGCTTGCGACGGGGTCGGAGATCGACGCCAGCCTGGCTCCGATCTGAACCGCTTTCGTCGCCGCATTCCACTGATAGAAGGCATAACCGAAATCAACGAAGCCGAGGACAAGCGCAAACAGCAGCGTCGAGACAATGGTCATCTCGACCATCGCCGCGCCGTCTTCCGATGTTGCAAAACGCCTGATCATCTCAGAACCGGATCAACCGCTCCTCGTGAAAGCCGCTGAGAGTTATCGGACCGATGCCGATCAAAGCTAGCATTCCGACGCCGGTATACGGGTAGGTGCCGGCAGCCCGGACGATGCAAACCTGGGGGGTTGTGGAACGATACTGCGTGACGCCCGCGACGACCGCGTTATGACAGGACGCGGAGGCGGCGATGGTCACCGTCACATTTGCTTTCTGCCAGCCACTGACACGCGCGTTGCCTGTCCCTGCAACATTGCCGAACACCGCGATGTTGGTGGCGAGGTCGGCGCAGTTGATCGCCGCCAACCCGGAGTCGGTATACATCTGGCTGTTGCAGCGCGCTCCGTAACGGGCGCCGTCAGTCAGACCGGCTTCCATCAACAATTTGTCATGGATCAGGTTGCCAAATTCGAACACGCCGGCCGATAGTGTCAGCATCAGGGGTGCGACGATGGTCATCTCGACCAGTACCGCACCCCTGCTGTCGCGTCGAAATCGATCGATGAGATGGAACAGCATTTTCAGCATGGCCATCACCGATAGAGCTGCGCTTCATCGCGCAGGAAATTGTCGAGCGTGCCACGGCCGCCCTTGCCTGTGATGTCGACGAGTTCGACATAGATATCCTTGCCGTCCTTGATCGGTTCAGTAATGAAGAAACTGCCGAAGGCGTGAACCGGCACATTGTCTGCACGGCCATTGAACCCGCCAATGGCGTTGCAGTCGATAATGGCGCCATACAGGATCCGCCGATCGACCGTCGTTACGGGCGTCTGGCTGCACGACGGCGTGCCGGTTTCGCCGCTCACGGCGGGGTCGCCAACGATGCTGTCGTTGGTGGCTGGGTTCCCGTCGGGGTTAAGCTCGTAACGATACATTTCGTAGCGGGTGGCCCCTACAAGCGCCGAAGGCAAAGCCCCGCGTGTCGGATGATTGACGGTCCAGTAGCGACTTGCATTCCAATCGCCCGTGCCCATGCGACCGCCCATCATGGTGCAGTTGCCGGCGATCTGGCAGGAGTCGCGCTCAAGCCCGACACCCTTGGTAGGGTCGGTCTCGAATGTAGTCTTGGCGTTGTTGCAACTGATGCTCTTCAGCCCCATCCGGACGTTGGCAGCCGGCCCGTCAGTCGTTCCGATGTAACTCTTGCTGATGCCGAAGCGGGCGTTCAGTCCATCTTGCACGGGTCCGGCGTTCTGTCCGGGTTTGGTATCGACGCCATCCTGCGCGTAGCATCCGGACGGTTTCACATTGGCAAGGGACGCTTCCAGGGCATTCGCTCCGTTGCCGTCCGGCGAGGCAAGAAATGCGAAGTTGCCTGGCTGATAGGACCCATCATTCCGTAAGAGGATTTGGCGACGGCGATATTGCTGTGTGTTGGCCGCTTGTTCGAGAGTGATGTCTCCTGCCGTGTTATGGCCATTCACCATCTCATATGGGTTACACATGAACACCGGGGTGTAGTCGCAGACGCTCGACCTGAAGCCGGCGACAGCAACAGCCCCGACGTTGAACGAGTTGTTGGCGGCATTCCCAGTCAGGAACGACGCAGGAAAGATCGCGCTGAAGCCGGTTGGCGTGACCGTGACCTGAACGAAGTGCGTCTCGAGCTCGCCCGTCGCAGGGTCCGTGCTTGCGTAATAGGTAGCCTGGTTCGCGGCCGTTATCTGGGTGCTGTCGGACGCCGGTATGGCCTTTAAAAAACACCATGAAATGTTGCCGGCGCTATTGCATCTCTGCGTGCCACCCGGTTGCCCCGATATGAGGGTAAATCGGCCAGACGTCGAGAAATTGCTTTCGTTGTTGACCAGTGTCGCCATGGCGCGCTCGGCCCGCCCCCAGGCACCTGTGCTGCCGTCCAGTTCCGCCGCGCCAGCCAATGCAAAGGCGTCCGCCGCCTTCTGCAAATCATTGTGCAAATTGTTGACCCGGCTCATGTCGATGGCCAACAGGGAAAAGCCGATAAGCGCCGGCAGCGTGACGCTGACGAGGATCAGCGCTATTCCCCTTTGATCGTGCCAGAACGCGCGAATGGTCCGCAGCATGGCCTTACTCTTTGCTCCCCTGACGCCAGGTTCCCTCGTTTGGCCTGGCGCACTGAAACCGCATCCTTCTGTTCAGTTTACGGCGTTGTGTTCGTCGTCACCGCCGACCCCGCCCCGCCGACATTGACCGTGATGGGCGCCGGCGGCGGAGGTGGTGGCGGAAATTTGTAGTTCTGAGCGACAGCGGCGGCGCGCTGGCCGTCACCCTCTATATGTGTGTTCCTGGAGGCTGGATTGAACGGATCGACCGTCTGCAGAAGCGAATTGTGCCTCTGCGAGTCGCCCGCGGCCAAGGTCACTGAATCGTAGTGATTCAGATAGTCCGCGGCACAGCCAGTCAGCAGGCCGGTGCTCAGGACGAGGATCAAGGCGCTATTTCTTGACATAGAGCATCTTGTCCTTCGATTTGAAGTTCAGCATGTGGCCATAGGGGCCGGTGACGCCGTCGCCCGTTTCATATTTGCGGATCATGTCCTTGTTCACTTCGAGCTGGCCAAGCACGAAGAATTCCGGGTCGTTGGCGGGCCGCGTCTTGTCGAAAGGCGTTGCCAGTTGTTCGCCGGGCTTCACCGGCCGCACGATGTGCGGCGTGACGATGACGACCAGTTCCGTCTCTTCTTTCTGGTTGCTCGAATTGCGGAACAGCGTTCCGATTACCGGCACCTGACCGAGCCATGGCACCTGGTTCTGCAGCTTGGTGGTCCTGCTGGACAGGAGTCCGCCGACCGCGAAGCTCTGGCCGTCGCGCAATTCGACGACGGTGGACAGTTTGCGGTTGGTGAAAATCGGGTCGCCGGCGGTGGTGAAGCCGTTCAGGTCGCTGACTTCCGGCGCCAGGTTCATATGGATCTTGCCGTCGTCGAGTACGACCGGCGTGAACAGAAGATTGACGCCGAATTGCTTGTAGACGATGCTGATCTCGCCGTTCTTGTCGAGAGTTCGGATAGGAACTTCACCACCGGCGTTGAAGCTTGCCTGCTCGCCGGAGAGCGTGGTGAGATTGGGATTGGCAAGCGTGCGCACCGCGCCCTTGGCCTCGAGCGCCTCGATGTACAGATCGACCTTGATATTGTTGTCGATGACGCGGGTGAGCAGCGCGCCGAAGGGAGTCGAGGTGGACAGGAGGTCGCTGAGAAAACCGCCGGTGCCGAGCACCACATTGTCCTTGTCGACGGCGGCAATCCCGGTTCCGACTTGAGTCGTACCTCGGCTGTTTGTGCTCCTGATCGACACGCCGAGATCTCGGCCAGCGTTGCGCTTGGCTTCGAGAATGCGCACTTCGAGATTGACTTGCTGGCTGTCGTCGATCGTGACGGAATTGATGATGTCGTCGGGACCGTATTGCTTGGCCACTTCCAGGATGGCCGCCATCGTGACGCCGTCCTTGACATGACCGCCAAGCCTGACCCTGCCATTGACCGAGGCGACTTCGATGCGCGACCTTGGCGCTACCTGGCGGATCGCCTGTGCCATGTCGCTGACGTCGACGCCGACCTCGATCTGGATGACGCCGAGCGAGCGCTTTTCAGGTGAGAACAGATTGACCGTGGTGGTACCGGCACCCTTGCCGATGACATAGAGCGTGCGGTCGGTCATCGGCTGCGCGTCGGCGATTTTTTCGTCACCGACAACGATATCGCCAAGGGTGGCGTTCACCGCGATCGTCACCGACTGCGACATCGGCAGGAAAACGCGATGAACGCTGGGGTTCGACACATCGATGAATCGGTCTGCGGCATCGGCCACGAGACTCCACGTTGGTAGTGTCGCGAAACAGGACAGCGCGACCGCAGCCATCCTCACCCAAAACCCCTGCATCCCCGTCTCCCCGATTGCAGCCTCATTTTTTTGGCTGCACCTTTATATCATGGCTGTCGCGGCACGTCATACGTCTCGAGCTTCACCCCTCGAAAAACGCCCACGGTGGCACGCGACGGCGGCTCGGGTGTGACATATTTGACGACTTCCCGCACTTCCGGGGCGGAGGCCACCGCCGGAGCCGGCTTGACCTTGCCCAACTCGTCGAGCTTGCTACCCACTCGCTCCACGGCCTGTGCCAATCCTGCGATCTTCTCGTCGGCGCGCTTCTGCGCATCTTCCGCGCGCTGACGATCGGCCGCGGCAGCAGCATCGGCCGCAGCCTGCTTGGCGAGTTCGGCTTGCTTTTTGGCGACGTCGGCCGGCATTTCGCCGGTCAGGTCGGAAAGCGTCACCCGCTCCGTCGTTTCGCCCTTGCTGGCGGCGGCCTGGCGAAGCGCCAGCGACAATTGGCCGGCGCCTGCCGCCAGGGTCAGCTTCTGCGCGTCCTTGGTGCTGGCCTCGAGCGTGACCGATTTGACGACCGTCGGGCTGTCCTTGCTTTCGTCGGCCACCTGGTCGACGGCAAGCACCTTCATGCCCTGCAGCAGCACGTCGACAAAACTCTGGTCCGTGCCGTCACTGTCACGCACGGTGCGCGTCAACAACACATCGACCCTGTCTCCCGGGAAGACGAAACCTGCAACACCAAGCACGTCGTTGACGCGTATGGACACGGCCTTCATGCCTTCGCCGAGCACCGCCGAAAGCGTGGCGCGCTGGCCCGGGCCGGTGATTTTGCTTGCGAGAACCGGTTCGTTGACGCCGATCGCCTGCAAAGCCTGTTTGGGCCCCCCACCAACAGGAACGTCCTTAGTCAGAAGCTCTTCTGTCGTCTTATAAGCGCCGGCCGGAACCGCGCCAGACGGCCATTCGACTTCACGAAGCTTGTCCGCTGACAGTGTGTCGCCAAACTTCAGCGCCACTGCCGCCACGACGACGGTATCGCGCTCTACATCTCCTGTTCGTGCCATTGCGCTGCGCTGATTGGCCAGCCAGATATTGGCAAGCACCACCGCCAGCACGCCGAACACGCCGGCGAGAACGACCATTATGACAGTATTTGCGCGCATTTTGTTGCCCCGCCCGCGTTTGCTTTGGTTCATCAACGCCGGGTAACTTCCCCGGCGTTGACAACAGTTTCAAGATATCACGGCAACGTTGCCGCCAGCGATACCCACTGGGTGCCCACCCATGCGCCGACGGTTATGATCGATGCGATCACAGCAATGGTGATGATGCCGAGCAGGATTGTATACTCGACCATAGCAGCGCCGTTTTCGTCATCGCGGAACTGCCGGGTCATCGTCATGAGCTTTTTCATGCCAATTTCTCCGTTTGGAGTCGAACCCGACGAGACGAGCCGAGGATGAAATCCATACCCAAGCATCCCCCGTCTTCTTCAAGTTTAATGCTTACCCAATAATCGACGCCGAAGATGTCCTCGGCGCCGATAAGACCGTCTAGAGTCAGATCACGGCAGCGTCGTCGCCAGCGTCACCCACCGGGCGCCGACCCATGCGCCGACAGTTATGATCGATGCGATCACAGCAATGGTGATGATGCCGAGCAGGATTGTGTACTCGACCATAGCAGCGCCGTTTTCGTCGTCGCGGAACTGCCGGGTCATCGTCATGAGCTTCTTCATGTCAATTTCTCCCTTTGGAGGTTGAACCCGACGAGACAGAGCCAAGGATGAACCCCATACCCAAGCATCCCCCGTCATCCCGATCCTAGGTCCCGAGAAATTGCGGAGTCAAACCAGATTAACGGTTCCTTAACCTCCCAATACATGAACTTTCGATTTAAGCGCGGCCTTAAATTTCAGCAAGAGCTTGATTCGTTTAATTTTTCAAGCGTCCTTAACCATTCGTTCACAATTGTGCCTTCTCGCTAATTAAGGGATCGCTACTTTATCTATATGGCATATTCCTTTATATCTAAGGGGTTATAGCCTATTATGGAGCGGACGCCGATGTTGGAGCACGCAAGGGGCGTGGGCGCTCCAAAGCCTAGTGCGCCAATCATGTTTGACGGTGCGGAAGGCCGGAAACAAAAACGATATTTTCTGGCGCCGCTTGTTAACTATGTTGAAAGTATTGGCCGCATGTGAGGCGCCTCGGCGCTTGTGCGTCGCTTGGTTAACGTTTAGTTTCCGCTAATATGCGCTGGAGGGGTATAAGGGATTATGCTGGGGCGGTTCATAAAGGGTGGCGAGGCGCGGATCGAGCCAAAGCAGGAGTCGATAGCGGTCCTCCAAGTTGCGGGCGGCGCCCCGCTCGTTGCCGATCTCGAACCGCATGGCGACGAGTTTCTGGCGCTGAAAGTCGATCTGCATCGACATCTCATTGACCGGTTCAATCTCGCGTCGCTCGAAACTGCGTCGAAGGATGAGATCCTGAACGAAATCCGTCCCATCGTCCGCGAATTCGTGCGCGGTCGCAACCTTCCGCTGAACGCACGCGAACTCGACCAGCTGACCAGTGACACCGCCGACGAAATGCTGGGTTTGGGGCCGATCGAGCCGTTGCTCAAGGACGATTCTATTGCCGACATTCTGATCAACACCCACAAGCGTGTCTTCATCGAGCGATATGGCGTGATCGAGGAAACCGCGATTCGCTTCCGCGACGAGGCCCATCTCCTGCGCGTCATCAACAAGATCGTCTCGGCTATCGGCCGACGCGTCGATGAATCGGCGCCGATGGTCGATGCCCGGCTGGCAGACGGCTCACGCGTTAACATCGCGGTGCGGCCGATCTCAGTGGACGGCCCGCTGGTCTCCATCCGTAAATTTTCCAAGAACCCTTATTCTCTCGAACGTCTGATGGCGTTCAACTCGATCCGACAGCCGATGGTCGATCTGCTGCGCATCGCGGTACAGTCGCGCAAGTCGATCCTGGTTTCCGGCGGCACCGGCAGCGGCAAGACGACCTTGCTCAACGCGTTGTCGAGCTACATCCCGGCCAGGGAACGTCTGATCACTATCGAGGATGCGGCCGAATTGCAGTTGCAGCAGCCGCATGTCGGCCGGCTGGAGACGCGTCCGCCCAATGTCGAGGGCAAGGGCGAGGTGCGCCAACGCGAATTGCTCAAGAATGCGCTGCGCATGCGGCCGGACCGCATCATTGTCGGCGAGGTTCGCGGCGAGGAGGCTTTCGACATGCTGCAGGCGATGAACACCGGCCATGAAGGCTCGATGACCACCATCCACGCCAACACGCCGCGCGATGCGATCTCGCGGCTGGAGCAGATGGTCGGCATGGCCGGCATGCCGATGACCAACGATTCCATTCGCGCGCAAATCGCATCGGCCATCGACATCATCGTACAGACACAACGGCTCTCGGATGGCGGCAGGCGCGTCACTTCCATATCGGAACTGACCGGCATGGAAGGCAACGTTGTCCAGCTGCAGGAAATCTATCACTTCGTTCGCCGCGATGTCCGCGCCGATGGAGCGATTGTCGGTGAATTTCGCGCCACCGGTGTACGGCCGCGTTTTGCCACTGAAGCCGCGGCGATGGGGTACCATTTCGCAAAAGATGCGTTCAATCCGCAGGTCCCACTCTGATGCCCACCGGTCAGACCCTCCTCTACTTCATCTATGTGCTGGCGGCCGCATCCGTTATTCTCGCCGCGGAGTCCTTCTATCTGTCCTTTGCGGGGCGGCGGGCGCGTGCAGGCGCAATCAATCGGCGTCTGGAGCGACTGGGAGAGGAATCGCCGGCGGAACAGAGTTTGCAAGGACTGTTGCAGGAACGCGGCCTGACCGCATCGGGCGACTACCTTTTCGGCGCGGTTGCGCTGAATCGGCTTTACACGCAATCAGGCATCACTGGTAATCCGCTCGCATTTGCGTCGATGTTCCTGCTCGCTGGCTTGGTGTTGGCATTGTTGCTGTTATTGCTTATGGGCTTCTCAGTTGTGGTCGTGACCATAGCTTTCCTATTTATCGGGTTCGCCTTGCCACTTCTCGTTCTGCGACGTGCCCGGAATAAGCGAATCCAGAAATTCGCGTCCCAGCTTCCGGACGCGCTCGATATGATTGTTCGGTCGCTGCGTGCCGGCCATCCAACCACCGTGGCCATTGCTCTGGTTGCGCGCGAGATGCCCGACCCGCTCGGGACCGAATTCGGCATCGTGTCAGACGAAATAACCTTCGGCCTGAGCTTAGAGCAAGCGGTGCGAAAGCTTTCGGAAAGGGTCGGCTTCGAGGGGCTTCACCTTCTGTCGGTGGCTCTCTCAATCCAGGCAAAAACCGGTGGTAACCTGACGGAAATCTTGTCGAATCTCGCCTCCGTGTTGCGCGGGCGGCGGACGCTCCGGATGAAGATAAAGGCCCTTTCCGCCGAGGGACGCATGTCTGCTTGGATCATTTCCTTGTTTCCGGTTCTGATGCTCGGCATCCTCGCGGGTCTCGCCCCGAGCTATTACGGAGATGTATGGGGAAGCCCACTGATTTTTCCGGTGTTTCTGATCTTCGGTCTCTGGGCGCTGCTGGGGGACTTTATCATGTACCGGATGGTCAATTTCGATTTCTGAGGGAGCGGACTTGCTGACCAATATTGGAAACTCGGCCCTTCTGCTCTCGCTTGCGGTCTTTCTGGCAGCGGCTGCACTTTTCATGGTGGCCGCGTTGGTTTTGATGCCGGCTCTCCAAACCAGAAGAATGGTTGCGCAAAGCCTTTTATCCGAGGGTATCAGCAATCGGCGATCGCTCGGCGCGCGGCAGGAACTGACTAAG
Source organism: Mesorhizobium sp. 2RAF45 (assembly GCF_052115225.1). Classification (NCBI taxonomy): domain Bacteria; kingdom Pseudomonadati; phylum Pseudomonadota; class Alphaproteobacteria; order Hyphomicrobiales; family Phyllobacteriaceae; genus Mesorhizobium; species Mesorhizobium sp. 2RAF45. The sequence continues at coordinate 130,967 of NZ_JBFRGG010000013.1, read as the reverse complement.
ATTTCAGCGCAGCGGCCTGTCGATGCCTATTTTCGCGCCGTGGAGAAGGAACGCGGCGAGCCAAACGCGCTTGAAGCCAAGTTGTTCCGGGCCGGATTCTATCAATCTAGCGCCCCGATGATTTACACATTTTCTCGCCTTGCCGCCGTGTGTGTCGGATTCTTGGTGACGTACGCGCTTCTTTCTCGCGTATTGCCTCATCAATTGCCAGGCGTCATGGCCTTTGCCGGTTCGGCGCTATTAGGTCTTGGCTGCATCGTCATTCCTAGCATCGCGCTCGACCGATTCGAGAATGGACAAAAGCAGATTTATCGTCGCGCCTTTCCGGACTTCATGGATATGATGATCACCTGCGCCGACGCCGGCATGAGCTTGGAGGCGGCGGTTGAGCGCGTCGGCGCTGAACTGGCCGGCACCCATAAATGGCTCGGTATCCAGCTTTCGATCATGAATCTGCAGCTGCGAGCCGGCAAACCGCTGCGTGAAGCGCTGCGTGAGCTTGCCGACCGCATCGGCCTCGAGGAGGCCCGGGCCTTGGCGGTTTTGTTTCGGCAATCAGAAGAACTAGGGACCAGCCTGACGGAAGCCCTGCGTGTTTATAGTGACGAGATGCGCACGCAACGGATCCTCCGTGCTGAGGAGCGCGCCAACGCTTTGCCGGTCAAGATGATGATTCCATTGGGCCTATGCATCTTCCCTGTCGTGATGATGGTGATCATGTTACCGGTGGTCATCCGCATGAAAGGCATTTTCTTCTAATTGCGCATATGCTTTGGTTCTAAAACGGAGTCGGGGGACTCTTGGGAGACAAAATGACAAGGCCAATGCGCCTCGCAGTCGTAGCCGCAGCCAGTCTGTTGATGGCGCTCGCCGGTTGCCAAACGAATGGTGCGGACACCAGCGATGGTGTCGTGCGCACCAATGAGCCGTCGAAAGGCGACGTGACGGCCTTTGGCGATGCCTTCGACGGACTGAAGACAGTCAGCAACGTCGAATATTATGCTTCGGACCAGGCTGTCGCCGAAGCCACGAACCAGTTTCGCGCCGAAAATTATGGCAATGCTGGTGCCTTGTTCTTCAAGGCGACGCAACTGGCCCCGAATGATGGCGGCGCCTGGATGGGGTTGGCCGCTTCGTGCGATCGCATCCACCGCTTCGACCTTGCCGACCGGGCCTATAGCAAGGCCTTCAAGCTGGTTGGCGCTTCAGCCGAATACTACAACAATGTCGGTTATTCCTACCTGCTGCGCGGCAAGCTGCAGGACGCACGCACTAGTTTCCTCAAGGCCTATGAACTGGCACCCAAGGATCCGACCGTGGCCAACAATCTGAAGCTCCTGGCCTCCAGCGTGCAGAATATCGAGCGTTAGAGCGCCTACATGTTGCTTGCCGCGTCGCTGCTGCTGAAGGCGATCGCCATCCCGCTGCTGGCGAGGATCGCCTGGCTCGACTTCACCACGCAGAAAATATCTAACCGCGACGTGCTGTTGCTTTTGTGCCTCGGGCTTGGATCGCTGCAGCTTGTATCAGTTCAGACCGAATCGTGGTGGGACATGGGCCTGAGCGCGATAGCCGGCCTAGTGCTGTTTCTCGCGCTATTCCCGTTCTGGGCCTTGCGCAGGGTCGGGGCCGGCGATGTCAAGCTGATGGCGGTCACGCCGCTCCTGATCGGCGGCACCGATCTCGTTGCGTTTTCCCTGCTGCTGCTGGTTTTCGCCCTCGCCACGGCGTTGATCGTGAAAAACCCGTTCATGTTGCCCCAAAGCGCCTTCCGCCTTTACGTTCAGCATCTTGATCGTAAGGGCGTTGTGCCGTTTGGCGTGCCGATCTCGCTCGCGTCGATCTGCATGATCGCCTTGCAGGTCGGATACGGCTTTATGGTCCCCGGCTCTCTATCGATGTGATAACCGCGCCGGTATTAACCTTTCGGAAACCATTAGCTTGCTCTAAAGTCGGCGAAATGATTGGATTGTACGTTCTTGGCGGGGCGTCGTATGATTTATTTCAATCTTAAAGCGCTTTTGATCGCGGTTCTGATCTTCGTTCCGTTAGAGTATCTGTTCGCCCTCAGGCCAGGCCAAAAGATATTGCGGAAGGCGTCCTTCAACGATTTGCTTTATGCGTTGTTCAACAGCATTCCGGCAACGATCGGATTGGCCGCGATTCTTACTTTGGTGATGAGCGCCGTCGGAAATCTTGTGCCGCTATTTGTAGGGAACGCCGTATCATCACAGCCGATTTGGCTCCAGGTGGCAGAGATCATCGTCATCGCGGACATTGGCTTTTACGCGGCACACCGGACCTTTCATGCCGTCCCGTTTTTGTGGCGCTTTCATGCGATCCATCACAGCATTGAAGAACTTGACTGGCTGGCGGCGCACCGGAACCATCCGGTTGACTTGGCTCTGTCGAAGGCCGCGTCACTCGTGCCTGTATATTTGTTGGGTTTCAGTAGCCCGGCAATCGCCTTGTTCGTGTTGATTTTTCACGCTCACGGTCTGTTGTTGCATGCCAACATTAAGCTGAACATCGGTCCACTTCGGTGGTTGATCGCGTCACCCCAGTTTCATCACTGGCACCATGCTCAGGAACGCGCTGCATACGACAAGAACTTCGCGGGTCAGCTTTCATTTATCGACGTGCTATTTGGAACGATGTACCTACCTGGCAATACAGTGCCGGAGCGCTACGGCGTCGACGACCCCGTCCCACCGACTTACGTCGAACAACTCGCCTACCCACTAATCCCGAAGGGAAAAGCCAGTGAAACCACCGTCACAAGAGATGCGTGATTTCATCGGGCGCGCAACGATGATACTCTACTTCACGATCTGCGCGACCTTGAAGGCCGGAACTCTGGTCAGAGCTCTTCGCTACGCAGAATGGACAATTCCGCGGATTATAGACGGCATTGCAGACGTTGCCGCTCTTGGTTTCCTCGTGCTTATTGTTGCGACGACAGTGACGCGTCTGCCGCCGCTGAAAACGGCGCGGGGAATTGAACCCCGGGTTTCTGCATTGATCGGGTGCTTTGCCACTGTAACTCTGATTGCTGTCCCTCGCCTACAGACGCCTCCACAGCTTCAGGTCGTTGCGGACCTCGTTACCATCGCGGGTTTTGCACTTTGCATCTGGTGCCTGTGGTGGCTCGGCAGATCGTTTAGCATCACTGCGCAGGCCAGACGGCTCGTTACGGCGGGCCCCTACCAGATTGTGCGGCACCCGCTCTATGCCTGCGAAGCAATCGTACTGCTCGGCGTTATCCTGCGTAATCCAACATGGATGACGATCGCGATCGGCGCGACCGCTCTCGCGTTCCAATATCGACGGCTGGTCAACGAGGAGAAGGTCTTGCGAGCGGCGTTCTCCGAATACGATGCGTACAGTCGAAGGACCCCCATGCTAATTCCATTCTTGTCGTTATCTTGGAGGTGGCGAAATGCGCCCCCGTCTCCAAAAACGATGCAGGCACCACCCCGCTGAGGCGATTGGCGCCCGCCATTGATGTTGCAGCGTTCTCCCGGCACCTAGCGAGGGCGTAATGGTGCAAATTAACCGTCCGAAACCCGTCTTCTTGCCGGAGCGCCGACGACATGGTTTATTATTGAAATGGGGGAAGTTCGGCGGTTAGTTTTTTTATCATTGGGTTTGACAGCACTTGTTGCAGCAGCCGTATGCGTTTGGCTGCCTTATTCGAGCGTCTATCTTGATCCTTCAAACAGCTGGATCGTCGCGAAGGTAACGGGTCTTGTCGTTGTTTTATATGGAATTGTCGCCCTAGTCGCCCACCGCATCCGGGGCGACGAGTCTCGTCCTGCTCAATTGATCCGAACTTTGGTCGGAACAGGACAGACATTGCTGCATTTGTGTGCTCTTGCGATACCGTTCGGGCTTGCTGTCGGGGTCTTCATTTGCCTCGCTTCAGCCAACAACAGGCCATTGCTTGATGGAAACCTGGCGGCTCTTGACAGAACGCTCGGTTTCGACTGGCTTGCCTTCTTGGAATTGACCAATCGCAGCCCGACTGCCAGTGCTGTACTTGTCGCGGCGTATCATTCGATCGGTTTGCAGATGATCATTGTCGCGGTGGTTCACGCGTCCATGCATCGGCTGGATCGACTGCTTGAATACTACGTCGTCAGCGCGGTCTGTTTGACGATCGTTGGCGTCGTTGTGGCGATGGTCCCGGCTGCTGGCGCCTATGCATTCTTCAAGCCATCGGCCGCCACGTTCAGCAATTTCACCGCTCATGCCGGGATGTGGCATCACGAGACTTTGCTGAAGTTGCGATCCGGCGAACCGTTCGCACTGCTTTTGAGTGAGGCCCAACCGCTCGTCACATTCCCGTCTTTCCACACGAGCCTTGGCGTTCTGATCGCGTATTCGATGCGATACTTCCGGGTTGTCTTTTGGCCGGTGGTGCTCTTGGAAATCACCATGATCGTCAGCACGATGCCGGAAGGTGGACATCACATGGTCGACCTGATTGCTGGGGCAGCCGTCGCGGGAGTTTCCATCTTTGTTGTGAGATCGGTCGCGTATCGTACCGGCTCGGCCATTCAGGGTACCAACTTACCGCAACGCCCAATTTCTATGGGCCGAAGCTGATCGCCCCCCGGAGGCGTAAACGCCGAGATCGGCCAGGATGATGATCTCTATGACCTGGAGCCATGTCGCCTGACCGCTCACTGTCATCGTTACCTTCTCAGGTACCAAAGACGCCGAGACACCCATTGCCGCTGCCGCCATCAGGATAATGCAGATCTTGAGGAACGCACCATTGACGACCACCTAGATCACATCGGTGCCGATGCCCTTGCGGAATATCTTTTGTTGTGTCTGCAGGGCGAGCATGTGCTCAGGTCTTGGCGACCGTGTTATCCGCCCTGCAGGTTTTCCTGACGGTCGGCCGCCTCCCGCCAAAAGGAACCGCGCAGGGAATCGAACCAAGGGTCACCTCGGTGGCCGGAACGTTCATGATCGTCGTCGCAATGTATCTGACCCCGGCATTGGAAAACGCGACCGTGCAAATGGTGGCGCTCGGCTTGATTTTCATCGGTATGGTCAGTTCTGTTTCTTGCCTCTACTGGCTCGACCGCTCTTTCTCCATTATGGCTACAGCCCGGCAACTGGTTGCCTCTGGTCCATATTCCATTGTTCGCCATTCGCTTTACATCTGCGAGGCGACATTCATTCTCGGAATGATCCTTTCGAATTGTTCAGTGCTGATGGTGGCGTTAGGCGCGGTGCAATTTCTTCTGGAGTATCGCCGTGCCAGGAACGAGGAATGCATTCTTCGACAGACATTCCCCGAATATGATGAATATGCCCGGCGTGTCCCAATGCTTCTGCCGCGTTTCCGTCGTGCGGAAGTGCCTCCACCCGGCTAGTGATAGACCGCTCCAGATGATAGCTGCGCCGACACCTTGCCGAGCAAGCACGTCGACGGCTAGATAAACGACCACAGGGGGAGAAGGCACCATGGCACTTCACCTTTCGGCAGATACCCCGGCCTCAGTCGCGGCCGCTCCGCAAAAATATCTCTTTGGCCCGTTCATCGACTTCTTCATGCTTGGCGGAAGCGCGCTTGTCATCCTGCCGGTCCTGTATTTCCTGCCGCTGCGGTACGAAGCCACCGTGACGCTGACGATGTTCTTGCTCTCGCACCTCATAAACCAGCCGCATTTCGGTCATTCGTACCAGATCTTCTACCGCAATTTCGCGCGCAAGATGCGTGGCGACGGCTACAGCCGGAGCCTTCAGATCCGCTATATTCTGGCCGGCATTGTCGTCCCGCTGGCCATGTTTGCCTTCTTTGCCTATGGCTCGCTGACGAGCAACGCCCGGTTGCTCGGCAATGCGACCAACGCCATGGGCTTTTTCGTCGGCTGGCACTATGTCAAGCAGGGCTACGGCATGCTGATGGTGGATGCCGTGCTGAAGCGCAAATTCTTCAGCGATCAGGACAAGAAGGTGTTGCTGTTCAACGGCTACGCCGTCTGGCTGTTCGCCTGGCTTCAGACGAATGTGGTGATCACCCAAAGGCAGTTCTGGGGCCTGGACTATTACACCTTCGCGGTGCCGCCATGGCTCATCACCGTCGCCATGGCGATCGCTGCCGCTTCGTCGGCGGCGACCACCGTGATGTTCATCAACCGCTGGCGCAAACATGGTGGCGCGCTGCCCTATAACGGCGTCGTCGCCTATGTCGTGTCCCTCTATGCCTGGATCCTGTTCGTGACGCTGAACCCGCTCTGGTTGCTCGTGGTGCCGGCGATGCATTCGTTGCAGTACCTGGCCGTGGTCTGGCGCTACCAGACCAATGTCGAGCGCGACCGCGCGGATGCCGGCGAGAAGCCGCAGTTGAAGGTCTTCTCCATTCTCGGACCGCAGTACAGGCTGCGGGTGCTTGCCTTCATCATGGCCGGCGCGGTTCTTGGAGCGCTCGGTTTCTGGCTGGTGCCGATGGCGTTGACCGACCTGGTTCCCTACGACAAGGCGGTGTTCGGCTCGTCGCTCTTCCTCTTCATCGCCTGGATATTCATCAACGTGCACCACTACTTCCTGGACAATGTGATGTGGCGGCGCGGCAATCCGGAAGTCTCGAAATATCTGTTCCGCTGAAGCGATCGGCTGAATTCACTCCAGGCAGCGCGCCGCTGTCGGGAACGCCCATTCCGCGCGAACACGATTCGTTAACCAAGATGCTGTTCATCGACCGGACGCAGGACGGATGCCCGCCTGCCTGGTGAAACCTGCGTGTCCAGGGTTCGAAAAGAAGGCTCCGGCTCCGGCGACGACGTCAAATCGCCCGAAACAAGAACAATGTGCAAGGCATGCCTGTGATTGAAAGCGAACAGAACGCGCCCGGCGCCTCCCATCGTTGGACATGGTTGCCGGCCATTGTCGTCGCGTTCCTTTGCCTGTGCGTCACCAGTGCGTTCGCTGGGACGCGTGCCTTGAAGATCCAGCATCTCCATACGGGCGAGAAGGCGGAGGTCGTCTTCAAGCGCAACGGACGCTATGATCAGGCAGGTTTGAAGAAGATCAATTTCATGCTGCGCGACTGGCGCCGCAACGAGCCGACCAGGATGGATCCGCGCCTGCTCGACCTCGTCTGGCAGGCTTATCGCGCCAGCGGCTCGAGCGCCTATATCCATGTCGTCAGCGCCTATCGCTCGCCGGCGACCAACGCCATGCTGCGCAGCCGCTCGAAGGGCGTGGCGCGGGAAAGCCAGCACATGGTCGGCCGGGCCATGGACTTCTTCCTGCCAGACGTGCCGCTGAAGAAGCTGCGCGACATCGGCCTCAAGATGCAGGGCGGTGGTGTTGGTTATTATCCGACCTCCGGCTCGCCTTTCATTCACATGGACGTCGGCAATGTGCGGCATTGGCCGGGCATCAGCCGCCAGGAACTCGCCAGGGTCTTCCCGAACGGCAACACGCTGCATGTGCCGAGCGACGGCAAGCCGCTGCCGGGCTATGACCAGGCGCTTGCCGCCTACAAATCGCGCAAGGCCGCCGGCACGCCCAACATCGAGCTGGCAAGCGCCGACGGCGGCCAGCGCAAGTCGCGTGGTCTGCTGGCGACGCTTCTGGGCGGGCGCGGCGCCGACGAGTCCGAGGACGTCGCGGAAGCAGCGCCCTCGCCACGCAAACCGGCCAAGTCCGTTGAACCCAAGAACGCCGGGCAGGGCATCGCCATCGTGCCGCCGGAGGCAGCCCAACGGGCGAAGATGGCTTCCGCCGCCGAAGAACCGTTCGCTGAGCAAAACAGCAAGACACCCGAAGCGATCGTCATGGCGATGGCGCCCAGTGCGGTGCCGTTGCCCGCCTTCGCTCCGCGCGCCGCCGCAACGGCGAGCATTCCAACCCCGCAAACCGCGCCGGTCGCGATGGCCAGCGCGTCCACGTCGCAGGCCGAACTCTCCGCGGCCAAGCCGGTTGTGGCCAATGCCGAAAGGCCCTTGGGCAAGACGGATGCCGCTGGCGCCAGCGTCGCGCCGGATGTGGTGGCGCTCAACATCCCGTTGCCGATATGGCGGCCGCAAAGCCAGACGAGCCCGGCGCATCCGTCGAAAGCAGCCAAATCCGCCGATGCTGTCGCTGCCTTGCTGGCCATGCATCACCGCGATACCGTCCTTGATGGATCGACCGCTCAGCAGCTTGCCGTGCCGGCACCAAAACCCGAGGATCGCGTCAGGACCAGCCCCAAGGCCGATCGTGTCCAGCCACGTCTCGATCCCGAAGCCACCGCCGTAATTGTGCCCGTGGGGACAGGTCGCGGCATTGTTGGCGGAGCCGGCACGGCAGCGGCGCCCGTCATTGCGGCCAATTTCATCCGCACGGCGCCGGAGCAGGTCTATCTCGACGGATTCGAGCCACGAGGACAGACGTCCGATCACCGCCGCTTCACCGGCTCCGCGGTGAAATTCCTGCCCATCGCCAGCTTCAAATAAGGGGGCGAGCACTCCCGAGCGAATGCCATCCCGTCGCCATGGCATTGGCGGGACGCGGTGTGCCAATATCGGCATTTGCACTGGCGGCTCGCCTGTGATCCAAGGCGACGACAAATCCCAGGCTTTGCAGTTGGAGCGCTGAATGACCGGATGGACACGCCGTGGGCTCTTGAAAACGGCCGCCGTCGCGGGCGCAACCGGAGTGGGGCTTTCGTCTATCGGCAGGCTTGGCAGCCTGGCCGTGGCCAGCCCGGAGCCGGTGGTGCTGCAGACGGCCAAAATCCAGGCCAGGCTGATGGATATCGGTCCGACCAACAATGTGCTGACCTATGGCAATGCCGGAATGCCGCCGGTGCTGAGGATGAAGAAGGGCGAACCCTTCGCGGCGCGCCTGGTCAACGCCATCGATGATCCCACGACCATCCATTGGCACGGCATTCGCCTGCCCAACAAGATGGATGGCGTGCCCTTCCTGGTGCAGCCCTATGTCTACACCGGCGACCATTTCGACTACGCCTTCACGCCGCCCGACGCCGGCACCTTCTGGTATCACCCGCATTGCAACACGCTGGAGCAGATGGGCCACGGCCTGACCGGCGTGATCGTTGTCGAAAACCCGAATGATCCGAAATTCGAAGCCGAATTCGTCCTCAATCTGCGCGACTGGCGTCTTGGCGACGACGGCCAGTTCATCGACCAGTTCCGGCCGCGCGATGCCGCGAAAACCGGCACTTACGGCACGGTGCGCACCGCCAACTGGCTCGACCAGCCGCAATACGACGCGCCGGCCGGAGGTCTGGTGCGGCTGCGCGTCGCCATCACCGATGTCACCCGCATCTATGCCTTTCGCGTCGACGGTGCCGAGGCGATCGTGATGGCGCTTGACGGCAATCCGGTGCCTGAGCGCTTTTCACCCGATGCCTTGCTGCTTGGGCCGGGGCAGCGCATGGAACTTGCCATCCGCATGCCAGACCAGGAAGGCGCGGTGGTGAGCCTGCGGGATGTCAGGGGCACCAAGCCCAAGATCCTGGCGACCGTGCGGGCGACGGGCAGCTCGCTCAAACGGGATGTTCGCGATGTTGCGCCGCTGGAGGTCAATCCGGTGGCGGAAGTGGACCTCAGCGCCGCCCAGCACATTTCGCTGGCTCTCAGCGCTACGGCGGAAAACGTCCCGAGCGATGGCATCTGCGGTTCGCTAGGCTACAGTTTCTGGGCCATCAACAAGGTGCCGTGGCCAGGCGATACATCCGATCCGACCGCGCCACTGGCCGAATTGAAGCTCGGCAAGAGCTATGTCATCGACATGGAGAACCTGACGCCGCAATCGCATCCGATGCATCTGCACGGTATGGGCTTCAAGGTGCTGTCGTCCTCGACACGTCCGGTGCAGCCGCTGATTTCCGACACCTATCTTATCCAGCCCAACGAAAAGGTTCAGCTCGGCTTCGTCGCCGACAATCCCGGTGACTGGCTGCTGCATTGCCACATCATCGAGCACCAGAAATCGGGCATGACGAGCTACGTCCGGGTGGTTTGAGCCAGGTTTGAACGGTTTCGTTGGCAAAAGCGGGTGGTTCCCTGCTATTGCCGCATCCAAAACCAAGAACCATGGATATCTCACGCATGACCAATGTCGCCTTGACCGGGCTTGCCCGCGATCTCGCCAGCCGAGCCGCTGAGGGTCGTCCGGTGCGCATCGGTGTTATCGGTTCGGGCGAGATGGGCACTGACCTCGTCACGCAAGGCATGCTGATGCCGGGCATTTCCGTCTGCGCGGTCTCTACCCGACGCCCGCACACCGCGCGTGACGCCATCCGCATCGCCTATGGCGACGAGGCGATGGCGGTCGAGGCGGACGCGGCATCGAAAGTCACCGCGGCCATCGAGGCGGGAAAGATCGCCGTCACTTCGAATGAGATGCTGGTCACCAATCCGCTGATCGACGTCGTCATCGACGCCACGGGAAAACCGGGCGTCGCCGCCGACTTCGACCTGATGGCGATGGAGCATGGCAAGCATCTGGTGATGATGAATGTCGAGGCCGACGTCACCATCGGCTGCTATCTCAAGCAGCAGGCCGACCGGCTTGGCGTCGTCTATTCGGTCGGCGCCGGCGACGAGCCGTCGAGTTGCATGGAACTGATCGAATTCGCGTCCGCGCTCGGCCTGACCATCGTCTCGGCCGGCAAGGGCAAGAACAACCCGCTCAACCACGACGCCATGCCCGACGACTATCGCGAGGAGGCGATCCGCCGCAACATGAACCCGCGCATGCTGGTCGAGTTCGTCGACGGTTCGAAAACCATGGTCGAGATGTGCGCCATCGCCAACGCCACCGGGCTGGTGCCCGATGTGCCCGGCATGCATGGCCCGAAGGCCCACCGCGACGATCTCGTCAAGGTGCTGATCCCACGCGAGGATGGCGGGCTGTTGTTGAAAAAAGGCGTCGTCGACTATACCACCGGCAAGGGTGTGGCGCCCGGTGTCTTCGTCATCGTCGAGGCCACGCATCCGCGCATCATCGAGCGCATGGACGATCTGCATATCGGCCACGGTCCCTATTACAGCCTGTTCCGGCCCTATCATCTGACCTCGCTGGAAGTGCCGCTCACCGCTGCCCGCATCGTGCTTTTCGGCAAGCCCGACATGGTGCCGCTGCCAAGGCCCGTCGCCGAGGTCTGCGCGGTCGCCAAGCGGGACCTGGCTGCCGGCGAGACCTTCGATGCGATCGGTGAGACCTGCTATCGCTCCTGGACGATGACCGTCGGCGAAGCCCGCGCCCAGCACGCCGTGCCGGTCGGCCTGCTCGAGGGCGGCAAGGTGCTGAAACCGGTCCGGAAGGGCGAATTGCTCACCGCCGACAATGCCGCGCCCGACCAGACGACGAGACTGTTCGCCTTGCGCCGGCTGCAGGACGAGATGCTGTACGGGGCGAACTGAGTTTTACTTTCCCAACTCGATCGACCGCAGCCGAGCCGCCTCGACTGCCTGCGTCAGCAAATTGGTCAACCGGTCTTCGCCCATCAGCACGGCAAGCGCCGCAGCCGTCGTGCCGTTGGGGCTGGTCACCTGCTGGCGCAGCACGCCGGGTTCCTCCTGGCTTTCGGCGGCAAGCGAAGCAGCGCCATAGACGGTCTGCATCGCGAGCAGCCTGGCGGTTGCGCTAGGCAGCCCCGCCTTCTCGGCGGCCACGGTCAGCGCTTCGATGAAGTGGAAGATATAGGCCGGCCCGGATCCCGACACGGCGGTCACCGCATCCATCAGGCCTTCGTCGTCGATGGTGGCCACTTCGCCGCTGGCCGACAGCAGGTCGGCGACAAAGCGCTTGGTATCATCCGAGACCAGCGGGTTGGAAAACACCACCATCATGCCTTTGCCGATGGAGGCGGGCGTGTTGGGCATGCAGCGCACAACAGGCGCGCGGTTGCCGAGGATGTCTTCGAAGGTGGCGACCGGCGTGCCGGCGGCGATGCTGACAAAGGTGGTGCGGCCATCGCCGAAACGCTTGTAGGCGGCGGTCACGTCGCGGATCACCTGGGGTTTTACCGCGATGACGACGAGATCGGGCACCGCATCGGCTGGAATCTCACCGGCGTCCGCTGATGTGGCGCAGCCAAGCGTTGCAGCGCGCTGGCGCAGCTCCGCATTGGGCTCGATAACGAAAACCGCCGAGGGCGCGAGCTTGCCGGATTTCAGCCAGCCCGAAAGCATGGCGTAGCCCATATTGCCGCAGCCGGCGAGAACAAGCCTGTTCGTCATCGAAAGCCCTCCGAAGGAAGGCTTTGACATAGACGCTCACGCTTCAGGGGGGAAGCCCCGTCAGGCGGGACGCGAGCCACGCACCGCGAACGGCCGCAGCGACACTTGCCTCAGGCCAAGCACGCCGAGCACGAAGAACAGCCAGACCGGGTCGCCGCGATGGAAGAAGAAGCTTTCTAGGAAAGCGTTGAGCGCGGTGAACAGCACCACCATCATGAAGAAGTCGCCGAGATAGATGTTTTCCCTGCGCAGCGGAATGCGCATGTAGTCGCGCAGCGGCGCGATCAGGAAAGTGTAGACCGCCACGCAAAGGGCGGGGATGCCCATCAGCACGGCGATGTCGAGATAGCCGTCATGGCCATGCACGATGGTCCGGATGTCCCACGGCCTATCGAAAGGCTGGTCCTGGTTGAGCAGCAGCGGCGTGCCCCAGAAGCTTTCATAGCCGTAGCCGGTCCATGGCTTCTTCGCCAGCATCGAGCCGGCGAACTCCCACAACGTGGTGCGGCCGGTATAGGTCATGTCGGGAAAATAGATCGCCGCCAGATGTTTCACCGGCGGCAGGAAGACGATGCCCAGCGTGCCGACCGCCGTGGCGATGATCGCCAGCGCGAACAGGATCGGCGTGCCGAGCCGCATGCCCATCAGGCTCGGCAGCACGACAATCAGGATCGAGAACGGTACCAGGCCGGCGGTGGTCTTGGAGCCGGTGTGCAGCATGAAGATCATCGCCGCGCAGAATATGCCTGCGCCCCACCAGCGTTGGCCGCGCCGGTAGAGGTAAAGGCCGGCAAAACTGAAGCAGGCCATGATCGGACCGGCGATGTTCTTGTGGGTGAACACGCCGCGCCATAGGCCGGCGTGTTCGGGCTCCTGGGAGTCGGCTGTGTGCAGCGCCTCATGCGGAAAGACGATCAGGCCGACATAGGAAAGGCCCATCACCACCACGGCGGTGAAGATGATGATTTTCGAGAAGGATTCGGCATCGCGCGGCAGCGCCAGGATCGTTGCCATGGTCAGGATGCCGATCATGGTGAAGGAGGCGGCGCGCATCGCCGCGGGCGGGTCGGTCGCCAGCACCACCGACAGGAAGAAGAAGCCCAGCATCAGCCCCCAGGACGGGCTGAACAGCGAGCGCACGATGCGCGGATCGGCAAAGGCCATCAACGAGAAGATCGAAACGGCGCCGAGCGAGCCGAAGCCGAGCTGGTTGACGATGTCGCCGCCGTCGCCGGTCAGCTCGGCGCCGGCCGGCTGGAACGGGCGGAAGGACACCATGATGACGGTGAACAGCAGTGCGGCGACGGCCGTCGCCACGCCGTCGCGCGTGAACGCGTCGCTGAGCGGGGCGCGCTCAGTTTTTCTCGGGCTGGCGATACTGCTCATTGGCATATCCGAATTCGGCCAGCACGCGGCCGAGCGCCACATGGACGGGGTAGATGGCGATCGCCGGCGATCCTGTGCGCGCCAGCCGGACCAGGCCACGAAACGGCGCGGCGGCCAGCAGCGCCAGGCTTTTCGCCAGCACCCTGGCGCCGGCCAGCGGCGTGCCGGCGCGCTTCTTCTTCTCGACCAGCGTCGAGATCACGCCGTTGCGCAGGCTGCGGGCCCGGATCCAGTCGGGCTCGACGCGCCGCGCCGGGACGGTCTCGCGAACCTTGGCCTCGGTACACCAGCCGAGCACAAAGCCCTTCTGCGCCGCACGGCTGAGAAAGTCGGAATCGCCGCCGCCCATGAAGTTGAATCTGAGATCGAGGAAGGGCGGCCCCATGGCGATCAGCACGTTGCGCCCGACCAGAAGATTGCCGGACGAATAGAGCGCCGGCACGCGCCCGGTTTCCCGGTAGGGCGGCGCGAACACCGGATGCTCCGCCCATCTCGCATGGACAGCGTCTGCGAAGACAGGCACTTGCGGGCCGCCGACAATATCGGCGCCGAGCGTCTCGGCAGCCGTGCACATGCGTTCCAGCCAGTGCGGATCGGCGATCTCGTCATCGTCGATGACCAGCAGATGCCTGAAGTTCGGAAAGTGCAGCATCGCCGTCTGCCAGCCGGCATTGTAGGCGCTGCAATTGCCGCGCTCATGCGCGATGATGACCATGCCCGGCATCCCGCCACGCTCGAACAGCGGCAGCACCGCCTTGGCGCCTTCCCGCGCCTCGGCTTCGTTCTCCATGACGATGACGGCAAAGCGCCTGCCGGTCCGCTGCGCGCGCAGCGAAACCAGCGTTTCCAGCACCTGTTCGGGCCGCTTGAAGGTAGGCAAGGTGACGACCGCTTCGACAGCCTCGACGTTAAGCCGGGGAGACCGTCCAGCGATCGATACCGAACCATCCGATGGCAAAGGGATCATCCGTGTCCAGCCACATGGTGAGTCGCGTTCTGGTAGCACCACGGTGATAAGGTTTCGTTAATCACCTTGCACGGAGAGGCCCGTCGGGCAGGGGCTTTCGGCCGTTGATTGTGCTCGCTTAATCAAGGGTTCACCGCGCTTTGCTACCGGCTACACCACAGGATAGGTGAGATGCATCTGCTGTTCGCCACATCGATCGTGCCCGACGGCGCTCTCGCCTCGGGCTACGAGATCGCCAATGCTGCGATCATCGCTGCGTTGCGGCGGGCCGGCGCGCGCGTCACGGTCATCGGTTTCACCTGGCCCGGGAAGGCCGCGGCCGACCCGGAAAACACCGTTGTGCTGGGTGCGATCGACGTGCGCACGGAAAGCGCCTCGGCGCCGCAAAAGCTCGCTTGGGTCGGCAAGGCGATGCTGTCGGGCCTTACCTTCGCCTCGGTCAAGCTGCGTGCGGTATCCGAGCACGAAGTGCAGGCCGCTCTCGAACAGGCCGGGCCGTTCGATGGCTATGTGCTGAATTCCGTCCAGTTCGCCGGCGCCTTCGAAAAGCTCTTCGAAGACAAGCCTTCGATCTTCGTCGCCCACAATGTCGAGCATCTCTCGGCGCGGGAGAACGCGGCTGCTGCCGCCGGCCCCTTCCAGCGCCTGCTGTTCCGCCGCGAGGCAAGGCTGCTCAAGGTCGTGGAAGAGCGTCTCTGCCGCCGCGCACGCTATGTCTTCACGCTGGCCGAGGAAGACCGGGCGGCACTCGGTGTCGCCGCCGCCGACCGATCGGCGGTGCTGCCGCTGGTGACCGGCGCCGAGGCGCCAACCCGGAACGGCCCGCGCCGGATTGAATGCGACGCTGCCCTCATAGGCACCTGGACCTGGCAGCCGAACCGCATTGGCCTTGACTGGTTCCTGGGCAAGGTGGTGCCGCAACTGCGGCCCGATTTCCGCATCCGCATCGCCGGCCACGTGCCTTCGGGCGTCACCTCGGCGCATCCGGGCGTCGAGTTTGTCGGCCGTGTCCCGGATGCCAGGGCGTTCGTGTGCGGCGCGGCCGTCGTCCCGCTGATCAGCACCGCCGGCAGCGGCGTGCAGCTGAAGACCATCGAGACCTTCGAACTCGGCCTGCCTTCGGTCGCCACCAGCCGCTCATTGCGCGGCATCGACTATCGCCCCGACAATTGCGTCGTCACCGACGATCCGGCCGGCTTCGCCAGGGCCCTGGAGGCCGCGGCCGCCGATATCAGGGACGTCGATGGCGGCGCGTTCCGTCATCGGCAGGTCAAGGCGCTGGATGTCGCCATCCGGCATGGCTTGGAAAAACTCGGGGCCGTCAGGCAGGAGGTGTTTGCATGAATATGCACACCGCCCGCGCGGCCTTCGGGCTCGACAGCTTGAAGAGGATCCTCGGCATCTCCGTGCTCGCCATCCGCTGGGACGATGCCATCGCCCTGCTTGCCCGCCTGATTGCCGAGCGGCGCTTCACCAAGGTCAGTTTCCTCAACGCCCACAATGCCAACATCGCCTATTCAGACCCGGTCTTCGCCGAGGCGCTCGACGATTTCCTCATCCTGCCGGACGGCATCGGCGTCGATCTCGCCGCGCAGCTTCTCTATGGCGCGCCCTTTCCGGACAATCTTAACGGCACCGATTTCGTGCCGGCCTTCCTGCAGGCCTCGACGCGGCCGATGACCGTCGGCCTGCTTGGCGCGACGCGTGTCAACGCCGAGGCGGCGTCGGTCAAGCTCGCGGCCCTTGCCGTGCAGCACAATTTCGTGGTCATTCATGACGGCTATTTCTCCGCCGCGCAGGAGCCGGAGATCATTGGCCGGATCGCGGCGCTGCGGCCCGATATGCTGCTGGTCGCCATGGGCGTGCCCCGCCAGGAACTGTGGATCGCCCGCCACATCGACGAACGCCACTGCACGATGCCGGTCGCGGTCGGCGCACTGCTCGATTTCCTGAGTGGCTCGGTGCCCCGCGCGCCGCTGTGGATGCGCCGCATGCGCCTGGAATGGCTGTTCCGGCTGGCGGTCGAGCCGGGCCGGCTCTGGCGCCGCTACGTCGTCGGCAATCCGGTGTTCCTGTGGCGGGTCGTCAAGCAGAGATGGTCGCGCGGCGCCGAAACGGCCGGAGAGCTCCGTTGAACAAAAGGTTCGTTCCAGACGCTCTCGTCGGCCCGGGCCTGTTGCCGGAGACGCCGACGGCGGCGGTGGTGACGGCGAGCTACGCGCCGGATTTCGAGCGCTGCCGCCTGTTGTGCGAAACGCTTGACCGGCATGTTTCCGGCGCCGCGCACCACTACATCCTGGTCGAACACCGCGACGTCGCGCTTTTCCGGCAGCTGGAGACCAACCGGCGCACAGTTGTCGACGAGCGTGACCTGCTGCCGCGCTGGCTGCGCGCTTTCGACGATCCGCTTAGCCTGTTCCGCCGGCGTGTCTGGTTCAGCCTGAAGACGCAGCCGCTGCGTGGCTGGCACGTGCAGCAGCTGCGCCGCATTGCCATCGCGGCGCATGCCCGGGAAGACGTTCTGGTCTTCTGCGATTCCGACGTCGCTTTCCTGAAGGCCTTCGACTGCGGCGCCTTCTGGCGCGACGGCAAGGCGCGGCTGTTCCGCCGCGACGGCGTGCTTGCCGATGACGGTCACGACGAGCATCGCATCTGGTCGCGCAATGCGGGTTCCGCGCTCGGCATCGACCCGTCGCGCGCGTCGGCCCACGACTATATCTCGACGCTGATCGCCTGGCGCCGCGACACCGTGCTTGCCATGTGCGGCCAGATCGAGAAGGCCCATGGCCGCGCCTGGGTCGAGGTGGTCGGCTCGGCGCGCAGATTCTCCGAATGCATGATCTATGGTCGCTATGTCGACGATCTGCAGGACGGTGCCGGCCACTTCCACGGTTCTGAGGAATTCTGCCGCGTCCACTGGACGGGAGAGGCCTTATCGGACGACGAGTTTCGCCGCTTCGTTGCCGGCATGGCGCCGCAGCAGGTGGCGATCGGCATGCAATCCTTCATCGGCACCGATATCGGCCGCATCCGTCGTCTGATCGGGCTGGGTTAGCCTGAGCAGGAATTCAGGTCAGGACGAGCCGAAAACAGTGGCTTCCGAGAACCGGAGCGGAGCGTACTACTGTACGTGAGCACCGGAAGCGCAGGGAGCCGCTGTTTGCAGGCCGGCCTCACCTGAATTCAGATTGCTTTCGCCGGCCTGCGCAGCGCCGAATAGGTCAGCAGCATCGAGGCGAGATAGAGCAGCAGGAAGACGATGTTGAGCGACAGCACCAGCGTTGACGTATCGGTGATGGTGGTTAGCACATAGGTCAAAAGCAGCGCCTTCAGGGCGGCTAACAAGCCGAGATTGAGCGCCCGCACCGCCGTCTGGCCGCGCGCGAACAGAAGCTCCGCCTGGTATTCGACCAGATTGCGCAATCCCGGAACGCAGATTGCCAGCGCCACCAGCGGCGCGGCCTCGGAGACGTTCCTGCCGAGGGCGTTGGGGAAGAAATGCAGCACGATGCCGAGCGCCAGCAGCGCCAGCGTCGAAACCAGGAACACGCCGCCTTCTATGCCGCTCTTGACCGCCAGCCGCGACAACAGGTCCGGCGCGCGCATCATGCGTTGTACCAGCATCATCGAGAAGGTGCGGATCGGGATCGCGGTCAGGTCGACCAGCCGCATGATGATGGCATAGATGCCGGCCAGATGCGGGCCGCCGATCGCCAGCACCAGCAGCTTGTCGAATTCCGATTGCAGGTAGAACAACACTTCCGCGCCGGCGACGTAGATGGAATCGGCAAGCCGCCTGAGATAGAGCTCGATGCGCAGCCGCAGTCTTTGGCGCGGATAGAACCAGCCGAAAGCCAGAACCAGCGAGGCGGCGTTGGCGCCGATATAGAACCACGACCAAGCCCAGATGCTGTGTTGCGCCGAGACCATGAACAGCACCGCGCCAAGCGCCCGCAGTGCCGTCGCCATGATCGCCAGGATCGCAGCGCGGCCGAACTTGCCCAACCCGTTGTTGACGATCAGCGCCACCTCGACCGGCCGCCACAACAGCGCTTCGGCAAACACGATCGCCGAAAACACCGACAGCGGCACGGTGCCGGCGAAGAAGATCAGGTAGACCCCGAACGAGGCCAGCGTCAGGAGCGGCAGCGAAACGACGCCGAGCAGCAGGAAGCCGGCCGTGAAGGTGCCGATCAGATTGGGGCGGATGGTGGCGGTGCGGTAGAGCGCCGAGATGAAACCGAAGGCCAGGATCCGCGACAGCATCACGCCGGCCGCCGAAGCGGTGGCGAACATGCCGAATTCGGAGATCGACAAAGTGTTGGCAAGGGCGATGAAATAGGCCAGCGAAAACACCAGTCGCCCGCCGGCGCCGCTGATCGCCGAAAAATAGTCGCGCACCAGCCCCCGTCGCTCGGCCACGAAAGTGCCGATCCGGGCGAAAGTGCGCCTTTGCGGTATGCCGCGAGCTTCGGTCATGTGCCGGGAAGCCATAGGCGGGAAAGCTTAACGTGCCGTTCTGAGGCCCGAAGGCGCTGAAATTCCGGCGCTTGAGGTTATGGAAAGCTTACACGCCGGCCTGCCGAAATTAACCTTTTGTTTCCTATGCTTGTTTAGCGTGGCTTAACGAATAGCCGACCGCCGCTGCCCAGCGGCCAAAGAGTGAAGCTCCAAGACAATGGTCGACAGGGAAAACCGTGAAGACTGGAGGCGCGAGCGTTCGTTGCTGGCGCTCGGCCAGGCCATGCGCGGTGAGGACGACGCATCCCTGGTCTCGATAGGCGATCGCGCGGATTCGGCATGGCGCGAGGATGCCGCCACGCGCCATCGCCTTGCCCGTTCACGGCGCGAAGCGCGGACGAACCCAACGCCGTCCGCCGCCGCCGGAACAGAACGCTTGCGGCCAGAGCGGGAAGCGGCTGCACAAGACGACGCCTGGCGCTCGCAAGAGGACGCCGACAATCTGCAGCCGGCCATGCCGGATTCAAGGCAGTCCGCTGAAGAACCTTCCGGCAGCACTCGCTCGCATGACACGGCCGGATCCCGCCAGGCAGGCGAGGCCAATGCATCCTTTGACGATCGCAGGGACGATCAACAGTGGAAGCCGCTGATCGATCCGATGCAGGTCGTGCGTGGCATTGCCAGATCGAAACTGCTGATCATCACCACCACCCTGATCGGTGCCGGGCTCGGCGTCGCGATCGCGCTGTCGACACCGAAGAAATACGAATCGATGACCGAATTGGTCGTCGATCCGCGCGACCTGAAACTTTCGGACCGTGACCTCACCCAGATGGCGGTTGTTCCTGACGCGACACTCGTCAATGTCGAAAACCAGATCAGGTTGCTGACCTCGGGCACGGTGCTGGGCAAGGTCGTCAACAAGCTCAATCTCGCCGACGATCCGGAGTTCAATGGCCAAGGCTCGGGCGGCCTGGGCGCCATGTCACTGATCCGCTCGATCCTGTTGCGCCACGACGGACCAGGCGGTGCCGATGAACCGCGTCGCCTGTCGCTTGCCGTCGGCAATCTGGCTGAAAGCCTTTCGGTCGAGCGCGCGGGCAAGACCTCCACGATCATGATCGGCGTCACCACCCAGAACGCCCAGAAATCGGCGCGCATCGCGGAAACGATGACGGATGTCTTTCTGCAGACCTCGGGTGAATTTCAATCCCTCACCGCCGGCCGGGCCAACAACGAATTGACGGCAAAACTCGAGGAGATGCGCAAAAGCGTCGAGGCGGCCGAGCGCAAGGTCGAGGATTTCAGAGCCACGCACGACCTTGTCGACGCGCAAGGCCACCTGATCAGCGATGATCAGATGCTCAAGGTCAACGAGCAACTGTCGGTTGCTCGCGCGCGTACGGCGGAACTGAACGCCCGCGCTGCCTCCGCCCGCTCGATCAATGTCAATTCGGTGCTTGGCGGTACTTTGCCGGAAGAAATCAATTCCAACACGATGAGCGATCTGCGCGCGCAATATGCCACGCTCAAGCAGGAGGCCGATCGTGCCGCGGTCCGGCTGGGTCCGCGCCATCCCGAACTCCAGGCGCTCAACGCGCAGCTGGCCGGCGCACGCGATCGCATTGCCGCGGAACTCAGCCGCATCGCCTCGTCGCTGCAGGTTGACCTGAAACGCTCGATCCAGGTCCAACAGGACCTTTCGTCCCAACTGGCGCAGATGAAGGTCCGCAGCGGCGACGTCAACAGCGACCTGGTCTCGATGCGCGAACTGGAACGCGACGCCGCGGCCAAGCGCTCGGTCTATGAACAATATCTTCTGCGCGCCAAGGAGATTGGCGAGCAGAAGGGCATCAATACCGCCAATATGACCGTCATCTCGCCGCCCTCCATTCCGCTCGAGCCGAACGGTCCATCGCGGGTCGTGATGGCGCTTGCCGGCCTGTTCCTGGGCTTTGCCTCCGGTGTTGGTCTCGGTGCCATGCGCGGCGCCTATGAAAGCCTGCGCGAGACCGCCACATCGCGCTCGCGCCGCGACCGCAAGGCGCCTGTCGAAGACCAGGCATTCCGGGCAGCACCGCCGCCCGCGTCGCCAATGCCGGCAGCGCCCGTGCCGCCGGTGCCACCCCCGCCACCAGCACCGCCACCGCCCTTGGCACACGCCGAAGCCGCTCCCGCCAAGCGGCCCGGGCGGGTCGCCGCGCTCATGGCGAAATTGCGCAATGCTCTGTCCCGCAAGCCATCCACTGAGGCGGACGATGACAGCGAATTCGCCGCCTTTGGCGACAAGGCGCGGCCGGCGGATGCTGCTATGCCCTCCGGCTTCCCGAATCCGGATGCCGCCTTCATGCCGCGGTCGTCGGACTACTCGCGGCCGCCTTTCCCGCCAGGCTTCGATGCCACCTATTCCCAGCCGATGGGACCGCCGTCACGGTCGCCCCTGATGCCGCCACTGCCGATCTATCCGGCTCCGCCGCCCTATCCCCCTGCATTACAGGCCGGCTCGATGCAGCCCTGGCAGGCGCCGCCGCCTGCAGGTTACCCCTATACCCAAGCCATGGCGCCCTATGCCGGGCACATGCCGTATCCGCCGCAGCCCGCGCCGCCGCAACCACCGGCCTATCCACCGCAGCCATCGGTGGAGCCTTCGCCGGTTGAGGAAGGCGCCGAACAGGCGCCGATCGAGGAAATTCGTGCCAGCCTGCGCGAATTCCGCGAGGCGGTCCGCGAACTCACCGAGAGCCGCGCCCGCCGCCGCTACTTCTGAGCCACAAGATACATCACCGAGGCCGAATAAAACCCTCCCGGTTTTCGCGTAAACGGCATTGGACGGCGCTTTGACGGGATTGCGTGCCGGAATTTTCGTGACAATGCCGCACTGCATGTTGCCGGCGCCGGGACATCGCGTCTCGAAAGCGGCGTTGCGCGAAACAGGGTTGAGGATGGTTCATGGCCGAAGTGATTGACGGAAAGAGCGTTGCCGAGGATGTGGTGCGGACGGTCAAGGCGTTGACCGCCGAGCTGGTCGCCAAGGGCAACGCCAAGCCTGGTCTGGCCGTGGTCATCGTCGGCGAGGATCCGGCCAGCCAGGTCTATGTCGCTTCCAAGTCGCGCACGGCCAAGGAATGCGGCTTTCATTCGCTCCAGCACACGCTGCCGGCCGAGACTTCCCAAGAGGCGTTGCTCAAGATCATCGCTGACCTCAACGCCGATCCGGCCATCAACGGCATCCTGGTGCAGCTGCCGCTGCCCGCCCATATCGACGCCGGCAAGATCATCCAGGCGATTGCGCCTCAGAAGGATGTCGACGGCTTCCATTTCATCAATGTCGGCAAGCTCGGCACGGGCGAGCTCGACACGGCCTTCGTTCCCTGCACGCCGGCCGGCTCTATGCTTCTGATCGAGCGCGTGCGCGGCAAGGACCTGTCCGGCCTCAACGCCGTCGTCGTCGGCCGCTCCAACATTGTCGGCAAGCCGATGGCCAATCTGCTGCTTGCCGCCAACTGCACCGTCACCATCGCCCACAGCCGCACCAAGGACCTGCCGGCGCTTGCCCGCACGGCAGACATCCTGGTCGCCGCCGTCGGCCGGCCGGAAATGATCAAGGGGGATTGGGTGAAGCCGGGCGCCACCGTCATCGATGTCGGTATCAACCGCATTCCCGCGCCGGAGAAGGGCGAGGGCAAGTCGCGCCTCGTCGGCGATGTCGCCTATGCCGAGGCGGCCAAGCAAGCCGGCGCCATCACGCCGGTGCCCGGCGGTGTCGGGCCGATGACCATTGCCATGCTGATGGCCAATACGTTAGCTTCTGCCTACCTTGCGGCCGGATTGAAGCGGCCCTCTTTCTGAGCCCGGGTTGACCCTGAAAGCGCCAGTTTTGCCGAACCCCACCATTTCCCCGGAACGGCCGGTCACGACTGATCCCGTTCAAGGTGGCCGGCAGTTCGCCTTCCTGCTGGTCGACAAGTTTTCCATGTTCTCGTTGGCCGCGGCGATCGACACGTTCCGGTCGGCGAACCGTCTGCTCGGCCGCGATTTCTATGGCTGGACCACGGTGTCGGCCGATGGCGATCCGGTGATGGCGTCCAACGGCCTGCCTCTCAAGATCGACTATGCCGTCGCCGACCTGCCGCCGGTCGACATCCTCTTCGTTTCGGTAGGGCTGACAACCGAATTTCCCGGCAAGAGCAAGGTTCTGGCGGCGTTGCGCAGCTGGGGCCGGCGCGGCAACGCGCTCGGAGCACTGTCGGTCGGGTCCTACCTATTGGCCGAGGCCGGCCAGCTCGACGGTTACCGCTGCACCATCCATTGGGAAAACCGCGCCGGCTTCATGGAGCGCTTCCCCGACATCAACTGCACCGGCAATGTCTTCGAGATCGACCGCAAGCGCTACACCTGCGCCGGCGGCACGACCTCGATCGATTTGATGCTGGAGATCGTGCGCGGCGATTTCGGCTCGAACCTCGCCAATGGCGTCGCCAACCAGTTCCAGCACGAGCGCATCCGCTCGGCCGGCGACCGCCAGCGCGTCGGGCCGGAACGCGATCTGACCGGCAAGTCGGAGAAGCTGAGGCGCATCGTCGAGCTGATGGCCGACCATCTCGACGAGCCGCTCTCGGCGGTGCAACTCGCCAAATCGGCCGGCCTTTCGGTGCGCCAGGTCGAGCGTCTGTTCCTGCGCCACCTCAACGTCACGCCGGGCCGCTACTACATGCGGTTGCGGCTGGAGCGGGCGCGCGAATTGCTGCGCCAGACCAACATGCCGATCCTCGACGTGGCGATCGCGACCGGCTTCACCTCGCACTCCTATTTCGCCCAGAGCTACCGGCTGCAGTTCGGCAGGCCGCCTTCGGAAGAGCGCCGCACCACCTACTGAGCCGGGGCTTCGGTCTGGCTCCAAGACGCCTGCTGCTCGGGCGATCCTGCCGCATGAACGCTTTTTTCCCCGCCCAGAGGCCTGAGCGACACGGCCGCGCCGGGCTTGTGTCCTGACGCCGCCTCAAATAGCTTCCCTGTGCGGATTAGGGGGCTAACTCAGGAGATTTCGATGGCGGTATTTGCGCGGAGCTTCGCTGCGGCGATCCTCCTTTTGTCGATGACGACGTTCGGCTTTGCCGCAAACAAGGTCATCATCATTCTTGATGCGTCCGGCTCGATGTGGGCGCAGATCGACGGCAAGCCCAAGCTCGAAATCGCCAGGGAATCTCTGAGGACCGTGCTTCAATCGGTTCCCGCCGACGACGAGATCGGCTTCATGGCCTACGGCCATCGCGAAAAAGGCAGCTGCGAGGACATTCAGCTGATCGTGCCGCCTCAGGCAGGCTCGGCAAGCGCCATCACGGATGCCGCCGACAGTCTGAAATTCCTTGGCAAGACGCCGTTGACGGCGGCCGTCAAGCAGGCGGCGGAAGCGCTGAAATACACCGAGGACAAGGCAACCGTCGTCCTGATCACCGATGGGCTCGAAACCTGCGGCGGCGACCCCTGTGCACTGGGCAAGGAACTCAAGGCATCCGGCGTCGACTTCACCGCCGATGTCGTCGGCTTCGGATTGACAGCCGACGAGGGCAAGCAGATCGCGTGCCTGGCTGAAAACACCGGCGGCAAATACATCCAGGCCTCCGATGAGAAGGCGTTGCAGGAAGCCTTGGTCGAAACCGTCGCTGCGCCGGCGCCGGCACCCGCGCCTGAACCGGCTCCCGCACTGGCGCCTGCGCCGAAAGCCGCCGAGGTCGACTACAACCTCATCCCGCAAGCGTTCTTGAAAGAGGGCGGCGAGGTGCCGAAGATCGACGTCTACTATGAAGTCTTTCCGGACGATGCCAAAGGTGTCGGTGGAGACCATGTCAATGACGGCTACAATGCTGTCAAATTCCACGTTCCCGCTGGCAACTACATCGTCGTCGCCTCGAGCGGCGGCGCCAAGGCCGAGCAGAAGGTCACGCTGACGGCGGACAAGGCAACAGAGCTTGCGCTCAATCTAAACGCCGCCGAGCTCTCCATCCACGCCCGGCCGGCGCCAGGCGCCGATGTCGACCGCAATGCGCAGATCAGCATCGCCTATCCCGGCGGCACGTCGGACAGCAACTATGGCGAGGTCAAGTTCGTCGTTCCGGCCGGCGAGACCAAGGTCACCGTGAAGCTGGGAGCCGGCGAGGCAAGCGAAACCATGCAGCTTGCCGCCGGCCAGGTCGTCGACAAGGACATGATCGTCGGCGTCGGCAAGGCCAAGGCAAACGCCTTCTACACAAAGGGCGGCGAGAAGGCCGAAACCGATGTGGGTTGGAAGGTGTACAAGGCGGCCAAGAAGCTTGATGGCAGCCGCGATCAGGTGACTTACGCCTACGGCCCCGACAGCCAGTTCGATCTGCCTCCGGGCGACTATGTGATCGGTGTCGACGTGCAGGCCGTGTCCACGGAACAGCCTTTCAGCGTGACGGTCGGGCAGATGACCGATGTCAACGTGACGCTGAACGCGGGCGTCCTGGCCGTCGACGCGCCAGGCGCGGATGGCTTCAAGATCTACGAGGCCAAGAAGAACATCCAGGGCGAACGCAAGCAGGTGACCTACGCCTATGGCGAAAAGATGCAGTCCACGCTGGCGGCGGGCGACTACGTGCTCGTGACCAACTTCACCACAGACAAGGCCGACAAGGAAACGCCCTTCACGGTCAAGGCCGGCGAGCGGAGTGAACTCAAAGTCGAGTAGCATCCGGCAGGACAAACAAAAAAGGGCGGCTCAAGGCCGCCCTTTTCTTTTGGAAGTCAGGAATATCAGGCGGTTCCGAAGGCGCTGGCGCCATGGTCGGCACGGCCCACCAGCTGCCGGAAGCCGGCGAAAAGCTCGCGGCCGAAGCCGAACTCGTTGCCGATGAGGTCGGCTTCGGCGGTGCGGCGCAGCGCGAACTCGGTTCCCGGCACCAGCACCTCCAGCGTTCCGGCATCGGCGTCGAGGCGGATGATGTCGCCGTCATGGATCCGGGCGATCGGCCCGTCCTCGACGGCTTCCGGCGTCACATGGATCGCCGCCGGGACCTTGCCGGAAGCGCCCGACATGCGCCCGTCTGTCACCAGCGCGACGCGCTGGCCTCGGTCCTGCAGGATGCCAAGCACGGTCGTCAGTTTGTGCAGTTCCGGCATGCCATTGGCCTTCGGACCCTGGAAGCGGATGACGGCGATGAAATCGCCAGTGAGCGTGCCGGCCTTGAACGCATCGTTCAGGCCCTGCTGGCTGTCGAACACCTTCGCCGGCGCCTCGATGAGGCGTCGTTCCGGCTTGACGGCGGAGGTCTTGATGACGGCATGGCCGAGATTGCCCGCCAGCACCTTCAGGCCGCCTGTCGGCTGGAACGCCTTGTGGAACGGCGCCAGCACCTTTTCGTCGCCGCTGGCCTGCGGCGAGGCCTCGCGCACCACAGAGCCGTCGGCACCGAGCTTTGCCTCGACCGCATAGGGCCGCAGTCCTTCGCCCCACACCGTCTGCACATCCTCGTGCAACACGCCTTCGTCAAGCAGTTCGCGGATCAGGAAGCCGAGCCCGCCGGCGGCATGGAAATGGTTCACGTCGGCAAGCCCGTTCGGATAGACGCGGGCCAGAAGCGGCACCGCTTCCGAGAGGTCGGAAATATCCTGCCAGGTCAGTGCGATGCCGGCTGCCGCCGCCATGGCGATCAGGTGGATGGTATGATTGGTCGAGCCGCCGGTGGCATGCAGGCCGACGACGCCGTTGACGATGGACCGCTCGTCGATCATCCGCCCGACCGGCGTATAGGCATTGCCGAGCGCGGTGATGGCGAGGGCCCGCTTCGTCGCTTCGCGGGTTAGCGCATCACGCAACGGCGTGCCGGGATTGACGAAGGAGGCGCCGGGCGTGTGCAGGCCCATGATCTCCATCAGCATCTGGTTGGAGTTCGCCGTGCCGTAGAAGGTGCAGGTGCCCGGCCCGTGGTAGGATTTGGACTCGGCTTCCAGCAGTTCGGCGCGCCCCGCCTTGCCCTCGGCATAAAGCTGGCGGACCTTGGCCTTCTCGTCGTTGGGAAGCCCGGTCGTCATCGGTCCGGCCGGGATGAACACCGCCGGCAGATGGCCGAAGGTCAGCGCCGCGATCACCAATCCCGGTACGATCTTGTCGCAGACGCCGAGAAAGACGGCGGCGTCGAACATGTTGTGCGACAGGCCGACCGCCGCCGACATGGCGATCACGTCGCGCGAGAACAGCGACAATTCCATGCCGGGCTGGCCCTGCGTGACGCCGTCGCACATCGCCGGCACGCCACCGGCCACCTGGGCGATGCCGCCGGCCTCGCGCGCGGCCTCCTTGATCAGGGCAGGGAAGGTTTCGAAGGGCTGATGCGCCGACAGCATGTCGTTGTAGGAGGTGATGATGCCGAGATTGGGCACCTTGTCGGCGCCGAGCGCCAGCTTCTCCGAGGGGCTGCACACCGCAAAGCCGTGGGCGAGGTTGCCGCAGGATAGAACCGACCGGTTGGCGGTCTGGTTCGACGCTTCGGCGATACGGCCGAGATAGCGCTCGCGGCCCGCCTTCGAACGTTGGCGGATGCGCTCCGTGATGGCTTCGATGTCGCGTCTTGCGGTCATGGCGGTCGGTCCTTTCAGGCGAGGTCCCGGAAACATCCTCCCGCCGTTGCCGGGACCACTAAATATAAGAAATCAAGGCGCCCAGAAAACCTCTACGGGCCTGGGCGCGGCGTCGAGCACGGCGCGGATCGGCTTTCGCGGCCCGGGCGCGACCGCGCCGTCGAAGGCGGCGCGCTTGTCCTCGCCCTCTATGTGCAGCGCGATGAAGCCGGCATCGATGATGCGCGCCAGCGTCAAGGTGAGCCGCGGCTCGCCCGCACTGGCCGCGTGGACCGGCAGGATGATCCGGTCCGAGGCCGGGTCGAGCAGCTTGGCCAGATCGTCGGCATCGGGAAAGAACGAGGCGGTGTGGCCGTCCGGCCCCATGCCGAGCACCACGACATCGAGCGGCCAGGGCAGGGAGCGCAGCGCCGCATCGTCGGATGCCGCTGCATCCTCGATGCCCGATGCCTCATGGTAGAGGGGCACGAAGCGCGCCGCCTTGGCCGCGTTCTGCAAGAGATTGGCGGCCACCAGCCCGGCATTGGAGCGCGGCGAGGAGGCGGGCACGAAACGCTCGTCGACCAGCGTCACGATCACCTTGTCCCAGGCGATCGGCATCGCCGAGAGGGCGGCGAAGAATTTTGCCGGCGTCGTGCCGCCGGAGACGGCCAGCACGGCCGTGCCGCGCACGGCGATCGCCTTGGTTAGCCGGTCGGCCACGCGGCCGGCCAGCGCCGCTGCCAGTTGCGGACGGTCGGGGAAAGCGTTCCAGTTGTAGCTGGCGCCGTTCAATTGCTCTCGTGCCATGTCCGCCCGTCACGTTCGATCAGCGCTATCGAGGCCGACGGCCCCCATGTGCCTGCCGTATAGCCCTGCGCCTCCTGCTTGGCGCCTTCCCAGGCATTCTGGATCGGGTCGATCCATTTCCACGCCGCCTCGACCTCGTCGCGGCGCATGAACAGCGTCTGGTTGCCGCGGATGACGTCCATGATCAGCCGTTCATAGGCATCGGGCGCGCGGCCGTCGAAGGACTGCGCGAAGCTCATGTCGAGCGAGATCTGGCGCAGCCGCATGCCGCCTGGGCCTGGATCCTTGATCATGATGAACTGCTTGACGCCCTCGTCGGGCTGCAGCCGGATGACCAGTTGGTTGGCGAAGATCGGCCCGGCGCTGTCGCCGAAGATCGAATGCGGGATCGGCTTGAACTCGATAACGATTTCCGAAACCCGGGTCGCCAGCCGCTTGCCGGTCCTGAGGTAGAACGGAACGCCAGCCCAGCGCCAGGTGCCGATCTCGGCCTTGATGGCCACGAAGGTTTCGGTGTTGCTGTCCTTGCCGAGCTCCTCGACATAGCCCTTTACCGGCCCGCCGGCCGATGCACCGGCGCGATACTGGCCGCGCACCGTGTGCTTCGGCGCCTCGTTGCCGTTGATGCGCTTCAGCGCCCGCAGCACCTTGAGCTTCTCGTCGCGCACGGCGTCGGCGTCCATCGACGACGGCGCCTCCATGGCGACGAGGCAGAGCAGCTGCAGCATGTGGTTCTGCACCATGTCGCGCAGCGCGCCGGCCTTGTCGTAGTAGGTGACGCGGTCTTCCAGGCCGACGGTCTCGGCCACGGTGATCTGTACGTGGTCGATATGCGCGGAATTCCACAGCGGCTCGTAAAGCGCGTTGGCAAAGCGCAGCGCCATCAGGTTCTGCACCGTCTCCTTGCCGAGATAATGGTCGATGCGGAAGATCTGGCTTTCGTGGAAGTCATCGCCGACCAGATCGTTGAGCGCCTGCGCCGAGGCAAGGTCGCGGCCGATCGGCTTCTCCAGCACGATGCGCGAGTTCGGCGTGATCAGCTTGTGCTCTTTGAGCTTGTGCGAGATATCGCCGAACAGCGCCGGCGCTACCGCCAGATAGAAGGCGCGGATGCTCTCGCTCTCGCCGATCGCTTTCTTAAGCTTGTCGAAGCCGGCGCCGCTCGTCGCATCGGCCGAGACATAGGAAAGCCGCGCCAGAAAGGTCTTCAACTCCTTGGCGTCGATATCGGCCGGCTTGACGTGGTCGGAGATCGCCTGGCTGGCGAAGGCCCGGAATTCCTCGTCGCTCATTTTCGAGCGCGATGTGCCGATGATGCGTGTCGGCTCGGAGAATTGGTGGTCGCGCTGGCGATAATAGAGCGACGGCAGAAGCTTGCGTTCCGACAGGTCGCCGGTGCCGCCGAAAATGATGAAGTCGAAAGGGTCGACGGGAATGATTTGGCTGGTCATGGTCTGTCCGCTTTGACGCCGGTCGCGAGTACGCGGCTGATATATTCTAATCGATTTAAATTTTCCAGTGCCATGGTGTCACATCGAGGACCAATCGCTGGATATTGATTGGATCCACATGTGCGCTTGACACTGGCGCTTGCCGGAGGCTTGTCGGTGAACGAAGACTCCGGAAGCTTTCGCAGTTGCAGCATAGAACGTGAATGTGACGAAAGCTAAGGGAGAAATAGCGCCTTGTCTGTCGCGGCATCGGCCGCGCCGGTCAGCCGCTCTATTGGTTCCAGGAAGACATCGATGAGCGGGAAAAGCATGCGTCTGGAAAACAAGGTCGCCATCATCACCGGCGCGGCATCAGGCTTCGGCGAAGGCATGGCCAAGCGCTTCGCGCAGGAAGGCGCCAGGGTCGTTGTGGCCGACCTCAACGCCAAGGGTGCGGAGCGCGTCGCCGGTGAGATCGGCGAGGCGGCGATCTGGACGCAGACCGATGTCTCGCTGCGCTCCGAATTCGACGAGATGGTCTATTCCGCCAAAAGCGCCTTCGGCCGCATCGACATCATGGTCAACAATGCCGGTTACACCCACCGCAACGGCGACATGCTGAAGGTCGACGAGGAAACCTTCGACCTGATCACCGCTGTCAATATGAAGGCTATCTATCACGCGGCCCTTGCCGTGGTGCCGATCATGGAGCGGCAAGGTGGCGGCGTTATCCTGACCACGGCCTCCACCGCTGGCCTCAGGCCTCGACCCGGCCTCACCTGGTACAATGCCTCGAAAGGTTGGGCGATCACCGCCACCAAGTCGATGGCGGTGGAACTCGCGCCGAAGAACATTCGCGTCAATTGCCTATGCCCGGTCGCCGGCGAAACCGGCATGCTGGAGAAATTCATGGGCGCCGATACGCCGCAGATTCGCGAGACTTTCCGCGCCTCGATCCCGCTCGGCCGGCTTTCGACGCCGCTCGACATCGCCAATGCCGCACTCTGGCTGGCGTCGGACGAAGCTGCCTTCATCACCGGCGTGGCGCTGGAGGTCGATGGCGGCCGCTGCATCTGAAGCGCATCGTCATTGTGGCGCAGGTCGGTTCGACCGAGCCTGTGACTTCAAGTTTGACTTGTACCGGCAGGGCGCAAATCGTGCGGTGGCGAGTCCGGCCTCAGCCGCAAATGCGCCGGTACATCAGCCGCCGGTCTTGATGTAGCTCTTGTAGACCCAGCCGGTCTTGCCGTTGTAGACGATCTGGCACCATTGCTTGCAGTTCATCACCTGCACCGAGGTTCTTGCCGGCACAGTGCCGATGGCGGCTGCGTTCTTCTTCGGGCCGCTGCGCATGGTCACCGGTCTCAGGATGCGCCCGTTGCCGGCCGCCGCCACCTTGCGTGGCTTGGCCTTGGCCTTGCTGCCATCATCACTCGCCGTCGGCTGCTGTTCGGGCGCTTGTGGCTGCACTTCAGGGATCGCGGCGGTCTTGGCTCCATCCGGATTGCTGCTTGCCGCTGGTGCCGGCGCGGCAACCTTGGCAAGTTCGCTGGCGGCATCGGTATCGGTCGCCGATGGCGCGAATGCCGCCGCGACGGCCGGCTTGTCTGGCGTCGGCTTGGCCTGATTGGCCGCCTGGCTGGGGGCAGCCGCCTGATCGGGTGCCGCCGAAGCGGCCTTCGGCTGCGCTCCAGTCCAGCGGGGATCATTGGCCGCTAGCGTTTGTATGGTTGCTTTCGCCGTCGCCATCGTCGGTGAGACCTGGTCGGACTTGCGGGCGGGCTGTGGCACGGTCGCCGCGGCCACCGTGGTTCCGGCCGGGACGATCTTCGTCGTTTTCACCGGAATGGTCGGAATGCTCTGTTCCTGGCTGGCGGCTGCTTGCCGCTCGCTCGTCGGCAATGCCAGCCAGAGCGCCACCGCGGCCACGCCGAGCAGTGCGGCGGTGCCGACCGCGGCAATCACCAGATGCGAGTTCGAACGGACTCCCTGCCAGAAGGACGGCCGCATGTCGTATCCAAACTGCATGGCAAAGCGCCGACGTTCCGGGACACCGAAACTGAAGGGCTCTCTCACTCTCGCCACCTCCATACGCGGGCCGATGTTCTTTCGATCGTTGCCGGAAGTCCGGCGTCTAATCGGCATCGGTCCCAAAAATCAACACGGGCAAGCCCGCAGCAATCCCCGAATAGTCGCCCAGAAGCGCGAACCTTTCGCCCCCGATTGTGGCATCAGTACGCCATTATAAGCGATTCTGCGCCTTTGCCGCCATTTCCGCAATGTGTCGCAAGGGCAATGAATATTACAATATTACATCAGATCGTGATGGCGATTGGATCCAGCACGAGGCGCGTCGCGTCGAAACGGGTCCATGCGACTCACTTCAGGCCTATATAGTTTCCCCTAAGCGGGGGGCATTTCTGGCCAATATGCCCCTAGATCCGGTCGCGTAGCGCGAACCAGTTGAGCGCCAGGAAAAGCAACGGTGTGCGGAAACGGCGGCCGCCGGGAAATGGCGGAATTTTCAAATCCTCGATCAGTTTCAGCCGGTCGCGATTGCCGGCAACGGTTTCGGCATAGAGCTTGCCGAAGAAGTTCGACAGCATGACACCGTGGCCGGAATAGCCCCCGGCCGAGATCACATTGGGCATCACTTCGCGCACGAATGGTTTCCTCGGCACGGTGATGCCGACATAGCCGCCCCAGCCATGGGTGATCTCGATGTCTTTCAGCGCCGGATAGAGCTCCACGATCTGGCGGCGGATATGGATGTGGATGTCCTTCGGGTCGTTGACGCCGTAGACCTCGCGTCCGCCGAACAGCAACCGGCCGTCCCGCGATTTGCGGAAATAGCGCACCACAAAGCGGGAATCGTCGACGGACTCGCCGCCGGGCAGCACTTTCGAATCTGCCCCCAAAGGCACGGTCGCACCGATGAAGGAGCCGATCGGCATGATGTGCGCGGCACTCACCGGCTCGAGCGTGCCGCCATAGGCGTTGACCGCGATCAGGCATTTCTGCGCCGTCACATTACCTCTCGGCGTGGAAACCCTGACCTTGCCGCCGGCGGAAACGATGCCGGTCGATGGCGTCCCTTCGAACAACTGCGCGCCGGCATGCGCCGCCACCCGCGCCGTGCCGATCACCAGCTTCATCGGATGGATATGGCCCGTGCCGGTGTCGCGGGTGCCGCCGAAATAGGCGGTCGAACCCAGCCGCTCCGCCGTCTCGGTCTTATCCATGAAGGAAATATGCGGATAGGAGAAACGGCTGGCCATGATCTCGGCATGCGCCTTATAGTCGTCGACATAGCGCGGCTTGTGCGCCACCGAGAGCTGACCCGGCATGTAGTCGATATCGATCTGGTTGGCGGCGGCGAATTCGATGAGATGCGCCTTCGCCTCTTCGGCGAGATCGAACAGCGCCTTGGCGCGGGACAGACCGTATTCGGCCTCCAGATCTTCTGCCCAGGCGCGCTGGCCGGTGCCGAGCTGGCCGCCATTGCGACCCGATGCGCCGTCACCGAAGCGATAGGCTTCGATCAAGACGACATTGGTCCCCGCCTCGGCTAGATGGACCGCCGCCGACAGCCCGGTAAAGCCGCCGCCGATGATGACGACATCGCAACTCCGGTCGCCATCGAGTGCCGGATATTCTGGTCTAGGTCCGGCCGTGTCCTCATACCACGAGCGGCCGGGAGAAATGGGGGATTGGTAAGGCATGGTGCTCACTGGGCAGTAGGGCAGTAGGGCAGTAGGGCAGTAGGGCAGTAGGGCAGTAGGGCAGTAGGTAGAACTATTCAGGGGACAATTTGCGGATGAGAGGCCGCAAGAGCGTTCCCACGCTCTCACTTCGGTTCATCAATGGTTCGGTTGCCTGATGGGAGGTGATTCCGACGCGCTGCGCGATCAGCAGATGGGTCTCCAACTCTTTGAGAGATCCCTGTGCAATTCTGAGAAACTGCTGATATGAAGCTCGGCTTTCTCGCCCATAACCCTCGGCAATGTTGGCGGGAACGGAGGTAGCTGCACGACGTACCTGAGCCGTCAGCCCGTAGCGCTCATCCTTTGGCCAGGCTCTGGCTGTTTCGTAGATCGAAACCGCCAGATCCATAGCTTGCTGCCAGACAATCAAATCTCTGTACGATTCAATCTTGGCCGCCATCCTTGCCCTACTGCCCTACTGCCTTACTCCCCTATTCCCCTAAACATTCAGCAGAAGATACTCCCGCTCCCACGGGCTGATCACTTCCATGAAGGTCTCGAATTCCGCCCGCTTGATCGCCGCATAGGTGGCGGCGAAGGATTTGCCCAGCAGCGCGCAGAGTTCCTCGTCGCCCTCGAACAGGTCGACGGCTTCGAGCAGACTGCGCGGCAGGTCGATCTCGTCCGCATTGGCGGTCGTCAGCACCGGCGGCTCGGCCTTGATCTTCCTGGTGATGCCGATCAGCCCGCAGGCAAGCGAAGCCGCCAGCGCCAGGTAGGGATTGGCATCGGAGGACGGGATGCGGTTTTCGACACGCCGCGCCGCCGGATCCGAACGCGGCACGCGGAACGCCGTGGTGCGGTTGTCATAGCCCCATTTGTTGTTGACCGGAGCCGAGGCCGCCTGCGTCAGCCGCCGGTAGGAATTGACATAGGGCGCGAACATCACCAGCGCGTTCGGCACGTGCTTCTGCATGCCGCCGATGAAATGGAAGAACGCCTCGGTCTCCGAGCCGTCCTCGGCCGAAAAAATGTTCTTGCCGGTCTTCTTGTCGATGATCGACTGGTGGATATGCATGGCCGAACCCGGCTGGCCCTGGATCGGCTTGGCCATGAAGGTGGCGTAGATCTCGTGCTTGAGCGCGGCTTCGCGGATGGTGCGCTTGAACATGAACACCTGGTCGGCGAGCTCGATCGGGTCGCCGTGGCGCAGATTGATCTCAAGCTGGCCGGCGCCCTCTTCATGGATGAGCGTGTCGATCTCCAGGCCCTGGCTTTCGGAGAAGTGGTAGATGTCGTCGATCAGTTCGTCGAACTCGTTGACGCCGGCGATCGAATAGCCGGCGCCGCCGCCGATTGCACGGCCCGAGCGACCGACGGGCGGGGTGAGCGGATAGTCCGGGTCCGGGTTCTTGCGCACCAGGTAGAACTCGATCTCGGGCGCCACCACCGGCCTCAGCCCGAGCTTGTCATAGGCGGCAAGCACGCGCTTCAACACATTGCGCGGCGTGAATTCGACCGAGCGGCCGTCCTGGTGAACGAGGTCGCAGATGACGGCGGCCGTCGGGTCTTCTTCCCAGGGCACGACTGTCAGCGTCGACAGGTCCGGCATCAGCTTGAGGTCGCCGTCGTCTTCCGGATAGTGGAAGCCGTTGCCGTCTTCGGGATAGCCGCCGGAAATCGTCGTCATGAAGACGGCCGAAGGCAGCGCCAGCGAGGTGTTGGAGGTGAATTTCTTCGACGGCATCATCTTGCCGCGCGCCACGCCCGCCTGATCAGGGGTGATGCATTCGATGTCCTCGATGCCGCGCCATTCCAGCCAGTCGCTGACTTCCTTCCAGTTCTTCACACCACGCAGGTTTTTCACGAAGGCAGGCGTACGCGCTCGTCCTCCGCGGCTCGACGGACGGACTTCCTTTTTTGCAGGCGGCATCATTCACCAGATTGGGTTGCGGATTTGCGAGTATAGCCGTGCCCCACTGTGTAAGGGAAGGGGAGGTGCCGCCGGCAGTCCTCGTTCCGGTTGAAAATCACGTCGGTCGGCCTAGGTTCGTACGGCTCCCAACCCGGAAGGCATCGATGCGAAACAACAACGAACTGACGACCATTGGCTTCGACGCCGACGACACGCTTTGGCAGAACGAACAGTTCTTCCGCATGACGGAGAAGCGTTTCGCCACCATGCTTGCCGATCATGGCGAGGAGAAACAGATTTCGGCGCGATTGCTCGAGGCCGAGCGGCGCAACCTTGCCGTCTATGGCTTCGGCATCAAGGGGTTCACCCTGTCGATGATCGAAACGGCGATCGAGGTCACCGACGGGCGTGTACCGGCTTCGGTCATAGCGGAGATCCTCGAGGCTGGCCGCGAGATGCTGAGCCACCCGATCGAGGTCTTGCCGCATGTGCGCGACACAGTGGAGAAACTTGCCGGCGCCTACCGCCTCGTGCTGATCACCAAGGGCGACCTCTTCGACCAGGAGCGCAAGCTGGCCGGGTCCGGCCTCGGCGACCTGTTCGACGCGGTCGAGATCGTCAGCGACAAGAATGCCGCGACCTATTCCCGCCTTTTCAGTCGCCACGGTGACGGCCCCGCAAAGAGCATGATGGTCGGCAATTCGCTGAAGTCGGACGTGGTGCCGGCCATCGAGGCCGGCGGTTGGGGCGTTCATGTGCCGCACGAACTCACCTGGGTGCTCGAGCATGTCGAGGCGCCGCTCGCCGAGCCGCGGTTTCGCCAGATATCCAACCTCGGGCAATTGCCCGAACTGGTCCAAACCATCGCCAGAGGGAGTTGATCGCGCTCTGCACGTCGCCCAAAAGTAACCTCGGTTTGGGGAGAACGATATGCATGGAACAACGACCCGAAGCGCGCCAGGTGACGCGCTTAGCGGCTTATCAGGCGATCGATCACCGGTTGCAGCCGCTCGGGCGTGATCGGCTTGGCGACGACGACGTCAATCACGTTCGACAGGCCCAGGCTCTCCGGCGTACCGGTCTTGGTCGAAAGCAGGATCACGGGAGGAAACGATTTTCCCGAAGCCCGTCGCAATGTTTCGATGCCGGACATCAGGATGTCGCAGTCCTTGTTGTCCGCGCCGCCATCCAGCACGATCACGCCTGGCACGAGTGTCCGCAAGGTCTTCGCCGCCATGTCGGGCGATTCCGAGATTGGCTTGAGCCCGGATCGCTCGACGATCTTCGACACCACCACGCGATTGATCGGCGATTTCCCGACAACAAGCACTTGCGAGGGACTGCGTATCGTCTCGGTGCTTGAATCCTGGGTCACCAGATTCGGATGTTTTGCGGTCTCGCCCTCGTTTCTCACTGGGCACCCAAGTCGGCCAAGAAGCTCGCCCCTATTTCAATGCAGAGTTGAATCTGGGCGACAATTGGCGTGAGATAGCAGCCCATGTCAAGTTGAAATAAAAGCCTTCCGAAAACGCTCCTGCGATAGTGGAGTCAAGCAACAGTACTGTACTGCCCTGTCCACGGATTGGTTGCGTAAAAATAAAATTCACCTGCGCATACGCTGCGCAGGTGAAGGGCCGGTTGCAACGATTTCCGGTCAGCCATGGCTCTGTTGTGTGACGATCACCGGGATCAGAAGGTCGCCCCAATTGCCGTCGCCGCCATGGTGCCTCGCCGAGCGCACCAGCTCCACCGAGACGCCGGCCTCGACCGCCTTCATCACCGACTGGTTGAGCCTGTGCAGATCGTTGGCCAGCATGCGGATCGTCGCCTGCTGGTCGACGCTCATCGTGGTCGATTGTTCTTCTGCCCGTTCCTTGACGCGGCTTATCGATGCCATTGGTCTTCTCCTGTGTGTGAAGCCCTGTTGGGCGTTTCCTCGGTGTTTCTGATCCGCTATTCGGCGGCCGGCCTGAACTGTGCGTGCTCGGTCGATTCATGCATGGCGGTGGTCGACGACTTGCCGCCGGTGATTGCCATCGACACGGCGTCGAAATAGCCGGTGCCGACCTCGCGCTGGTGCTTGGTCGCGGTGTAGCCATTGGCTTCCGCCGCGAATTCGGCCTCCTGCAATTCGGAATAGGCCGCCATCTGCCGTTCCTTGTAACCACGCGCCAGTTCGAACATGCCGTAGTTGAGCTGGTGGAAGCCGGCGAGCGTGATGAACTGGAACTTGTAGCCCATGGCGCCGAGTTCCCTCTGGAACTTGGCGATCGTCGCGTCGTCAAGATTCTTCTTCCAGTTGAAGGAGGGCGAGCAATTGTAGGCGAGCAGCTTGCCCGGATGGTGCTTGCGCACGCCCTCGGCGAATTTTTTGGCCTGTGCGAGGTCCGGCTTCGAGGTCTCGCACCAGATCAGGTCCGCGTGGGGGGCGTAGGCGATGGCCCGCGCGATGCAGGGCTCGATGCCGTTCCTGACCTGGTAGAAGCCTTCCACCGTGCGTCCGGCATCGTAGTCGACGAAGGGCTGGTCGCGCTCGTCGATGTCGGATGTCAGAAGCTTCGCGGCTTCGGCGTCGGTGCGTGCCACGACCAGGGTCGGCGTGCCCATCACATCCGCTGCCAGGCGCGCGGCGTTGAGGTTGCGGATATGCGCGGCGGTCGGGATCAGCACCTTGCCGCCGAGATGGCCGCACTTCTTTTCCGACGCCAACTGGTCCTCGTAGTGAACGCCGGCGGCGCCCGCTTCGATGAACGCCTTCATGATCTCGAAGGCGTTGAGCGGCCCGCCGAAGCCGGCTTCGGCGTCGGCGACAATCGGCGCGAACCAGGTCTCGACCGAAAGCCCGTTGCCCTCGGAGGTCTCGATCTGGTCGGCGCGCTGCAGCGTCCGGTTGATGCGCTTGACTAGCTCCGGCGCGGCATTGGCCGGATAAAGCGACTGGTCGGGGTACATCGCCGAGGCGGTGTTGGCGTCGGCGGCGACCTGCCAGCCCGACAAATAGATCGCCTTCAGTCCGGCGCGCACCTGCTGCATAGCCTGATTGCCGGACATGGCGCCGAGCGCGTTGACGAAATCCTCCTCGTGGATGAGCTTCCACAGCCGGTTGGCACCCATTTCGGCGAGACTCTGACGGATCTGCACCGAGCCGCGCAGCCGCTTCACATCCTGCGGCGAATAGGGACGTTCGATGCCGTCGAAGCGGCCTTCCGGCGCCGAGGGAACGAGATTGTAAAAATCGGTCATGAGTCACTCCGAAGGATTGCTGGATTTTGTCCGCGCGCCAATCTTTTGGCGCATCGGGATGTGACTGAATTTACATTGCGGCGCAAAATCGGCCAGAAAAATCAGGCGATACGGCCGAAGATTAGGGAAAACCTGTGTTGTGTTTGACAGAGACTTGCTGTAAATTTGTCATAGTTGTAAAACTCACTGGTAATGGGATACCGCGAGTGTCGTGTAAATTCCTGTCAAGAGCAGTCGATGGCTGAGCAGAAGATTTTCGCCGGGCCGCGCATCCGCCGCATTCGCAACGCCAAGGGCCTGACCCAGACGGCGATGGCCGAAGGGCTCGGCATCTCGCCGTCCTACCTCAATCTGATCGAGCGCAACCAGCGGCCGCTGACGGTGCAGCTGATCCTGAAACTGGCCTCAGTCTACAAGGTCGACCCGCATGAGCTGCAGGGCGAGGCGAGGGGGTCGGTCGCGGCCTTGAAGGAAGTGTTCACCGATCCGCTGCTGGTTGGCGAATTGCCGGGAGACCAGGAGTTGATCGAACTTGCCGAGGCAGCGCCCAATGCGTCCGCGGCGGTGATAAAACTGTTTCGCGCCTATCGCGAGCAGGCCGAGCGACTGTCAGACCTCAATGAACTCCTGGCGCGCGAAGGGCGGGCGACCGCGCTATCCGGTGCTCGCCTGCCAATCGACGAGGTGCATGAGACCTTCGAGCGGCGGCCGAACCATTTTACGGCACTTGAGGAAGAGGCCGAGGCGTTCACCGCGGTGCTCGATCCCGGCGACGATCTGTTCGGTGCGTTGAAGGCATGGCTGAAGCGCGAATACGGCATCGTGGTCAAAGTGCTGCCGGTCGCCACCATGCCGAACTGGCGCCGTCGCTACGACCGCCATTCGCAGCGCCTGTTCCTGTCCGAGAGGCTGTCGCCGTTCGACCAGCTACGCGAAGTGGCGATGGAGGCCTGCCTGATCCGCATGACGGTCGCGGTCGCCGGCGAGATCCAGGCGCTCAAGCTGACCACCGACGAAGCCCGCCGCCTCGCCCGTTTCGAGCTCGGCCGCTATGCCGCGCATGCGCTGATGATGCCCTACCAGGCCTTTCATGCCGCCGCCATCCGTGCCCGCTACGACATCGATGTCCTGCGCTCGCGCTTCGGCGTCTCTTTCGAGCAGGCCGCGAACCGGCTGACCATGCTGCAGCGGCAGGGCGCACCGGGCGTGCCGTTCTTCATGCTGGAGGTCGACAATGCGGGGAACCGCTTTCGCAGGGCCGGCAGCCAGGGCTTTCCGCACAGCCGCTTTGGCGGCGGTTGCCCCAAGCTGCCCGTGCATGCCGCCTTCACCCAGCCGGGTCAGGTTTTCGTCGAAGCGGTGGAAATGCCTGACGGCGCCGAGTTCCTGTGCATCGCCCGCACGCTGGAAGGGCCGCAGGGCGCGTTCGCCGAGCGCCCGCGCCGCACGGCGCTGCTGCTTGGTTGCGACATCGGCTTTCGCGACGACATCGTCTATGGCGCGGCGCTGCCCGGCGCCGTGGTCGGTGCAAGGGCTGGACAAGGCGCCGTCGCGGCGACGCCGGTCGGACCCGCCTGCCGGCTTTGCGAGCGCGTCGGCTGCCTAGCGCGGGCCGAACCGCCGGTGACGCGTCCGCTTGGCCTCGACGAGATGGTGACGGGCCTGAGCGCTTTCGACTTCCAGTAATGCGAGAACAAAGGTGCCACAATCGTCGCCGGTGTCTGGATCACCCGCGGCCTTAGTCTTTGCGTTACGCGAACAGAGCAGTTTTTTGTCGTCCCTTGCGCATCGTCCCGTCCACAAAAGCTCGACAATCGCGCCCATGACAGACGCAGCATCATCGCCGGGCCTTGTTGCATCGACCTCCTCGCCGCGCGAGGAACGTGTCGGCATGCTTCTGGTCTTCCTGTCGGCGCTGATGTGGAGTTTCGGCGGCACCATCGCCCGCTTCATCACCGTTGGCGACAGCTGGACGGTTATTTTCTGGCGCTCCGTCTGGGCCGCCGCCTTCCTGCTCCTGTTCATGACCTGGCGTGACGGCTGGCGCGGCATGCT
Source organism: Mesorhizobium sp. 2RAF45 (assembly GCF_052115225.1). Classification (NCBI taxonomy): domain Bacteria; kingdom Pseudomonadati; phylum Pseudomonadota; class Alphaproteobacteria; order Hyphomicrobiales; family Phyllobacteriaceae; genus Mesorhizobium; species Mesorhizobium sp. 2RAF45. The sequence goes on along the minus strand of NZ_JBFRGG010000013.1, from coordinate 90,201 downwards.
GAAATCGTTTCGTGACATGGGCCTGCCTGGCCTTGCCGTCGGCTTCTGTTTCGCCATCGCATCGACCGCCTTCGTCGTGGCGCTCGCCTACACCACCGTCGCCAATATCCTTTTGATGCAAGCCGGTGTGCCGCTTCTGGCGGCGCTGTTGGCCTGGGCCTTGTTTCGCGAACGGGTCAGTGCCGTGACTTGGGTGGCGATTGCCGCCGTCATTGCCGGCGTTGCCATCATGGTGTCGGAATCACTCAATGGCGCCGTCTCGCCCATAGGCGACGGGCTGGCGCTGCTGATCGCGTTCATGTTCTCGATCGCGACCGTCATCACAAGGCGGTTCGCCAGTGTGCGGATGACGCCGGCGACCTGTCTCGGCACGTTCCTGGCCGCGGGCTTTGCCGCCTCGCAGGCGTCGACCTTCACGGTTTCAGCGGGCGACATGGGTTTTCTCTTCGCTTTCGGCGTGGTCAATCTCGGCATCGGTCTCGCCTTCTTCGCAACTGGCGCGCGGCTGATCCCGGCCGCCGTCGCGGCACTGCTCGGCACCTTCGAGCCGATCCTTGGGCCGATATGGGTCTGGCTCATCCATTCCGAGGTGCCGTCCGGCCGCACCATCATCGGCGGCGCCGTGGTGGTCACGGCGCTGCTCGTCCATATCGGGCTCGAATTCAAGCGCCAGGCACGGCCGCGGCGGGCAGGGGTCACCGGAGTGCCGTCGCCGAATTGATGCGGGCCGCTGAAGCTTTGCCATTGACAATGTTGCTGCCGCCCGGGCAGGCTGGGTCCACAGCAACAACAAGACAGGCGTATCTTGCCAAGTCTCCCCGGCGGCCCGATCGAGACCGCTCCATATTTCTGTATTTCTGTCCGCGCGGCGGCGAAAGCTTCTGACGGCACCGCGATTCCTTCCAGCCTCGGACGATTGCGCGGCCGCGGCCGTCGCGCCAATCGGCGCTTGTTGTCCCCTGGAAAGCTCAAAAAGTCTGAAACAAATGCCCGGTCGCGCACATGTCGCGACGAGCCGGCGATGGAACACTCACCAAAGGAGAATAGCATGATCCGCAAAGCGCTCTGGCTTTCGGCGACCTCGGTATTTCTGACATTGTTCACACCTGCCGGCCATGCCGAGGACCGTGTCGTCAACGTCTTTAACTGGTCGGATTACATCGACAGCTCCGTCATCGAGGACTTCACCAAGCAGACCGGCATCAAGGTCGTCTACGACACCTTCGATTCCAACGAGATCCTGGAAACGAAGCTGCTTGCCGGCGGTAGCGGCTACGACGTCGTCGTGCCCAGCGGCAATTTCCTTGCCCGCCAGATCCAGGCCGGCGTCTTCCAGAAGCTCGACAAGTCGAAGCTGCCGAACATCTCCAACATGTGGGACGTCATTTCGGAACGCACCGCCAAGTACGATCCCGGCAACGAATACTCGGTCAACTACATGTGGGGCACCGTCGGCATCGGCTATAACGTCAAGAAAGTGCAGGCCGCTCTCGGCACCGACAAGATCGACAGCTGGGATGTGTTCTTCAATCCCGAAAGTCTCGCCAAGCTGAAGGATTGCGGCGTCTATGTGCTGGATTCGCCGGCCGACATCATTCCGGCGGCGCTGAAATATGTCGGCCTCGACCCGAACAGCACCTCGCCCGACGATATCGCCAAGGCCGAGGAAGCCCTGATGAAGGTCCGCCCCTTTATCAGGAAATTCCACTCGTCCGAATATATCAACGCCTTGGCCAACGGCGACATCTGCCTGGCTATCGGCTTCTCTGGGGACGTCTTCCAGGCCCGCAACCGCGCCCAGGAGGCCAAGCAGGGTGTCGAGATCGGCTATTCCGTGCCGAAGGAAGGCGCCCAGATATGGTTCGACCAGATGGCGATCCCCGCTGATGCGCCGCATGTCGCCGAGGCGCATGAATTCATCAACTACATGATGAAGCCCGAAGTCATCGCCAAGTCTTCAAACTTCGTGCTCTACGCCAATGGCAACAAGGCTTCGCAGCAGTTCGTCGACAAGGCGATCCTGGACGATCCGTCAATCTATCCGGACGAAGCGACGGTGCAGAAGCTCTATACGGTCCAGCCGTACGATCCCAAGGCCCAGCGCGTCATCACGCGCACCTGGACCAAGATCGTCACCGGCCAATAAGCATCTGAAGCGACCTCGGCGGACAGCTGCCGGGGTCGCGTTTTTTTGGGGCACGAAGCAAGAAACAGAACGGAGTGGGGATATGAAATCGCTTGGCAGCATCCGCAGGGATTTCGCGCCATGGAACGACCCGAACGCCAAGCCATACATCCAGTTCGACAACGTCACCAAGAAGTTCGGTGACTTCACCGCCGTCAACAATCTGTCGCTGACCATCTTCGAGCGCGAGTTCTTCGCCCTGCTCGGCGCCTCGGGTTGCGGAAAGTCGACGCTGCTGCGGATGCTCGCCGGTTTCGAGGAACCGACGGCCGGCCGCATCCTGCTCGATGGCCAGGATCTGCGCGGCATCCCGCCCTATCGCCGGCCGGTCAACATGATGTTCCAGTCCTATGCGCTGTTCCCGCATATGACGGTGGAGAACAACATCGCCTTCGGCCTCAAGCAGGAAGGCATGCCCAAGCCCGATATCGAAAAGCGCGTCGCCGAGATGCTGAAGCTGGTCAAGCTCGAGCAGTTCGCCAAGCGCAAGCCGCACCAACTCTCCGGCGGCCAGCGCCAGCGCGTCGCTCTCGCCCGCTCGGTGGCCAAGCGGCCGAAGGTGCTGCTGCTCGACGAGCCGCTCGGCGCGCTCGACAAGAAGCTGCGCGAGGAGACCCAGTTCGAACTGATGGACCTGCAGCAGGAGCTTGGTCTCACCTTCGTCGTCGTCACCCACGACCAGGAAGAAGCGATGACCATGGCAGATCGCATCGCCATCATGGACAAGGGCGAGGTCATGCAGGTGGCGACGCCCGCGGAAGTCTACGAAGCCCCGGCCTCGCGCTTCGTCGCCCATTTCGTCGGCAATGTGAACATGTTCGAGGGCAAGGTCGCCGAGCGGTCGGCCAATACCACCCGCATAACCGGAGCGAGCGGAGCCCAGATCGTCGTCGAGAATGGCGGTGCCGTGGCCGCGCCCAATGCCGATATCGTCTTCGCCATCAGGCCGGAGAAGATCAAGGTCTCGTCGAAGAAGCCGGCCGATGCCGTCAACGCGATGGAAGGCGAGGTCTATGACGTTGCCTATCTCGGCGACATGACCGTCTACCACATCAGGCTCGACGATGGGCAGATCGTGCGGGCAAGCGCCTTGAACGCGGCGCGCGTGACCGAGGATCCGCTGACCTGGAACGATCGCGCCTGGGTGTCATTCCGGCCCGATGCCGGCGTCGTGCTGGCGCGGTAGGGGGCTGATATGTCCAACATCGCTGTCGCCGATGCCGCCGCGCCATCGACTGCCAAGCCTTTCCTGACGCGGCTGGGTGCCGGTTTCGTCAATCGGCTCGTCATCATCGTCCCCTACCTGTGGCTGCTGTTCTTCTTCCTCATCCCCTTCGTCATCGTCTTCAAGATTTCATTGTCGCAGACGGCGATCGCCATGCCGCCCTACACGCCGGTGCTCGACTTCAGCGACGGCGTCTCCGGCTTCTTCGCCGGGTTTCGCGACCTCAACTTCGACAACTATGTCTGGCTGACGCAGGACGCGCTCTATTTCAAGGCCTATGTGACGAGCGTCATCATTGCCGCGATCTCGACCGTGCTGACGCTGATCGTCGGCTACCCCATCGCCTATGGCATGTCACGCGCGCCGGCGACCATCCGCCCGACCTTGCTGATGCTGGTCATCCTGCCGTTCTGGACGTCGTTCCTGATCCGGGTCTATGCCTGGATCGGCATTCTGAAGCCCGAGGGCCTGCTCAATCAGCTGCTCTTGTCGCTGCACATCATCAACCAGCCGCTGGTCATCCTCAACACCTATACGGCGATCTTCATCGGCATCGTCTATTCCTACCTGCCCTTCATGGTGCTGCCGCTCTATTCGTCACTGGAAAAGATGGATTACTCGCTGATCGAGGCGGCCAAGGATCTGGGCTGCCCGCCGACCGCGGCTTTCTGGAAAATCACCTTCCCGCTGTCGCTGCCGGGCGTCATAGCCGGCTGCCTGTTGGTGTTCATCCCGGCCGTCGGCGAGTTCGTCATTCCCGACCTGCTCGGCGGATCGCAGACGCTGATGATCGGCAAGACGCTGTGGAACGAGTTCTTCGCCAACCGTGACTGGCCGGTCTCGTCGGCCGTCGCCGTCATCCTGCTTCTGCTGCTCACCGTGCCGATCATGCTTTTCCAGCAGGCACAGGCGCGTGCGCAGGAGCAGGGCAAATGAACGCGACCTGGAGCCGCTTCAACGTCACCTCGATCGTGCTTGGCTTTGCCTTCCTGTACCTGCCGATCGTGCTGCTCATCGTCTTCTCCTTCAACGAATCCAAGCTCGTCACCGTCTGGGGCGGCTTCTCGACCAAATGGTACGTGTCGCTGTTCCACAATCAGGGCTTGATGGACGCCACCTGGGTGACGGCGCGTGTCGGCGTCATTTCGGCCACCGTGGCGACCGTGCTGGGCACGCTGGCGGCGCTCACCCTGACGCGCTACACGCGGTTCCGGGGCAGGGTGCTGTTTTCCGGCATGGTCTTCGCACCGCTCGTCATGCCGGAAGTCATCACCGGCCTGTCACTGCTGCTGCTTTTCGTTGCCGTCGGCCTCGACCGCGGCTTCTTCACGGTGACGCTCGCCCACATCACGCTGACGATGTGCTTCGTGGCGGTCGTCGTGCAGTCGCGCCTGGTCTCCTTCGACCGGTCGCTGGAGGAGGCGGCGATGGATCTCGGCGCAACGCCGGCCAAGACCTTTTTCCAGATCACGCTGCCGGTCATCCTGCCGGCGATCGTATCCGGCTGGATGCTGGCCTTCACGCTGTCGCTCGACGATCTGGTCATCGCCTCCTTCACCTCGGGACCGGGCGCCACGACGCTGCCGATGAAGATCTACAGCCAGGTCCGTCTCGGCGTGACGCCGGAGATCAATGCCGCCTGCACCATCCTGATCGCCGTCGTCGCGGTCGGCGTCATCATCGCTTCGATCGCCAACAAGCGGCGTGAGGTGCAGCGCCAGCTCGACGAACAGGCGGCGCAACGCGGCTGAGCATGATCCCGAAAAGCACGCCCTCGGGCCTAACCCGAGGAAGCCGGTTTTCGGGCAAGATCATGCTCAACTGAACGGAAGCATGATCCCGAAAAGCATGCCCTCGGGCCTGACCCGAGGGTGAAGCCGGTTTGATGCCCAGCGAAACGTAAGCGCGCTTCTATTCGCCCGAAACGCCACGGCTTATCGGCGAAATGAACGGCGTGCTCCAGGTTCCGCCGACGAAGAAGGACGACTGGTTGGGGCCTTGCTGGCCGGTCTTCTGCGCCGCCGCCTGGTCCGGCTGGATAACGCCGCCGGACAGCGCCAGCCCGCGCCCCGCATAGGAGGCGATGCCGGAAAGCCAGATCTTGTATTTCGCCGAATTGGCCTCGGCCTTGTCCAGCCTCGCCACGCCGCGCGAAATGGTCGCTTTCACTTCGGCGCCGTCGATCGGCAGCGTGCCGTCCGAGACGTCGTCGAGCGCGAAGAAGCCGCCCTGTTCGGTATGCTTGAGAAAGGCCGGCAGGTTGAACTTGCTGAGTGCGCCGGGACCGAAGGTCGCCGAGACCGAGCCGTCGGCGTTTTCAAAGATCGAATCCCAGGTCCTGCCCGGTCCCTTGAGGATGACAGAAACGGTGCCTGTGCCGACCGGCACCAGCCGGGTCATGCCGGCCGCCGTGCCGAACGCGCCGCCATCGACATCGGACGCAAGCAGCCGGATCTCTACCTGTGTGCCCTCGGGCTTGCGGTCGAAACGAAGACTGGTCTGGATGTTGCCGCCAAAGGCCGAGGCGTCGGAGATATCGAAGACGGAAAGACCGTCCTTGACCTGGGCGGTGGCGGCGACATCGGCAAGCTGGATCGTGCCGGCCGTGGCGTGCGCCGCCGACAGCCTCAGATCCAGATTGACCCGGTCGGCGAAACTTGCCTCCACGTCACCTGGGCCGGTCCCGCTCGCCGGTCCGAGCGGGGTAAAGGCGGACAGAAACGATCTGAGGTCGAGCGTGTCGAAGGCGAGCGTGCCCGAGATCACGGGTTGGGCGTCGCCAAGCGACAGGTCGAGCGCGCCCATGCCCGGATTGTTGTCCAGCGTCAGCGCGGTGTTCTCGAACTTGACGCGTCCGGCTGACGCCGTGACCTTGCTCGAAATGCTGACCGAGCCGATCGCGGCACTCGGCGCGATGCCGGCCTGCGACCATTCCAGCATGCGGCGCAGCGAGGGGGCCGCGAACTTCACCTGGCCGTCGAAATAGGCGTTGTCGGCCATGCTGGCCGTGCCGTCGAATGAGAAGGTGGCGGGAGCTGCCTTGAAAGACAGGGTGAGCGGCGCCACACCGCCGGCAAACAGCACAAGCGGCTTCTGTGAGGCGGCGTCGAGGGCGACGCTTTCGCCGCGCCAGATCCCGGTTGCCGACAGCGTCGCATTGCTGTTCATCGCCGCCCAGGTCGCCTGACCGCTGAGGCTGCTCAGGATCTCCACGTCCTTGCCGTTGACGGAAGCCACCATGCGGCCGTCCCTGAATTCAACCGTGCCGAAGGCGTCTGTCGGCAGCTTGTCGAGGTTGGGCTTGGCAGGATCGGCACTGACCACGCCGCGTGCCGTGTCGATGGAGCGCGCGATACGCCCACCGGTCGGCGCGGTGGGCAGGAACAGGCCGTCCGCGGTCCGCTGGACCCGGATCGTCGGCCGCACCAGCCGCGCCGTGGAAAACACCACATCGCCCTGCAACGCCGCCATCGCCGATAGATCGATTTCGACGCGTTCGGCTTCGACGACCGGCGGCGCGTCGGCGTCCGTCCATTTCGAAAGCGTGACATCGGTCAGGATCGCCCGGAATTTCGGCCAGACCTCGATGCGCGGCGAGCCTTCGATGGCGACCCGGAAGCCGCTCCAGGCGCTCATTTCCCAGGCGATGCGATCGCGCACGATGCGCGTCGAGGCGATCAGCGGCAGGGCAGCGACCACCAGAGCGATGACGATCACGGCAGCGCCGATCGCCCATACTCCGCGGCGGATCAAGGATGATGGCATCTCGCCCTGCTTCCGTTCCGATTAATCGCCTGACGTAAAACCCCAGTCGTCACTACGACTTAGGACTGAGGCATTTCAAGTCTTTATGGCCCGGCGATGGCATTTGCGCACACCTGAGCGCTTCGGCCCAACAAAATCTTGCTCTGCTGCGCTGCAATATGCATAAGCGATGACGACCGTGGGAGGATCGATCATGGCTGCCGAAGTACCGCTCTGGACCCCGACGCAAGACCGGATCGACGCTTCGCCATTAACTGCTTTCCTGAAGGCGGCGGAGGCGGAAGCCGGCGCCACATTCGCTTCCTACGGCGACCTTCACCGCTGGTCGGTCGAGGATCGCGAAGGGTTCTGGAACCTGGTCTGGGACTTTTCCGGCATTGTCGGTGAAAAGGGCGAGCGCCTGCTGGCCGATGGCGACAGGATGCCCGGTGCCTCCTTCTTTCCCGACGCGACGTTGAATTTCGCCGAGAACCTGTTGAAGAAAGCCGGCGCGGGCGAGGCGATCGTCTTTCGCGGCGAGGACAAGGTGGAGCGACGGCTGTCCTGGAACCAGCTGCATGGCCTGGTCTCGCGCCTGCAGCAGCTTTTCCTGTCGCTCAAGGTCAAGAAGGGCGACCGCATCGCGGCGATGATGCCCAACATGCCCGAGACCGTCGCCGCCATGCTGGCCGCGGCCTCGATCGGCGCGGTGTGGTCGTCCTGCTCTCCCGATTTCGGCGAGCAAGGCGTGCTCGACCGGTTCGGCCAGATCGAGCCCGTCATCTTCATCGCGCCCGACGGCTATTGGTACAATGGCAAGGCGATCGAGGTCGCCGACAAGGTCGCCGCGGTCGCGGCCAAGCTCGGCAGTGTCCGCAAGGTGCTGCTTGTCGATTATCTCGGCACTTCGGCCGATGTGGCGGCAACCATCGACAAGGCGGTGGCGATGGAAGAGGCACTGTCGCCCTTCGCCGCCAAGCCAGTCAGCTTCGAGCCTCTGCCGTTTTCGCATCCACTCTACATCCTGTTTTCATCAGGAACCACCGGCATCCCCAAATGCATCGTCCATTCGGCCGGCGGGACGCTGATCCAGCATGTCAAGGAACATCGGCTGCATGCCGGTCTTGTCGACGGCGACCGCTTCTTCTACTTCACCACTTGCGGCTGGATGATGTGGAACTGGCTGGTGTCGGGCCTGGCTTCCGGGGCGACGCTGCTGCTCTATGACGGCTCGCCCTTCTACCCCGACGGCAATGTGCTGTTCGACTTCGCCGATGCCGAGAAGATGACCTTCTTCGGAACCTCGGCCAAGTTCATCGATTCCGTGCGCAAGGCCGGCCTCAAGCCGATCCGCAGCCATGACCTGTCGACAGTGCGGGCGATCTCCTCCACCGGTTCGCCGCTGTCGCCCGAGGATTTCCGCTTCGTCTATGACGGCATCAAGAAGGACGTGCATCTCGCCTCGGTTTCCGGGGGCACCGACATCGTCTCCTGCTTCGTGCTCGGCGTGCCGACGCAAGCTGTCTGGACCGGCGAGATCCAGGGACCTGGCCTTGGCCTGGCCGTCGATGTCTGGGACGACGACGGCAAGCCGATCCGGCAGGAGAAGGGCGAACTGGTCTGCACCAAGGCGTTTCCGTCGATGCCGATCGGCTTCTGGAACGACCCCGACGGCAAGAAATACCAGGCTGCCTATTTCGAGCGTTTCGACAATGTCTGGTGCCATGGCGATTTCGCTGAATGGACGGCGCATGGCGGCATGATCATCCATGGCCGCTCGGATGCCACGCTCAATCCGGGCGGGGTGCGCATCGGCACGGCGGAGATCTACAACCAGGTCGAACAGATGCCGGAAATCCTCGAAGCGCTGTGCATCGGCCAGGATTTCGACAATGACGTGCGTGTCGTGCTGTTCGTGCGGCTGGCCGCGGGCGCCGAACTGGACGAGGATCTGGAGAAACGCATCCGCGCCAAGATCCGCAGCGGGGCGAGCCCGCGTCACGTACCGGCCAGGATCGTCGCCGTCACCGACATTCCGCGCACCAAGTCGGGCAAGATCACCGAACTCGCCGTGCGCGACGTCGTGCATGGTCGCGCCATCAAGAACAAGGAAGCGCTCGCCAACCCGGAAGCGCTGGAGCAGTTCAGGAACCTGCCGCAGCTTGCCGAATGATCCCGACCGGCATGGTTAACGAAACATGTCGCGGGAATTTACCTAGATTTCACGAGTGGTACACATTCGTAAATTTTTCGGCGAGCCGGTAAGGACTTGTTAAGGCCCGGCCCCGATAGTCGCATGTAACTTGAGGGAGAAATCCCGTTCCTCAGCCCCCGGAGGATCTGAATTCGCTCAAGCCCCCGTTGTGACAGCAATCCCATCTCTTAAGGCGTCCTCCAGGGCGCCTTTTCTTTTGGGCTTGTTAGAGCGGTTCGCCATTTCACGGAAACGGCGAACCGCTCTAACTCATTGTTTTGACGCAATTCCCAAGGGAAAAGCGCTACGCGCTTCTCCCAGGAAAACCGCTCACACTTTTCTTGGAATTGCTCTACTCCGCCAGCACCCGGGTCGAGGGGAAAGCCACTTCCACCAGCGTGCCTTCGCCGGGCGTCGAATTGATGGTGAAGCGGGCGCGGTTTGCTTCCACCATCGCCTTGGTCAACGGCAGGCCAAGGCCGGTGCCGTCGCCGCGGCCGCGCTTCAGCGCGTTGATCTGCTTGAACGGCTTGAGCGCCTGTTCGATCTCGGCCTGGCTCATGCCGATGCCGGTGTCGCGCACCCGCATGACGACGTCGCCTGAAGTCTCATAGGCGGTCGAGACGATCACCTGGCCGCCGGCCTGGGTGTAGCGGATGGCGTTGGACAGGATGTTGAGCGCGATCTGGCGCACGCTGCGCAGGTCGGCCACCACCTCCGGCAGCCGCGAGGCGAAGCTGGAGCGGATGATGACGCGTTCGCGGTTGGCCTGCGGCTGCATCATCGCCACGGTCTCGGCCAGCGTGTCGTTGAGCGAGACCGCCTCATAGGCCATTTCCTGCTGGCCGGCCTCGATCTTCGAGATGTCGAGCAGGTCGTTGACCAGGTCGAGCACATGGTTGCCCGAGCGATTGATGTCGCGCAGATAGTCGCGGTAGCGGTCATTGGCGACCGGCCCGAACTTCTCGTCGACCATCAATTCGGAAAAGCCGATGATGGCATTGAGCGGCGTGCGGATCTCGTGGCTGATGCGGGCAAGGAAATCGGTCTTCTGCGAGGACGCCCGTTCGGCCACCGCGCGCGCCTGGGTGAGGTCTTCCTCGGCTCGCTTCCACTGCGTGATGTCGCGCACGACGGCACAAAAGCCGCTGTCATTGGGCAGCCGGCCGATGGTCATGAACAGCGGGATGAAGCGCCCCTGCGCCTCGCGCCCGATCACCTCGCGGCCGTCATTCATGACGCTCGCCACGCCGGGTTCGGAAAGCCCGGCGAGATAGTCGCGCGCCGCGCGCTGGCTTTCGATGGCAAACAGCGAGGCGAAGGGCTTGCCGGTCACCTCGTCGCTGTCGAAACCGAACAGCGCTTCGGCCGGGCGGCTGATCGAGCGGATGGTGCCGTCGCTGCCGATCAGCACGACGCCGTCGGTGGCGGTGTCGATGATGGTGCGCATCTCGGCGATGCGGGCCTTGAGCTCGGAAATGTCGGGTTGCGTCGGCTCTTCGCCGACCAAGTGCAGGGCTGCGGGCGCGTCATCATCACCGGAACGGCGCACGACCAGCATCAGCGCCTTGCCGTCGCGCCAGGGAACGGAGCGCAGGATGGCGTCGATCGGGAATTCCTGGCCATCGCGCGTTTTCAGCCGCAGTGCCCGGTCGCTGCCGTCGGAGGTGCCGTCATCGGCATAGGGATCGGCAAACAGCGCACCGAGGCCACCGGCATCCTCGAGGTCATCGAGCGTGTCGTAACCGGTCAGGTCGAGGAACTCCTCGTTGGCATAATGCAACTGATCGCCCGAATGGATGAGCAGCGGCACCGGCAGCTTGCCGAGCAGCGAAGTGTCTGGAGTCTTGCTTTCGTCACCGACGGAAAAGGCCGACGGCACGATCCCTTCGGTCTTGAGCGGCGGCACTTTCAGGCGCGGCCGTTCGGCCGGGCTCCCGACGGCGTTGGCCGCTTTGGCGGTTTCGCCGCCGAATGTTGCGGCCTGCTCATCGGCGGCAGCGGTTTTCGCGCCGTCGACCCAGTCCTCACTGTCCTCGGCATCGCGAAAATCGGCTGACGTCATGCTGTCATCGTCGTCGGTCCCGACATGTCCGGCCTCTGCAACTGCCGGTTCATCGTCGATTGCGGCGGGCTCGGCACTTTCCGATTCTGTGGGGACCGGTTCAGAGGCCGTGGGCTCGTCATTGTCCGCGACGGGGCTCGCCTCGGCATAGCTGAGCAGCGAGCCTGTCGCGCCGGCCGGCGTGTCACTATCCTCCTGGCGAACCACGTCGTCGGGATGAGCGCCGTCGAGCCGTGCGAGATCCGCCTCGTCCTCGGCGTCGGTCTCGAATGGCTCGGCCGGTACCGCGTCGCTCTCCGGTTCCGCCACCGGGATTTCGCCGGTCTCGGCCGGCGCCTGATCCGGGGCGGCGTCTGGCGTCGACGCAACATCGGAGACCGCCTCGATCGGAGTTTCCGTCTTGGCGGCCGGGGCCTCCACGGCTGTTTCAGCCGCTGGCTCAGCCGGTGTGCCGGGCTCCGGTTTCGGCGGGCTTTCGATGCCGGGCTTGTCGGCTTCCGGCGGCTCGGCCGGCGCACTGTCCTTCTTCAGCCGCTCGCCGATCTCACGGAAGGCGCTGCGTTCCAGCGTCGACAGCCCCTTGTCGTTGGCCGGCTGCCGGTGTTCGGCCAGGCGGATGACCTTGTCGGCAAAGCGCCGTTCCTGTTTCGGCACGATGGTCAGCGCGGGCACCTCGCCCTTGAACGGGTCCGCTGCATCTGGTTCCTCGGCCTTCGACTCGTCCGCCTTCGGCTCTTCAGCGGGAGGTTCGACGGCTTCCGGTTCCGGCGTAGCCGGCTGCTCGCCATTGGGCACCAGGGCCATGCCGATGGCTTCCGGATCGACGATCGCATCGCCGGTCCGGGCAACGCCGAAGCCGCGAAAACCTTCGAAGGCGCGGCTGCGGCCATAGACAGGCAAAGCCGCCAGGTCGACGGGGATCTTCAGGTCGGTGCCGACGACAGGCCACAGCACGGAGCGGCCGGACCATGTATCGCGCCGCTCCAGCAGGCCGGCGATCTCGCCGGATGCGTCAAGGCCGAAGGCCGCTGCGACATCCCTGAAGCGCCGGCCAATCACGTCGGCCGCCGGCTTGCCGACAATGTCGGCGAATTCCGGCGACAGTGCGCTGAACTTGCCTTCGGCGTCGGTGCGCCAGACGAAGCGCAGCGGCGCTGCCGAGCGGTCTATTGTCCGAACTGGGGGCATGGTCTGGGCTGCCGGGGAGGCGGGCTTGCTCTCCTTCGCGCTGTCCACGGGAGCCTCGGCGCCGGTCGCTTGGACCGCATTATTCGCTTCTGGCGCGGCAGGTGCGGGTCGCGCGTCATCCTCGCCGACATTGAAGTACCAGTGATCGTGCTGTGGCGGCGTGCCGCCCGCTGTCGGCTGATCGTTGTCGGCGGCAACCGGTGTTGGCCCGGTCGGCTCCGAAATCTCTTGCGTTGCCCGTTCCGGCCGATCTTCAGCGACCGGCTTGGAAGGGGCGGGCTCGGGCTCGATCTCGGCAGTGCCAGTTGACCGTTCGACGGCCTCCGCCTGCGAAACATCCGCCGTCGGTTGATTGTCCTGATGAGGATCGGGTTGTGCGGCGGTGCTTTCCGTTACCTTATGGGCGGCTTCTGCCGAAGCCTCTGAGATAGACGCATTGTCCTCGAGCTGATCCTCATCGATCACAACCAGGAGATGCCGCTCCGGCGTCAGCCGCGCGAGCCCGGCGGGGTAGGAGGTGTTGCCGCCCGGAACGAGGCGCTTGACGATGCGTTCGCCCTCGGCGGCCACATCGGCGACCAGGGCGGCCAGCGTCGCGGGCTGAATGCCGAGCTTCGAAAAGCCGTCCGACGCGGCCTCGACATTGCCCCCGGCGTCGATGAAGGCGATGAAATGGCCGTCTTCGGTGAAGCCGCTGATCGCCCGGCTGGCGATTTCGGCGGCTCCGCGCGAGCCTGTCTGCGCCGCCGGCACCGCCAGCATGATCGCCTTCTCGCCGTCGGGCAGCGTCACGGCACTTGCCTGGAAGCCGACGGTCCTGCTGGTCATGCCGGTCGCCAACCTGACGGTGATGCCGCGATCGCTGCCGATCTCGGGAAAGCCGCTGGTCGCCATGATCTGGCGGCGGGCGATCAGCGGCAGCTGTGCCGAGGCCCCGATGATCGCCTCGATGTCGGGATAGCCGAACACGGCGGCGCCCGGCCCATTGGCCCAGATTACCTGCTCCAGATCCACCGACAGGATCGCGATCGCGTCGCCGGCGGCAAAACGCTGGCGCACCGCGTCGAGCACGGCCACGTCGAGGAAGGAATATTCGGACGGCATGCGCTTGGCGAACCCTCACGGAGCGGCGAAATTTGCAGTTAACGCTTTGTTAATAAAAGCCGCAGCCGCGAAGGTCCACAAGCCAGAACGTGCAAAGGCTGGTTTCTGGGCTTTTGGTTAACGGCCGGAAAGAAATTTATGGTGCACTGCAACAAAGATATTGCAATGCACAAAATTTGCCTTTATATTGCCATCATAACTGAACGAGACGGCTTTCCGTCAAAGCCGCTGCCGCTGAAAAGGATGGAAAATGTCCAGGACCAAAACTGCCGAGACGATCGAAAACGTTGAATTCCCGAGCTTCGACGCTTCCAAGGCCACCGACCAGATCCGCGCCTTCGCCGAAAAGGGCGTTGAGCAGTCGAAAGAGGCCTATGCCAAGCTCAAGACCGGCGCCGAGGAGACCCAGAAGGCTCTGGAGTCGACCTACGAGACCGCCAAGACTGTTTCCAGCGACCTGTCGCTCAAGACCATCGCGGCGCTGCGCGCCAACGCCGAAGCCGGCTTCTCGCATCTCGAAGCCCTGATCGGCGCCAAGTCGCTGTCGGAAGTCGTCGAGCTGCAGACCGCCTTCCTGCGCAAGCGCGTCGAGTTGACGGTCGAGCAGGCCAAGGACTTCCAGGCTGTTGCCTCCAAGGCGGCGGAAGACGTCTCCAAGCCGATCAAGACCGCCTTCGAGAAGGCGATCAAGGACATCAAGGCTGCCTAATATTTGCGCATGATCTGAGGATGCAACAAAAGGTCGCATTTTCTTAAAAACGATCAGGCGTATGATGGTAGCCATCAAGAAATACCCGGCGAGTGGAACCTCCTCCCTCTGCTCCCCGGGGTGACCAGCCAGCTCCTCCTCCCGCTGGCTCGTAACAGGAAAAGGCCGGCACCTCCTCCCGCCGGCCTTTTTCTTTGCCCTGCGAAACCGCCGCCGTTGCGGCACATGTGGGGAAGTGGTCTTTGCTTCGCAAAAGCCTTGAATTAAAATCCATAAGCCCGTATGGACGCATCGCCGAACGACAGAGCGGATCGCTTAGGACGAGTTCCCGAAGAGATTCTGCTCAGGCAAATGTGCCGTTGTAGCTCAGCTGGTTAGAGCGCCGGATTGTGGATCCGGAGGTCGCTGGTTCGATCCCAGCCAACGGTACCATCGGCATCTCCGACAAGTTATTGGTTTTGCTGAAGGGTTTCCTGCAAGGCCGTGGAATGTAGCCTGCCTTGTGGGTGGGCGGACTTTCCTGGTGCAATGAAGGCCGGCGTTCGGTTCGGGCGCTTATCGGCGGCTGCGACCTGCAAATAGGGATGGCTCTCTGCTCGTGGGGGATGATGGCGGGAGAGCGCTACCGCCTTTCCCCCACCCATCGAACCACCAGTTCCGGCTTCGCTGCCATGGCTGGCCGAAGCGAATGACGGATTCAGTGAGCCCTGTGTGGAATAAACAGGTGATCCGAACCGGTGCCACTCGATACCGTCGAACAAGTCGTCTCTCGAAAAAACCGAAACCAACCGTGATCAATGCCGCTAGCAAGAAATATCCAAGAGCCGCGGCGAACAGAGGCTCGTAAACCCGAAAGGTCTGCGCGAACGAGGTTGGCCGCCCCCATAAGTTCGAAGACTGTGATCGTCGAGGCCAGGGCAGTTCCCTTCAACAGCAGGATGTTCTGACCGCCGATCGCCGGCAGCGCCGACCTGAAAGCCTGCGGGAGAAGGACGGAAATCATGATCCGTGTTTCGACAGGCCAAGCCATCCGGTCACGTAATCCCAAGGAAGCGGAAGCCGCAGCAAGGCGGGATGTCGAATCCGCTTGGCGAATTGCAAAAGAAAGCTCCGCGATGGCTGAGGGCAACCGAGATGCCGAAGGAGATCGTGTGGCCGCGCGGCGCGGTGAGAAATGCAGCGACGAGGCGCACGCAGTCGGCGAAGGAAAGGTACGACCAGCATGCGCCGGTCCGCCGGTTCGGGGAAAGCCCTGGCCAAACAACTCTGCTCTTCATCTCATCATACCAGTTGACATGATGATGGTTGCCGCTAAGGTTGGTCAGGGCTCGGCGGATGCGGGTACACGGTCAAGGGAGGAGACTATGCAGACATCGAGGAAACTTCGGCGCGTAGCGCTTTTTGGCGCCATCGCCATGGTGGTCGCCAGCGCGGCGTCCGCGCAAGAGGTCAAGGTCTGGACCCTGACCTTCGCCAATGATTCCGCCAACAAGGCATGGGCTGACATCGTCAAGGAATTCGAGGCTGCCAATCCTGGTGTCACCATCAAGGTGGAAGGCCGCGGCACCGATGAACACAAGTCGGCGCTGCGGGTCGCCTCAGGTTCCGACCAGGGACCGGACATCTATTTCATGTGGGGCGGCCTTGGCCTTGGCGGCGAATTCGTCAAGGCGGGACTCAGCCTGCCGCTCGACAAATTCTACGCCGAATACAAATGGGACGATGAACTGCTCTCACCGGCGCTTTCCTTCTCCAAGCAGTATGAGGGTGGCAGGCACGGCGTGCCCTACACATTCCACGGAGAGGCGCTCTATTACAACAAGGCGTTGTTCGAGAAGGCCGGCATCACCACGGCCCCCGCGACCTATGATGAACTTGTCGCGGACGCCGAGAAGCTGAAAGCCGCCGGCATCCCGGCAATCACCTTTGGCGGAACCGTCAACTGGCACGTCATGCGTCTCATGGACATGATCCTGGAAACCAAATGCGGGGTCGAGAAGCATGACCGTCTGATGGGGATGCAGGTGAGCTGGGCAGACGAGGCCTGCGCCACGGCCTCCTTCGAGGAGTTCCACAAATGGACATCGAATTACACGCTGAAGCCGTTCATGGGGATCGATCAGGCGCAGTCGTTCAATCTCTTCCTCGGCGGTCGAGCCGCCATGATGCTTGAAGGCGACTGGCTGGTGGGTCAGCTTAAGGGCGAAAACCGCACTGCGGATTTTGGTCTGTTCCCATTCCCGACCGGTACTGACCGCCTCTACGGCTTCGCCGAGTACAACTACATTTCGACCAAGAGCAAAGTTCCCGACATCGCCGCCAAGTTCCTGAACTATCTCGAATCCACCGACGTGCAGCAAAAGCACCTTGGCGATTTCGGTTCGATCTCGGTCAACAAGAACGTCAAGTACACGAGCGCCGAACCGCTCGACCAGAAATGGATCGAGATCTTCGGCAAGTTCCCGTCGACGTTCGTCAATGGCGACCAGGCCTTCCCGCTCGACGTCACCACCGAATATTTCCGGGTGATCAACGAGGTTGCTAGCGACACTCTCGATCCCAAGGCGGCAGCCGCCGAGCTGCAGAAATTCATCGGCAACCGCAGCTGATATTGAACCTCGCGATGGCCGGCCCCGACAAGCCGCAGGCCGGGGCCGGCCAGCCGATTCTCTTGCACCGCTCCTGGGACGATACATGGCCGTGAACATTTCCGCCGCCGATCGCCATGCGCGAATGCCTGCCCGGTCAGGCCAGCTTCGCCGAAAACTGCAGGATCCGACCCTGCAGGGATTGATGCTGTTGGCGCCCGCGGTGCTGGCCTACGCAGTCTTTGCCTTCTATCCGATGATCGACGTCATCCAGCTCAGCTTCATGAAATGGAATGGACTGAACGCGGACAAGCATTGGGTGGGGCTCGACAACTACCGCTACGTGCTGCACGACGATCCGGTGTTCTGGGTCGCCTTCAAGAACACGCTGATCTGGACTTTCCTGTCGGTCATCTTCCCGCCGCTGATCGGCTTTGGGCTGGCGCTTGGCCTGAACCAGAACATCCCTGGCCGCTCGCCGCTACGCGCCCTGTTCTACATGCCCGTGATCATAGCGCCGATCGCCGTGGCAACCATGTGGCGCTGGATGTTCGACCCTTTCTTCGGGTTGTTCAACAGTTTGCTCTCCGCGGCCGGATGGCCCAACCTGATCCAGGATTGGCTGGGCGACCGCAACGTCGCGCTCTATTCGGTCTTCATAGGCTATGTCTGGGAGGTCGCGGGCTTCTCGATGGTGTTGTTCCTGGCCGGGCTGCAAGGCGTCTCGCAGACGCTGGTCGAAGCCGCCCGCATCGATGGCGCAGGACGCTTCCAGCTGTTCCGCTATGTGACACTGCCGGCGCTGAGGCCCACCATAACCATCGTCCTGATCCTGTCGCTGATCAACTCGCTGAAAGCCTTCGACATCGTCTACGGGATGACCGGCGGCGGACCGGCGCAATCGACGCAGATGCTCGCCATGTGGGCCTATACGCAAGCCATGCAACTCGGTGACTTCGGCCGTGGCAGCGCCATCTCCGTCGTACTCTTGCTCATCACCGTTGCCATCGTCATCCCCTATCTGCGCTGGACGCTCAAGCGGCAGGAGGCCTATCAATGAGCGGCGTGGCCAGCCCCTTTCGCCAGGCCGGCGCGGAGCGGGTGGATCCGCTGCTGGTGGCATTGTGGATCGCGCTGATCATCGTCGCCGTGGTCTGGATCGCTCCGTTCATCTTCATCATCTTCACGTCGCTGAAATCGAACGCCACGGTGATGGGGACCGGCGCATTCTCTCCGCCCACCAGCCTCGCCTGGGAGAATTTCACCAATGCCTGGCGGCGCGGCGATTTCGGCACAACGGTCGTCAACAGCACCATCATCACCGTCATCAAGGTGCCGCTCGGGCTGATGATATCGGCCATGGCCGCCTATTCGCTGAGCCGCATCCAGGTCTGGGGACACAAGGTGGTCTTCCTTGCCATCGTGTTTGGCACGATGATCCCGTTCCAGGTGATGCTGGCGCCGATCTTCAAGCAGGTGAACAGCTTCGGGCTGATCAACACCTATGTCGGCATCATCCTGCCTTATCTCGCCTTCGGCGTCCCTTATCAGGTCTTCATCCTGCATGGCTTCTTCAAGGAGGTGCCCAAGGAGCTCAGCGAGGCGGCGCTTATCGACGGTGCGTCGCATTTCACCGTATTCCGGCGTATCTTCCTGCCGGTGTCGCTGCCGGTGCTTGCGGCGCTGCTGATCCTCGACTTCGTCGCCACCTGGAACGAGTTCGCCATGGCGCTGGTCATCCTGCAGGATCCGGATCGCTGGACGTTGCCGCTCGGCCTGATGTCGTTCCAGAGCCAGTTCGCCCGCGACTACGGCCAGCTCAACGCGGCGATCGTGATGACGGTGCTGCCGGCGGCGATCGTCTACCTCATCTTCCAGCGCTACTTCGTCTCGGGGCTGACCTCAGGCGCGGTCAAGGAATAGCAACGCAAGGAACCACGCATGGCCGACGGCACGACAGTCGAGAAATGGGACATATTCGAGATCGCACTGAAGGGCCCCGCGGATAGCAACCCCTTCGTCGAGATCGAGTTGTCCGCTAGCTTTTCGCAAGCGAACCGCAGCATCGCGGTTCCAGGCTTTTACGATGGCGACGGCACCTACCGCATCCGTTTCATGCCGGACAATGAAGGCAGCTGGAGCTATGTCACGCACTCCAACATCCCGTCGCTGGCGGGCAAGAGCGGCGCCTTCGAGGCAACCGCACCGTCCGCGGGCAACCACGGTCCGGTGCGCGTGCGCAACAAATTCCATTTCGCCTATGCCGACGGCACGCCCTACTTCCCGTTCGGCACCACTTGCTATGCCTGGACGCACCAGCCGCTCGACATGCAGGCCGAGACGCTGGCGACCTTGAAGAATGCGCGCTTCAACAAGCTGCGCATGGGTGTCTTCCCGAAAGACTATCCCTTCAACGTCAATGCGGCGCTGCACGCGATCTTCGAGGCCGGGCCGGACGGCAAGGAAGATTTCGACCGGCCGAACCCTTTGGCATTCCGCCATTTCGAGGCGCAGGTCGGCGCGTTGCGCGATCTCGGCATCGAGGCCGACATCATCATCTTCCATCCCTATGACCGTTGGGGCTACGCCAACATGAGCGCGGCCCAGGATTTCCGTTATGTCGCCTACCTCGCAGCACGGCTTGCCGCGTACCGCAACGTCTGGTGGTCGCTGGCCAACGAGTACGACTTCCTGCTTGACACCAAGCCGATGGCGCAGTGGGACCGCTACTTCCATATCCTCGAGGAAAACGACCCCTACCAACATCTGAAATCGATCCACAATGCCGAGCAGTCGATGAATTTCGACCACCGCAAACCGTGGGTCAGCCATGTCTGCATCCAGAACTGGGATGTGAAACGCACGCCCGAATGGCGCGACGCCTACGGCAAGCCGGTCGTAAACGACGAACCTGAATATGAAGGCAACATCGTCTTCCCATGGGGCAACATCAGTGCCGAAGAACTGGTGCACCGCTTCTGGCTCACCGTCATGCGCGGCGGCTATGCCGGGCATGGCGAAACCTACATGCACCCCCAGGATCTGATCTGGTGGGCCAAGGGCGGCCGGCTTCACGGCGAGGCGTGGAAGCGGATCGGCTTCCTGCGCGACCTCATCGAAGAGGACGTCAGCAATGGGTTGGAGCCGATGGGACACAACAGTGCCTGGCCGTGGAGCCGGGTCTCCGGCGCCAGCGAGGGCGATCTTCGCTACATCTATCTCGGCGAGCATCAGCCGGTCATCTGGTCTACCGGCCTACCGCTCGAAGATGGCGACTACGACGTCGATGTGATCGATGCCTGGAAGATGACCGTGACGCCCGCCACGAAAGTGGCGGCGCCAATTCCGCATCCAACACGCCATGGCTCGGTCGTGCGCGGGGGCAAGGCGGACGCTGCTTTCGGGGTCGAGTTACCCGGCAAGCCCTACCAAGCCATCCGCGTCAGGCCACGGCGCTAGTAAACGGGGTTACAAGATGTCTTCTGTCCAGATTGTCGAGGTGAAGAAGTCCTATGGTGCGACCCCCGTGATCCATGGGGTCAGCGTCGACATCGAGGACGGTGAATTTGTCATTCTGGTCGGCCCTTCGGGCTGTGGAAAATCGACGCTGCTGCGCATGATCGCCGGGCTCGAAACGATCTCGGGCGGAGAGATTTCGATCGGCGAGCGGGTGGTCAACCATCTCCAGCCAAAGGAACGGGACATCGCCATGGTGTTCCAGAACTATGCGCTCTATCCGCAGATGACCGTTGCGCAGAATATGGGTTTCGCCCTCGAACTCGCTGGCGCCAGGAAAGCCGAGATCAAGGAAAAGGTAGATACGGCGGCATCGATCCTGGGGCTGCAGCCGCTGCTCGCGCGTTATCCGCGCCAGTTATCCGGCGGCCAGCGCCAACGCGTCGCCATGGGCCGCGCCATCGTGCGCGATCCCAAGGTGTTCCTGTTCGACGAACCGCTGTCCAACCTCGACGCCAAGCTGCGCGTGCAGATGCGCACCGAGATCAAGGCGCTGCACCAGCGGCTCAAATCGACCATCGTCTATGTCACCCACGACCAGATCGAGGCCATGACGATGGCCGACAAGATCGTGGTGCTCAACGGCGGCAGGATCGAGCAGGTTGGAAGCCCGCTCCAACTCTATGACCGGCCGGTCAACATGTTCGTCGCCGGCTTCCTTGGATCGCCGGCGATGAATTTCATCGAAGGAACGGTGCGCGACGACCCGCATCCCGGCCTCGAACTGGACGACGGATCAATCATCCCGCTGTCAGCCATTCCCCCCGGCGCCTCCGGACGGCGCCTAGTGCTGGGCGTGCGTCCGGAGGACATTCATATCGACAGCGAAACCGGCGCCGCGGTGAAGGTGATCGTCGTCGAGCCGACGGGCGCCGAGACGCATCTTTCGGTCGAGATGGCGGGCCATGAACTCGTCTGCGTGCTGCGCGAACGCGTCACTTTGAAGCCGGATGAGACTGTCATGCTTTCCGTACGAAAGTCGGCCGTGCATTTCTTCGATCCGGCGTCGGGAAGCCGTATCTGATGATGTTTGGCGATAGGCCGTCCGGGATGTTCGAGGGGTGGTTCTGCCAGCGTCGCGGCGGCGTGCTCGTCGTAGCGACAGGGGGGCGTCGCGGGCTTCTGGGGTGAAGTGCTGACAGTGCGGTCGATGCCGCCAGTGTTGCCGGGCTAGTGATCAACGGCGGCGCTCGACATCGCGGTGCTGACCACGGCGCTTTCCCGTCTTTTGCCCCGGAACGCCGCGAGCCGCCGTGACGCTATTTGCCGCTAGGCAATCCCGTCAATCTCCGAGGCCGTCGCGAATTGCGCTAAAATAGCGATCGGATCCGACCTGGCCGCCCTTCAGCGCGATCTCGAGGCCGTCGACCTCGCCGCCGCCATGGGCAAGGCAAAGCGGCGAACCCGGTGATTGCGGCAATGGCATGCGCACGGTAAGTGCGTCGATGGACAACTGTCCCAGCGCATGGCTGGAGGTGTCTCCGCCGGCGATGACCGCGCGCCTGAGTTTCTGCTCGACGACCAGCTGGCGCAGAATGTCGCCCAGCGCCCGGCCGAGCCGGTTTCGCGCACCTTCAATATGGTCGATCTCGGCACTGCGATCGGCCTGGGGACCAAGGGCGGTGTAGAGGATGACGCTGCGCCCTGCCGTGAGACTCGCCAGGCCGCTCGCTACGGCACGTTCGATCGCCCCGCCGGCGCTGTCCGAGACCAACTGCATGGCATCGATCTGGATGCCGTCGAACCCATGGGCGAGCGCGAAGCGGATCTGCTTCTCTGTGGTTGGCGACACACTGCCCGAGACCACGGCGAGCCGGTCCACCGGACCGGGTGGCGCGAAGGACGCGTGCCCCGCGGCGATGCCCTTGCCGGCCCATTCGGCGAGCAGCGCATATTCGACGCCCGAGGATCCGACGACGAAACCATAGCCTTGTTCGCAAATCCGCCAGATCTGCTCGCCGACGCGTGCCTGCGTCTGGCGGCTTTCGACGTCGAACAGGACGATTTCCTTGTCCTGAAGAGCCTGGTCGACCGTCTGCGAAAGATCATCCGCCTGCAACGCCGTCAGGTCGACAAGGCCGGAACCGAGATCGGTCTGCCGATGGAGGTGGATGAGGAGATCAGCCTCCTTCATCGGCGTCACCGGATGCCGGCTCATGACCGGGTGGCGATCGATGCGGAAATAGCTACCGCGAAATGCCGCGAAGAGGTTGCCGAACGCCGTGTATCGCTTGAGCTGGGGAGCCCCGACAACCAACGGCACGCTCTTCTGGTTGAAGACACGCCGGCCGATCTCGATGGCGCGGCCAATGCTGCCGATCGCCGGGCTGGAATCGAAGGTCGAGCAGATCTTGTAATGGCAAACCGTCGCTTGCAGCCGGCTTAGCCATTCGAAGGCCGGCGCCAGATTTTCGTCCATCCATTGCGGCGTCTCGCTGCGGCTCGTACCGGCCAGCCCCATGGCACGGCAATGCGAAAACCGCCCTAGCAGCTGCTGGTCGGGTTGACGCATGAACAGCACGGTCGGCACGCCGCCGAGCTCGAGCGCTTCCATGACGTCGGTCGAGCCGGTGAGGTCGTCGCCATAGTAGCTGAGCAGGAGGTGCTGCATGACGTCAGGCCGCCTTGCCGTCGCCGAACTTTTCGATCGACCGTGCCAGCTCGGGATGCTTCAGGGCGAATTTCGCCAGCGGGATGCCGTCGACTGCCGCTTGCCAGGCTTGCTGGACGGCGCGCACGCCGGCGCCTGGCCCGTCCGGATGGCTGACGATGCCGCCGCCGCAGAGATAGAGCAGATCGACCGTGCGGCCGGTTCGTTGGTAGGTCTCGGGCGCCTGTCCGCCCCACTGGCCGGAACCTGCGACCGGCAGCGCGCAATCGTCAGGCGAAAAGATCGGCGTCGTCACTGCCTCGAAGGAGCGGATGAAGGAGTCGTCCGGCTCCCAGTATTTCGAGGCGATGCCGTTGATCTGGAACTGGTCGACGCCAAGCAGCCGCCAGAACTGCTGCCACACCTTGAAATCCATGCCGAGCCCCGGATGGCGGGTGAGGATGTCCCAGCCGTTGCGGTGGGCGTGCAGCACCAGGCTGGAGCGCTTTCTCAAGTAGGCCATGCCGCCGAAGCCGATGGAGTTGATGTTAACCACGGCGCAATTGCCGCCGGCCTTCGCCACCAGATCGTGGTTGCGCATCATCACGTCGGGGTCGGCATGCGAGATACCGAAGGCGTACATCACCTTTTTGCCGGTTTTCTGCTCGTAATCGAGGATGAGCGGCATGATCGCCTTCACCCGCTCGGCCAGCGGCGAATAGGTCGGGCTCATCAACTTCTCGTCGTCCTTGATGAAATCGACGCCGGCTGCAATCAGTTCACCCACCATCGCGGCCGTCTCATGCGGCCGCAAGCCCAGCGCCGGCTTGACGATGGTGCCGATGATCGGGCGTCCCTCAACGCCGGTCAGCTTGCGGCTGCCGGCAACGCCGAACTGCGGGCCGGGATGGGCGCCGCGATAGTCATCAGGCAGCTTCATGTCGACAATGCGGATGCCCGACAGGCCTTTGATCGAATAGGTGCCGCCGATGGCGATGGTCATTAGCGCTGACAGGTCCGTGCCGATAGCGTCGAAGGGAAAGCCGATGTCGACATCGGCGCGTTTAAACGGTCCATTGCCGGCTTCCGGAATGGAGGGCTGCAAGGCTTCGGGTAGATGCCGGATCGCCAGGACGCGCGCCGCCACCCGGGCCTTCAGTTCCTCGGTCTCGCCGGGCAGCGCGACGAAGGTGCCAGTCGACTGGTCGCTGGCGATCTTGGCTGCCAAGGCCTCGATGCTTTCGGACGTTTCGATGCGATAGGTGAGGGTGATCATAGTCTGCTGTCTCAAGCCCAGCCGTTCGAAAAAGGTTCACCGGTGTTCGAAATCTGGTATAATGAGTACATAAGTATTGCAAGACATATCCGGCTGGAAGGTTTGCGAGGTCGACAGCCGGCATTTCCGCGAATTGTGGCGGCAGTGTTAGATAGGGCCGGGTCAAGGGAGTGATTCGCGACGATGAACCGTTCGGAACCGATTGTCCGGCGCAAGCTTTCCGACGAGGTCTTCTTGCGGCTGAAGCGCCTGATCACCAGCGGCGAATTGATGCCGGGCGACGATATGCCGTCGGAGCGTGAATTGATGGAGCGTTTCGAGGTCGGCCGTCCGGCGATCCGCGAGGCGATGCAGGCGCTGAGCAATATGGGCCTCGTGGCGATCTCGCATGGCGAGCGCGCCAAGGTGCTGCAACTGACCGCCAAGTCGATCATCAAACAGGTCGATAGCGCGGCCAAGATCATCCTGTCGTCATCGAAGGACACGCTGGAGCATCTCAAGACCGCGCGCATCTTCTTCGAGCGTGGCATGGTCAGGGAAGCCGCCGAAAAGGCCACCGCCGAGAATATTAAGCTGCTGCGCGCAACCCTTGCCGAACAGCGCGGCTTCAGCGGCGACTCCGAAGCTTTTATATCGGCCGACATGAAGTTTCATACGCAGATCGCTGCGATCTCCGGCAACCCGATCTATGTCGCTGTCAGCGAGGCGATGCTGGGCTGGCTGAAGGAGTATCACACCGAAATGCTGATCTGGACCGGCAAGGAACAGTTCACGCTGACCGAGCACGAAGAGATCATCGGACGCATCGAGAAGAAAGATACCGATGGCGCCGAGAAGGCGATGATCAAGCATCTGGAGCGCTCGCGCGCCCTCTATGTGATGAATTCTGAAAAGTAATCTGATTCAGCCGATCCGCGCGATCGCGTAGGGTGTCATCACAATACGGTCGCGGCCAAACTCCGAAAGGTCGACCGCCACGTCGCTTGCCGTCAGGTTCGTCAGCCACACGACCGTCTTGCCCGAGGATGAGCGCCCGGCCAGCGCCAGTACCCGGGTCTCGTCGCTCGTTTTGGCCGCGACGTGTTTAAGGCCGGCCAGTTCGCAAAGCCCCTTGATGGCCTGGAAGATCGGCCGGGGTGACCTTTCCGCAACGGGTTCCCCGGATGCCGCCAGCACGCCGAATGGCCCGGTGAAGGCGGACAGCGTCAGCATCTCCAGACCGACCGGCGCGACACGCGCAGCATAGCCGATGGTCCAGGCGGCGGCGAACCGGCCATTCTGGCGCGGATCGCTGTTCGCCATGGCGATGCGTTGTCCCTGCGGATTGTCCTTGGTGGCGCCGCCATAAGGGTTCTGCCGCATGGCAATGGTCGACGGCCCGATCCGGTAGGGCTTGTCGCCGAAGATCGCCCGCACTGAGCGGGTAATGAACGGCAACGCCTCGAGCGACTGCATGACGCTGAGATCGTCGGCGGCGTGTACGATCGGGCAGGTGCAATGGGTCACGAAATCGAGCAGCCCGGCCGGAACGCGCTTGCGGTTCAGCTCAGTGAAATAGCTGAACATACCGCCGCCAAGACGGATATCCGGGAAGGCGCGGCGCGCTGCGGCGTAGACATCTTCCAGCGGCGGGCAGGGCGGCCAGGCACTGCCCGGCGGCGTCGATTGCCGATCGACAGAGGGCGAAACCGCGATGGCGTCGAGCCGCAGATTTGCCCGGCGCACCGTGTCGGCGACCTCTGCGAGTTCAGCATCGAGATCGCCGCTGCAGGCGACCACGCATTCGAGCGTTGTAAGGGCGGGATAGGCAGCGGCGACCCGGGCGAAGGAGCGCAAGGTATCGAGCCCATGGCCGCGCGTCGGATCGTAGTGAAACAGCAATTGTTGCGGGCCGAGCACGGACAGGGTGGCGAGGTTCGCCAGCGCCGTCTCGACATCGCCGGGGTGGATGATCATGCCGACATCCGGCAGCGCCGGACCGGGGTCGCCGAGCGTCACACGGATCGGACCGGATGCCTCGATGGTGGCCGGTGTGTTGTCGTCACTGGCAATGCGCAGGCTGATCGTCTGGCGGTTGGTCTCGCCGGCCGGCAGCACATAGGGCCACGGCAGCGCCAGCGGCCGCACATAGGTCTTGTAGGACGCATCGGACCAGTTGCGCTGGTCCTCCATTTCGAAGACGTCGCCTTCCATGCGGCATTGCGCGGTGACGCCGGGCCGCACTTCATGCGTGATGGCGCGCAAATCCTTGAAAGGCTGCCACGGGTCGATCAGGTCAGGCAGTTTCGTCGCCACAACGCTGCCATCCGTGTGCTCGACCGTCACGGGGCTGCCGGCGAGGCCGGCGATCGGATGCAGGATGCAGAAGCCGCAGCGGTTGGTCTCGAAGTCGCTGTCGGGCAGGGCGCTGACGTCGAAGACCAGCTGCCCATCAGAAGAGCCTTTGATGGTGGCGCGGAAGGCGAGCCGGCTTCCGCCAGGCCCGGTGCAGCTTGCCGCGTAGCTGACGGAGAAAGCATCGGCACCCTGGTCGATGGTCAAGTCCGTCAGCGCTGGCTCATAGGTGCCCCAGTCGCGGTCGCGCACGACATAGGCGATGGCGCGCAGCACCTCCGTGCCGCCGTGGCGGATCATGCGCAGATTGCCGTTGACGAAATCGGCGTTGAGCGGACCGGCGGTCAACCGGACCGGTTCGGTCTCCGCCGCGCTCGTGCCGCAAAGGAGGAAGCGATCCCAGGTCATTTCAGCAGGTCGTCGATGCGCACCGGTTCCCGGCTCGCGGCGCCGGCATAGGCGGCCTCGACCAGCGCGAATGTCTTGAGGTTATCGGCGCCCGCGGTCGCCGGCTCCTTGCCTGATGCAAGGCAGTCGACCCAGTGCCGCTGGATCGCCAGCACGCTTTCCTGGATGTTGTGCCATGGCCGCGAGGCCCAGGGCAGCAGCGGCGGCGAAATATTCCTGACCATCGTACCGCTCTTACCGGTGACGGTGAGCTGGTAGCCCTGCGCCAGCCGGAGCGTGCCGTCGCTTCCGTCGATCTCGATCAGCGTTTCGGGAAACGGCTCCGCCGCAAGTCGGGTGGCATAGCTGCAATCGACCACTGAAATGGCGCCGCTCTCGTGATCCATCAGCATGGTGGCGACATCCTCGCCGGCGATGGCCGGGTTGATGCGCGCGGTACGGGCAGTGAGGCTCGACACATCGCCGAGGAGAAAACGCGCAATGTCGAGGATGTGGATGCCGAGATCCTCGATGATGAAGCGCTTTCCCGTCGCCAGATAAGGCTGACCGGAAAACACGTCATAGGCGGAGCGGAAGGAGATGCGCCCGAAGAAGGGCGTGCCGATCTCACCGCTGTCGAGCACCGCGCGCACCGCCTGGATCGGTGACTGCCAGCGGAAGTTCTCATGCACCATCAGCGGCACACCGGCCTTGGCGCAGGCCGCGACCATCGCCTTGGCGTCGGCGAGCGTCGGCGCGAACGGTTTCTGGCAGATCACCGGGACGCGGTGGGCGGCCGCCATCTCGACCAGCGGCCGATGACTGCCGACGGTGGTGGCGATGTCGACGAAGTCGAGCGTCTCGGCCGAAAACAGCGCGGCTGCATCGGTGTAGCGCTTCGCCACGCCGAACTGGTCTCCGACGATCCTGAGCCGCTCCGGGTCGCGGTCGCAGATGGCGACGATCGAGGCGCCGTCGATGTCGCGCCAGGCATGCATCTGATTGACGGCGAAGAAGCCGCAACCGATCAGCGCTCCACTCAAAGTCGCCATGATCAACCCGCCTTTGCCATCTGCATCAGGGTCACACGCTGCTGAAGCCGGCGCTGCGCCTGGTCGACGACGACGGCGACGATGATGACCAGACCCTTGATCACCATCTGCCAGAAGGAGCTTACGCCCATCATCACCAGCCCGTCCGACAGGATGCCGATGACGAAGGCGCCGACGATGGTGCCGCCGATCGTGCCGCGGCCGCCCGACATCGAGGTGCCGCCAAGCACCGCCGCGGCGATGGCGTTCAACTCGAAGCTTTCGCCGGTCGCCGGATGCGAGGCCATCAGCTCCGACGAGATGATCAGGCCGACGATCGCCGCGCAGAAGCCGGAGAACATGTAGACGAACATCTTGACCATGTTGACGCGTACGCCCGAAATGCGCGCCGCGCGCTCGTTGCCGCCGACGGCGAAGATGTGGCGGCCGAGCGGCGTGTACCGGGCGAGATAGGCCGCGCCCAGCGCTACCACGATCAGGATCCAGATCGACACCGGCAGGCCGATGAGCCGGCCGGCGCCGAGGAAGCCGAAGCCGGTGGTGCCAAGTTCCGGTTTGCCGACCAGATTGGGGAAAGTGCGGCCGTCGGACGACAGCAGCGCCAGGCCGCGCGCTACATAAAGCACGCCGAGCGTGGCGATGAAGGGCGCGACGTTGAGCCTGGTGATCAGCAGTCCGTTGACGGCGCCGATCGCTATGCCGACCGCCAAGGTGATCAAGGCGATCTCGACCACGTTGAAGTAGATGGTGTAGCCGATCTGCAGATCGATGCCGTTGAGCACGAGATAGCCGGCCACCATGCCGCACAGGCCGACGATCGAGCCGACCGAAAGGTCGATGCCGCCGGTGATGATGACAAAGGTCATGCCCATGGCGAGGAAGGCATTGAGCGCCACATGCTTGGCCATCAGGATCAGATTGGCGGCCGATAGGAAATTCGGCGCCGCGATGGAGAAGAACACCAGCACGGCGATCAGCGCAATGAAGGTCCTGAGCTTCATCAGCGTCAGCAGCGCTGAGCCGCTGGAGACCGAAGAGGGGGCTGCCCTGGCCGGAATGTCAGTCATCAGTGTTGCTCTCCAAATTCTGGGGCAAGATGTGCGGGGCGGGGCCATGGCCGAACGCCGATGCGGCGACGATCGCGGCCTCGCTCGCCTCGGCGCGGTCGAACATGCCGGTCAGTCTGCCATTGCTCATCACCGCGATCCGGTCGGACAGCGCCATCACCTCGTCGAGATCGGAAGTGGCGAAGAGGATGCCCAGCCCATCGCGCGACAGCTTGCGCATGGTGCGGAAGACGTCGGCCTTGGCGCCGACATCGATGCCGCGGCTCGGCTCGTCCATCAAAAGCACCTTCGGTCCGGTGAGCAGCGCCTTGCCGATCACCACCTTCTGCTGGTTGCCGCCGGAAAGCGAAGAGACTTCCTGTGCCGGGTCTGCGACCTTGATCGAGAGCTCCCGCACCATCTGCGAGACAGCCTGCCGCTCGGCGCCGCCTCTTATGTGGAACAGGCGCACGAAGCGCGACAGGCTGGCCAGCGTCAGATTGCTGGCGACCGAGAGGATCGACACCAGGCCTTCGCGTTGGCGGTCTTCCGGGATCAGCGCCAGCCCGCGCCGTATGCGCCGCGTCGTGTCGCGTTCCCTGATCTGTTTTCCGTCGATGAAGATCTTGCCGCTGGCATGGCCGTGGCGGCCCATGATGCAGTCGAACAACTCACTGCGTCCGGCGCCCATCAGTCCGTAGATGCCCAGGATCTCGCCGGCGCGCAGCGACAGCGAGACGTGGTCGACCGCCAGTCCGCCGGTGACACGCGGCAGGCAGATGTCTTCGGCGCGGAACACCTCCTCGCCGGGAACATGGCCGTCGGCCTTGGCGAAATCCTTGGCGTCCGAGCCGATCATCTGCCGCACGATCCACTGCGTGTCGACGTCTCTCATCTCCTCCTGGCCGGTGATGCGGCCGTCGCGCAAAACGGTGATGTAGTCGCCGATGCGGATGAGCTCCTCCAACCGGTGCGAGATGTAGACGATCGCCACGCCGTGCGCCTTGAGGTCGGCGATCACCTTGAACAGGATCTCGACTTCCGCCGCGCTCAGCGCCGAGGTCGGCTCGTCCATGATCAGGATGCGCGCGTCGAGCGAGACAGCCTTGGCGATCTCGACCAGCTGCTGCTGGCCGATACGCAGATCCTCGACCAGCATGTCCGGCCGGATACCGGCTTCGAGCCGATCGAGAAATTCGCCAGCCCGCCGCTCCTGCGCCTTGCGGTCAATCTTGCGAAACCGGTTGGTGATCTCGCGCGTGGCGAAAATGTTCTCGGCGACCGTCATGTTGCCGAACAGGTTCAACTCCTGGAACACCATGCCGATGCCGCGGTTCACCGCGTCACCGGAGGATGAGAAGGAGACCTCGTTGCCGTCGAGCAGAATGCGGCCGGCCGTCGGCTGCTCGACCCCGGCGATGATCTTCATCAGCGTCGATTTGCCGGCGCCGTTTTCGCCGACGAGCACATTGACCGCGCCCTTGCGCACCTCGAAATTGGCCTGCTTGACCGCCACGGTGCCGGCATAGACTTTCGAGACGTCTTCCAGCTTCAGGATGACGTCGTCACTGGGCGCCGTGGTCATGGCTTAGGCCCGATCTCAGCCTCCGCCGGGGTCACCAATGGCAGATCCTGGCCGCCTTCGATCGTGTAGGCGCCAAGCACCTTGGCGGTGCGGCCCTCCAGCGCCTCGCGCGGCAGCTTGGACAGCACGGTCTTGTCGGCATAGGCATTGAACGCCTTGCCGAACTGGGCAAAGTCGATCTGGTTGGTGAAGTCGTTGAACTGGACGAAATCCAGGCTGTCGCGCAGCGCCGTGCCGCGCACCGCCGGCCCGATCTGCACGCGCGCATCCGCCTTGCCGTCGCCGTCGACGTCGATATCCATCGTGCCCGCGCGCGACTGTGTGTTGGCGGCGATGATCTTGCCTTCGACGCGGACCGCGAAAGTCCATGGCGAATTCGCCTGCTTCTTGGGATTGCCGTATTTGGCGCCGGCCGCCGCCGGATCGGTCTTCGCCAGAGCATGGACCTCGGCAAACGGCCCGGCCTTTTGCTGCAGATACGGGATGACCTTGGAGGCCCAGATCTCCTCGACCATCTTGTCTGGGTTGAAGCCTGACGCGTCGCCTGCACTGCCTTGCGCCGATGGCGTCGGCAGGATCTTGCAGGCGCTGAGGCCGATGCCGGCGGCCAGCGCAAGGATCGGCCAAGTCGACTTAATCGGCCAGATCGGCTTGTTCAACATTGCGGTCAAAGCATCCCGGTGAAATGAAGGCGAGGGACGAACCCTGAGTTCGCCCCCCGCTGTTTGCGTTGCACAGGTTCAGTTCTTCAGCGCGAAGGTTTCCAGTTTGGCGGCGTTGTCACCATTGACAAGCACGCAGTCCATCAACTGCTTTTCCTTCTCGGGCGACTTCTTGTTCTTGATGAAGTCGTTGGCCTGTTCAACTGCCATCTGCGCCTGGGCGAAGGCCGGCTGCAGCACCGTGGCCTTGATGCCGCCTGATGTGATGGAGTCGCGCACGTCGTTGGAGCCGTCGAAGCCGACGACAATGACGTCCTTGCGGTTCGCCGCGGCGAGCGCCGCATAGGCACCCATCGCCATCGTGTCGTTGCCGGAGATCACGCCCTTGATGTCGGGATTGGCCTGCAGGATCGATTCCATCTTGGCATAGGCCTCGGTCTGGCTCCAATTGGCCGATTGCTGCGCAACCATCTTCAGGTCTGGATAGTCGTTGATGACGTCGTGATAGCCCTTGGAGCGGATGCCGGCATTGGTGTCGGATTCCTTGCCGACCAGTTCGACGAAGTTACCCTTCTCGCCCATCAGCTTGACGAACTCCTGCGCGCCGAGCTGGGCGCCCTGGTAATTGTTGGAGACGATTTGCGCCACGGCGACGCCCGTGGCGTTGATCTCGCGGTCGATCAGGAAGGAGGGGATGCCGGCGT
Source organism: Mesorhizobium sp. 2RAF45 (assembly GCF_052115225.1). Lineage (NCBI taxonomy): Bacteria > Pseudomonadati > Pseudomonadota > Alphaproteobacteria > Hyphomicrobiales > Phyllobacteriaceae > Mesorhizobium > Mesorhizobium sp. 2RAF45. The sequence continues at coordinate 58,047 of NZ_JBFRGG010000013.1, read as the reverse complement.
CCTTGGCCTTCTGCACAGCGGCGACGGTGGCGTCGGCGCCGGCATTGTCGAGGATGATCGCCTTGGCGCCACGGCCGATCGCCGTGTCGATGAGTTCGGACTGCTTGTTGGCGTCGTCGTCATGCACCAGCACCAGCGCTTCGTAGCCGAGCTCCTTGGCCTTTGCCTCGGCGCCGACGGCCTCCGCCTTGAAGAACGGATTGTCGTGCGAGGGGGTGATGATGGCGATCAGGTCGGCCGCGAAGGCCGGTGCCGCCGTGCCAAGTGCCAACACGCCGGCGAAAGCCGCAAGCGTCATTCTGCGAGTAAGTTTCATGAAGTCCTCCCTTTGAAAGCTCGTGCCTTGATCGAGCAAGGCTGATGCATTGAATTGGTCAGGCTGCGGATGGCGCCGGGTTCAAGAGCCGCGTGCCTGCTCCTCCTGAACGGATCGTTGCTCCCCGCCGTCCTCCACTCGTCCAGGTTTCCCAGCAAACCTTGTTTGATCCGAGTTCGCGGCCAGCTTAGCCAACTGGTATGATGAGTCAACCACTATTTCAGATGATCTGTATATGAGTGGTCGATGTTTCGTCCGTCTCCCGCAAGGGGAGAAGGGAAGGCGCGTTTCACGTGATCCGCTGGATGCTGGCAGCGATTTCTTCCGGTTCGAAGACGCGCTTCCAGTCGTCGCGCATCAGCACCGGCTTGCCGAACTCGATGGCCTTGTTGCAGGCATCCGAGAACACACCCTTGGTCTCGCCGAAGATGACGGCGCCGAGCACATTCATGTGGCCGAGCAGGAAATCGAGCGCGGCCTGCCGGTCAACGCCGCGCGCCACGACCTCGTCGAGGGCCTCCTTCATGACGACGAGCAGCGAGGCGCACACCGTTTCCGAAAGGCCTGGCTCGAGCAGGGCCATGTGCTCGACCGTGACGCGGTGCGAGCGCATCACCGGTGCCCAGATGATCTGGGCGATCCTCTCGCCCTTGGCGTAGTCTTCCTCCGGCCCTTGCATCAGCGCGCTGACGAAATGCTGCTTGGCCGCGACGCCTCCGAAGAAGTCCTTCTTGGCGGTCATCTCGGTCTCGTCGTTGAAGATCGGCGGATGGCAGGGATGGGTCACAAAATAGGTAAGGTCGGGACGATCGGGCAGATGCCCAGCAAAGGGCGCCGCAGCATCGAGCACGATCACCATCGTGCCAGGGGCCAGCTTGCTTTCGATGCTGGCGGCGACCTTGCCGATATGTGTGTCCGGCACCGCCAGGATCACGACCTCAGCACCATTGAGCGCCTCATCGACGCCGACCGCATCGACGCCCAGACCGGTTTTCAGCCGCTCCTTGCCGGCCTCGCTGATCTCGACATGGCGGATCGTGTAGTCCGATCCGCGAAAATTGGTCGACAGACGGTAGCCCATTTTCCCGCCCGCACCAAAAAGCGCAATCGTTGTCATCTGGCTTGCTCCTTGAACCCTGGGCGATCGTCGGCGATCGTCATCTTATATACTGGTATGATCACTCTACCATAATTTGGCAAGTGGAATTGTCGGCCTGGCTGGTCACTCCAGCAACGACGTGGCCCCTTTGCCTGCGTCTTCGGCGTCGCACCCTGTTAGCTTACCTTGGGCGCGGGGTATGACGAGACACACCCGCGCAATCTCAAAATATTCAAGAGGGCATCCCGCCTTTCCCGGCCAAGGGTGCATCGTTGTGTGGATGTCCACAATTGCTCTTCAGGCTGCGCGGCCGAAGCGATCAACCCTGAAATCGTCGAGCGGTGTTTCGCAACGGTCGGTCATGACGAGTTCGGCCATGGCGTCGCCCACGCCCGGACCAAGCTGGAAGCCATGTCCGCTGAAGCCGAAGGCATGGAACAGGCCTGGCGTCGTCGCCGAGCGTCCCATGACCGGCAGCATGTCGCGCACATAACCCTCGCAGCCGGACCAGGTGCGGATGACCGCGACCTGCGCGATTGCCGGCAGCAGTCGCGCGACCGCGCGCAATTGCAGCGGAAGGCGCGTGGGATCGGCGACCGCATGACCTGGATCGAGGTCGACCGGTACCCTTTCGGCCGCGCCGCCGAAGACGATGTTGCCCCGCTCGACCTGACGCAGATAGGCGCCATGGTCCTTGTCGCGCGTCCAGATGCCGATCACCGGCAGAATCCGGTGCGGCAGCGGCTCGGTCACGCCCATCTGCGGACCGCAGGCGTCGAGCGGAACCTCTTCGCCGAACTGCGCGGCGACGCGCGCGCCCCAGGCCCCGGCGGTATTGAGCAGACACTCGGCGGCGAATGTACCTTTGGAACATACCACAACGAACCCGGACCCCGAGCGCCTGATCGTGTCGATTTCAGCATCCTCGACGATCGCCACGCCAAGCTTGCGGGCGGCTTCGGCGAAGGCCGGCGCGATCAGTCGGGGATTGCCGCTGCCGTCATGCGGCGAGAACGATGCGGCGATCGCGTCAGGGCCGAGGCCGGGAAACCGGGAGGAGGTTTCGCGCTGTCCGAGTTCCTCCAGTTCAAGCCCCCAAGGTCGCGCCGCCTCGGCATAAGCCCGCATGTCGGCAAGACTACCTTCATCAAAGATCAGCCGGATATGACCGGTGGCGCGGAATTCCACGTCACGGCCCAGCATCTGATCGGCCTCTCGCCACAGCTCAAGCGAGCGATGAGCCAGCGGAAGTTGGGACAGATGACGCCCCGTGCGCCGGATGTTGCCGAAGGAAGCGACGGTCGCTCCGGTGCCGACCCTGTTGCGCTCGATCAGCGTCACGTGCGCACCGCGCCTGGCGAGGAAATAGGCCGAAGCCGTCCCCATCAATCCACCGCCCAGCACGATCACATCCATGGTTGTTCCCTGCGCGGAGCGAATGATCCTGAAGTCGCCGATCTTGTCGGCACCGCTTCGTTGCGTCAAAGATGGGTTTGGACAACAGCCATAAGCTTGACCTATGGAGTGGCAATGCGGGCCCGTCAGCTCGAAGTGTTCATCGCCGTCATGCGCGCGGGTACCGTGACTGCCGCGGCGCGGATGCTGAACATCTCCCAACCCGCACTCAGCCAGATCCTGCTCCACACCGAGGACGAACTCGGCTTCACGTTATTCGAGCGCATCAAGGGCCGGCTGAGGCCAACCCCGGAGGCGCTCGAGATATTCGCCGATGCCGAGCGTCTATCGGCGGGGTTGGAGGGCTTGCGCCGCAAGACCACTGATCTGCGTCTGGGTCGGACGGGGCTGGTCCGGGTCGCGGCCTCGCCGCCGCCGGCCCTGGCGATCTTGCCGCGCGCTTTCACCAGCTTCCGGGCGCGGCATCCCGATATTTTGCTGCGCTCCCACATGGCGCCGATCGCCGCCATCGTCGACATGCTGCGCGCCGGCGATGCCAGCCTTGGCGTGGCCTTGGACGACCGCCTGCCTCCCGACATCGAGGCGGAGGTGCTCGGCAGCGTCGGCTTCGCCTGCCTGCTGCCCATCGGGCATGCGTTGGCCGGGAAAACCGAGCTGACGCTCTCCGATCTCGCCGGAGAGGAATTGATATCCTATCGTGGAAACACCCGCCCCGCCGACGAACTAGCCCATGCCGCGCGCGCACAAGGTGTGGCGGTTTCGCCGTCGCTCGAGATCGATGTCTCCATCTCGGCGGTTGGCTTCGTCCAGGCCGGTTTGGGGATCGCCCTCGTCGATGCGCTGCTGCCCTGGCACCAGTTTGCCGGGCTTGCCGTCCGGCCTCTCGCGAATGGCCCGGAATTCCCGATCGCGCTGCTCACCTCGCGCACACGGGCTCTTTCGCGGGCCGATGAGATGATGCGCGACCAGATTCGCGCGGCCTGTTCCGTTGTGCTGGGCGACGACAAGACAGGGGCATAAGCAAGACTTATATCGTTCCACGTCATACGTCTTGGACCCTGGCCATCCTGTCGTGTCAGCTTTGGTTGGCACACAGGAAGGGACGTATCATGGATGGTTCCATCGCGGCGGACGAGGCGCGGAACGAAGTCGACTGGAAGGTCGGCGTCGATATCGGTGGCACATTCATCGATTTCTGCGCGCTCGAAGCCAATTCCGGGCACGTCGCCTCGCTGAAAGTGCTGACGACGCCGGAGGATCCGGGCGCCGAGCTGATGACGGGCCTCAGGCTTCTTGCCGAGCGCGAAGGCTTTGACCCCAACCGTATGACGCGCTTCGTGCACGGCACGACCGTCGGCATCAACACCATCATCCAGCGCAAGGGCGCGCCGCTGGCGCTGTTCACCAATGCCGGCTTCGAGGACGTGATCGAACTCGCGCGGTTGCGCATGCCGGACATGTATTCGCTGTTCTGCTCGCGGCCGGACCCGCTGATCTCGCGCGACATGGTGTTCGGCATCCCGGCTCGCATGCGTGCCGATGGGAGCGAATCCCAGGCGCCTGATATGGCGGCGGTGGCCAGGGCGGTGGCGGCGGCGAAAGCGAATGGGGCGCAGGGGATCATCGTCTCCTTCCTCCATTCATGGCGCAATGCCGCGCAGGAGGCCGCCGTCAAGGCAACGATCGCGGGTCTCGCGCCAGACCTCTTCGTCTTCTCTTCGGCCGAGGTGTGGCCTGTCATCCGCGAATATGAGCGCACCTCGACCGCCATCCTCAATGGCTATGTCCATCCGCGCGTCTCGGGCTATCTGACGGCGCTGGAAGAGCGGCTGAAGGACCGCGGCGTGCCGGCCCGTCCGATGCTGACAAAGTCGAACGGTGGGCTGATGAACGCTGCCGAAGGCAAGCGCGCCTGCGTGAACATGCTTTTGTCGGGAACAGCCTCCGGCGTCATCGGCGCCTCGTGGCTGGCGCGCCAGGCGGGCGAGGACAAGGTCCTTACCCTCGACATTGGCGGGACCTCGGCCGACTTCGCGCTCATCATCGATGGCGAGCCGCAGTTCGGCACCGGTGAACTGATCGGCGAATTTCCGCTCCATATCCCGTCCGTGTCAGTGAGCTCGATCGGCGTCGGCGGCGGCTCGATCGCCAGTGTAGACGCGCAAGGAGTGCTGCGGGTCGGGCCGGAGTCAGCCGGCTCGACGCCAGGACCGGCATGCTATGGCCGTGGCGGCGAGCGGGCGACGGTGACGGACGCCATGGTGGTGTGCGGATGGCTTGGCCACAGCGAGATGGCCTACGGCCAGCTCAGGATCGATACCCAACTGGCGCATCGCGCGGTTGGCGACCTTGCCGCCCGGCTCGGCCGCCCGATCGAGCAGACGGCGCAGGCGATCCTCGACATCGCGGTGTCGGAAATGTTCGTCGAGGTCGAGAAACTCGCCTCGCGCGCCGGCGTCGACTTGCGCGATTTCACGCTGATGCCCTTCGGCGGCGGCGGCCCCATGCTCGGCGCCTTCCTTGCCCGTGAACTCGGGATGGAGCGCGTCATGGCGCCCCGCCGCCCCGGCGTGGTGTCGGCGCTGGGCGGCCTGGTGGCGGATCTGCGCGGCGACTTCATCCGCACGGTCTTCACCCCGCTGTCGGGCGCTACGCTCCCGACAATTCGCAAGGCCTTCGAGACGCTCGCGCATGAGGGCCGCGGCTGGCTTGCGGCGCAGGGCCACGACGCGGCGGCGGAACTCACTCTCTCCTGCGACATGCGCTACTTCGGCCAAAGCTATGAGATCGAGGTCGTCCTTTCGCCGGAATGGCTGACGGGCGACGACGTAGCCCCGATCGAGCAGGCCTTCCATCTTACCCATCAGAGGCTTTACGATTTCCATGACCCGGATGGCGAGGTCGAGCTTGTGGATATCAGGCTGTCCGCTATAGGCGCTGGGCCGAAACTCTCCCTCCCGGAGACCGAAGAAGTGGACGTTGCGGCCATCCCGGCGCGCCGGCTCCCGGTATATACGGGCCTCCGCGTCGAAACGGTCGACCTCCACGACCGCCAGGCCCTCGTGCCGGGCAGCATGTTCCACGGGCCTGCCGTGGTCGTTCAGGAAGATACTACCTTAGCCATTCCCGCCGGAGCGCAGGCACGGGTAGACCGCCATCTCAACCTTCTGCTGACCTTCGCGGAGTGACGCCATGTTTGACCGTACAAACCTCCAGGTTCTGGCCAACCATGCCCGCGCGGCCGCCGAGAACATGGCCCATACGCTGCATCGCACCGCGCACTCCGCCTTCGTCAAGGAGACGCAGGATTTTACGGTGATGCTGATGGATCGGTCGGGAGCGACCTTCGCCGTGCCGATGGAGCTTGGCGCCACCTGGTATCCGGGGCTTTCCTATCACCGCGCCATTGCGATGGTCGGCGACTACCGGCCCGGCGACATTGCCTTCACCAACGATCCCTATTCCGGCCACGTCGCCACGCACGCGCCCGACACGCATCTGTGGAAGCCGGTCTTCGTCGACGGCGAGATTGTCGCCTGGACCGGTGGGCATATCCACAACACCGACATGGGTGGGGCGGTGCCGGCGTCGCTCAGCCGGGCACTGACCGAAATCCATCAGGAAGGCATCCGCTTTCCGCCGATGAAGCTGGTGCGGGAAGGTGTCTTCGACGAGATGATCCTGCGGATCATGAGCACCAATGTGCGCAAGCCCGACCTCAACATCGGCGACATCAAGGCGCTGGTCGGGGCGCTCAACACCGGCGAGCGCAAGATCCAGGCGATGGTGCGGAAGTTTGGCAAGGCCGGCTTCATCGAAGGTGTTTCGGCGCTTCTCGACCATGCGGAGGCGCAAGCGCGCGACGTGCTGCGCGCCATGCCCGACGGCACCTGGGAATTCGCCGACTACGCCGACGAGGATTCGGTCGAGGCCAATCCATGCCGGCTGAAGCTGACGCTGACGATCAAGGGCGACGAGGCGGTGCTAGACTTCACCGGCTCCGATCCGCAACTCGGTTCCTCGCTCAACGTGCCTTCGGGCGGCGATCCGCGTCACACTATGCTGCTGGTGGGTGTCTACTATGTGCTCTATACGCTGAACCCAAAGATCCTGCTCAACACAGGCCTCACCCGGCCGTTCACCTGCATCGCACCCACTGGGTCGGTGCTGAATCCTGTGCATCCCGCCGCGGTTGGCATGCGCTCGCTCACCTGCGCCCGGCTGCGGTCGGTCATCTTCGGCGCCTTCTCGCAAGCCGTGCCGGAGCGCCTGCCCGCGGCTCCGGCCGGCAACAACTGCATCGTCAACGTCATGACCACGGACGAGCGCACCAGCCGCACCGTCATCGCGGCGGTGAACCCGGTCGTGGGCGGCGGCGGCGCGATGCCGCATCGCGACGGCACCAACGGCTCTGGCGCGGATGCCGCCTACCTCAAGAACACGCCGATCGAGATCACCGAGACCGAGACCCCAATCGAATTCGTGAGATACGGGCTCGCCAGGGATAGTGGTGGCGCGGGCCGCTGGCGCGGCGGGCTGGCGACCGACATGGCCTTTCGCGTCTTTGCCCCAGACTCCAGGATCACGGCGCGCAACCGCGACCGCAGTTTCTTCCGTCCCTGGGGTGTGCTGGGCGGCAAGGCCGCCGGACTGTCGGACATGGTCGTCAATCCGGGCAGCGAGCGGGAGCGGCCGCTGGGCAATATCGACACTGCGGTCCTGCAGCCCGGCGACGTGCTCGAGATCCGCTCCGCCGGAGGCGGGGGGCGCGGCGATCCGTATGAACGAGAGCCCTGGCGGGTCGCGCAGGATGTGCGGCGCGGCTATCTTTCGCCGGGTGCGGCCGAACGCGACTATGGCGTCGTCCTCCGTGGCGACGAGGTTGACGAGCAGGCAACGGGGCAAGTGCGCGCGCATCACGAGCCGGCCACCGGCCATTTCCATTTCGGTCCGGAGCGCGAAGGCTACGAGGCGCAGTGGACGCCGCCAGCCTATGACCGGCTCACCGCCATACTAAGGGACTTGCCGATCCATTGGCGGTTCTTCGCCAAGACGGAGATCTTCCGCCGCATGAAGGGACGCTCCGGGTCGGAGGGTGTTCAGGCGGCTTTCGATGCCGTTTGCGAACGCTTCCCCGAACTGCCGCGTCCTCTCCCCGTGCGCGAGGCCGCGGAATGATCACCACCGGCCGTATCGTCCGGCTGGCCGAGCGCGACCGGGCGGGGGTGCATTTCTTTTTTGACGGGCAGATCCGTAGGGCGCTCGAGGGCGACACTGTGCTGACCGCGATGCTGGCGTCAGGGCATGCCTTGCGGATGTCCGAGTTCGGACCTGAGCCGCGCGCCGGCTTCTGCCTGATGGGGGCCTGCCAGGATTGCTGGGTGTGGCAGGAGGAGGGACCGCGCCTGCGGGCGTGCACAACCCTGATCGCCGAAGGCATGCGGTTGCGCACCACGCCGCCGGAGAATTGGCCGTGAGTGAGGCCCCGTCGACGCGGATCGCGATCGTCGGCGCTGGTCCCGCCGGCATAAGGGCGGCGGCGGCACTGGTCGATGCGGGGCTCCATCCGGTTGTGATCGACGAAGGGCAGCGCGCCGGCGGCCAGATCTATCGTCGCCCGCCTGACGGGTTCGTCCGCACGCCGGAGCACCTCTATGGGTCGGAGGCGGCGAAGGCGCGTGCGCTGCATGCGGTCTTCGACCGGTTGGCGGCCGACGGGCGACTCACCCATTGCACGGGAAGCTCGGTCATCGCCGTGCAGGCGGGGCGGCTGCACGTGCTGGGCGAGGGCGGCATGCAGGTGATCTTCTATGACCGTCTGATCCTCGCGACGGGCGCGTCCGATCGTGTCGCTCCAGTCCCGGGCTGGCAGAGTGCCGGTGTCTATAGCCTTGGCGCGGCGCAGATCGCGCTCAAGGCGCAGGGCGTGGCGCTCGGACGGCGGATCGTCCTGATGGGGTCGGGGCCTTTGCTGTCGCTGGTCGGTGCCCAACTCGTCAAGGCTGGAGCGGATGTGGCGGCGGTGCTCGACACCTCTCCCTGGGATCAGCAGATGCGCGGGCTCTGGAAGCTGGCCGCCCGGCCGTTCGTCGCACTGCGCGGCCTCGCCCTGCGGGCAAGGCTCGGCGGTCGCTATCACGCAGGCGTCAGTCTCGAAAAGATCGAGGCCGACGGGCAAGGTGTCACGGCGATGCGCTGGCGCGACGCCGGCGGAAGGCAGCGCCTCACTCCATGTGACACGATAGGCATGGGCTGGCACCTGCGGGCGGAGACGCACCTGGCCGACCTGGCGGGATGCGCCTTCACCTACGACGAGCAGTGGCGGCAATGGCTGCCAATGACAGACCGGATGGGTCGCGCCGGCAACGGAGTCTATCTTGCGGGCGATGGGGTTCGTCTTCTGGGAGCGGACGGCGCGGAGATCGCTGGGCGTCTCGCGGCGGCGGCATGCCTTGCCGATCTTGGATTTCCAGCGCCCTCCAACGCGGCCGATCTGCGTGAGCTTGCGCGGCTAGAGCGCTTTGCCCACGGCCTGGCTTGCGCTTTTCCCTGGCCGGCAGCGATGGTGCGGGCGCTCCCCGACGCCGCGATCGCCTGCCGCTGCGAGAACGTAACTGCCGGAGAGGTACGCCAGAGTCTGGATTTCGGCGGCGGCGAGGCCAACCGGGTGAAGTCGCTGTCGCGCGTAGGCATGGGCCGCTGCCAAGGGCGCTACTGCCAGTTGGCGGCCGTCGAACTCGCAGCGGCGCACGCCGGCTGCACGCCCGACGCCGTCGGCCGGTTTCGCGGGCAGGCCCCTGCGCGGCCTGCGCCTGTCGACGCCTTTCTCCGGAAAGGCTGATGCCATTGCGAAAACCGCGCCTCGGCATCGGTCACGTCTTAGAAATCGGCGACCTTTCCCCAGGCCGAAACATCGAAGCGCTGCGGATCGTAGGATTTCGGATCGACGATCGGTTGCGACCCGATCATCAGATCGGCGATGAGGTGACCGGCGCCGGGCCCAATGCCGAAGCCGTGTCCTGAAAACCCGGCGGCCAGGAAGAAGCCCGGAACGCTTTGAATCTCGCCGATGGCGGGAACACCGTCCGGCGTGCTGTCGATGTAGCCGGCCCAGGCCGCGCTGATCCTGGTCTTTTGAAGGTCGGGCAGAAGTTCAAGCGCCCGGGCATGGGTCAAGCGGATTGTTGCCTGGTCCGGAACCGGATCGAGAATGCGCATCCGCTCCATCGGCGTCGGCTGGTCGAGTCGCCAGTGCCGAAGCGTTTCGTGGCCCGAGCGCGCGCCCTGCAGCCCGCCGGGCGCGAGGCTTCGCCACCGCTTCAGGAACATCGGCAGGAACTGCGAGGAGAAACGCAATTGCTGCGGCGTCACGTCCACGCGGCCACGTCCACTTATGGCGAGCGTGTAGCCGCCATCGCCGCGGCGCGTGGCCGAGATCCTTGCCGTGTGCAGCGCATCCGGCAGACCTTCCGCGCCTGGCGAGACGGACAGGATGGAGGAGCGGATCGATGCTTGCGGAAAGCGGAAGCCAAACTGCCGGCAAAAGGACGAAGCCCAGGCGCCGCCGGCGAGCACTGCCACCTTCGTCCTGATCGTTCCGCTTTCGGTGACCACCCCACTCAGGCGCCCGCTTTCGGTCTCGATGCCGCGCGCGGCGCAATTCTGATGCACGGTGCTCCCGAGCTTGAGGATGGCCCGGGCGACAGAGGGGGCAGCTCGCGACGGGTCGGCGGTGCCGTCGGTCGGGGAGAAGACACCGCCCTTCCAGGCCCGGCCGGTGGCACGGCCCCGCTCGCTGGCCTCGGCGCCGTCGAGCATCTGCGTGGTGACGCCGGCCGTTTTGGCGAAGTCACGCCAGCGTGCCCAGCCGGCCAGTTCTGCCTCGTCATTGCTGAGATAAAGCAAACCGCATCGGCGAAAGCCGGTGTCTTCGCCGGTTTCCGTGGCAAAGCTGTCCCACAAATCGAGGCTGCGTGTCGCCATCGGTAACTCGCGGGCGTCGCGATTCTGCTGGCGGCACCATCCCCAGTTCCTGGAGGACTGCTCGGCGCCGATGCGCCCTTTTTCGACAAGCGCGACCCGCATGCCGCGCCTGGCCAGATAATAGGCCGCGAAGACACCCACGATGCCGCCGCCAATCACCACCGCGTCCGCGGATCGCGGCAGTTCGCCAGATGTCTCGATTTGCTGTAGCGGCGCGCGCATGGTCTCTCTGCCTTGAAGCGCCAATCTACCGTGTTGCGCAGGCAGCCGCTGCCGCAGTTGAAGCCGAAGCAGAATTTTATTTCGGCAGCTCGGTCAAAATCGGGAGCGACTGCGTTTCAAAGCGCTGTCCGCTTGGATGGACAGGCCAACGGGCTGTGGTAGTGTCAATGCCTATATGCAAGGCAGCATTTTGTGCTGTGGCGTGCGTTCTGCGGAGACGACCATGAAGCTGGATCGGATCGATATCAAGATTCTTCACGAATTGCAGAAGAACGGCCGCATCACCAATGTGGAATTGGCCGACCTGGTGCATCTGTCGCCGAGCCCGTGCCTTATGCGGGTCAAGAGACTGCAATCGGAGGGCTACATCGAGGGCTATTCCGCGCAGATCAACATCGGCAAGCTTGGCCAGACGCTGACCGTGTTCACCGAAATCACCTTGAAGAACCATCGCCAGGTCGACTTCGCCCGCTTTCTCGCCGTCGTCGAGAAGATCGACCAGGTCATCGAATGCCACCTCGTGTCGGGCGGCTACGACTATTTGATGAAATTCGTGACCGCCGGCATAGCCGAGTACCAGACGATCATGGAGCGGCTGACCGACATGGATATCGGCATCGACAAGTATTTCAGCTTCGTGGTGCTGAAGTCGCCAATCGTCAAGGCGCACATGCCGCTGCCCAGCCTGTTTCCGAGGTGAGCCTCTGCCGTTTTGTCAGCGATGGCCGTACTGGCTGACCAACTCGGGATCGCGGACGAGGCCGTCGAGCCACGTCGGGTCAAGCTTCGGCACGGAGGAGAACAGAAGCTTGGAATAAGGGTGGGTGGGCGCCTTCAGTTTGTCGGGCGTGATCTGCTCGACCCGCTCGCCATTGTACATGACCATGATCTCGTCGCAGATCGCTTCGACGACTGAAAGGTCGTGGCTGATGAAAATGTAGGAAAGGCCCAGCTCGCGCTGCAGCTCCTTGAGCAGGTCGATCACGGCGGCCGCCACCACCGTGTCGAGCGCCGAGGTGATTTCGTCGCAGATGATGAGCTTGGGTCCGGCCGCCAGGGCGCGCGCGAAGTTCACGCGCTGCTTCTGGCCGCCCGAGAGCTCCGACGGCCGACGGTAGCGCAGCGTCCTGGGCAGGCGAACCATGTCGAGCAGTTCATCGACGCGCTTCGAGCGCGCCTGCCTGTCGAGTTGGTGATAGAAGGCCAGCGGCCGGGCAATGATGTCCTCCACAGGCTTGGCCGGATTGAGCGCGGTATCGGCATACTGGAACACGATCTGCATCTCGCGCAACTGGTCCTGGCTGCGTTTCCCCGCGGCGCGCTGCAGTTCTTTGCCGTCGAATATGATGTCGCCGGCCGCCGCCGGATGGATGCCGGCGATGACTCGCGCCAGCGTCGATTTTCCGCAGCCGGATTCGCCGATAATGCCGAGGTTGCGTCCCTTCTCGACGACCAGGCTGACGGAATCGACGGCCCGGACGAGTGGCAGCCCGTTATCCCGCACCGCGCCATAGCCGGCGGTCACATTGTCGATACGCAGCAACGGCTTCGCGCCGACATCCGTGTCAGCGTGCGCTTGCCGCGGCCTCGGCTCGAAGGCAGCCAAAAGTTCGCGCGTATAGGGGTGCTGGGCGGCCGAAAGAATCTGAGCGGTGGTGCCGGTCTCCTGCACTTCGCCGCCCTTCAGCACAACGATGTGGTCGGCGATCTGGGCGACGACGGCGAGGTCGTGCGAAACATAGACCCCCGCTATCCCACCCGCCCGCATGACCGCCTTGAATGCTTTCAGCACGTCGATCTGCGTGGTCACGTCGAGCGCGGTGGTCGGCTCGTCGAAGATGACCAGCTTGGGATCGCCGATAAGCGCCATGGCCGCCGACAGCCGCTGCAATTGCCCGCCTGAAACCTGGTGCGGGTAGCGCGCGCCAATCCCTTCCGGATCCGGCAGCGACAAAGCCCGGAACAGTTCGACCGCGCGCTTTCGCGCCTGCTCGGGCGGCATAAGGCCGTGGATGCGCGTGACCTCGATCACTTGCTCCATGATCGTCGACGAGGGGTTGAAGGAGGCGGCGGCACTTTGCGGAACATAGGCAATGTCGGTGCCGCGCAATTTGGCGCGCTGCTTTTCGGACAGTGCCGCCATGTTCTTGCCGTTCACATTGATCTCGCCGCCGGTGATCCGGCAGCCGGGCCGCGCATAGCCCATGAGGGAGAGCGCCACCGTTGTCTTGCCGGAGCCGCTCTCCCCGATCAGGGCGACGATCTCGCCGTCGGCGATGTCGATGCTGACGCCCTTGATGATTTCGACGATGCGTCCGGCGTCCGTCGTCGCCTCGATCCTCAGGTTCCTGACCTCGACGAGATTGGTCATGTGTCCCTGTCCCTGATCTTCTGCGGCAGGTTGTCGATCAGCAGGTTGACGCTGATGGTGAGACTGGCGATCGCCAGCGAGGGAATGATGACGGCGGGAGCCGCGAAGGGCAGGCCGCCGATGTTCTCGCGTACCAGGGCGCCCCAGTCGGCGAGCGGCGGCTGCAGGCCGAGTCCGAGGAAGGACAGGCCTGAGAGCAAGAGCACGATGAAGACGAAGCGCAGGCCAAAATCGGCCAGAACCGGGCGGATGATGTTGGGCAGGATCTCGGACCCGATGAGATAGGCGGTGCTTTCGCCGCGGACGCGGGCGACGGTCATGAAGTCCATGGTATTGATGTTGACGGCGAGCGCCCGTGCGAAGCGGTAAGCGCCGGGTATGTAGATGACGGCGAGCGTCAGGATCAGCGCCGGGATCGACGAGCCCACCGCGGCGACGACCACAAGGCCGAACAGCTTGCTGGGGATGGAGTTCATGGCGTCAAGGAATCGGCTTAGGCAGGTGTCGAGCCAGCCGCCGGTGACGGCCGCGACCATCCCCAGCACCACGCCCGAAAAGCAGGCGATGGCGACGGCGGCGAGCGATATGCCGACAGTGTAGCGCGCGCCCATGAGCACCCGTGAGAGCATGTCGCGCCCCAGATAGTCGGAGCCGAGCCATAGACCCTGACGCATCGGGCCGAAATAGTCGTCGTCGACTATGTCGCCGATCGAATGGGGAATGATGGCGGGCGCGAAGATGGCGATCAGCGTCCACGCCAGGATGACCAGCGCGGCCACGACGCCCACGAGATTGTAGCTGTGGCCCAGGAAGGACCGTGGGGAAGCTGCCACACGCGCCATTGTCACCTGAGCCTCGGGTTGGACATGATGGCGATAATGTCGGCGACGGTGATGAGCAAGAGATAGCCGAGGCAGAAGATCATTGCGCAGCTTTGGATCAACGGCAGGTCGCGGGTCGCAACCGCATCGACCATCAGCTTGGCGATGCCGGGATAGTTGAAGATCGTCTCCACGATGATGACGCCGCCGACCAGATAGGACAAAGACAGCGCAACCGCGTTGACGATCGGCCCGAGCGCATTGGGAAGCGCGTGCTTGAGCACCATGCGGCCGCGTGAAGCGCCCTTGAGAAGCGCCATCTCGACATAAGGCGTGGAGAGCGTTTCGATCACAGCCGCACGGGTCATGCGGATCATCTGTGCGGAGATGACGAAGGTGAGTGTGATCACGGGCATTGCATAGATGCGCACGAGGTCGGTCAGCGTGTGCGCCTCATTGACCGAGGAAAGTGCCGGCAGCCATTTGAGATAGACCGCGAAAAGCAGGACCGCGAGGGTCGCGACCATGAATTCCGGCACCGAGATGACGCCGATCGAAAGGATAGTGACGGTTCGGTCGTAGAGGGAGCCACGCAGCATGGCGGCGGTGATGCCGAGCGTCAGCGCCAGCGGCACCGAGAGCAGGGTGGTGATGCCGGCGAGCTCCATTGTGTTGACAAAGCGCCCGCCGATCAGCGCCGCGACAGGCATCTCATTGGCATAGGAGGTGCCGAGGTCACCGTGGAGCAGGCCGAGAAGCCAGCGCAGGAAGCGCAGGATTGCCGGATCGTTGAGATGCATGGCTTCGCGCAGGCCGGCGACCGCCTCCGGGGTGGCTGCCTGGCCGAGCAGGATCGAGGCGGTATCGCCAGGCAACATGCTGGTGGCGAAAAAAACCGCGAATAGCACTATCAGAAGCGTGACGACCGCGATCGCCAGCCGCTTCAGCACGAGGTTTAGAACCCCAGACGTCATTGAAGCGCTCCTGCGGTTGCGTTCGGCCAAGCCATGTTGCGTAGGTGCCGGGGACCGGCTGTCCGGTCCCCGGCAGGTGCCTCTCAGGCTTCGAGCCAGAGATATTCCGCCATTGCGTAGCCCATCATGCCACCGAGCGGGTTCGCCTCCAAACCCTTCACCTTGCTGGAGAGAGCATCAACGTTGGAAATGTAGGCCGGGATGATGGTGCCGGCCTCCTCTGAGACCATGCCCTGCATCTGGTTGTAGATTTCCTTGCGCTTGGCCTGATCAAGCGAGCCGCGCGCCTCGACGAGCAGCTTGTCGAACTTCTCGGACTTGTACTGGCTTTCGTTCCAGGGCGCGTTGGAGGCGTAGAGGAGCGAGAACAGGATGTCCGGCGTCGGGCGCGGATTGATGTTGCCGAAATGGATCGGCGCCTTGAGCCAGTAATTGTCCCAGTAGCCGTCCGACGGAACGCGCTGGACGTCCAGCTTCATGCCGATATCGGCGCCGGCGGCCTGGATGATAACAGCCATGTCGATCGACGAGGTCGCGGCGTCGGAAGCAATCACGGGGATGGACTGGCCGAGCAAGCCTGACTTCTGGAAGTGGAACTTGGCCTTGTCCGGGTCGAAAGCCTTCGGCTTGATGTCGGGATTGTGGAAGATGTTTGCCGGGGAGACAGGCTGGTCGTTGCCAATCTCGCCAAGTCCACGCAACGCCGATTTGACGATCTGCTCGCGGTTTACCAGATACTTCATGCCAGCCACGAAGTCGGCCTTGTTGCCCGGATCCATGTCGAGCCGGATGTTGAGGTCGGTGTAGTTGCCCGAGGTCGTCTTCGACAACTCGAAGCCCTGCTGCCCGCCAATGAGCTTCATCGCGCGTGGATTGATCGAAGCCGCAAAATTGATGTCACCAGAAAGCAGGGCGTTGACGCGGGCGCTGTCGTCGCTGATGGCGATGAACTCGAAGGAGTCGAGATAGGGCTTGCCTGATTTCCAATAATTCTTGTTCTTGGTGACGACCGACCGCACGCCCGGCTCGAACGTTTGCAGCACGAAGGCGCCGGTGCCGTTGCCCTTGGAGAAGTCCGTGGTGCCGTCCTGGACGATCATGAAATGGTGTAGCGCCAGGATGGTCGGAAGGTCGGCATTCGGGTCGGCGAGCGTGATCTCCACGGTCGACTTGTCGACCGCCTTGAAGCCGGTCATCTGCGCTGCGATCTTGGCGACCTTGGAACCGACCGCCGGATCGAGATGGCGCTTCAGCGAGAACACCACGTCATCGGCGGTGAGAGCCTTTCCATCGTGGAAGGTGACACCCTTGCGCAGCTTCACCGTCCAGGTCTTGGCGTCCTTGCTGTCGAAGCTTTCAGCCAGCTCCATCTGCGTGACGCCGTCCTTGTCGAGGAAAGTCAGGCGGTTGTAGAGCGAGCAGCAGCGGACATAGTCGGTCGACAGCGACGCCTTTGCCGGATCGAGCGTGTCGGCGGTCGAGGACGACCAGCCGGCGGCCTTGAACGTTCCGCCGGAAACCGGTGTGGCGGCGACGGCATTGGTGGCACGGCCAAGCACCATGCTGCCCGCGGCGACCGCGGCGCCGCCGGCCAACAGCATCTTGAGGAGTTCGCGGCGGCTCGCGCCCCGCCGGACGGCATTTTCGACCATGGCATCGTCTGCGCTGGTCCAGTTCGTGATCTTGTCGGTCATATCATTCCCCTTTCTGTCTGTTTTCCGGCTTGCTCGTCTTGCTGCGGCTTTCCGGGTTTGGGCTCAGGTTCGTTCCTTCAGGCTTTCCCGCACGGCTGCGGCAAGGGCGGCCATTGACGTGAAGTGGTAGTCCGGCGCGGTGAAGCGATCGGGCTCGATCGTGCCGCCATAGCCCTTCTGGGCGTGCCGGCGCTCGATCCAGCAATTGGTCACGCCAAGTGCTCGGGATATGCCGATGTCGTGGTACTGACTTTGCGCGACGTGCAGGATGTCATCCTTGCTGTCGCCCCGGGAGGCCACGAAATCGAAGACCTTCTGGAAGAAGGCCGGGTCCGGTTTCTCCGTGCCTGTATCATCGGCCGTGAAGGTGGCGAAAAAGGGCGAACCGAGCTGCTTTTCGAAATGATCTAGTGCCCAACGTCTTGCATTGGTCATGGCGATCAGCCTGTGCGACTTCGCAAGGTCCGCCAATGCCGCCGCGCTGTCGGGGAAGCCTTGCCAGACGCTGGCCGAGTCCCGCAGCTGGATGCCGTATTTCTCCTCGGCCGGCAGGCCGAGTTGCGGCGCGATGGCTGTGTAGACACGCACGAGATCGTCGGGAAACAGGCCGGCATCGGGCATGTAACGGGCCTGCCGGTAGAGGCTCAGCGCTTCCTCGCCATCGATCGAAACGCCGGCCTCGGCGGCAATTCCCGCCAGGCAGGTCGTGATCCCGCCTTCGAAGTCGATCAGCGTACCAACCACGTCGAAGGTCATATATTTGAATTCGCTAAAGCCCCTGGCCAAGACTGGCTCTCCTCTGCGTTCGGCCGAATTGCATGTGTTGAACAGAACAAAATTCCGTGCTGCCTGGGGCGTGGCCTTTCGAAGGCCCGGAGATCCAAGCTTTCTGGCCTTGTCTTATGAGCAGTCTGGCACTTCCCCCGCGCTGGATTCGCCGAAAAGGCGTGAAGGGGCGGCACAAAATTGCGAAATCATCCGCCCCGGCGATATTTCGAGACGCGACATATTCCGCCGCCTTCATGCCACAGCCTGGCGGACATCGGGATCGGCCAGCGTCTGGTCGAGCGTCCGGCGTGTGCGCTCGATGACCGCGTCGATGTCGGCGTCGGTGCAGCAGAGCGGGGGAGCATAGCCGAGAACCCCGTTGGCAAACGCACGGATGATGAGGCCGTTGTCCCACGCCCTGTCGAAGATACGCCGTGCCGGCATTGCCGACGCCGGAAGCGGCGTCTTCTTGTCCTTGTCGACCACCAGTTCGATGGCGGCAAGCATGCCGCGACCGCGTACATCGCCGACAAGCGGATGGTCCCTCAAGCCCTCCAATCCCGCCATCAGGCGGGCACCGGCCTTGATGCCATTGTCCAGAAGGCCGTTTTCATAGAGCTTCAACACTTCGAGCGCGACGGCAGCGCTGACGGGATGGGCGGAATAGGTATAGCCGTGTCCGACGGCCGAACTGCCCGCGCCATCGGCGATGACATCGTAGACATGATCAGCCATGAACACGGCGCCCATGGGAACATAACCCGAGGTCAGCCCCTTGGCGGTCGTCATGAAATCGGGGACGATCTCCTCGTCGGTGCAGGCGAACAGCGGTCCCGTGCGGCCGAAACCGGTGATCACCTCGTCGGCGATGAACAGGATGCCGTACTCCCGGCAGAGTTCGCGCATGGCCCTGATCCAGCCTTTTGGCGGAACGATGACGCCGCCCGAGCCCTGTATCGGCTCGGCATAGAAGGCGGCGACCCGTTCCGGCCCGATCGCCTCGATCTTGGCCTTCACCGCGGCGAGCGATGCGGCGGTGATCGCGTTGCCGTCCTCGCCGATCGGATTGCGATAGGGATAGGGTGAAGGGATCTTGTGCTGCCATTCGAAGGGAATGCCGAAACCGGCGTGAAAGGCGGGCAGGGCGGTCAGGCCCGCGCCGACCACCGACGACCCATGGTAACCCTGTTCGATGGAAATGAACTGGTCGCGTCGCGGCTCGCCTTTGGCATTCCAGTAGTAGCGGACGAAACGGATCGTGCTGTCGACCGCGTCCGACCCGCCAAGCGTGAAAAAGACGTGATTGAGGTCGCCCGGCGCCCGCTCGGCCAGTTCTGAGGCGAGCCGGATCGCGGGCTCCGAACCGAGATCGAAATAGGCAGTGGCGTAGGGAAGCTCGCGCATCTGCCGGGCCGCCGCCTCGACGATGCTGTCATGGCCGTAGCCGGCATTGACGCACCACAGCCCGGCGAAGCCATCGACGAGTTGCTTGCCGGACGCGTCGGTCACGGTCGCCCCTTTCGCCGATTTCAGCACACGCACGCCAAGCGCCTCATGGCCACGATATGAAGCGACCGGGTGGATGAGATGGGCGCGGTCGAGTTCGATCAGCGAATTGGCGAGCATTGTTATCCTCCTAGCCGAGCGCCTGGTTGGCGAGCGCGTAAACTTTCGGCCTGATCCGGTCCGCGCCCGTCCTGGGTGGACGGTCCATGGCCACACCGCCGCCGACATGGGTGAGGCCGATTTCCTCGAGCCAGCTGGCGATGCCGGTCACGCTGCCGGTATCCACGCGCAGGAAGGCGCCGGGACGCGGCGCGGCAAAGAAGCCGATCAGGGCCTTCGCCTCGTCGGCGCTTCCCGCGATGACCGGACCGATCACCTCGCCGCGTCCGAACGGGCGGATCGCGGCATAGGCCTCGATGGCGCCGTTGCGGCGGAAGACGGCGAACTGGCCGCGCTCCGCCAGCGCATCGATCAGAGCTTCGCGGTCGGCGCCATAGGCGTCGCGGTCCAGCGCCTTGATTTCAGGGAGATCGTCGATGCCTGCGGCTGCCACGCCACCGGGCGCACCAAGCTCCGCAACCTTGCCCTGATGCTGCAGGATGGTGCCGGACGGCACGAAGCCCAATTTCTCATAGAGAGGCATGCCGTCTGCCGTCGCGACGAGCCGCAGCGGACGGTTCCCGGCCAAGGCGAAGGCCTGATCCATAAGCTGGCGTCCAAGCCCCTTGCCGCGCGCGTTCCTGTCGACGATCACCATGTTGATCATGGCGCAATCCATGCCGTAGGGCGTGACCAGGATGGTTCCGGTGACGCGGCCCTGACCATCGAGCGCGACCGCGCCGCTTGAAAGCTGCAACGCCATCTGCCAATCCTGCGGGCGATGCGGCCAATTCTCCTGGCGAGAAAGCGCCACGGCGCCCTCGATATGGTGCGGCCCGAAGGCCTGGAGTTCGATCTCGCCCTGCGGCATGAGGCATCCTTCCGTCTGATGCCAAGTTTCGACCATCAGCGCGCCGCAGATCGTCTGAAGGCCCTGGCTTCGACGGTATCTTTCGCCGTAGCGCAGGCGGTGCGCCGCATCTTGTGCTGGCGGTGCAGGCGCCTCACGCCGCGGGCGGCACCACAATCGGCACGCCAGATGCTACAGCGTGCCAAACCGGACCGCGGATACGGAACTTTCTGCTTTCGAGAGGGTGATTTCGGTCAGCTGGGCCGCTGCCTGCCGTCCTATGATGAAATACATCCCAACGCGGATGTGCTTCCACCGGAGATCGACGGACATGGCTTCCTTCAGGCCCAAATACATCACTTTCGACTGCTACGGCACGTTGATCCATTTCCAGATGGCGGAAGCGGCGCGCGACCTCTACGGCAGCCGCCTCGACGAGCCGCGCATGCAGGAGTTCATCAAGAATTTCTCGGCGTATCGGCTCGACGAGATCATGGGCGACTGGAAGCCCTATGCCGACGTCGTCCATAACGCGCTCGAGCGTACCTGCAAGCGCAACGGCGTCGCCTTCAGCGACGACGACGCCAGGATGGTCTATGAGCGCGTTCCGACCTGGGGGCCGCACGCCGACGTTCCGGCGGGCCTGGCGAAGGTCGCCAAGGAAATTCCGCTGGTCATCCTCTCCAACGCCATGAACGCGCAGATCATGTCCAATGTCGAGAAGCTCGGCGCGCCGTTCCATGCAGTCTACACGGCCGAGCAGGCGCAGGCCTACAAGCCCCGTTTCAAGGCCTTCGAATACATGTTCGACAGGTTGGGTTGCGGCCCGGAGGATGTGCTTCACTGCTCGTCTTCGTTCCGCTACGACCTGATGTCCGCGCACGATCTCGGCATCAAGAACAAGGTCTGGGTCAATCGCGGCCACGAACCGGCCAACCCGTACTACGGCTATGTCGAGATATCGGACATTTCCGGTCTGGCGGGCGTCGTTGGGCTCTGAAACAGGCGGATTGCCGATGAAGTTCGTCTCCTACTGGCATGATACCGCCCCGGTCTTTTCCGGCCGGGCGCAAGGCCCGGTCGAGGGGCACTATGATGCCGCCATCATCGGTGGCGGCTTCACCGGCCTTGCCGCCGCGCGCCAGCTGGCGAAGGCCGGTGCCAAGGTGGCCGTGCTGGAGGCGGAGCGTGTTGGCTGGGGCGCGTCCGGGCGCAATGGCGGACACCTCAACAACGGCCTCGCCCACAGCTATCTCTCGGCCAAGGCGGAGCTCGGCAAGGAGCGGGCAATCGCGCTCTACCGGGCGCTCGACAGTTCCGTCGACACCATCGAGGCGCTGGTTGCAGAAGAGGGCATCGACTGCAATTTCCGCCGCGCCGGCAAGCTGAAGCTCGCCTCGAAGCCGCAGCATTTCGAAGCGATCGCCCGCAACTTCGAAGCCCTCCATGCCGAGGTGGACCCGGATACGGCGCTGCTGTCGGCGGCCGATCTCAAATCCGAGATCGGCTCGCCCTTCCATGGCGCGATGCTGTCGAAGAAGAGTGCCATGATGCATATGGGCCGCTATGTGGCGGGTCTCGCCACTTCTGCCACCCGCCATGGCGCCGTCATCCATGAGAACACGGCGGTGACCGATCGCAAGCAGGCCGGCAGCAGGCATGAGCTGACCACTTCGCGCGGCCGCATCAGCGCCGACAACGTGCTGGTGGCGACCGGCGCCTACACCACGCCTGACTTCAGCTATTTCCGCCGCAGGATCATTTCCGTCGGCAGCTTCATCATCGCCACGCGGCCGCTAAGCGACGCCGAGATCACTGCCACCATGCCCGGCAACCGGACATGCGTGACCTCGATGAACATCGGTAACTACTTCCGGCTCTCGCCGGACAATCGTCTAATCTTCGGCGGCCGCGCACGCTTTTCGGCGACATCGGATCAGCGCTCCGACGCAAGGAGCGGACAGATCTTGCGGGCGGGCCTCGCGGCGATCTTTCCGCAGCTTGCCAAGGTTGAGATCGACTATTGCTGGGGCGGGCTGGTCGACATGACCAAGGACCGCTTTCCGCGCGCCGGTTACCATGACGGTGTCTGGTACGCGATGGGCTATTCCGGCCACGGTGCGCAGCTTTCCACCCATCTCGGCATGATCCTGGCCGATGCCATGCTCGGCCGCGAGGACCGCAATCCGCTCAAGGGCCTCGAATGGCCATCCATTCCCGGCTATTCCGGCAAACCCTGGTTCCTGCCGATGGTAGGCCTCTACTACAAGGCGCTCGACCGGGTGAGGTAGGGCAGTAGGGCAGTAGGGCAGGGCAGTAGGGTGCTGTCTTCCGTACTGCCGTATTGCCTTACTCCCTTACTCCCTTACTGCCCTATTCCCATGTGGAAGCTCTTCATCTCGAGATATTCCTCGATGCCGGCCTGCGCGCCCTCGCGGCCGAGGCCGGACAGCTTGACGCCGCCGAAGGGGGCGACTTCGATTGAGACCGAACCGGTGTTCAAGCCCACCATGCCGAACTCCAGCGCCTCGCCGACGCGCCAGGCGCGTTTCAAATTCTCGGTGTAGAAATAGGAGGCAAGTCCGTAGGGCGTGCCATTGGCCAGCGTGATCGCTTCCTCTTCCGTCTCGAACCGGAAGAGCGGCGCGACCGGACCGAACGTCTCTTCACCGGCAAGCTGCATGTCCTTTGTGGCGCCGCTCAGCACCAGCGGCGCGACATACTGAGGGCCCTCCGGCAGCACCGGTTTCTCGGTGATGATGGCAGCACCCTTGGCGAGCGCGTCCTCGACGTGGCGGTTGATCTTCTCGACCGCCGCCATGTTGATCATCGGCCCGATAGCGACGCCGGGCTGCGTGCCCGGTCCCACCGTCATGGCGTTGACGCGAGCCGAAAGCTTGGCGGCGAAGGTTTCGTAGACACCGGCCTGGACGAGGATGCGGTTGGCGCAGACGCAGGTCTGGCCACCATTGCGGAATTTTGACACCAGCGCGCCCTCGACGGCGAGGTCGAGATCGGCGTCGTCAAAGACGATGAAGGGCGCGTTGCCGCCGAGTTCGAGGCTGAGCCGCTTCACGCTGTCGGCCGCACCGCGCATCAGCAGCGAGCCGACGCGCGTCGAACCGGTAAAGGAGATTTTGCGGACGGTTTCGTTCGCCATGATCTCGTTGCCGATCTCCGTGGGCATGCCGGTGACGATGTTGATGACGCCGGCGGGAATACCAGCCCGTTCGGCAAGCACGCCGAGCGCCAGCGCCGAATAGGGCGTGAACTCGGACGGCTTGATCACCACGGTGCAGCCGGCGGCCAATGCCGGCGCGACCTTGCGAGTGATCATCGCATTGGGGAAATTCCACGGCGTGATGATGCCGCAAACGCCCACCGGCTCCTTCAGCACGATGATGCGACGGTCTTGCGTCGGCGAGGGGATGGTGTGGCCGTTGATGCGGCGCGCCTCCTCCGCGAACCATTTGACGAAGGAGGCGCCGTAACGGATCTCGCCTTTGGCCTCGTCCAGCGGCTTGCCTTGTTCCGTCGTCAGGATCAGCGCGAGATCGTCCAGATGCGCCAGCATCAGGCCGTGCCATGCCTCGAGGAGGCCAGCACGCTCGGCGTTGGTTTTCTTCTTCCAGTCGCCATAGGCGGAGGAGGCGGCGTCTGTGGCCGCGCGGGTCTCCGGGGCGGCCATGTCCGGTACGGTGCCGATGGCAGCCTGCGTCGCCGGATCGATGACATCGACAGTCTTGCCGGAGCCGGCAGCGACCCATTCGCCGCCGATCAGGCCGGCTTCGCGGAAGAGATATTTGTCTTTCAGGTTTTTCATCGAAAACGACCTTGCAATCAGGTGAGCGCCGCGACGACCGCGGCGGTGATGGCTTCCGTGCGGTCCTTGCCGGCAACGGTGCCTATGCCTCTGGCGGTTGCGGCTTCGACCGCCTTCATGACGCGGTCGGCCGCGGCCTTTTCGCCGAGATGATCGAGCATCATGGCGCCGGACCAGATGGTGGCGATCGGATTGGCGATGCCCAGATGCGCGATGTCGGGCGCCGAGCCATGCACCGGCTCGAACATGGACGGCGCCGAGCGGTCGGGATTGATGTTGGCGGAGGCGGCGTAACCGAGCCCGCCCTGGATCGCTGCGCCGATGTCGGTGAGGATGTCGCCAAACAGATTGGAGGCGACCACCACGTCGAGGCTCTCCGGCGCCATGATCATGCGCGCGGCGAGCGCATCGACATGATAGCTGGTCACTTCGACGTCAGGGTAATCCGCAGCCAGCTTTCGCGCGATCTCGTCCCAGAACACCATCGAGTATTTCTGCGCGTTGGACTTGGTGACGGAGGCCAGCTTGCCCCGCCGCGACCGCGCCTGTTCGAAGCCGAAGCGCAGGATGCGCTCGACACCGGCGCGAGTGAAGATCGAGGTCTCCACCGCGACCTCGTCCAGCGTGCCTTGATGCACGCGCCCGCCGGCGCCGGAATACTCGCCTTCGGTGTTCTCGCGGATGCACAATATGTCGAAACCTTCCGCCCGCAGCGGCCCTGTCACGCCCGGCAGCAGCCGGTGCGGCCGGATGTTGGCGTACTGCACGAATGCCTTGCGGATCGGCAGCAGCAGGCCGTGCAGCGAAACGGAATCCGGCACCTCCGCCGGCCAGCCGACCGCGCCGAGAAGGATGGCGTCGAAGCCGCGCAAGGTCTCGATGCCGTCCTGCGGCATCATGCGGCCGGTCTCCTTGTAGAATTTGCAGGACCAGGGGAACTCGGTTCCGGTCAAGGCAAAGCCCGCGTGTTTGGTTGCGGTCTCCAGCACTGACCATGCGGCGGCGGTCACATCGCGGCCAATGCCGTCACCGGGGATCAGGGCGATCGAATAGGACTTCATCGGCATCTCTCTAGAGGCTGATCAGGACGCTCTTGGTCCTGCGGTTGGCGAGATAGGCCTCGCGGCCGAGGTCCTTGCCGATGCCGGAGCGCTTGTAGCCGCCGGTCGGCAGGATATGGTCGCGCGAGCGGCTGTAGCGGTTGACCCAGACGGTGCCCGCTTCGAGCTTGCGCGCGAGGCGGATGGTGCGGGACAGGTCTGAAGTGAACAGGCCGGAAGCCAGTCCGTAGGTCGGGTGGCTGGACAGCGCCAGCGCCTCCTCCTCGGTCTCGAAGGTCTGGACGGTCAAGACCGGGCCAAAGATTTCCTCGACGATCGCCGGATTGGCCTGGTCTACATCTGCGATCAGCGTCGGCTCGTAGAAATAGCCTGGGCTGTCCATGACCCCGCCGCCGGTCAGGCATTGGCCGCCGGCTTCGACCGCGGCCCGCACGATGCCGTCGACACGCGCCCGCTGCCGCTCCGAGATTATGGGCGAATACTGCGTCGCCTCGTCCCAGGTCGGGCCGGGCCGTACCGCCTTCATCTTCTCCAGGATCGCGGCCGTCAGCCTGTCGGCCACGCTCTTCTCGACAATCAGGCGCGTACCGGCCACACAGGCCTGGCCGGCGTTGAAGGTGACGCTGCCGGCAATCGCGGTCGCCGCCTTGTCCAGATCGGCATCGGCAAAGACGATCTGCGGGCTCTTGCCGCCGAGTTCCAGCGTCATCGGCTTGACGCCGGTGCGGGCGACATTCTCCATGATGGCCGAGCCGGCGCGGGTCGAGCCGGTGAAGCTGACCTTCGCGATCTCGGGATGTCCGGTCAGTGCCGTGCCGGTCGTCGGACCGTCGCCCAGCACCACGTTTATGAGCCCCGCCGGCAAGCCTGCTCTGACGGCGAGTTGTGCCATGTAGACTGCCGAAAAGGGCGTCATTTCCGACGGCTTCAGCACGACCGCATTGCCCGCCGCCAGCGCCGGACCAAGCTTCCACCCGGCCATCGAGATCGGAAAATTCCAGGGTGTGATCGCGCCGACCACACCATAGGGCTGGCTCATGATCATGCCGAGAGTGGTGTCGTCGGTCGGCACCAGCTCGCTGCCTTCCTTGTCGGCGAATTCGGCAAAGAAGCGAATCTGCTCGGCAGTCACGCCGATGTCGCCGGCGACGAGCTGGCCGACGGGCCGGGTCGAGCACAGCGCCTCGATTTTTGCCAGCGTTTCGGCTTCCGCCTCGATCAGGCCGGCCCAAGCCTGGAGTGCCCTGGTGCGCTCGCGCGGCCGGACGCCGCCCCAGTTGCTGGCCTTTAGCGCCGCCTTGGCGCTCGCCACCGCGCGGTCGACCATATCAACGTCCGCCACCGGGCTGGCGGCGTATGCCTTGCCATCCGACGGTCGGCGCATCTCGAGCGCACCCTCGGTCGCGATGAGTTCTCCGCCGATGAAATGGCCGACGGGAAGGGAGACGGTATCCGGGTCGAAGCTCAGGCCCATGGGCGCCTACTTTCAGCTATTCTGGACGACCCTAGCGCGGGCAGGAGCGCAGCATGCGCCGTTCGGCGATCGGTCGCGGATGATTGTTGCGTGCTGGCAATGAGGGACGGCAAAATCTGTTGCGGAGGCCAGCGCCTCAGGCGGAGCCGTTACCCTACTGTGACGTAGATTTTGCGCACCGTTTCGATGGTCTTCCAGACACCGGTGAAGCCAGGCTTCATCACGAAGCTGTCGCCGGTGCGGTAAGTCACCGCCTCGCCGCCATCGGGCGTGATCTCAATCACGCCGGTGAGGATATGGCAAAACTCGAAGGTCTCCCCCTTGATCGAGCGCGTCTCGCCGGGCGTCGCTTCCCAGACGCCGGTATGGACGAGATCGCCCTTGGCCGTGTCCTGCGCCCAGGTCTTGAAGGCGGGGTTGCCGGCAATCAGCCGTTCGGGCAGCGCCTGGGATTCACGCGGCGGGAAGGCGGGGCTGGTGTCGACGGTCTTGAGCAGGGACAAGGGATGGCCTTTCAGGTTGGATTCAATAGCCGCGCGACCGGTCGACGAGCCCGATGGGGTCGAGGCCGGCGCGGTGGCGTCGGATGTTTTCGATGACGGCCCGCGCGGCTGTCGCGGGCTGAGTGACGCTGGCGACATGCGGGGTCAGGATGATCTTCGGATGCCGCCAGAACGGATGGCCCACAGGCAGCGGTTCGGGATCCGTGACGTCGATCATCGCCGCCGAAAGGTGGCCGTGGTCGATCGCGGCGACAAGCGCCTCGTGGTCGAGCTGCGGTCCCCGGCCCGTGTGAACGAGCGCCGCGCCCTTGGGCAGTTTCGCGAACAGGTCGGCATCGAGGAAACCACGCGTATCCCCGGTCAGCGGAAGCAGGCAAACGAGTATGTCGCTGGCCGCGAGCATCTCCTTCAGTCCAAGCTCGCCATGATGACAGGATACGCCCTCGATCTGCCGTGGCGAGCGGCTCCAGCCGGCGAGCGGAAAGCCGAAGGGTTTCAGGCGATCGAGGACGGCCTGCCCGAGTTGCCCGAGGCCGAGCACGCCGATCCGGCGCGACCCGGCTTGGAGTTGCGTGATGTCGCGCCATTGGCCGGCGCGCTGCTGCGCGAGATAGGCCGGCAGGTTGCGGTGCAGGGCGAGCACGGCAAGCGTCACATACTCCTGCATCATGCGCACGATGCCTGCCTCGATCGTCCGCACGATCTTCACCTGTTCCGGTACGGTATCGAGGTGGAACTGGTCCGCGCCGGCGCCAATGGAAAACAGGATCTCCAGGTTCCTGTAGCGCGCGAGGTCTTCTGGTGCAGTCCAGGCAATGAGATAACGCACCGCGTCGGGATCGACCGTCGCGGCATCCATCGTGAAGGGTACGTCCGGCAGTTCTTTGGCGAAGGCTTCGGCGAAGATCGCCCCGCGCCGCGCGTCGGAATTGAACAGGAATGTCATTCCGGTTCCCTTCAAGCCGCGCAGCGGGCGCCCAGCGCCTCGGTCAACCGCTGGCAGGCGGCGAGTTCACTCGCGAGAATGTATTCGTCAGGCTTGTGGGCGCGATCGATGTCGCCTGGTCCGCAGATGATCGCATCGAACCCGGCGTCCTGGTAAAGTCCGGCCTCCGTGCCGTAGCTGACGGCGGCAAGCGGCACCTCGCCTGTCAACTCGCGCAGAAGTGCCGCCAGTGCCGCGTCTTGTGGGAGCGACAGCGCCGGATAGGCGCTCATCGGTTTCCACTCGACCCGAAAGCCTTGGGCCGCAAGCGCCTCTGCCCGTGCCTTGACGGGCGCGAGCAGGCTGGCAGGGTCGACGCCGGGTACGGCGCGCGCCTCAAGGTCCAGCGTGCAGGTGTCGGGAATGATGTTGACCTGATGTCCACCCGCCACCACGCCGGCCTGCAGCGAGGAGTAGGGCGGCTCGAAATCAGGGTCGAACGGACCGTTCGTCAGCCGCTCCGCTTCGCTCACGGCCCCACTTAGCGCGCCGGCCATGGCGTGGATGGCGTTGAGGCCGAGATCGGGCCGCGACGAATGGCCGGAGCGCCCATTGATCATCAAGCGGGCGGCTGCCTTGCCCTTGTGGCCGCGCACGGCGCGCAAGCCGCTCGGCTCGCCGACGATCACGCCGAGCGGCTTGGCGCAGAGTTCGGGAAGGCGGGCGATCAAATGCGGCACGCCGCGGCATCCCACCTCCTCGTCATAGGAGAAGGCGAAATGGATCGGCCTGGCAAGGCGCAGTGCCGCCAGCGTGGGCACGGCGGCGAGCACTGCGGCCAGAAACCCCTTCATGTCCGTGGTGCCGCGTCCGTAGAGCCGTTCGCCCTCCTTGCGCAGCGCGAAAGGGCTCGAACTCCATTGCGGCTCGCTAGCGGGAACGACATCCATATGGCCGGACAGGATATAGCCCGGGACATCACAGGGGCCGATCGTCGCGAAAAGATTGGAACGATCGCCTTCCGGCCCTGGAAGCAGCGTGACCTGCGTCGCGTGTTTTGCGAGATAGGCTTCGATCCAGCCAGCGATGTCGCCGTTCGGTTTGCCGGCGACCGATGGAAAGGCGACGAGACGGTCGAGGATGTCGAAGACGTCCATTCCTGCCCTCAAAACGTTCGGGTTCGCCGGGATCAGTGCCGTCGACCATATGCTGCTAGATTTCCGGAGAGAGTGTGTGCATTCTTGCGCTATTGCGTGCCGAAAGCTGAAATGTTTCAGTTGAATCTTGCGTTGCTGCGCGGCTTTCGAGCTAATCGTACCGGTCCGCTCGTTTAGCGTTGGCGGGCAGAGGGTGGCCATCGGTGTGCGGCGCTCAGGACGACAATCTTTTAGGGGCATGGACTTGAAGCCGTCGGGAAGCTTGAAGATCGACACTTTCTCGATGCGGATCGGCGACATCGAAGGCGTCGAACTGGACCGCTTGCACGCGCACTCGCTCGCTGTGGGATGGCCGCATCGCGCCGAGGACTGGCAATTTCTGCGTGAATCGGGAGAGGGGGTCGTGGCCCTCGACGAGATCGGCAGGGTTCTAGGTTCGGCTATGTGGTTCGCGCATGGTGACGATTTCGCCACCGTGGGGATGGTCATCACATCGCCGCGACTCCAAACGCTGGGAGCGGGGCAATGGCTGATGAAGCGGGTCTTCGACAAGGTGGTCGGTCGCGATCTGCGCCTCAATGCAACGCGCGCGGCAAGGCGGCTCTATCTCTCGCTCGACTTCCAGCCGGAGAAGACCGTTTATCAATGCCAGGGCATCGCCCGGATGCAGACGATGGCTGGGCCGGCAAATGCGCGAGGCGATGTCCGGACTTTGGACGCAAGGGATATTCCTGCGGCAATCGCGCTCGACGCGGCAGGATTTGGCGTGAGGCGGGCGGCGCTCATTGAAAAGCTTTTCGCGCATTCGGTCGGCTATGGTCTTTTCAAGGGTGACAAGCTGAACGCGTTCGCGCTTTGTCGGCCGTTCGGGCGTGGCCATGTCGTGGGACCGGTCGTGGCGGAAAGCGACGCCGACGCCGTGGCGATCGTCCGGCCGCACGTGGCCGACCATTCGGGGTCTTTCCTGCGGATCGACACCCACATGGACACTGGCGAGTTCGCCGCCTTTCTGTCGCACAGCGGAATGCCGGTTTTCGACACAGTGCTCACTATGTCCATGGGCAAACGCCTCAACGATTTTGCCGTCGGCGACGCCGTTGCACCGGTGACCTATGCACTCGCCAGTCAAACTCTCGGGTAGTTGACCCAGGACCCGTACCGTCGCGGCTGCCCCACCTCGCGTCACTCTTGCGGCGCTAGCCAACGGCACCATAAATTTCTCGGTAAATAATTGATTTTGCTGCATAAATTTCAAATTTTTTAGCTGTCAATGTCGCTTCCCTCTACTCATTTGTGTTACCTATTGTGCTACTTAGCGGACAAATTTGAGGGCTGAGCGAAACGACTTTGGGCCTCTTCGTCAATTTTCTCCGTCTCGTTGATGGCGCTCGTCACACGTAGCTCGGCCCTGCCGGTTTCGAAAGACCTTGCAACGACACGTGCGGTAATCGGCGGCAACGATGTGCAATTGGGCCGCTCCTGATTCGGCAGCAGGCATCAAAAATGCTCGAAGACGAGGTGCCGATCCAGCCGCCGTGCGGAGGAGCCCCTCTCGGCATTCAGCGGAGCGGGGCGTCCAGAAAAAAGGTGCCGGCTGTAGGAGTCCGTGAGCCCGTAGGGGGCTTGGACGTATCAACCGTCACGGCGGCGCGGCCGAGCACGTCGGGGCCATCGTCAGTACGCGGCGATGCCCGTGCCGAAGATCAGGCTTCGACTTGATGCTCGATAAGCGCGCTGTACCAAGACGCCTGCCATGTGGCTGCCCATGTCGCCTTTGCTCGGGGTGCCAGAGGTCCGGCCCTGCGGACTGGTGCGCAGCTTCTTTAGCCGATATTCATCGGAAAAAAGGAGTCGGAAAATCATGACCGAGATCTGGCAATCACTCCTCGCCAATCTTGCCCTGGTCTCCGTCCTGGTCGTCGCCTGGGACCTTGTCGCCGATTTCACCGGGCGTCTCTCGCCGCGGATACAGTCGCTGCTTCTCGGCGCGGTCATGTGCGTGGGGGCGGTCATTTCAATGGCGACCGCCTTGTCTGTCTCCGGCTTCGTGGTCGATCTGCGCGCCGCTTTTATCGGCGCCGCGGCGTTCTTCGGCGGATGGCCGGCAATGCTCGTTGCCACGACCGGCTCCATTGCCTATCGCCTCTATCTTGGCGGGCAGGGGGCCAATGTCGGCGTCATGGGTATCCTGATCACCGCAGTCGTCGGCCTGGCATGGCACCACATTGTCGCGGCCCGGTCGCGCACGATGCTCGACATATTCGGCTTCGGCGTGTCAGTTGCACTCGCCGGGCTGATCACGCTCCTGGTCATACCCCCGCAAGTCATCACAGGCCTGATCCAGCAGAGCACGTTCCCGTCCCTCCTGTTCCGCTTCCTCAGTACCATGGTCATCGGCATCCTGCTCGACCGGCAACAGCGGCGGCGCGATCTCTCCATGTCCAACATGATCTATCGGGCCATGGTTCGTGAACTGCCGGACTGCCTGAACATAAAGGATGTGGACGGCCGCTTCATCGCCGCCAATCCCGCCACCGCCGAAATGCTGGGGGCCGCTTCAGTCGAGGAGCTCATCGGCAAGACCGATTTCGATTTCTATTCGAAGGACGTGGCCGAGCGCTTCAGGCAGGACGAGGTGGGCGCACTGAAGGCGGGGCAGACATTGCGCATCGAACAGCCGGCGGTCTTTCCGGATGGCAAACAGGGTTGGCTTTACACGCTCAAGGCGCCGTTCCGCGACGAGGCCGGCAAGATCACCGGTGTCATCACCTACAATCGCGAGATTACCGAGCAGAAGCGAAACGCTCAACTCAAGAACGATTTCATTTCGACGGTCAGTCATGAGCTGCGCACCCCTCTGACATCCATCCGCGGCTCGCTGGGCCTGATCGCGGCGGGCGTGGCGGGTGAATTGCCGCCGAAGGCCGCCAACCTCGTCAATATCGCCCACACCAATAGCGAGAGACTGGTTCTTCTCATCAACGACATCCTCGATATGGAGAAGATCGAGTCAGGTGTGATCGCCTTCAAGATCAAACAGATGCCTGTGCGCCCGATCATGGAGCAGGCCATTGCCGCTAGTTCCAATTACATGGCCGAGAGCCGGATACGCATCGTCCTGGTCGACGATGCACCGCGCGCCGAAGCCAACATCGATCCGGACCGCCTGCACCAGGTGATGGCCAACCTTCTGTCGAACGCGATCAAGTTCTCGCACGCCGACGGCACCGTGATGGTGAAGCTACAGCGTCGCGATCGCGACATGTTGCGCATCTCGGTGATCGATCAGGGGACGGGTATCCCCGAGGCGTTTCGCAGCCGTATATTCGGCAAGTTCGAACAGGCCGACGCGTCCAGCACCCGCAAGAAAGGCGGCACCGGCCTCGGCCTCAGCATCGTCAAGACCATCGTGGAGAAGCTGGGCGGCGCCGTTTCCTTCGAAACCGAGGAAGAGAAAGGAACCTCGTTCCACGTCGACCTTGCCGAAGCCCGCAGGCTCCACCCGAGGCCGTATCCGCCACCGCGCCCGCCGCGGGAGCCCGATGGCCGCCTACGGGTTCTGATCTGCGAAGACGAGACCGACATCGCCACGGTGATTGCGGCACTCCTGGACTCGGAAGGCTTTTCCAGCGACGTGGCCCCGGACATCGCCACCGCGAAGGCGCTTCTGCAGTCCCGCGATTATGCGGCACTGACACTCGACATCAAGCTGGCAGAAGAATCGGGTATCAAGCTCTTCCATGACATCAGGGCGTCACCAGTGAATTCCGACATTGCGGTCATCGTCATCTCCGCCGTCGCCGATGAGGCCAGGCGCTCGCTGAACGGCACCGCGGTCGGCATTGTCGACTGGTTGGAGAAGCCGGTGGATTCGGGGCGGCTTCACGCCGCTCTTGCCAAGATCGTCGCCAGCAGGAATGAGCAGAGGCCGAAGATCCTCCATGTCGAAGACGACGAGGGTGTGCTAGCCGTAATGTCGGCAGGGCTGGGCTCCGACGTCTCGATCATCTCGGCGAAAACGCTGCAGGAGGCACGGCGGGCGGTTGCGAAGCGTCGCTTCGACCTGGTCATCCTCGACATAGCGCTTCCAGACGGATCGGGACTGGACCTGCTCGCCGATCTGCCGCTGGAGACCGGAGTCATCGTGTTCTCGGCGGCCGAACCGGACCAGAAACTCGGCGATCGGGTGCAAGCGATGATGACCAAGACCAGGGCATCGGAGATCGATGTGGCAAAGCTGGTCAGAACCATGTTGGCCTCATCGCGAGATGGCACCAGACCCGCCGCCCGTGCCAAGGAGTGACGATCATGCCGGCAAGAATCCTCTACGTGGATGACGAGGACGATATCCGCGAAATCGCTCAGATGTCGCTGGAGCTCGAGCCGGAATTCGAGGTGCGGTCCTGCTCTTCGGGCGCCGCGGCGCTGACCGATGCCGCCGCATGGCATCCCGACCTCATCTTGCTCGACGTGATGATGCCGGACATGGACGGGCCGGAGACGCTGAAGCGCCTGGCTGCTTCACCGCTGACGGCGTCGATACCCGTGGCCTTTATCACCGCGCGCACCCAGACGCATCAGGTCGAGCGCTATCTCGCCATGGGAGCGATCGGCGTCATCGCCAAACCCTTCGATCCGCTGGCCCTCGCCGGCGAAGTCAGGAAGCTGCTCTCGGAGCATCCCGGGCGCGCGTAGCCGCTGGGTCGAAGGCAGCGGCAAGAAGCCTGTCAGCAAGCTCCGTTTGCCGTTTAGGGCACCTATACCATACCCCAATATTCATCTACTGATTGTATCGAAATACGGCCGTCGCGAATCGGTTTTATTTATGATTGCGCGGCATCGGCCGGCGCGGGAGACCCGCACCGGCCTTGTTTGCATGGACCGCATTGGCGGATGTCGGTTCATGGGTTGATCACTCCGGGGGGCACGAGGCGTGAACCGGAGCAGCACTGGTGAATGGAGCGAAGGCAAGAGTTCTGATCTGCGATGATGACCCCTTGTTGCTTGAACTGATGGAATTCAGGCTGAGGGCGAAGGGATACGAGGTCATCACGGCAGTGGACGGTGCCGAGGCACTGGCGAAGGCGGAACAGGAGGGACCCGACATCATCGTGCTCGACGCGATGATGCCCAAGGCCGACGGCCTGGAGGTGCTGGCTCGCCTCAAGAGCGACCCGGCCCTGTCAGACACGCCGGTGGTGATGCTGACCGCCCGCAAGGCCGAAAGGGACATCGTCTCGGCCCTCGAGAAGGGAGCTGACGACTATCTGGTAAAGCCATTCATCCCCGAGGAACTGCTGGCCCGGCTGGCGCGTTTGATCGCGCGCAAGAATGGGAAACGCTGATGAGGCGCAGCCGGCGCACAGCGCTTGCCGCATGCCTGATCCTGGCCATCGCGGCCACTCCTGGTGCGGTGCTTGCGCAGACGGTCGATGAGCTCTACGCGTCCGCCGTGAAAGCCAGGCAGGCCCGGCATTTCGACGAGGCGGTGGATCTGCTTCGGCGCGCACTCGCGCTCAAACCCGACAACGCCGATGCCCTGGTTCAGCTCGGCTTCGCCGAGCTCGGCCGCAACGATCTGGCGGCGGCGCGCGACGCCTTTTCCAAGGCGCTTTCCCTTGCTCCGACCTATCAAGATGCCAGCTTCGGCCTGGCCGAGATCGAGTTCCGTTCGGGCAATCTGGATGCCGCGCTGCCGCTCGCCGAATCGGTGGCGCGCGCCCAGCCCGGCAACACCGACGTCGCCGCGCTTGTAGAGAACATCCGCAAGGCCATAGAGGCCGCCGGCAGTGAAGCGAGGAAGGCGTCGGTGGCGGCCCCGGCGCCGAGGGCGAAACCGCCCCTCCGGCGGCACGATCCCGTCGCCGGCCTGATGGAGCAAGGTCGGCGGTTGCGAACAACGGGAAAGCTGCCCGAAGCGGAGAAGGTTTATCGCCGCGCGCTTGGGCTGGCGCCGAAGAACACCGACATCTTGGTCGCCCTTGGCCTTATCGTGGGCTCCAGCCAGCGGTTCGACGAAGCCGGGCATTTCTTCGACCGGGCGCTGGCCATAAAGCCCGGCCTTCTCGACGCGCGGATCGGCAAGATCCGCCTGGCGATTTGGCAGGGCGACGTGCCGGGCGCCCGCGCGCTGGTCGATGACGTGTTGGCCTCGTCGCCGGACAATGTGGAGGCGCTCGACCTCGATGCCAAGATCGCCCTGCTCGAGGCCGACTACACGCGGGCCGGGCAGTCGTTCCAGCGCGTGCTTGCGATCGATCCGCGCAATGCCGAGGCGCTGGTGGGGATCGGCGATGTGCGCCGCGCCCAAGGCGACGACGATGCAGCGCGGCAGGCCTACAGAGAGGCGCTCGCCATCGAGCCCGGCTCTTCCGACATCGAGAAAAGACTGGCCGTGCCGCCCCCGCGCAAATGGCGGCTCGACCTCGGCACCGAGGCGAGCGATCTCACCAACGGGCTGGGAGACTGGACCGACAGCTCGGCTGGCCTTGCTTATCGGCTGTCGCCGCGCACGACGGTTTCGGGCCGCACCCGCGTGGCAACCCGCTTCGGCCGCACCGACGTTCAGATCGAGGGCCGCATCGACAAGGCCTTCTCGCCTGCCTTCTCCGCCTATGCGCTCGCCGCGGTGACGCCGGACGCCGATTTCCTGGCGCGCTATTCGATCGGCGCCGGCGCGTCCTTGCAGGTTATGGCGGCGGCGAAGGCGTTCGGCCCCTTGTCGCTCAACATCGACACCCGCTACGACAATTTCACCGACACAGACGTCACCAGTGTCTCGCCCTGGGTGCAGGCCTATATCTTCGACGGCCGGCTGGGGCTTTCCGCCCGCTGGGTGCATGCGGCCGACGATATCGGCACGCGCGCGGACGGCTATGTGCTTAGGGCCGACCTTGCGATGACGCAGCGCTTCAACCTGTTCGGCGGCTATGCGGACGCCCCCGAAATCTCCGACGGCACGCTGGTGCCGACGCGCACCGTCTTCGGCGGCATCTCCTGGGACGTCAACGATCCGCTGACGCTCCGCGCCAGTATCGCACATGAGCAACGCCCGACATTCGACCGAAGCACATTCGGGCTCGGCTTGACCGCGCGGTTCTGATCATGTGGTACATCTGGGATCTTTCCATTTTGCTCAGCGCCCTTTCCCTGGTGATCATGCTGTTCCTGATCGCGCGCCGGGTGCTGCAGGAACGCCGAGGCAGGGCACAGATCGATCAGCGGCGCCAGCTTCACACGGCACTGATCGCCTTCACGGAAAACCGGGACCGCGAGGCCTTGAAGGTGGTGTTGCTCGCGGTGCCGGCGGGCGTGGCGATCAATGCCGGCTTCGAGTTCATTTCGCTGCTTCGCGGCGAGGAGTATGACGACGTCCTTGCCGCCTTCGACGAATGCGGCCTGCCGGCGCTTGTCGGCAAGCAGCTGGAAAACGGCAACATCGCCGAGCGCATGCACGCGGCCGAGATGCTTGCGGCGCTGCGTTCGGAAAACGCGGTGGCGAGCCTGCTTTCGGCGCTCGACCGTGACCGTTCGCGCGAGGTGAGGATCGCCGCCGCCATCGCGCTTTGCGATCTCGGCAGCCTGCCGCCGCTCGATATCGCGCTGGCCAAGGTCGGCGTGGCGGGACAGCGCTCGCGGCGCCTGATCGAGCTGTTCAGGCGCTTTCCGCCGGCGCGCTTCGAGGAGCTCAGGGATCATGCCGCGCGCACCGACGCGATACCCTTCATCCGGGCCGCCGCGATCGACGCGCTGGCTCATGCCGCCGGGTTCCATTTCGCCGATTTCTTCGCCCGCGCCACCGGCGATCAATCGCCCGAGGTCGCCGCCGCGGCGCTACGCGCGCTGGGCCTCACCGGGCACGCCGAGGCGCCTGCCATCCTGGCGAGCGCGATGGCCAACGGCGACTGGGACGTGCGCGCCGCCGCCGCTGATGCCGCCGGGCGCCTCGGGCTCGCCGGGCTCGCCGCGCCGCTCTCTGCGCTGATGGACGATGAGGCATGGACAGTGCGCTATGCCGCCGCCAACGCGCTGCGCTCGTTTGGCCAGCCGGGAGAACGGCTGCTGCGTGACATCGCTGCGAGCGAGGTCTCGCGCAGCCAGCGCACCGCCTCGCTCATCCTTGCCGAGGGGCCGGCCGCATGATGTCCGACTGGAGCCACGAGATCGTTCTGGCCGCCTCCATCCTGTCCTGGTTCATCATCGGGGCGGGGCTGGCGCAGACCACGATCTATCTGTTGCAGCTCATTATTGCCGCCTACGCGCTTTCCAGGCGCCCGCCGGTCGCGCGCTCGGCGCTGCTGTGGCACCGCTATGGCGACGTCGCGCCGCCGATCGCGCTCCTCGTACCCGCCTATAATGAGGAAGTGAACGTGGTCGAGAGCGTCCATTCGATGCTGGCGCTCGAGTATCCGAATTTCGAGGTGATCGTCATCAACGACGGTTCCAAGGACCACACGCTGCAGCGCCTGATCGAGGCCTTCAAGCTGGTGAAATTCCGCCGGCCTTATGAGGAGGCGCTGGCGCACGAGCCGATCCGCGGCCTGTATTCCTCGCCGATGACCGAGCGGCTGTTCGTGGTCGACAAGGAAAACGGCGGCAAGGCCGATGCCCAGAATGCCGGCATCAATGTCTGCCGCGCGCCCCTTTTCTGCGTGATCGACGGCGATTCCATCCTCGAGCCCGATGCGCTGATGCGCGCCGCCCAGCCCTTCATCGACGACCCCGAGCGCACCATCGCCGTCGGCGGCACGATCCGCATCGCCAACGGATCGAGGATCGAAGCCGGCAGGGTGCGCGAGATCCACCTGTCCAACCGCTTGCTGCCGTTGCTCCAGGTCGTCGAATATCTAAGGGCCTTTCTCATGGCCCGGCTGGCCTGGAGCCGCATCAACACGCTGATGCTGGTGTCCGGCGCCTTCGGCATGTTCCGCCGCACGGAGGTGGTGGCGGTGGGGGGCTTCACCAAGGGCTCGATGGGCGAGGACCTCGATCTCGTCATCAAGCTGCACCGCCACATGAGAGATGCCGGGCGCAAATACCGCATCCAGTTCATTCCGGAGCCGGTGTGCTGGACCGAGGCGCCGGAGACGCTGAGCGTGCTTGCCAGGCAGCGAACGCGCTGGCAGCGCGGCGCGCTCGAATGCTTCTTCCGTTACCGCTCCATGCTGTTCAATCCGCGCTATGGCCGCGTCGGCTTCCTGGGCTTCGGTCACATATTGGTTGTCGACGTGCTAGGGCCGGTAGCGGAGGTGCTGGGCTACATCCTGATCCCGGCATTCTGGCTAATCGGCATCCTGTCGACCGAGTATCTGCTGGCTTTCACCTCGCTCATCTTCACCTACGGCGTCTGCGTCAGCGTGTGTTCCCTGGTTCTCGAAGAGGCTGAGTTGCAGCGTTTTCCGCGCGCCAGGGACCTCGCCGTGCTCACGGCCGTCGCCGTGATCGAGAATTTCGGCTACCGCCAGCTCAACAATTTCTGGCGCGTGAAGGGCTGGTGGCAATATTTGCGCGGCAACCAGGGGTGGGGCGAGATGACTAGATCCGGCCTGACCGGCGCCAAGAAATGAGCCCGGCAGGCCGCGTCATTCCAGAGTGCGCTCGATCTCCGCGATAAGCGTGTCGAGCGCGGCGCGGGCGGCGTGCGGCTGCTCGATCAGCAGCGTCTCCAGCTCCGACGCTCGTGCGCTGATACCCGGAAAGCCGAACGTTCCGGCAGCACCCGCCAGCGAGTGCGCTATCCTGACCAGCGGATCGCCCGCCCCCCGGGGCAAAGGGCCGCCCTCACATGCGATGGCCTTCAGCTGCCCGAGCTGATCGGCGCACCGGGTAAGGAAGCGTTGCCGCAAGGGGGCGAAAGGATCGTTTGAGATGGGTGGTGCTCCAATGGGATGTCGAAAGTATTCAAGCAGAAAGCGGTGTAGGTTTGAACTGGCTGCTTGTCGCACACGACCTCCTGCCCGAGGACTGCCCGAGGCCGCCAGAAGCGTCGTCGATGCTCAGAAATCGGCCTCCTCGAAGTATTTGGCCTTCAACCATGTGTTCGACGGTCCGCTCGTGTAGCTGCTGTCGGCGCGCTTCGAGATGATGCTCTTGAGCCCCACCTTCTCGACGGCGCGAAAGATCGCTGGCGCAGTGCTCTCGAAATGCTCGCTGTACTGGATCTTGCCGAGGCCGTGCTCAACCAGTTGCCGTAGCGCCTGCTTGCGCTGCAGGAGGGGCAAGGAGACTAGATTGCGACCGTCGAGATGGAGGATGTCGCACGCGACGAACGCGAGCCGGCTCGGTTCGTTCCAGATCGCGGCTTCCAGCGAAGGGCAATCGTGGGCGCCTTGCTCGTCCGGCACAATGACATCGCCGTCGATAATGGCGGCCCGGCATGGCAGCTCGACAGCCAGCGCGATGGGCCAATATTTGGTGGTCCAGTCACGGCCGTTCTTGCTGTAGAGGCGCACGCCGCCTTTATCGATGATGATCTGCGTTCGGTAGCCGTCAAGATTGACCTCGTGAACCCATCCCTCATCTCCGGGCGGCTCCTCGACGCAAGTCGGGATCTGCGGCGGAATGAACTCCAGCCGGCGGCCGGTCGCCTTGGCACGCTTACTCAATGACGCCACCTTTGATCGCGCAACGGCGGCCAATCGGCACAGGCAGCCCGACATCCCCCCAACATGGACGCCTGCCGCCTGTGCCGAGCCCCCGCCGAGCCATTGCCAGCATCTGCGCACCAGGCCGAATTGTCGTTACCTTCGCATCCAAATACTTGTCATGGAGTACATATCTCACTCGGTGCGTCACTCTTGTAGCACGCAGTCCGTAGGCTGATTTCGGGCGACCTTAGTCCATCAAAAGCACCAGGGCGGGATGCAGCTTCTTCAGATTCGGCAAGGATTTCGATTGCCAGGGTATGTCGGGCGTTCCGCGCACGACGAACCGAACATCGGGATGCTTGCGCACCTCGATGGTAAATTTCGCCAGCAGGTTGATGCCAGAAGAGTTGAGAAAGTGAAGGTCCTTTAAGTTGAGCGTCATGGAAGAGGGATTTGAGGCAAGGACACTGGTCGCCAGAGCCATGATAGGCGCGCCGGCTTCGGAACTGGCAAGCCGCATGACACCGTCGAAAAAAATATCGCTTCCTTCAAGCCACACGCGGTAGTCGTCTGTTTTGATTTCCATAGACTGGCTTCGCCTCAGCTAGTTGTGAGTTTGCGAGATCGGAATGGAGGCATATGTCTCCAGGCAAATCCGATCGCTTTCGTCGGCGGTGCTGAATATCCAAGCCATGCGTGCGCCATAGTCGCTCATCAACGTGAGCAATCCGAGTCCGGAGCCTGCCATGTCGGGGTTCGCGGCATTCGCTTCGATTCGCTGTATCAGCAGGTCCTTGGGGTCGCCAACCGTGATGTTCGCCAGGAGACTTTGGAACTCGGACACGTCATCACCATCGACGTCATTCAACACCTTGAGCTTGAAGTGCTCCGAATCCATCGATGCCTCGATCACGATCTCACCTTGTGCGCGAAACTTGACGGCATTTTCGATGAGCTCGTTGACCAGATATCCGATGCTATGGTGCACTTCCCTGTAGTCATTGCGGGACGCCTGAAAGCGCAACGCAAAAAGATCGGCGAAGAAGTCCGAGGTCGTGGCACAATGACGCCAACTCAAGTCGAGTGGTCCGTCGAACAGCCGCACACGACTGACACCTTCCATCGTCCCGATAGCAAGCTCAGATGTGCCGAACAGCGTGGTCATTTCTATGTGTGCCTTATGATCACGAGGGTGATGTCGTCATGGATCTTCTGGATTCCGATATGGGCCATCAGATCCTCGACGATTCCGGTTTTGATTTCCTCTGCGCTCCCGCCTTGACGTTTTCGTGCGCTCTGGCAAAGGCGCTCGAACCCGAACAGCCTTCTGTCCTGGTCTTCCGCCTCGGTCACACCGTCGGTGTGCAGCACGATCACGTCGCCGGTCCCGAACTTGATGTCATACGTGTCAATGAACGGCGAGATGTCACTCTCCAGACCAACCGGCAGACCCAGATCAAGCGTGTCGATACGTTCGACTTCCCCGCCCGCACGGACGACAAGGACGTCCTCATGTTGGCCGGATAGCGTTACCCGTCCATCCTCAAAGTCAAGGAAGGCCAGCGAGAGATGCTTGTCGGTGTTCGTCCGCTCAATATTCTTGTAGATCGCTCTGTTCAACCGATCCAGAAACTGGTGCGGATCCGCTTCGTTGGTCTCCTGCAGCGCGCGTGCGACGGATTGGACCATCAGCATCAGCACGCCGCTTTCGAGACCATGACCGGTCACGTCGCCAATGCCGACCTTGACCCGTGAACCGTTCTGCAGAACGTCGTAGTAGTCGCCGCCGACCTCGTCTGCCGGCCGCATATACGCTGCGATCTCCAGCCCCGGAATCGCTTCGAGTTCGATTGGTTTCGGCAGGACCATCATCTGGATGTGTCTGGCAACCGCGAGTTCGGCACCGAGGCGGACGTTCTCGTCCCGCAACTTTTCGTTGAGTGCGGAAATCTCCTGATTGGCGTCCCCCAACTCCTTGGTTCGTTCGTCGACGAGTTGCTCCAGGTTTTCAGTGTGAAAGCTGATCTCCTCAGCCATCCGGTTGAAGGCAATCCCTGCCGCTCCAACCTCGTCGCGCGTTGGAATGCTCACGCGCACTGAATAATCTTTGGACTGGAGCTTCTGGGCGGCACTGGCAAGCGCCCTCAGGCCCGCTGTGATCCGCTTCGAAATTCC
Source organism: Mesorhizobium sp. 2RAF45 (assembly GCF_052115225.1). Classification (NCBI taxonomy): domain Bacteria; kingdom Pseudomonadati; phylum Pseudomonadota; class Alphaproteobacteria; order Hyphomicrobiales; family Phyllobacteriaceae; genus Mesorhizobium; species Mesorhizobium sp. 2RAF45. The sequence continues at coordinate 16,224 of NZ_JBFRGG010000013.1, read as the reverse complement.
GAGCACGGCCGCAAAGACAATCAGAAGCGAAACGATGATCGCACCGACCTGAAACAGCAGGATGCGATTGGTTGCGCGCGAAATACTCTCCTGCGCGGCGAACAGGGACGCATAGATCTCCCGTTCGGGAACGACGATCCCGACCGACATCGTTTCGGACTTAATCGGTCCCGAACTCCACAGATTGGTCGGCTTCAATCTCTTGAGGACAACGATGTAGGGAACGTGTTCGCCCTTGTTGTCGAGCATGATGTGCTGGATGACACCGTCATTGTTCTGGTCGAGAGGCAGCGACGCGATAGCCGGCTGCGTACTTCCCCGCAGAGACCTTTCCAAGCCGGTGACGCCCTGCGTGCCGGCATCGCTCGATGAAGTCAGGCCGATGATCGCCTGGCCAGACGGATTGATCGCCACCACATTGCCAGTCGACATCGTGAGAAAGCCGAATCCGGTTCGAGCGATCTTCACCCGTTCGACGACTTCCGCCAGCTGATCGAGAGTAATGTCTGCTCCCGCCGTGCCGGCGATACCGGTGCGATCAAGCGTCCACAGCGGGTGGAAAAAGCTGACGATCAGCTTTCCCGTGATCGCATCCGTGTAAGGCGCTGTCTGGGTAATGTCGTCAGGAACCGGACGGGAGGCAGGATCCTTGGCCCATTGCTGCCATGAACCATAGATACCCGGAAAGAAGAATTCCCAGAACTCCGCCTTGTTGTGGCCCGGATAGAGCTTGTCGAAGGTCTGCGCCTGGTCCGTATACGGAACCGTCCTGAAGATCGGCCGTTCTTTTGGACCAATATAGTACATCTGCAATTTGGACGACCCGCTGGCCATGAGGGTCGGCGCGACGAGATCGATCACGGTACTGTCTTCTATTTCCTTCTGAACGCCCGGTAGCGGGGTATGGTCGGCACCCAGCAGGTAGCCCCAGACGCTCACCACGGAAGGCGCGCCCGGCAGATTCTGCGCCCAATTGCCCTGCGCGTCGTAGACGATCTTCACGGAGCCGGGCGCCTGATGCGAAAGCGTCGCTCCGACCTGTTGCTGCCTACTCGGATCGTCGATCTGGGCCTGCAGCACGCCGGCCAGCGCCTTGACGTCGCCATGAACCCGATCGAGCAACAGGTCGACGCTCAACGCCGTCGATTGCGCATAGGAACGAATGTATTCCTGGTTTGCGGTCGTCAGGCCCTCACCGACTTCGGATGTGGCATCGCGCGACAGCTTTTGAACGTTCCAAAGCGCCAGACCGCCGCTCAGCAGTAGGTCGAACAGGACGGCGCCGCCAACGACCAATACGAATTTCGCTCGAAAGGAGCGCAGGCCGAAGCGCGGTGTGGGCTCATTGTCGGCTTTCATTGTGGCCGTTGCCCCGATGCGACCCAGATCGGCCAACCCGCATAACCCTTGGGGTGGAGTGCAGCGAAAATGTGGTCCTGGAAGCCCTGTCGGAACCGTGCGATGAACTCCGGTCCGTCGCCGCGTCGGGTCGCCATCTCGCCCGCATAGACATCCGCCCAGGCCACAACGACATCGGCGAAGTCCTGCGGATCGCCGTCAAGGTTAGTGACCATGAACGACTCCACACGTATATCTTCGAACCCGGCTTCGACCAGGTATCGCCGACTCTTGGGCCCGAGCTCGACGTCCATCTCGAAATGCCTGAACAGCTTCGCCACCTCGTTGTAGGTCCAACGAATGCTTTCGGCGCGCGGCTCGCCGAGGCAATGCGAATTCTTCTCGTTGGTAATGTAGACCCGCCCGCCCGGCTTGCATATGCGGTAGAGCTCCTTGAGGATGAGTTCAGGCCGATTGAAGATTTGAAGGGAATGCCGGCAGGTGACCAGGTCGAACTGCGCCTCGTCGAGCAGCATCTCCGATGCATCGCCATAGGTATACTCGATGCCCCGGATATCGAACTCCTTCATCACGCGTCGAGCATAGCTGAGGCTTGACATGGAGTGGTCGAGGGCGACGATTCGCGACGGCTGGAACTCCTTCTGCACGAGCACGGCGAAATCTCCGATCCCACAACAGATGTCGGCCATGACGATCCCGGGCCTCATGCCGTGTCGCGGCAAGATTGCGCGCTCGTGGCGCCAGGTCATCTTTGTTTGCGTGCGCAGGATCGGAACGAACGCGCCTTCCTCGAGGAAGCCCTGCCCCGGATAGAATTGACTGTCATACTCCTCGACCGTGATGTTCGGTTCGATTCCGCTCAGCGACGGAATTTTCGCGAACTCCATCCGACGACGCTTGACGTGATGACGACGAATTTGAGATCAGGGCGAGCGCGGCAGGCATCGATGATGATCCTCGAAAAGGCGTGAAACGCAGCGCTGTTCATCTGCGTCAGGCGTCTGACATTGACATAGAGAACGCCGCGCACACGACCGATCGCATCACGAAGCAATGCTATGCTGGGGCCAAGCTCATCGATCGCCTGAGGCCGGACCACCCCCGATATGGAGAACTCCTGGTTGTTCGCGTCGTATTGCGCCTTGAAGCGCGGGAGAAGGTCGTACGGGCCCAATTTTACTGACCCTCAAGCGGAAGATCCACGACAAGCTTGATTGCATCGCCGTCGGCTTCCTCGACCCAGAGTGTCGCGTTGTAGTCGACAGCCAGTTCCAGGAGGACCATCTCCCGGCTGGGCGCAAGATCCCCAGACACCGAGTTAAGGTATCGCTCCTTGGCCTCGAATGCTGCGACTTGCGACAGGGCCTCTTGGTAGAATTGGCGCTCCCCTGGCAGGCAAGGGAATGTCAGCTCGATCCTATCCGTGGCGCCATGGCGAGACACCCTGCACGCCAATTCGCCGTCGGCAAGGCGCGTGCGAAAGGCGACTTCCAGCAGTTCGTTAAAGGCAGAGGAAAAGAGATTTGAATGCCGGACCGAGTCTGATCTATTTTGACTGATCATCCGCGCCATGTATGTCGAGACATAGTCGCAGTGTCTCCAAGCGGAGACGAAAGCCTTGATTTCCATGTCGACCTGGATCATGGGCTCAAACGTCGGCTCGCCAGCCAGGTCATGTTGAACAGGTCCCATCGGCATATTCCCTTGTTTCGTCGATATGAGCCCTGGTTGAGCCATGACCTCCGAGATGGAAAATTTCACCGCGCCCATCATGAGCCAGTCTCGCACCGACTCGAAGAATTGTGCGGTATCTGCCTCGATCGTTTCTACAAATCTCCATTTCACCGTTAACAAAGAGTGCAAGGCGCTAGACCGCCCGATTTGCCTCCATCGCGCGTACCACTCTCAGCGGGGACCGCCTGATGAAATCGCTGGTCGCCTCGGCTCCGAGCGGCCGACCCAGGAAATTGCCCTGCAGGCAATCGCAGTTCTCCTTGATCAGCCACCGTGCCTGTACCGACGTCTCGACCCCCTCGGCGGTGACGCTTATTCCCAGGCCGTGCGCCAGACTTATGATCGATCGCACGATCGTCTGGCTCTTGAGGTCGGTGTCTAGGTCTGCAATGAAGTATTGGTCTATCTTCAATGTGTCGAATGGAAAGTTCTTGAGGTAACTCAACGACGAATAGTATGTTCCGAAATCGTCGAGCGAAATTCGTATTCCTAAGACATTCAGAGTATTTAACGTGTCGATATTGTCGATCGTCTTCTCAAGAAGAACCGTCTCCGTTATCTCAAGTTCAAGTCTGTCTGCCCGGATTCCAACTGCATCGATGATCTGAGCGACCGTGTCTGTCAGCGTGCCGCTAAGGAACTGAGCCGGCGAGAGGTTGACTGCGACTGTCAGCGAGGAAGGCCAAGTCAATGCCTGGCGACAGGCTTCCTCGAGCACCCATCGTCCAATCTGATCCATCAGGCCGTCGGCTTCGGCGATCGGTATGAACACGCCGGGAGGAATGATTCCGACCTCGGGGTGCCGCCACCGCAACAGCGCTTCGAAACCGATCACCGACGCGGGAGGGCGAATGAGCGGCTGATACTCCAGATAAAGCTCGCCCCGCTCCAGCGCGGTTCGAAGGCTGCGCCTCAGATTCTCGCGTTGCTCGAGTAAGAGCAGCATCGAGCGGTTGAATGTTCGAGCGCAACCGCGTCCATCTGTCTTGGCTGCGTAAAGAGCAATGTCAGCGGCTTTCATCAACTGCTCGCCATCGGTCCCGTGTTCCGGCCCGAAAGCAATTCCGATGCTCGAGCCGACGAAGACGGGGATGCCGTTGATGACGAAGGGGATCTTGAAGGCGTCGACCAGCGACCCGGCGAGGCGCTCAGCCTCTGCTGGCTGCTCCCTTCCCAATTGGATGACAGCGAACTCATCGCCGGCATACCGGTACGCGGATTCGCCGTCCTGCAGCGCGTCGCGGATACGGCCCGCAGCCAGCTGAAGAAGCGTATCGCCCGCTCCATGGCCGAGCGTATCGTTGACCGATTTGAAATCGTCAAGGTCGATCTGCAGCAGGGCGGCTTTCGGCTTTGGTTCACCGAGGGTCGCCAGGGCCTGCTGCAACTGCTCGCCGAATCGCCGCCGATTCTGCAGTCCAGTCAGCACGTCATGCGTCGCCAGATGGAGCAGAATTCCATGCTCCTGCTCCTCCGCCGCGCTTCGCCCGCCATGCTTCCTTGATTCGATGATCCCCACACCATTTGCGGTGCCGAAGACGAAAACGGACCGGGGCGCTTCGCCCGATGATGGCGGCAAGTCGATGCTTGCCGGAGAGCCGCCCTGGAACACCCGAAGAAATTCGTCGCGGCACCTCGCATCGAGGAAGCTCGGGTAGATCGCCCAGATGGCGGCGCCCGTCGCCACCACGCCTCCGTATACGCCTTTGAGCTTGGTTGCGTAGTGTGTGAGACAGAAGTCGCGGTCATAGAACGACAAGAGTTCGGTCGTGTTCGCCAAAAGGTCAGCGAGAAGCGCTTCGCCCGGACGCGGAGCATCGCTTGAGGAAGGCCCCTCACTCTCCGAGCCGACGCCTGATGCCTCTGGGTGCAAGAACCACCTCGGTGCGAATCCACGTCCCCCAAATGTAGAAATAGCATAACCGCCAGACTTGGCAAACTTTCCACTTGCAGTCTTAACAAGTGCCGACGCGGCGTAGTTGCAATGTGTGCTCCGCTGCGGTTGGCGGCGACAACGATGAACAGTCCAGTTGGTTACTAAATCGAAAATTGGCGGGAATTGGCTATATGATTGACGGCGTGGTGGACGGGACACGAAATATTCTGGCCCATGACACGGCGTGGCTCGCCCCTGTGTTGAGCCCGCTCAATCTCGATCATCGCCGGTCCTGCACTCAGCTTCCGAGCGCTTTGAGCCAACCTTCAAAGGAAGAGGTCTTCTCGCGTTCAGCAAGCGAAACAGAGTGGGCGGGGCGCGGCAACATCATGGTGCTGCGGCCTTCTCGGGGGCTGTAACCGAATTCCTTGCTGAATGCCCGGCTGAAATTAGCCGCTGAACTAAACCCAAAGGTCTCAGCAATATCAACAATTCGCCGACTGTCCGCCGGGTCGCTGAGCGCAACATGGGCTGCCAGAAGTCGGCGACTTTGTATGTAGTGGAGAACACCCCCGCTCGGTTCGAACAATTGATAGAGACGGGAGCGTGATACGCCGAGAGCCCTGCACATTGAATCCGGCGTCAAATGAGCCGCATCCAGATTGTTTTGGACGTATCGACGCGCTCGCTCCATCAGCCCGACGCTCGCCAATTGTTCGGCGGCCGCAGCATGGTCCGCCGGAGGCGCGAGGCAGGCAATGATCATGCTGCGGGTTGCGTGTACGATGCGGGGCAGATCTTCAGCCGTGAGACTGCGCAGTCTTGCTTCGACGCTATTGACGTAGTCGGCCAAGAGGTCGGCAAAGTTGCCGGACAGAATTGAATTGTTCTTTGCGTCGAGGGTTGATGCCGCATCAGAGAACAAATCGCGCGGCAGATAGAGGAAGAGACTTTCCGAGTCCGTTACCCTCCCCCGAAACGGGTAGCCAAGCGATCTGATCTCCAATTTGCCTGACTGGGTCTCCGCAACGCGGCGATCGACCTCCGTCCACGACCGGCCAGTGCGTGGCAAGACGATATACCAATGATCGATTGAACTGGATCGGAGCTTGGCGGCCGAACGGATGTAGCTATGTGCCGGCGCGCGCTGCTGAACGATCAGCATTCCACCGAGATTCCAAGCTGTGTGGGAGGCGGGAAAGCCATCGTCCGGCGATTTGTCATCCGGCAATCTGACATCGACAAGCGGCGCCATATGCAGTTGCCAAGCGGCGAATTGATCGCGTGGCGCCAGTTCGAGCGTTGAAAAGGCCAGAGGTTCGAGCACTGGCACGAGCGATGGAGCGGCCTCATCGTGGGGTTGACCTTCGCGCGGCCAGCGACGCCTATCACGGTCCCGCGGCTGCCTCGCTGGGGCCTCGTCTTGCCTCTTAGTATCCATCGCGTGGTGCCATATCCGAATCGGGTATGCCCATGCCCCTCTCAATCATGTGGTGTATTTCAGCCATCTGGCAAGACTGGCGGAACTCGAGTCGACCGAAACAGCGATCCGCTGGATTGCAGTAAGAAATGCATTCCGAGATAAGTTTATGGATGCGAAGCTAACGACACTCTTCAACTCGATGCATATAGAATCTGGCATCGTGAACTAGGAGTTGAGGAAGCCGCGAAATGAACACAAAACTCAACAGCGAAGCTCGGCGCAAGATAATTCTTGATGGATACGGTAACAACGAGCCGTTGAAGGTTATTGCGGAAAGGATCGGATGCTCACTGGCGAGTCTGAAAGTCACCGCCAGTAAGCTCGGATGCACTCGAACTCCGAAAGAGGCGGCGGAATTTCGGCGCGGTTTTCACGTCCCGGAAAACAAACGGCGAGATTACTACCAGCTTATGATTGCTGGGCAGTATAGAGCTCGCGAGTGTGCGGTGATTTTGGGACTCCTAACAGAGGAATCATCAGGCAACAGGTAACTGATTCCAATACACTGTGAACGATATTTTCGCTTGAGAATTGCATCGCGTGAGCGGTTCATCAGCAAAGCCCGCCGCAAGTAAGGGGCGGGCCCTGAAAGGTTCGCACAGATGCTGCGTCGACGTTTCAATCGCACCTGCCTGAGCCCTCACGATCTGGCTATTTGCGAACGCGTGTTCGAACAGGTCTGCTCGGATGAGAAGCTCGACCCTTTGGACCCGGACGCCGAAATCTTGGCGGTGATGGTTGTGTCCATTTTTCGAAATGCTCGCACCAGCGAGCGCGAGCTGCTGGAGGCGGTCAGGTCTCGTCGGCAAAGGCTCCGGCAACCGGGCACCCGAGCAATTCCAGGAAAAGTGTGAAGCGGCTTGGCTTGTCGCGGCGGCGTGACGGTATGATCGGAATTGGTCACGGCGGGCTCGGGGCGGCCCCAGCGCACAAATCATCCCCCGGTCAGCGCTTCTATGTCGTGGCGCAGTTTCAGGATAGCCGCCGTGAGGCCGGCCTCGCCTTGTTTGAAGCGCGTCGACGGCGTCGGGATCGACACGCCGTAGAAGTCCCCCTTCCAGTCCTTGAAGGCGATACCGACCGCCGAAATGCCTGATGTATGTTCATCGCGGTCGAAGGCGACACCGTGCTGGCGGACTTGCGCAATTTCTTCGATGAAGCCACGCATGTCGCGCTTGGTGCCCGCGCGCGCCCATTCGCCGCGCGCGAAGCGCTCCACCGCGTCGTCATCCATCAGCGCCAGGCAGGCCTTGCCGTTCGCGGTTGTCGTCAGCGGGAACGTTTCCCCGACTGAGGAAACCGCGCGCAACCTTTGCGTGCCAGCGATCTGGTCGATGAAGATCAGGATGTTGCCACGCAGGATCGACAGGTCGACGGTCTCCTCGGTATCGCGCGACAGGTCCTGAAGCAGCGGCCGGATGGTTTCCGCGATGTTGTAGTGGGCGGATTCTGCAAGCGAATGCAACTCGGGCCCGAGCCTTATGCCTGAGCCGGCGCTCGAAGCGATCACCAGCCGCTCGGCTTGAAGCGCGCCGACGATGCGCTGCACGGTCGATCTCGGCAGGTCGACCCGTTCGGCGATCTGGCCGAGGCTCATCCCGGTCTGCGAACCCTTCAGCGCCCGCAGCACCGATGCCGCGCGCGCGATGACTTGAATGCCGTTCCTCGCCTCGGCTGTATCGGCTTCCGACATCGTCCTGCTCCAACTCTCCGAAGTCTGGCGTTTGCCACGGAAACCCTGGGCGCGCCAGCCTCATTGTGGGTTTCGTAAACCGTATCATGATACAGCTTGACTGCAATACGGTACATATGTATCAAATTGCAGTACAGGAAACTCGGGAGGAGCTTTCCATATTTCAATCTGCAGACCTGGCCCTGCCTCGGTGGGGGATGGAGGATTTTGTCATGACGATCACGGTTCGCGGCATCGAATTCCAGAGCAATCTGGACAATCCGATGGGCATCGAATTCTACAATCTGTCGCATCGTTTCGGCTACCAGTGCCCGAACTGGCCCTATTTCCGCGACGTCCGCATCGAGCGCATGCACTACATGGCCAAGTCCGGCGTGCTGTCGCAGACAATCACCACGACCATGCATGTGACGACGCATATCGACGCGCCGGCGCATGTCGTGCAGGGCACCCCCTTCATCGACGAAGTGCCGCTGCCGCATTTCTTCGGCTCCGGCATCGTCGTGTCGCTGCCGAAGAAGAAGTGGGAACAGATCACCGCAGACGACCTCGAAAAGGCCTGCGGCAAGGCAATCCGCAAGGGCGACGTGCTGATCATCAACACCGGCTGGCACAAGGTCTACGAAGACGGCGATTATTTCCCCTACTGCCCGGGCTTCGTGCCCTCGGCCGCCGACTGGATGATCGAGAAGGGCGTCAAGGTGGTGGGGCACGACACCCAGGCCAATGACCATCCGCTGGCCACCGCCATCGGGCCGCAGCGCAACGGTCCGCTGCTGCCGCATCTGGCGGAGGAGTACAAGCAGTGGTCGGGCGGCATCGACTGGAATGATGCTTTCCCCGAATGGGAGCCGGTGCACCAGAAGATATTCAAGGCGGGCATCCTCGGCATCGAGAATGTCGGCGGCGATCTCGATGCCGTCACCGGCAAGCGCTGCACCTTCGCCTTCTTCCCGATCAACTGGGACCGCGGCGATGGCTGCATTATCCGCCTAGTGGCGATGATCGACAAAGGCCAGAAATACCGCATCGAGCCCGGCGAGGCGTTCTGATGCTTGCCAAACGCTTTGCCGACGCAAAGCCCTACTTGGCGCCCAACCATCGCGACGTTGTTGGGCTTCGTCTCCAGGGCTTCGAGGCAGGCGGCCCGGAGAACCAGTGGGTCGGCCTGTCGCAATTCCTTCCGTGGGGTGGAGCAGGGCCGGACTCGACGCCGTTCGAAAAAGTCTACGTCGTCCTCGAGGGGCAAATGACGGTGATCGCTAATGGCGTCGAGACGGTCCTGCAGAAATATGATTCCTGCACCATCGCACCAGGCGAAGTGCGCGAGATCGTCAATCGCACGAACCATGTCTGCACGATGCTGGTCGTCATTCCCTATCCGCCCGGAGCGAAGCCATGAGCGACCTGAAGACCAGGAATGCGAAGCCATGAGCGACCTGAAGACCAGGAATGCGAAGCCATGAGCGACCTGAAGACCAGGAATGCGAAGCCATGAGCGACCTGAAGACCAGAGGTGGGAAGCCATGAGCGACTTTCTAAAGAAACCACTGTCGCTGTTCGACATTGCCGGCAAGGTTGCAATCATCACGGGCGCATCCGGCGCCTTCGGCGCACTGGCCTCGCAGGTCCTTGCCGGAGCGGGAGCAAAACTCGCCATTGTTGCGGGCAGCGCAAAGGCCCTGGAGGACACGGCGGCAGCGTGTCGTGAACTCGGCGCCGAGGTCGAAGCGATCAATGCTCGCCCGTCCGATGAGGCCGCCTGCGAGGCGATCATATCGAAGACGGTCGAACGTTTCGGCCGAGTCGACATTCTCGTCGTTGCGTCAGGCAAGAACGACGTCGCGAAAATCACCGAGATGGCGCCGGCCCGGTTCCTGGACGTGATGGATGCCAACGTCACGCAATCCTGGCTGATGGCGCGCGCCGCCGGCAAGCAGATGCTGGCGCAAGGCGAGGGCGGCAAGATGGTGCTGATGTCCTCGGCGCGCGGCCTGCTCGGCCATCCCGCCGGATACACCGCCTATTGCGCGTCGAAGGCCGCCGTCGACGGCATCACCAGGGCGCTCGGCTGCGAGTGGGGGGCGACCGGCATCACAGTCAACGCCATCGCGCCGACCGTCTTCCGCTCGCCGCTGACAGCGTGGATGTTCGAGGATACGGAAAACGCCCAAACTGTCCGCAAAGGGTTTCTGGCGCGCGTGCCCAAGGGCCGCCTCGGCGAGCCCCAGGACCTGGCCGGGCCTCTGCTGTTTCTGGTCTCGAAGGCGTCGGATTTCTACACCGGCCACACGCTTTACGCCGATGGCGGCTATACGGCAGGCTGAGGCATGACCCGAGCCAAGCAAACCATCGCGATCGTCGGCGCCGGCCTCATGGGCCATGGCATCGCTCAGGTCTTTGCAAGGGCCGGCCATCGCGTCCGCGTCTTCGACGCGCAAGCGATGGCTCTTGATACGCTGCAGTCGCGCATCGCGAAAAACCTCGCTGACCTGGGTTTCGGGATCGGCTCGGAACGCAACGTGTCCGGCCACGCCGATCTCGCCGAGGCCGTCGCCGTTGCCGATATCGTCATCGAGGCGGCGCCGGAAAAGCTTGAGCTGAAACGCTCGATCTTTGCCGAGTTGGTTCGGCTGGCGCCGAAATCGGCGCTGCTTGCCTCCAACACATCGGTCATTCCGATCGGCCAGATCGCCGAAGGGCTGGAAACACGCGCGCGTATTCTCGGTACACATTGGTGGAATCCGCCCTTCCTGGTGCCGCTGGTCGAAGTGGTGGGATCCCCCGATACATCACCCGAGGCGATCGCCGCGATGATCGCCCTCTTGTCGTCGGTGGGCAAAACACCGGTGCATGTGAGGAAGGATGTTCCAGGCTTTGTCGGCAACCGGCTTCAGCACGCGCTGTGGCGCGAGGCAATCGCCATCGTTGCGGAGGGCATCGCCGATGCAGAGACCGTCGACACGGTCGTCAAGGCCAGTTTCGGCCGGCGGCTCGCGGTGCTCGGTCCGCTCGAGAATGCCGATCTCGTCGGCACCGATCTGACGCTCGACATCCACAATGTGGTTCTCCAGCATTTGAACCGCTCGCCTGAGCCGTCGCCTTACCTTAGCGATCTCGTCGCGTCGGGCAGGCTCGGCATGAAGTCGGGCGAAGGGTTTCGCAACTGGACCGACGAACAGGCCGGCGGGCTGCGGGGCACGGTATTTTCCTATCTGAGAAATTTCGCATCAACGCCAACAGGCTCGGGAGGAGACCATGGTGAAGACGATGAAAGCAGCCGGCGCGGAGCATAAGGTCACGCGCCGCAACTTTTTGAAGACTGCGGCCGGGACGGCGCTTGCCGCACCGGCAATCCTCAGCATGACGCGCGCCTATGCCGACACGCCGACCATCAAGGTCGGCTATGTCAGCCCGAAGACCGGACCGCTTGCCGGTTTCGCGGAAGCCGACGATTACATCGTCGGCGGCATCAACAAGGCCTTCGCCGGCGGACTGCAGAACAATGGCAAGTCGTGGGCGGTCGAAATCATCGTCCGCGACAGTCAGTCGAACCCGAACCGCGCCGCCGAGGTCGCTTCGCAGTTGATCCTCAAGGACGAGGTCGACATCCTGCTGGGCGCCGCGACGCCCGACACGACCAATCCGGTTTCCGACCAGGCCGAGATCAACGGCAAGCCATGCATCACCACGGATTGCCCCTGGCAGCCCTACTTCTTCGGCCGCGGCGGCAAGCCGGACAAGGGCTTCGAGTCGACCTATCATTTCTTCTGGGGGCTGGAAGACGTCATCGCCAATTTTACCGCGCTGTGGAACCATCCCGGCGTCGAGAAGAAAGTCGGCGGGCTGTTCCCCAACGATGCCGATGGCAATGCCTGGGGCGACGCCGAGCTCGGCTTCCCCAAACCGCTCGCGGCAGGCGGTTTCGCGCTCACCGATCCGGGCCGCTACCAACCGCTGAGCGACGATTTCTCGGCACAGATATCGGCCTTCAAGGCCGCCAATGCCGAAATCATCACCGGCGTGATGATCCCGCCGGACTTCGGCACCTTCTGGGCGCAGGCTGGCCAGCAAGGTCTCAAGCCAAAGATCGTCACCGTCGGCAAGGCTCTGCTGTTCCCCTCGGCCGTGGCGGCGCTGGGCGAGCGCGGCAACGGCTTGTCCTCCGAGATATGGTGGTCGCCCAACCATCCTTTCGTCTCATCGCTCGACGGCACGACCTCTAAAGCCCTTGCCGATGGCTACACCGCCGCGACAGGCAAGCCGTGGACGCAGCCGATCGGCTTTCGCCATGCGCTGTTCGAAGTGGTGGCGGACGTGGTCAAGCGCGCGGCCGATCTGGAGGACGCGGCCGCGATCGTCGAGGCGATCCGCGCCACCAGCCTGAAGACCATCGTCGGCACCATCGACTGGTCGAAGGGGCCGGTGAAGAACGTCTCCAAGACACCGCTCGTCGCGGGCCAATGGCAGCGCAGGGATGACAAGCTGGAACTGGTGATCACCACCAACACCCAGGCGCCGGAAATTGCGATCGGCGGCGAACTCGTCCTTCTGTAAGCTTCGGGCGGCGGCCGTGCTCCGGCACGGTCGCTGCCGCACTCATTTGAAGGACACTCGCTTTGCCCATCCTGGCTGTCAACGGCGTAAGCAAGCGCTACGGAGCCCTGCAGGTTACCGACAATGTCACGCTGTCGGTTGGCAAGGGCGAAGCTCTGGGCATCATCGGCCCCAACGGCGCGGGCAAGACCACCCTGTTCAACCTGATCGCCGGCACCGTGCTGGCCGACGCCGGCACGATCGACTTCGACGGCACCGATGTCACCCGCATGCCGGCACGCCAGCGCTGCCACCGCGGCATTGCCCGTTCCTTTCAGATTCCGCATCCCTTTGCCGGGATGACGACCTACGAGAACATCCTGGTGGGTGCTGCCTTCGGCCGCAAGGCATCGGAGCGCGACAGCGAGGCGAGGGCGGTAGAGGTGCTCGAACTTACCGGTCTCCGGCGCAAGGCGAATGTGCTCGCCGGCCAGCTGACGTTGTTGGAACGCAAGCGCCTGGAAATGGCTCGCGCCTTGGCAAGTGATCCCAAGCTGCTTCTGCTCGACGAGATTGCCGGCGGGCTGACCGAACCGGAATGCCTGGACCTTGTCGAGGCGATCCGGCAGGTGCGCGCCGCCGGCGTCTCGATCATCTGGATCGAGCATGTCGTCAACGCCCTGCTTGCCGTGGTCGACCGCATCGTGGTGATCGACTTCGGCCGGAAGATCGCCGACGGTGACCCGCGCGCGGTCATGGCCAGCCCGCAGGTCGCCGAAATCTACATGGGTCTGGATGCGGAGGCCGTGCATGGCTGAAACACTGCTCGCCATATGTGGGCTCAAGGCCTTCTATGGCGATTTCCAGGCCTTGTTCGGTGTTGACCTCGAGCTCGGGGCCGGTGAGGTGTTGGCGCTTATCGGCGCCAACGGAGCCGGAAAATCGACGCTGCTCAAGGCGATCACCGGGCTGGTGCCCTGCAGCTCGGACATGGTGCTGCTGCGCGGCGAGCCGATCGGCGGCGAGCGGCCTGACCGTATCGCGCGGCGCGGCATCGCCCTGGTGCCGGAAGGGCGCCGCTTGTTCCGCTCGCTCAGCGTCGAGGAGAATCTGGTGATCGGCGGCGAGCGCGCCAAACCCGGCCGCTGGACGCTCGACGCGGTCTACCAGCTGTTTCCGATCCTTGGCGAGCGGCGGCGCAGACCCGGCACGGCGCTGTCGGGCGGCCAGCAGCAGATGGTCGCCATCGGCCGTGCCTTGATGGCCAATCCCGACATCATCCTGTTCGACGAAATCTCGCTTGGGCTGGCACCGGTGGTCATCAAGGATATCTACGCCGCCTTGCGCCCAATTGCCGCCACCGGCGTCTCGATCATCCTGGTCGAGCAGGACGTCTCGCGGGCGCTTGGCGTCGCCAAGACATTCGTCTGCCTGCAAGAGGGCAAGGTATCGCTTGCGGGCCGTCCCGCCGAGCATGACCGCGCGGCGATCACCGCCGCCTATTTCGGGATGCATCGCTGATGGACTGGGTCAACGCCATCGTCCAGGGCGTGCTGCTCGGCGGGCTCTATGCGCTGTTCGCCGCCGGCCTGTCGCTGATCTTCGGCGTCATGCGGCTGGTCAACATTGCCCATGGCGATCTGATCGTGCTCGCTGCCTATATCGCCCTGGTCGTGGTGCACGCGACCGGCCTTCACCCGCTGGCGTCGGCCATCATCGTCGTACCGCTCATGGCGGCGATCGGCTACGGCCTGCAGCGCCTGCTGCTCAACCCGACGATCGGCAAGGATCTCTTGTCGCCGCTGCTCGTCACCTTCGGCATCTCGGTCATCCTGCAGAACGGCTTGCTGGCGACTTTTACGGCCGACAGTCGGCGGTTGGCCGCCGGTGCGCTGGAAACGGCCAGCATCCAGGTGCTGCCGGGCCTGAGCCTGGGCATCCTGCCGCTCTTCATGTTCGCGGTGTCGGTGCTGCTCATTTTCGGTCTCGAATGGATTTTCTACCGGACCAGTCTCGGCCGAGCCTTCCGCGCGACCTCCGATGACGCCGAGATCGCGCAGCTGATGATGATCGACCGCCGCCATATCTTCGGCATGGCGATGGCGCTGTCGGCTGGGGTGGTGGCGATCGCCGGCATCTTCCTCGCCATCCGCACCAATTTCGACCCGTCATCCGGCCCAACGCGGCTGCTGTTTGGTTTCGAGGCTGTCATCATCGGCGGGCTCGGCAATCTGTGGGGCACGCTCGCCGGCGGCATCGTGCTTGGCGTCGCGCAGGGGATCGGTGCGCAGATCTCGCCAGGCTGGCAGATCCTTGCCGGCCATCTCGTCTTCTTCCTGGTGCTTGCGCTGCGGCCGAAAGGCCTGTTCCCGAGGATGGACTGATGCACGCCGGTTTCTCGATCGAGCGCTCCACCGCGACCAGCCGGGTGACCGCGATTGCAACCCTTGTCCTTCTTGTCGGCCTTGTCGCGGCACCCTGGTGGGCGGGTCGCGCCAACATCCGGCTGCTTGGCGAGATCTATTCCTTCATCGCGCTGGCCAGCCTCTGGAACCTGCTTGCCGGCTATACCGGCCTGGTCTCTGTCGGCCAGCAGGCCTATGTCGGCTTCGGCGGCTATGCGCTGTTTGCGCTCGCCATGTTCCTTGGCGTCCATCCGTTGCTGGCGATCCTGCTCGCCGGTGTGCTGGGCGCACTGATCGCCATTCCACTCGCACCGCTGCTGTTTCGCCTGCAGGGCGCCTATTTTGCCATCGGCACCTGGGCCCTGGCCGAAGTCTTCCGTCTCGGTTTCGCCCAGCTCTCGGCGCTCGGCGGCGGCTCTGGAACCAGCCTCACCGCGAGCGTCGTCACCGGCATCGCGGCCAACCGCGACGTGCGCGAAATGCTGGTCTACTGGACGGCGCTGGCGCTCGCCCTCGCGGCGTTGGCCTTCGTCATCCTGCTGCTGCGCTCGCGCATGGGGTTGGCGCTGACGGCGCTGCGCGACAGCGAGATCGCCTCTGAAAGCCTCGGCATCGACATCTGGCGCAGTAAGCTTTTCGTCTATGTCGCAGTCGCCGGACTGACCTCGATGACGGGCGCCTTCATCTTCCTGCAGAAGCTACGCATCTCGCCGGATGCCGCCTTCAGTGTCAACGACTGGACGGCCTATGTCATCTTCATCGCTGTCATTGGCGGCATCGGCACCATCGAAGGCCCGATCGTCGGCACGATCCTGTTCTTCCTGCTGCGCGAGACCCTGTCCGACCTCGGAACCACCTACCTGTTGATCCTCGGCGCGGTCGCCATCCTCGTCATGCTGAAAGCCCCGAAAGGGCTATGGGGCATCCTCGCGTCGAAGACCGGCCTCTCGCTGGTGCCCACACGCCGGCGCGTAGCCTTTCAGGACCAGTAGAACAATCGTCGCTTCCCGTGCAAGGAAAGGACCAGCCCGTGGCCGACCTGTCGAAGAAAGTCATCATCACCTGTGCCGTCACCGGCGGCATCCACACGCCGACCATGTCGGATGCGCTGCCTTTCACGCCGGACGACATTGCCCGC
>NZ_JBFRGG010000012.1:0-186377 GCF_052115225.1 Mesorhizobium sp. 2RAF45 | reverse complement strand
AACGCCGACATCGGCATGCTTGTGCTTGACCATGGCACTTTCGGTCCACGAGGCATTGGCATCCGGCACAGCCATCAAGGCCATCGCCATCGCCTTGATGACCATGTCGTTGACCGACAGCTTGTAGGCGGGAGCCTCGCCCTTGTCCGTTTTCTTCATCGGGGCGGCGGCATTGATCTGCGTGCGCAGCGCCAGCAATGCGTCGAGTTCGCAGTCGAGCGTCAGATAGAAATGCGGGATGGTGGACTTGGCCTCGACCAGCCGCCGCGCAATCGTCTTGCGCATATTGTCGTGCGGGACGAGTTCGTAGGAGCCTTGCTCGAACAACTTCAGCACCTGGTCGTCCGACATCGCCTTCACCGCCGGCGCGGAAGCAGCAGCGGCGGCGGGAGCTTCAGGAGCCACCGCTGGTGCTTCCTTGGCTCCGCCCTTGGCAACCGCCGCGTCAATGTCCGCCTTGACCACGCGGCCGTATGGGCCGGTGC
Source organism: Mesorhizobium sp. 2RAF45 (assembly GCF_052115225.1). Classification (NCBI taxonomy): domain Bacteria; kingdom Pseudomonadati; phylum Pseudomonadota; class Alphaproteobacteria; order Hyphomicrobiales; family Phyllobacteriaceae; genus Mesorhizobium; species Mesorhizobium sp. 2RAF45. Next base: position 185,892 of record NZ_JBFRGG010000012.1, on the reverse strand, counting down.
CGATGATGCTGGCAAGGGCAAGGCCTGCCTCACGGGCCAGACGTCGGGCAAGCGGTGTCGCGCGTATGCCCGACGGCGATTGGCCGATCTCTCCCCTTGTGGGGGAGATGCCCGGCAGGGCAGAGGGGGGCGTGACAGAATGCGACGTTGGCGGGACAGCGCCCTCGTCTGTCAACTTCGCCGACATCTCCCCTCCGAGGGGGGAGATCGGAGCCGCGTCTTGCTTGGCCCCATAGGCCTCGCCATCGGCATAGATCCACGCAACCGGCGCGCCGACCGGAATGTCGACGCCTTCCTTGCCGGTGACGTCGCGCAGCACGCCGCTGGCCGGCGCGTCGATTTCCATGGCTGCCTTGTCGGTCTCGATCTCGAACAGCACGTCGCCCTTCTTGACCCGGGCGCCTTCCTCGGCGAACCAGCGCGAGATCTGTCCGGTCGCCATGTCCATGTCGACCTTGGGAAGAATGACTTCGGTCGGCATGTCTCAGCGAACCCCTTTGACGAGGTCGCGCGCGGCACTGATGATGTCGGGAACCTGCGGCACCGTGGCTTTCTCGAGCTCCGGATTGTAGGGGATCGGCGTCTCGGCGCCGCCCAGCCGCACGATCGGCGCATCGAGATAGTCGAACGCCTCGCTCTCGGCGATCATGGCGCTGACCTCGGCGCCGATGCCCAGCGTCTTGACCGCCTCGTAGACGCACATCAGCCGCGACGTCTTCTTGACGCTGTCGATGACGGTCTGCTTGTCCATCGGCCGGATGGTGCGGAGATCGACGACTTCGACGTCGATGCCTTCGGCTTCCAGCGTGGCGGCGGCGTCGAGCGCCTTCTGCACCATGATCGAGGTGGCGACGATGGTGAGGTCGCGGCCTTCGCGGCGGATGTCGGCCTTGCCGATCGGCACCGTGTAATAGCCTTCGGGCACCGGGCCCTTCATCTTGTAGAGCAGCTTGTGCTCGAAGATCATCACCGGATCGGGATCGGCGACCGCCGCCAAAAGCATGCCCTTGGCATCATAGGGCGTCGCCGGCTGGATGACCTTGAGCCCTGGCACGTGGCCGAGCCAGGCTTCCAGGCTCTGGCTGTGCTGGGCCGCCGCACCCGTGCCCGAGCCGGCGGGAAAGCGCATCACCACGGGAACCGAAACCTCGCCGCCCAGCATGAAGCGCATCTTGGCCGCCTGGTTGACGATCTGCTCCATAGCGAGCGTGGCGAAATCGGAAAACTGGAATTCGAAGATCGGCCGCATGCCGGTGAGCGCCGCACCCACCGCCACGCCCGCGCCGCCCAGTTCCGAGATCGGCGTGTCGATCACCCGCTCGGTACCATAGCGCTCGACCAGATCGCCGGTCACCTGGAAGGCGCCGCCATAGACGCCAATATCCTCCCCCATCAGGAAGACGCGTTCGTCCATGTCCATGGCGATCGCCATGGCTTCCTGGATCGCCTGGGCGTAGCTCAGTTCACGCACCATCGCGTCCATCACGCCTGCTCCGTATACACGTAATTTCCGGTCTCGCTGACGTCAGGCGACGGGCTCACCTTGGCGAACTCGATGCCGTCGGCGATCTCCTGCGCCACCCCACTGCGAATGGCCTCGATGCCCTCGTCGTCGATAAAGCCGAATTCGCGCAGCTCGTTCTCGAACAGCGTGATCGGGTCGCGGTTCGACATCCAGTCCTCGATCTCTTCCTTGGTGCGATAGCGATTACGGTCGCTCTTGGAATGGCCGCGATGGCGGTAGGTCTTGGATTCGATCAACGTCGGCCCCTCGCCGGCGCGGGCGCGCTCGACGGCCTTGTAGGAGGCCTCGGCGACTTCCGAGAAGATGTTGCCGTTGACGATGACGCCGGGCATCGAATAGGCGGCGGCGCGGTCGGCGATGTTCTTGACAGCGGTGGAACGGGCGGTCGACGTCGACATGCCGTAGCCATTGTTTTCGCAGACGAAAATGACCGGCAGCTTCCAGACCGCCGCCATGTTGAGCGCCTCGTGGAAGGCGCCTTCATTGTTGGCGCCGTCGCCGAAGAAGGAGACGACGACCTTGCCGGTCTTCATCATCTTGGAGGAGAGTGCGGCCCCGACGGCGATCGGAATGCCGCCGCCGACAATTCCGTTGGCGCCGAGATTGCCCTTGGCGACATCGGCGATGTGCATCGAGCCGCCGCGGCCCTTGCAGTAGCCCGTGGTCTTGCCGAAGAACTCGGCGAACATGCGCTTGACCTCGGCGCCCTTGGCGATGCAGTGGCCATGGCCGCGATGCGTCGAGGTGATCTGGTCATCCTCGCCAAGCGGCATGCAGATGCCCATGGCGCTGGCTTCCTGGCCGATCGACAGGTGCATGGTGCCGTGGATCAGGCCGCGCATGTAGCTTTCCTCGGCGCCCTCTTCGAAGCGGCGGATGAGGTACATCTTGTAGAGCACCTGCTTGAGCTGCTCGGCGCTGTACTGGCGATAGACAAAAGGCAGGTTGGCGCGACTGTCCGCGACGGCTTTGCTGGCTCCGGCCATGATCAGGCTCCCGCGGTTCCGTAGACGAGCTTGTCCTGGCGGGCGCGCAGTTCGGCGATCTTGGAGCCCGGAGCCGGGGCGGCATTGGCATAGGTGATGAGCTCGCCCTTCTTGATCGGCGCGGTGACCGAGCCGCCCTGCAGCAGGCCGCAAGGAATGGCCTTGGCGGCATGGGCTTCGGGCGCCGTCATGATCCAGGCGCGGTAGCAATATTCGCCGATCGCATCGAGCTTCTCGCCGGGCTGCATGTCCTTCTTGGCCACCGCGGCGACTTCGGCCACCGGCTTTGCCAGCGGCACCATGTCGGCCTTGCCGTAGAGCACGACGCGGGCGCAGGTCAGCGGCACTTCGAGCGAGGTCAGGTGATAGGGGCGGTGGAAGGTGAAATACGGGCCCTTGCCCATCTTCAAATCTTCCATGCGCTCCGAAATGCGAGGATGCGACATGTCGGCGACGACGAAGACGCCGGGCGCAACGCCCTTGCCGATCGAGTAGTCGACGACGCCGACCCTGGACAGCACGCCGCCGTCCTTTTCAGGCACCAGCACTTTCGAGAGCTCGCCGAGGGTCGCCGCCGGGCCATGCATGCCGGCCTTGTCGGGCACCAGCCCGGTGGCGTTGGCGATCGCCGCCATCTCGACCATGGTCTTCGAACCATCGACGAATTCGACCAGCATGCGCACATTCATATGCCGGCGCTTGGCCTCTTCCTCATAGGCGGGCGGCGTGGCGTCGATGTTGAGCGGATTGTTTTTGCCCTTGCCAGCGGCAACGATCGGATGGCCCATGGCCGAGACGAATTCGATCAGCTCCATGCAGGAGGACGGCTCGTCGCCGGCGCCCAGCGAATAGGTGACGCCGAGCCGATCGGCCTCGCTCTTCAAATAGGCGCCGATGGTGACGTCGGCCTCGACATTCATCATCACCAGATGCTTGCCGTGTTCCATGGCGCGCAGGCCGATTTCGGCGCCGACGGCGGGGACGCCGGTCGCGTCGATGACCACGTCGATCAGATCATTGTTGATGACCAGGCTGGCGTCATTGGTGACCGCCACCTTGCCGGCCTCCATGGCAGCCGTCATCGCCGAAGCGTTCGACACTTCACGCGCATGGCCGGTTTCCTGGAAGGCGATGTCCACCGCCTTGCTGGCGGCCGGCAGGTTCAGTTCCGAGATCGCGCCGATCTCGATGCCGGACATATGGGCGACGCGGGTGACGATGTCGGTTCCCATCTCGCCGGAGCCGATCAGGCCGATGCGGATGGGCTTGCCCGACTTGCCGCGCTCATCGAGATCGCGGGCAAGGCCCGTCAACGAAACATTGGAAGCCATTCCGCTCATTCCTCCCACATTGCAGGCTTGTTCATTCGCTTGACGGGTATTGAACATCTGTATTTCTGTCAAGACTAATGTCCAAATCCGTGTGCTTTTGGAAACTTTCCAGCACCTCCTTCCCGAGCCCTTTCCGGCGGCGAACCGGACCAGGACCTGTCGCCTCCGCGCAACTCCGTGCTTTCAGGGGATCAGCCGACCGGCGATGCGGCAGGGCTCTCGATCGACAGGGCTCACCAGGTTCTCGGCTGCGTGATGGAACGCGCGGGGGATCGTCATGCGGCGACATCGAACGCATCGCCGGGCCGGTCGCCCATGGCGGCGCTATATCATCGCATCCTGCTGGCGCTGCACGATCTTCTCCACGGCGTCGCCAGGCACGTTGAGTTCGGTCAGTGCCTTCCCCACAGCGCCCGGCCAGTCCGGAACCGGGCAGCTCTTCAAGCTGGCGAAATGATCCTTGCCGGTGAAGAAATTGCGGGTCGCGTGGAAGCCAAGTGCGCGATAGACCTCGAACTGTTCCTCGTTGAAGAACTGATCGAGGGTGGTTTGGTGCGGGAACTGCGGATACCGTCTTCGATAATCGCGGATCATGTCGCTCTCGTCGCCGCTCATGCAGGACTTGATGTAGATCAGGACACCGTGCTCGTTTCCGCCATAGTCGATACGACCGATCGCCACGTGCGGCCCCTGGAACCGCGCCTCGTCGGTCGAGGCGTTGACAAGACTGTCCTCGGTCGCCAGGGCATTGGAGCGACGCAGTTCGGACCATGGCAGATCTATGAGGATGCCGAGATCAATTCGCGCGTAGCGTTCGACCCGGATAAGCGAGTTGAAGTCGAGCGTCGGGTCCGCTTCCGCGTCGGCAACGACGATGACCTTGCAGCGCCGTTTCAGCAGTTCATACAGGCCTAGATTGTCGAAATGGCCGCCATCCGTCAGGTAGACGTTGCTCGTCAGTTCATCGACCCTGCCAATCGCCTCCTTGGCAAAGTACCAGGGTGCGATATTAGCCAGCAATCGCCGCAGGCCGGTACGACCGCGGAGAAATCGCGGATTTGGAAGCCAGTACCCCAGGCGGACATTCAGTGCGGCAAGGCTGAACGTCAGGATCCGGATCGTATTTGCGCCCATATTGGCCGACGCCGCCGCGCCGGAGATGGCCATTGCCGTGCCGAGATTGAGATTGCGGTCAGCGCGCTCGAGCGAGATCGTCGCGGCATAGCCAGTGGCCTGGCTGCCGGTGTAGATGGGACCGAAGACGAAGGAATCGGCGCTGCGACCACGGCGACCGAGATAGGGCGATCCCTCCAGATTGACCGCAGTGTTGATGAGCAGGTACGGGGAGAACCAGACGGAATCGGCCCACTTTCCCGGAGATCCGGGCTTGAGCGAAGTCAACTTGAACTGATCGACATCGGTTGACCGTTTCCGAGCCTGCCTGTCTTTCAGCCGCTTTCTCAAATCAGCAAGGATGTGGCTCTTTTCGGCAAGCTCGTTCCTGGCACTCTCTTTCAGCTTGTCCAGGCGCCAGAGAAACGCCCTGCTCAAGCGGTCCCGATAGTATCCGTGGAGGGAATTCGCGTTGGGTGTCACCAGCAACGACAGGACGATGAGCACACCGGCCAGAACCGCATAGGTCATCCTGGTGTTTCCAATGACCGTGTCTCCAGCGCCGATCCCCGCATAGGAAAGCCCCAGATAGATGCACCACAGCAATATCGGCACGACCATTGCCAGACAGTAGAGCAGTATCTTTGAGGCAAGATGCCTGGCCGTCCCGGTCCACGAATCGTCGCTCTTCGAGGCCGCCGCTACGGCAATCAGCTTGTTGCCGAAGGCAGCAAGGGCCGCCGACATGCCGGCAAGCACGGTCCAGAGCCCTTTGAGAGACGTAGGGGCGTGGATCAGGATGCAGCCGACCCAGTTGATCTCGGAACAATCGTCTGGCGCCTTGGCCGCATCGAAGAAGCCCGCCAGGACATAGGCTTGAAACTCGAAGAAGGCGATCAGCAGGCAGACGATGAAGAAGAGCGCCAAGATCCTGCTGGCCATTTCTCGCTCGACAAGTGTCGTCATGCGGTCGGTCCGGCTGGAAGGCCGAAAGGCAAATATCGAATAGCCGATCTGGACGAGTCCCAGGACCACTGCCATCAGGATCGACCAATAGAACACGTTCCCTGAATTCTGGGTCAGCTTGTGAAGAATGGGTAGCCGCAGCGACGTTTCGGTCGGATTGATCAGGATGGTCAACCAGGCGAGCGTCAACAGCGCGGCTAGGAAGATCATCGCATTGATCAGCAGCCCACGCATCACCACAACGAGGCCGACGACGACATCGATCATTCCCTTCGGCGCCAGATAGTTGGAGTAGTCCCGGATGTGCTGTGTCTCGAGGGTTTCAGGACCGCCGAGCGTGCTTGTGAACGGAAACTCGCCATTGGTCTGCATCAACCCGGCGACCAGCGACGTGCCGATGTAGCCGCCTCCGGAAACCGTCGACATATAGTCGATATTCTCGAACACTTTCGGCCGGTCCTTTTCTGTGATGGACTCCAGCGCCTGCAGCACCCCCATGCAAAATGCCGCCGAACGAATGCCACCGCCCGAGCACGCCAGACCAGTCAGGTCGCGATCCGTCTTGACCACGGGATAGAGGTTGCCGCGTTCGTCTTCTTTGTCCGCCCCTGCCACATTGACTTGGGTGGCTGACGGCTTGGCGGCAGGCCCGTTCACGGTCTTGATGTCCGGTGCGTGTCTGGCCGCAACCAGTTCCCGGCGCCGTGTAACAACCGACGCCTCGGCGGTCATAACCTCATAGAACGAGATCGGCGAAGCTTCCTCAGTGTCGCTGGGCATGGCACTCTCGGCGCGCATGATTGCTCTACGGTTGCACAAGATGCTCCTAAAACACGAAGAAAGACATGGCGCGATGGCGCTATCGCGTCCTTGTCCCCCTCTGTTGGCGGCACATTATCCGGCGACGGGAAAATCGTGGAAATGCGCGATCACCCCCTCCGCATCGATGAAGATCACCGCATAGGCGGGCGGCTCGTGGCCCAGGCTCCAGCTCTGCGAAAAATCGAGGGCGGTCTGGTGGTTGGTGCTGCGCAGCGTGCTGACGGGAATGCCGCGCCAGCTGCCGGCGATCGGCCGATGGACGTGGCCGGCGAAAATGTGGCGGACATTGCCGTGGCGCGACAGCACGTCATGGAAGGCATCGGCGTCGGCAAGCCTGACCTCATCGAGGCCAGGCATATGGATCCGGAACGGCGGGTGATGCATGAACAGGAAGACCGGCCGGTTGCCCGCCTCTTGCAGCCGTTCATCAAGCCATTCGAGCCGCGCGTTGCACAGCCTGCCCTCGACATGGCCGCTGTCCAGCGTGTCGAGCAGGATCAGCCGGCCCTCTGTGCCATCGAACACGCTCTGCACGAACCCCTGCTCGGCGGCGGCATCGGGGAACATTTCGAGGAAAAGCGCCCGGTCGTCATGGTTGCCGAGCATGAGCCGGCAGGGCTGCGAAAATCGCGCCAGCCTGTCGCGCAACGCCGCATAGGCGGCGCGCTCGCCATCATTGGTCAGGTCGCCTGAGATCACCACCATTTCGGCATCGGCGTGGTTCTGGCCGATGTCGGCAAGGCAGGCGTCCAGCCTTGCCAGCGGATCGGAGCCGTAGAGCAGGCCACCCGGCGTCATCAGATGCGGATCGGAGAGCTGGATGATTTTCATGGACCTGACCGTACCCTTCCCGCCGGCGCCGCGTGGCGCCAACCAGAAAACGCAACGCCTCGATTGTCCCCTCTACTGCGCCGTCCAGCCGCCGTCCATCGGCAGGGTCGTGCCGGTGATCTGCCTGGCCGCATCCGAGCATAGGAACAGTGTCAACGCCGCAAGTTCCTCCACGGTGACGAATTCCTTCGTCGGCTGTGCGGCGAGCAGCACGTCATGCTTGACCTGTTCCTCGGTCATACCGCGCGCCTTCATCGTGTCGGGGATCTGCTTCTCGACCAGCGGCGTCCAGACATAGCCGGGCGCGATGGCGTTGACCGTGATGCCGTCCTGCGCGACTTCCAGCGCCACCGTCTTGGTCAGCCCTGCAATGCCATGCTTGGCCGACACATAGGCCGATTTGAACGGCGAGGCGACCAGCGCGTGCGCCGAAGCCGTGTTGATGATGCGGCCCCATTTGCGCGCCTTCATGCCCGGCACCGCAGCCTTGATGGCATAGAAGGCCGCCAGAAGATTGATGCGGATGATGGCTTCCCATTTGTCGTCGGGAAACTCCTCGATCGGCGCGACGTGCTGGATGCCGGCATTGTTGACCAGGATATCGAGGCTGCCGAACGCCGCCTCGGCATCATGCACCATGGCGCTCACCGCCGCCCCATCCATCATGTTGGCGTCGGAGTAGCGGCATTTGACGCCGAAATCCCTCTCGATGCCCAAGCGCTCCTGCTCGATGGCCGCAGGGTCGCCAAGACCATTGATGGTGACGTTGGCGCCCTCGGCGGCGAAGGCGCGGGCAATGGCCAGGCCGATACCGCTGGTCGAGCCGGTGACGAGGGAATTCTTCGAAGACAGGGAACCCATGGTGATCTCGCGAGAGGAGGGAGGGAATGAGAGCATATAATTGTGCGTCGCAACATGACAATGACAGAGCCATATGTCGGTGCGATTACAGCCAGACGGCAGCGCCGGCACGACCCCGTCCGCTGCGAAACCACGGTCGCTTGCCTGACACGGCACTGTCATGGTGCCGTGCAACATAATCGGCTGCGCATTCGCGCGGTCATTCCTGAACGAAATTCATCCGACGGAACCTTGGGGGTGCAGCTTGGAAATCGCCGATGTCGTGAAGCGCGCCTATGCGATGCCGCTGACCAACCCGTCCTTCCCGCCCGGTCCCTACCGTTTCTTCGACCGCGAATACATCATCATCACCTATCGCACGACACGCGAGGCGCTGGAGGCCGTGGTGCCGGCGCCCCTGGAAATCGACGAACCGCTGGTCAAGTATGAATTCATCCGCATGCCTGACTCCACCGGATTCGGCGACTACACCGAGACCGGCCAGGTCATTCCGGTGAAGTACAAGGGCCAGCATGGCGGTTACGTCCACTCGATGTATCTCGACGACGACGCGCCGATTGCCGGCGGCCGCGAGCTGTGGGGCTTTCCGAAGAAACTGGCCAATCCCAAGATCGTCCACGAAGGCGAGGTGATCGTCGGCACGCTGCATTATGGCAGCGTCCTGTGCGCCACCGGCACGATGGGCTACAAACACCGGGAAGCCGATCACGATTCCGTGCTCGCATCGCTCGCCGCGCCCAATTTCCTGATCAAGATCATCCCGCATGTCGACGGCACGCCGCGTATCTGCGAGCTGGTGCGCTATTATCTCACCGACATCATGCTGAAGGAGGCCTGGACGGCGCCGGCGGCACTGGACCTGCGGCCCCACGTCATGGCCGACGTGGCGAAGCTGCCGGTGCTCGACATCGTCTCCGCAGTCCACTTCAAGGCCGATTTGACGCTTGGGTTGGGCGAGGTCGTCCACGACTATCTCAGTGATCACAGCCGGCTCGCAACCAGCACAACCCAGCCGGAGAAAATTCGTGCTTGAACGCCACCGAAACAAGGAAGCCGCCGCCACGATCGCGGAGATTTCGGCGCAATATGACCGCATCGCTTTGGTGTTCCAGGGCGGCGGCGCGCTCGGCGCATACCAGGCCGGCGTCTACCAGGCGTTGGCCGATGCCGGCTGCGAGCCGAGCTGGCTGTCCGGCGTTTCGATCGGCGCCATCAACGCCTCGATCATCGCCGGCAATGAACCCAGCCGCCGCCTGCAGCGGCTCGAACAGTTCTGGCAGACCATCTCGGGCCGCAAGATCTGGAGCTACACGCCCGAAGGCGACATCTATCGCGACATCCGCAACCGTACCTCGTCCTGGATGACGATGACCATGGGCCAGCCCGGCTTCTTCAAGCCGCGCAACCCCAACCCATGGTTCGAGCCGCAGGGTGCCGAGGGCGCCACCAGCTTCTACGACACCGCCGAGCTGAAAGACACGCTGGAAAGCCTGATCGACTTCGATGTGCTGAACGACGGCAAGAAGCGGCTGAGCGTCGGCGCGGTCAACGTTCGCACCGGCAACTTCGTCTATTTCGACACGGAAAAAGTGCGCATCGGACCCGAGCACATCATGGCCAGCGGCGCGCTGCCGCCGGCCTTTCCGTCGGTCCGCATCGAAGGCGAGTACTATTGGGACGGCGGCATCGTCTCCAACACGCCGCTGCAATATCTGCTCGACCAGGAAGAGGACCGTTCGTCGCTGGTGTTCCAGGTCGACCTGTTCAGCGCGCGCGGTGTGCTGCCGCGCAGCATGCCGGACGTGCTGTCGCGCCACAAGGACATCATGTATTCCAGCCGCACGCGCCAGAACACCGACAATTTCAAGCGCATCCATGGCCTGAAGATGCGCCTGCTCGATGCGCTCAAGCGCGTACCCAAGGAGCAGCTGACACCGGCGGAAGAAGCGCTGATCGCGGACTATTCGGATGCCGGCCTGGTCAACATCGTGCACCTGATCTACCAGCACAAGGGCTATGAAGGTCACGCCAAGGACTACGAGTTCTCCGGCACCTCGATGCGCGAGCATTGGGAGACCGGCCTGGAAGACACGCAGCGCACCTTGCGCCATCGCAAATGGCTGACCATGCCGGCCAATGCCGACGGCGTCACCATCCACGATCTGCATCGCGAAGACCCGACCTGAAATCGACAAGCCAGCGTAGAGGCCGGGACTTTTCCTCTATCCTCTGAGACCCCAAACGAAAACGGCGCCGCAAGCGGCGCCGTTTTTGCGTAGTGCACTGCGCTCCGCTCAGAACACCTGGCGGAAGACGATGAACAGCACGAAGGCAAGCGCGATCGAGCACGGCAGGGTCAACACCCAGGCCAGCAGCAGGTTGCGCACCGTAGACCATTGCAGGCCCGAGCCATTGGCGGCCATCGTTCCGGCGACGCCCGACGACAGCACATGGGTGGTCGAAACCGGCAGGCCGAGCCGATCGGCCATGCCGATGGTCACCATGGCGACGAGTTCGGCCGCCGCGCCCTGGCCATAGGTCAGGTGGCTCTTGCCGATCTTCTCGCCGACAGTGACGACGATGCGTTTCCAACCGACCATGGTGCCGAGACCCAGCGCCAGCGCCACCGCGATCTTCACCCAGAGCGGGATGAACTTCGTCGCATTGTCGACGGCCTTGTGGTAGTCGGTCACCGCCTTGAGATCGGCGCCCTGCATCGGCAGCAGTTGCTTCTTGTCGATCAGCTTGAGCGCCTCGCCGATCAGATAGATGTCGTTGCGGGCGTTGCTGACCAGATCGGTCGGCACGTTGTGGACCGACGCATAGGGCTGCAGTCCAGCCGTCGTGTTATGGATGTAGGTCTGCAAGGCGACCGTAGTCTTGTCGCTCCAGCTGCGGGTGCGCACGGCATCCTGGACGGCCGCCTTGGCATCCTTGGCATCCGTGACGGTGACACCAGGCTTCGCATATTTGCCAAGCGCCGTTTCAACATTGGCCGAAGCCGACTTGTAGGCTTCGAGATAGTTGATGTCGGGCGTGCGGTTCAGCGCATAGGCCGTTGGCACCACGCCGATCAGGATCAGCATGATCAGGCCCATGCCCTTCTGTCCGTCATTGGAGCCATGCGCGAAGCTGACGCCGGTGCAGGTGAAGATCAGCAGGCCGCGGATCCACCAAGGCGGCGGCGTGTTGCCCTTCGGTGCCTCGTAGAGCGCCGGATTGCGCACGAGCAGCTTCATCGCATAGAGCAGGACCGCGGCGGCGAAGAAGCCGATGATCGGCGACACCAGCAAGGTCACGCCGACATTGGTCGCCTGCGACCAGTCGACGCCGCTGGTGGCGCTGCCGGACGGCGCCATGAACTGGTTGGCGAGGCCGACGCCGATGATCGAGCCGACCATCGTGTGCGAGCTCGAAGCCGGCAGGCCGAGGAACCAGGTGCCGAGGTTCCACAGGATGGCGGCGACGAGCAGCGCGAACACCATGGCAAAGCCGGAGGAGGAGCCGACCTGCAGGATCAGTTCGACCGGCAGCAGAGACAGGATGCCGAAGGCGACCGCGCCGCTGGAGGTGAGAACACCAAGGAAATTGAAGACGCCCGACCACATGACGGCGAATTCGGCCGGCAGGGAGCGCGTGTAGATGACGGTCGCCACCGCATTGGCCGTATCGTGGAAGCCGTTGACGAATTCGAAGCCGAGCGCGATCAGCAAGGCGATGCCGAGCAGGATCCACGGCACGGTCTTGGCCACCGCCAGGTCCTGGCTCAGCGCGTAGCCGACATAGACCACGCCGACCAGCACCAGCACGCCGAAGGCCGGCAGAAACCACGTCGCGCCGCCCGAACTGTGCAGCGGATGATCCGGTCTCGGAATGCCCGCCTCACTAGAAACTATGTCCACCATGTCCCACTCCTATTGCATTGCAGCAAAGAACTGGGAAAGACGCTATGTCCGCACGATGAACCCTGTGTGACGCCGAGACGCTTCGGCCTCGGGAGTTTCTATGCCGGAGCGGAACGCGTCTTCAGGATCGCCGAGAACAGCGGATCGAAGGCGCGGCTGATCGGCGCCGCGGCCGCACCGAGCGCGATCGACCAGGGGTCGGTGGTGCCGAGCTGCAGGCGCGGCAAATTCCGCCCGGGCCGATCGGCGATCGATGGCAGCAGCGGGTGCATCGCCTCGACGAGCCGGCGCGCCAGCGCTTCCGGCGCACCGCTGGTCAGGATCACAGTCTGCGGATCGAAGATCGTCTCTATGAGATGCACGCTCCAGCGCAGATCATGCGCGGCCCCGTCGATCCATGCCATCATCTTCGTATCCTCGGCCAGCACCAGGGCGTTTATCTGTTCGTAGATATCGCTGTCCGCCGGATTGAGGTCGAGATGCTGGTAGAGCGAGGCCAGCGAGGCGCGGTGCTCGAGCGGCGTCGAGCCTGGGCCAGCCGGCGCCAGCAGCGCCATGCCGATTTCGCCGGCATTGCCGTGGCCGCCGCTATAGAGCTCGCCATTGAGGATCAGCCCGGCGCCGATGCCGTAGCCGACATAGAGACAGACCGCATGGTCGACGCCATGCGCCGCGCCGACGATACGTTCGGCAGTGGCGCAGGCGGCGGCATCGTTCTGCAGGCCGACATTCAGCCCCGTGCCTTTGGCCAGCGTTTCTAGCAGCGGAAATTTCTGCCAGGCGGGCATCATCCATTTGTCGTCCGAATCCTTCAGGCCGAAAGGACCGGGCATGGCAACGCCGAGACCGACCAGCCGTTTTTCCGACTGCGCCGAAATGCCGGCCAGGTCACGGCGCACCCCTGCAATCAGCTCTAGGATGATCTCGACGCCCTTCGACGGCTCATCGAAAGGCAGGTTCGCCTCGGCCCGCGCCAGCACGCTTCCCATCAGGTCGACGGCCACCGCGCGCGTCAGATGGCGGTCGATATGCAAGCCGATGGCGAAGGCGCCTTCTGGCACCAGCCTGTAGGGCGTGGACGGCTGCCCCCTGCCCTTGCGCACCGCGTCCAGCGCGACGACCAGGCCGTCGCTTTCGAGATCCTCGATGATGTTGGAGACCGCCTGCTTGGTGAGCTGAGTCGCCCGCGCCAGGTCGGCCCGCGACAGGGCGCCATTGAGGCGTAGCGCCTCGATCATGACCCGGCGGTTGTGTGCGCTGGTGCCTTCCTGGTTGGTGCCGCTTTTGGCGCGGATCGGGCTGATGTCATCCACCGGCTTTTCCCCTCTTGACTCCATTAGAATATTGATCGACTAATTAAGTCAAGCGAGTTGACTTAATGCAAACCGAATGTCCCAAAACAAGATGGCCAAGGCCTTCCGCCTGTCGCCACTGGTCGGCCGGGTAAGCATCAGGTCACGCGACATGGACCCGGGAAGGCGAAGCGAAACGCCCGCATCGCCGACCCGTCAACGCCGGAAATGGGAGAAGAAGATGCTTAAGACAATCACCAAAACACTGGTCGGCGCGGTCTTCGCCGGAGGACTGCTCGTCCCTCACGCTTTCGCCGAAACGACGCTCAATGCGCTGTTCATGGCGCAGGCCGCCTACAGCGAGGCCGATGTGCGCGCCATGACGGACGCCTTCACCAAGGCCAATCCGGACGTCAAGGTCAATCTCGAATTCGTTCCCTATGAAGGCCTGCACGACAAGACCGTGCTGGCCCAGGGGTCGGGCGGCGGCTACGACGTCGTGCTGTTCGACGTCATCTGGCCGGCCGAATACGCCACCAACAAGGTGCTGGTCGACGTCTCGTCGAAGATCACCGACGACATGAAGAAGGGTGTGCTGCCCGGCGCCTGGACCACGGTCCAGTACGACGGCAAATACTACGGCATGCCGTGGATCCTCGACACCAAATATCTGTTCTACAACAAGGACATCCTGGAGAAGGCCGGCATCAAGACACCGCCGAAGACCTGGGAAGAGCTTGGCGCACAGGCCAAGATCATCCAGGACAAGGGCCTGCTGAAGACGCCGATCGCCTGGAGCTGGTCGCAGGCCGAGGCCGCGATTTGCGACTACACCACGCTGGTCAGCGCCTATGGCGGCGACTTCCTCAAGGACGGCAAGCCGGACTTCCAGAATGGCGGCGGCCTCTCGGCGCTGAAATACATGGTCGACAGCTACAAGTCCGGCCTCACCAACCCGAATTCCAAGGAATTCCTGGAAGAAGACGTGCGCAAGGTCTTCGAAAACGGCGACGCCGCCTTCGCGCTAAACTGGACCTACATGTACAACATGGCCAACGATCCGAAGGACTCGAAGGTGGCGGGCAAGGTCGGCGTCGTGCCGGCACCGGGCGTCACCGGTATCAGCGAGGTGTCGGCCGTCAACGGTTCGATGGGCCTCGGCGTCACCGCGGTCTCGAAGCATCCGGACGAAGTCTGGAAATACATCGAATACATGACCTCGCAGGCGACGCAGAACCAGTATGCCAAGCTGTCGCTGCCGATCTGGGCCTCGTCCTATGACGACCCGGCCGTCACCAAGGGCCAGGAAGAGCTGATCGCCGCCGCCAAGCAGGGTCTTGCCGCCATGTATCCGCGTCCGACCACGCCGAAATACCAGGAACTGTCGACCGCGCTGCAGCAGGCGATCCAGGAATCGCTGCTCGGCCAGTCCTCGCCTGAGGATGCCTTGACCACGGCCGCCAAGAACAGCGGCCTCTAAGCACTTTTCTCCAGTTGCGGGCGGAACTACAGCGCCCCGCGTCCCTTGGACGCGCAAAGGACGCTGTAGCGCTTCTGATCTTGCGCATGATCCTTTCCGGAAGTCGGTTCCGACTTCCGGGGTCATGCGCGAGTGCCGCCCGTGTTATGTCTGAAACCAAGATCGCTAGGGAGAGGTTGCTCCGATGTCGAGCACCTGGATGACGACCCGTGCCTGGTTGCTGATGCTGCCGCTGCTCGTGGTCATGGTCGCCGTCATCGGCTGGCCGCTGGTCGATACGGTCGGTCTTTCCTTCACCGACGCCAAGCTGGTCGGCACCGGCGGCAATTACGTCGGCTTCGACAATTACACCAACATGCTGTCGAGCTCGAATTTTTCGCGCACGCTGGTCACCACGACGCTGTTCGCCGTCATTTCCGTTGCCGCCGAAATGGTGATCGGCGTTCTCGCCGCGTTGCTCCTCAATCAGCAGTTCCACGGTCGCGCCATCCTGCGCGCCTTGATGATCCTGCCCTGGGCATTGCCGACCGTGGTCAACGCCACGCTGTGGCGGCTGATCTACAATCCCGAATATGGCGCGCTGAACGCCGCCTTGACGCAACTCAATCTCATCGACGCCTACCGCTCCTGGCTGGGTGAGCCGGGAACGGCGCTGGTGGCCCTGATCGTCGCCGACTGCTGGAAGAACTTTCCACTGGTGGCGTTGATCGCGCTCGCCGCCTTGCAGGCGGTGCCGCGCGACATCACCGCCGCCTCGCTTGTCGATGGCGCGGGACCGTTCAACCGCTTCCGCTTCGTCATCCTGCCCTATCTCGCCGGCCCGCTGATGGTGGCGCTGGTGCTGCGCACCATCGAGGCCTTCAAGGTCTTCGACATCATCTGGGTGATGACCCGCGGCGGCCCGGCAAACAGCACGCGCACGCTATCGATCCTTGTCTACCAGGAGGCTTTCTCCTTCCAGCGCGCCGGCTCCGGCGCGTCGCTGGCGCTGATCGTCACCTTGCTCGTCACCGTGCTCGCCGTCGCCTATGCGGCGCTGGTCAGGAAGACCGCCGGGAGTGCCGCCTGATGGAACGCAAAAGCCCCGCCTTCACCATCTTCATCCATGCCTGCGCGCTGCTGCTCGCCGCCATCATCCTGGCGCCGATCGCCTGGCTGTTCATCATGAGCATTTCGCCGGCCGCCGACCTTGCTGCCAAGCCGCTGCGCTGGTGGCCGCAGGCGGCCGACTTCTCGCGCTACCAGACATTGCTGTCGACCACCGAAAACAGCGCCGGCGCCGCCTTCACCTCGTCGCTGCGCAACAGCCTGGAGATCGCCGGCATGGCGACGCTGGCGGCGCTCGCTCTGGCCATCCCCGCCGGCTGGGCGGTCTCGCGCACGCCGGCGATCGGCTGGTCGCTGTCGATGGTCATTGCCACCTACATGCTGCCGCCGGTGGCGCTCGCCGTGCCGCTCTATATGGGCCTGTCGCATCTCGGCCTGCTCAACAATGTCTTCGGCCTGGCGCTGGTCTATTTGACCATATTGGCGCCCTTCACCACCTGGCTGATGAAATCCGGTTTTGACTCGATTCCGCGCGAGATCGAGGCGGCGGCGATGATCGACGGCGCCGGCCTGTTCCAGACCTTGCGCATCATCACGCTGCCGCTGGCGGCGCCGGTCATGGCGACATCGGCGCTGTTTGCCGTGCTGCTCGCCTGGGACGAATTCTTCTATGCGCTGCTGTTCACCTCCGACCAGCGCGCCAAGACCTTGACCGTCGCCATCGCCGATTTGGCCGGCGGCCGTGTTTCCGACTACGGGCTGATCGCCACCGCCGGCGTGCTGGCCGCTTTGCCGCCGGTGCTGATTGGCCTCGTCATGCAACGGGCGCTGATCTCGGGCCTGACCAGCGGCGGTGTGAAAGGATGACGATGACTGCAACGAGATCTAGACCGGCCGGACTGGTCGCCATCGACCGCGAGATGGCGCGCCAGCATGCGGATGCGCGTGCTTCGTTCGAGAACAACGCTGCCATGGCGGCAAACGTCGCCGCCTCGATCAGGAAGACCGGCCGGCTGCTGCTGCTCGGCATGGGCGGTTCGCATGCCGTCGGCCGCGCCGTCGAACCGCTTTATCGCGCGCTCGGCATCGATGCGCTGGCACTGCCGCTCTCGGAACAGCTCGGCCAGCCGGTGCCGCTGGACGGCAAGACGGTGCTCGTCACCTCGCAGTCCGGCGAGAGCGCGGAGGTCGTCAGGTGGTTTGCGGAAGCCGGAAGCACTACTGATATTTTCGGCCTGACGCTCGAGGGCGGCTCCTTTCTCGCCCGCACCGCGCCTTGCCTGGTCGGCGCCGGCGGCACCGAACTGGCCTTCGCCGCCACCCGCAGCCTGACCGTGACCTTCGCCTTGCATCTGGCCATCCTGGCTGCGTTGGGTGAGGACCCAAGTGCCGCTCTTGGCGCACTGGATCAGAAGCAGGACAACGACATCACGCAAGCGCTCGCAGCGCTGGAGGAGGTAACGACCATCGTCACCTCCGGCCGCCGCCTGCAGGGCGTCGCCGAGGCGCTGGCGCTCGGCCTCACCGAACTGTCGCGGCTGCCCTGCTTCTCGCTCGAAGGCGGCCAGTTGCGGCACGGACCGATGGAGATGCTCGGCCCAAAAATCGGAATCATCCTGTTTCGCGCCAACGATCCGACAGCGGAACTGGTGACGGCGATGGCCCTTTCCGTGGTCGAGGCCGGCGCGCCGCTGATCATCTTCGACGCTTCCGGGCAATCGCCGGTCGCGGGCGCCGTCACGCTCTCGTTCAAGCCGGCTTCGGGTCTCGCCGCGATCTTCGCCATGCTGCCGGTGGCACAGCGCCTGATGATCGCCTTCGCCGACAGTCGCGTCGACAATGCCGGTACGCCCGTGCGCTCGACCAAGATCACCAGGAGCGAGTGATGCGTCCGCTCGCGGTGATCGGCAATGTCAATGTCGACCTGATTGTCGGCCCGGTCGCGCCATGGCCGAAGGCAGGCACCGAAACCGTCGTCGATCACGACGATCTGCGCGTTGGCGGACAGGCCGGCAACACCGGGCTCGCCTGGCAGGCGTTGGGCATTGATTTCGAGATCGCCGCCAATGTCGGCGACGATCAGTTCGGCCGCTGGCTGCGCGAGGCGTTCGGCAGCCGCGCCGACAAATGGCCGGTGCGCCCGGAGAGCACGACGCTTTCGGTCGGCATGACCCATCCCGACGGCGAAAGGACGTTTTTCACCACGCGCGGCCACCTGCCCCGCTTCAGCCTTGCCGACGTATTTTCGGTGCTCGACGGCAAGCGCCTCGCCGGCGGCTATGCGTTGCTGTGCGGCTCCTTCCTCACCGATGACCTCACCCGCGACTACGAAGCGTTCTTCGACTGGGCGAACGGGCACGGTATCGCGGTAGCGCTGGACACCGGTTGGCCGATGGAGGGCTGGACCCCAGCGAACTGCAAGGCGGCGCGCACCTGGCTCGCGCGCTGCGACCTTTCTCTGTTCAACGAGGTGGAGACCGTGACCCTGGCCGGCCTGCCCGATCCGGTCGAGGCCGCGCGGCAAATCCAGTCCAGCATGAAGAAGGGCGCGACCGCCGTCGTCAAGCGCGGCCCCGAAGGGGCGATCGCCATCGGCCCGGGCGGAGCGCTGGTCACGGCGACCGCGCCCGACGTCAAGGTCGTCGACACCATCGGCGCCGGCGATGTTTTCAATGCGGCCTTCCTGGCCGCACTGGCGCAGGACCAGACACTGACCACCTCGCTTGCAGCCGCGACGCAGGTGGCGTCGCGCGCCATATCAACCTTGCCCCGTAACTACGTCGAACCGATGCATCCAAGGAAAGCCACGCATGAGCGCGCTTGAAATCCGCAACGTCCGCAAGAATTACGGCAGCGTCGAAACGCTGAAAGGCATCGACATCGCTCTGCAGAGCGGCGAATTCCTGGTCCTGCTCGGCTCGTCGGGTTGCGGAAAGTCGACGCTTCTCAACATCATCGCCGGCCTCGCCGAAGCGACGGGCGGCGACGTGCTGATCGGCGGCCGCTCGATCCTTGGCGTTCACCCCAAGAACCGCGACATCGCCATGGTCTTCCAGTCCTACGCGCTCTATCCGAACCTGACCGTGCGCCGTAATATCGGCTTCGGGCTGGAAATGCGCGGCGTCGCCCCCGACGAGCGCGAAAAGGCGGTGGCCGAGGCGGCAAGACTGCTGCAGATCGAAGCCCTGCTCAACCGCAAGCCGAGCCAGCTTTCCGGCGGCCAGCGCCAGCGCGTCGCCATCGGCAGGGCACTGGTGCGCAAGCCGCAAGTGTTCCTGTTCGACGAACCCTTGTCCAATCTCGACGCCAAGCTGCGCCTGGAAATGCGCACCGAGCTGAAGCGCCTGCATCAGATGCTGCAGACCACCGTCGTCTACGTCACTCACGACCAGATCGAGGCAATGACGCTGGCGAGCCGCATCGCGGTGATGCGCGACGGCAGGATCGAGCAGCTCGGCACGCCCGAGGAGATCTACAACGAGCCGGCAACGCTCTATGTCGCCGGCTTTGTCGGCGCACCGTCGATGAACATGCTGCAGGCGACGGTTCAAGGGACCACGCTGGCCATCGATGGCGCCAAGGCGAGCCTGCCCTTGCCCGCCCGTTTCCGCGACGCGGTGCAGGACGGAGCGCGGGTTGTGGCCGGCATCAGGCCCGAAGCACTGCGGGTCGCGGCGGATGCGGCCGCGCCGTCAGTGCCGGTGGAAATTGAAGTTGTCGAATTGACCGGTCCCGAACTGGTCACCACCGCACGGATCGGCACACAGCGGCTGACGGCCTGCCTGCCGCCGGCGTCCCGCGTCGCGAAAGGTCAGGCGGCAAGCTTCGCCTTCAGCGAGGACGCGCTGCGGCTCTTCGACCCTGACACCGGCAAGGCTTTTTGAGTCTGACCCGGAAAAACCGGTGCCTGCCGGCTGAAGGCTTTCAGGATTACGTCGCGGGGGCTTGCGCCGCATCGGGCGAACCGGCGATTTCCAGCAAGGACGCCACCAGCAGTTCCCGCTCGTCCTTCGACAGCACGTCGGAATCGAAAAGGTTCATGCTGCGCAGCCCCTCGATGGCGAGGTAACAGACCAGCAGCGATTTGAGGTCTGATGTTTCGCCCTTCAGCCGTTCGAAAAGCTGCCGCTTGAATGTCTTTATCGGCGTCATGAAATCGGGATCCTCGGCGATCGCCGAAAAAATCCACGAGGCCGAGGGGCGCTTTTCCTCGCAATCATCGGCCGACAGCCTGATGTAGACGGCGAGCGGATTTTTGCCATCGTCGTTGCTGTTGGCGGTCTCCAGCGCCTGCTCGAAGTCGCGCAGATAGCCTTCGACCAGCCCCTGCATCAATTTGGCCTTGGTCGGAAAATTGTAGAGCAACCCACCCTTCGACACGCCAGCGCGGCTGGCGACGGCATCCAGCGACAGGCTGCCGGGCCCGGATTCCCGGGCAACGTCAGCCGCCGCCGCGAGTATCTTCTCGCGCGAGTTCGGTCGTCGGGCTCTCATGGCGCCTCCCTTCGCAAGCTTAGGCCCAATTGACAAGACCGTCCAGACGGTACAGTAAAGCCGCCACTATTTGAAATCGGGACCCGCAGTCGATATGTGTCCCGATGTCCGCGCTTCGCGCCGGATTTCGACTGAGGGGACTTCCTTGTTCAAGCGCATACTCCGTTTCTTCGTCATCATTCTCGTTCTGGCCGTGCTGGTCGTTGTGGTCGGCGGCATCGTCGGCTTCAACTTCCTGCGCGACAACGGCATCAAGCAGTATTTCGCCACGATGAAGCCGCCGGCTGCGACAGTGTCGACGACCATCGCCAAGCCGTCGAGCTGGACGCCGGGCGTCGAAGCGATCGGTACGGTGCGAGCCGTGCGCGGCGTCGACCTAACGGTCGAGACCACCGGCATCGTCAAGGACATCCTTTTCCATGCCAACCAGAAGGTGGCGGCCAATGCGGTGCTGCTGCAGCTCGACGATGCCGTCGAGCGCGCCGATCTCGACGCGCAGAAGGCGCAGGCCGCCCTCGATCAGGTATCGCTGACCCGCGCCATCGAACTGACCAGGCGTGGCGTCGGCTCCGACTCGACGCTGGACACCGCACGTGCGGCGGCTTCGGCTTCGGCGTCCCAGGTCACCAAGCTGCAGGCCGTGCTCGACCAGAAGCAGCTGACGGCGCCTTTCGGCGGCACGGTCGGTATTCCGAAGATCGATATCGGCCAGTATATGGCGCCCGGCACCGCCGTGGTGACACTGCAGGATCTCGACACGATGCGGGTCGATTTCTCGGTACCCGAACAGCAGCTCCCGCTGCTCAAGATCGGTCAGACGGTTCGGCTGGGCTTGAGCGGCGGGGACATGCCGTTTGCCGGCGAAATCCGCGGCATCGACCCCAAGATCGACCCGTCCAGCCGGCTGGTGAACATCCGGGCGGAAGTCGCCAATCCCGACGGCAAGCTAACCCCTGGCCAGTTCGTGCAGGTGCGTGTCGAACTGCCCGAGGAGCAGAACGTGCTGTCGCTGCCGCAGACGGCACTGACCACCAGCCTCTATGGCGATTACATCTTCGTGGTGCAGCCGGCCAAGCCCGCCGGCGCTGCGCCGGCGCAGCCCGCCAAGCCGGAAGAAAAGCCGGCCGCGGCGGCCACCGACAAGCCGGCGGATGCCAAGCCGGCGGACACGATGAAACCGGCTGCCGATGCCATGAAGCCGGCGGCTGATGCCATGAAGCCTGCCGCCGACGCTGCAAAGCCGGCTGACAAAGCCGCTCCCGACGCCGCCAAACCGGCTGCCGACCCGGCCAAGCCGGCGGCGGAGGGCGACAAGCCCGCGCTGGTGCTGTCTCAGGTCTTCGTCAAGCCCGGCCGCCGCAATCAGGGCATGGTCGAGATCGTCGAAGGGCTGAAGGCCGGCGACGAGGTCGTCACGGCAGGTCAGAACCGCCTCTTCAACGGCATGTCCGTCAATGTCGACAACACCATCGACCCGACCAAATCGGCGAACAAGCAGGCCGACCAGCAATGAGCTTTTCCGATCTCTTCATTCGCCGGCCTGTCCTGTCGACGGTCCTTGCCTGCATGATCCTGCTCCTGGGTTTCCAGGGCATCTTCAACCTGTCGATCCGCCAGTATCCGAAGGTGGACGAAACCGCGATCACGATTACGACGGCCTATCCGGGCGCCAGCGCCGACCTGATCCAGGGCTTCATTTCCGCCCCGATCGCGCGCGCCGTCGCCTCGACCGAGAACATCGACTACGTCACTTCGTCCAGCCGTCCGTCCTCCAGCACCGTGACGGTGCAGATGAAGCTCGGCTCCAACCCCGACGTGGCGCTGACCGAAGTGCTGTCCAAGGTCCAGGGCGTGCGCGGCACCTTGCCGGACGCTTCCAAGGACCCTGTCATCGTCAAGGGCACCGGCCAGCAGTTCGCGATGATGTACATCTCGATGCAGAATCCGAACATGACGAAGGAGCAGCTGACGGAGTATATCGAGCGCGTCATCCGGCCCCGCATGTCGACGGTCGAAGGTGTCGCCGACGTCCAGATCTTCGGCGCCCAGCAATATTCGATGCGCGTCTGGATCGACCCTGTCCGGCTTGCCGCACGCGGTGTAACGGCGGCGGAAGTGCTGACGGCGATCAACAATTCCAACTTCCTGTCGGCGCCCGGCAACACCCAGAACGAATATGTCGTTTCGTCGATCACCGTGCGCTCGACGCTGCAGACGCCGGAAGCCTTCGCCGAACTGCCCCTGCGCTCGACCGACGGCAATGTGGTGCGGCTGCGCGACGTGGCCCGCGTCGAACTCGGCGCTGAAAATACCGACACCAGGGTCTCGTTCAACGGCAAGCCCGGCACCTTCCTCGCCATCTTCCCAACCCCTGCAGCCAACCCGCTGACCACCGCGGCAGCGCTCACCAAGCTTGTGCCGCAGATCCAGGAAACGCTGCCGAAAGGCATGACGATCGAGGTCGTCTACGACGCGACCGGGCAGATCAGCGCCTCGATCGAGGAGGTGTTCAAGACCATCGGCGAGGCTGTTGCCATCGTCGTCGTGGTCATCCTTCTGTTCCTCGGCTCGTTCCGTTCGGTGATGATGCCGATCATCACCATTCCGTTGTCGCTGATCGGCGTCTGCTTCCTGTTGTTTGCGGTCGGCTATTCGATCAACCTTCTGTCGCTGCTGGCCATGGTGCTGGCGATCGGTCTTGTCGTCGACGATGCCATCGTGGTGGTGGAGAACATCCACCGCCACATGGAAGAAGACCACATGACGCCGATGCAGGCGGCGTTCAGCGGCATGCGCGAGATCGCCTCGGCCATCGTCGCCATGACCATGACGCTGGCCGCCGTGTTCGCGCCGCTGGCCTTCACCGGCGGCCTGACCGGCGCGCTGTTCCGCGAGTTCGCGGTGACGCTCGCCGGCTCGGTGGTGCTGTCGGGCGTCATCGCCGTCACCATCACCCCGATGATGTCGGCGCGTCTCCTGAAGGCCGGCACGCCGGGCCGTTTCCAGCGCATTGTCGACGGCATTTTCGCGCGGGTCGAGCACGTCTATGAGCGTGCCGTCACCGGTTCGCTGAACTATCGTCCTTTGACGCTGATCATCGTGCTCGCGCTGGTCGGCGTGACCGGCTTCATGTTCACCAAGACCTCGAGCGAGCTGGCGCCCGAAGAGGATCAGGGCTTCCTGCTCTCGCTCGTGACCGCGCCGACCTATGCGACATCGGATTACACCGAAACCTATGTGAACCAGATGCTCGGACTGGTGAGGGATATTCCCGAAACGCGGGCGCAGTTCTCGGCGGTCGCCTTCGGTGGCACGACAAACAGCGCCTTTGTCGGCTTTGCCTTCAAGGATTGGGCGGAGCGCAAGCGCAATTCGAAGGAACTGCAGGCCGACATCACGGCTCGTATTGCGAAGGTGGCGGGCGTGCAGGCCTTCGTCTTCGCACCGCCGACGCTGCCGGGCTCCGGTGGCGGCCTGCCGATCGCCCTGGTCGTGCGCTCGACCGGCGATTCCGCGGAAGTGTACAAGGCCGCTGAGCAGATCAAGAACAAGGCACAGGCCTCCGGCCGTTTCATCGTCGTGCAGAACTCGATGTCTTACGATTCGCCGCAGGTGACGGTCACCATCGACCGCGACCGAGCCGCCGCGCTGAACCTGCCGATCGCCGATATCGGCCGGACGCTGACGCTGCTGGTCGGCGGTGCCGAAGTGGCGCAGTTCGACCGCGACTCCAACAGCTATGACATCATCCCCCAGGTGCCGCAGCAATTCCGCGACAACCCCGAAAAGCTCGGCGAATATTTCGTGCGCAGCGCAACGGGCGAGATGGTGCCGCTGTCGGCGGTGGTGAATATCTCGAACAATGCCTCGCCGGCGGCGATCGAACAGTTCAACCAGCTGAATTCGTCGACTATCTCGGCGCTGCCCCTGCCCGGCGTCACCACGGGCGACGGTTTGAAGGTCCTCGAGGACATTGCCAGGGAGAGCCTGCCCGACACCTTCTTCATCGACTATTCCGGCCAGTCCCGGCAGGAGAAGGAACAGGGCAACACCATCCTGATCGCTTTCGCAGCAGCCGTCATCGTCATCTACCTGGTGCTGGCGGCGCAGTTTGAAAGCTTCCGCGATCCGCTCATCATCATGATGGCGGTGCCGCTGTCGATCTTCGGCGCGATCGTGCCGCTCAATCTCGGTCTCGGCACGCTCAACATCTACACGCAGGTGGGTCTGATTACGCTGATCGGCCTGATCACCAAGCACGGCATCCTGCTGGTCGAATTCGCCAACCAGCAGCGCGAGGCGCATGGCCTGCGGCGGCGCGACGCCATCATCGCCTCGGCCAAGGTGCGCCTGCGGCCGATCCTGATGACGACGGCGGCTATGGCGCTAGGCGTCGTACCGCTGATCACGTCGAGCGGCGCCGGTGCTGCTGCCCGCTATTCGATGGGCCTGGTCATCTTCACCGGCATCCTGGTCGGCACCATGTTCACGCTCTTCGTCGTGCCGATGTTCTACACCTTCATCGCCAGCAAGGACCTGCCGCATCTTGCTGAAAAGCCGGATCCGAGGCTGATGCCGGCATTGCCGGACTGATAGAAGCCGAAGAACAAAAAAGAGGCCGGAAAAATCCGGCCTCTTTTTTTGGCTGCGCTCAATACCGCCGGAATGGTCCGACAGGAGTCCTGAACAGGCGCGGCAGTCCGCCGGCCTGCCCACAGCCTGCTACTTGACGATGACGATGCTGGTGTTGGCCGGCCCGAAAATCTCGACCAGCTGATAGAAATCGGCCGCATTGTCCGGGTGCAGCCGCACGCAGCCATGCGAGGCCGGCTGGCCGAGGCGCTTGATGGCATAGGTGGCATGCACCGCGTAGCCGCCGCTGAAGAACACCGAATGCGGCATCGGCGCGTTGTCGTACTTCTTCGAGTACCACATCTCATGCATGCGCGTCGGCTTGAACGAGCCGGTCGGCGTCACATGCGCCCGGTCACCGGTGGAAACCTTCCAGGCGAAAGTCGGCCGGCCATCGACCGAGACCTCCATGATCTGCTGCGAAAGCGAGACCCGCGCTACGATCTTGTTGGCGGCATGGGCTGCGTTGGCGCCGAACAGAAGTGCTGCACCCGTGAGCGCGGCGGCGGTGATGTTGATGAGCTTGGCGGAAATGGTGGTGTGCATGATGTCCCCTCTCTCTGCCGGTCAGGCCGGCTCCAATTCGATGAGCGGGTTATCGTTGCGGCATGTTTCGGCGGGATTTCGCGAAATGCTCGTTTGTGTTTCGAATCTGTTTCCTCTGGTTAACAGGCCAAGCGGCCATAGCGACGACGATCGCATCCCGACGACGGCGGCGATGTGGAGCACATAGGTATTCCCCGCAAAACGAAAGTTCGAATTGCCTCTATATGAAAGATCGATGGGCAATCTCGAAACCAATCGGCAACAAAGCGCGGCTTCGGGCGGCATGATCCGGATACGGGCTGACCGCAAGGTTGACGTAACGAAAGCAGACGGCAACGACCATGGGAACGAAAACGAACACGCGATCCTGGCTCTTCAGGATCAGCATCGCAGCAGCAGTCATAGGCGGTGTCGGCACGGTTGCCGGCGGCTCCGAGGCAAGGCTGGCGGCGATGAGTTCGAGCGAGATTTCTACCCTGCACGTCGCCCTGTTTTCCGCCTCGGTCTGGATTGTTTCCAGCCTGCGCATCACCCGACTCAAGGCCCTCTGGCGGGTTGGCCTTCGGTTGCTGGCATTGCGCGGCCCCTCCGGCAACTTGCTGCCGCGAGGACCGAAGGCCCGCGCCGCAGCGGGGGGCTCCGTGAGCGGCGCGGGCACTTCGGGAGTTTCCTGAAGCGACCCGCGACATACTCATTTTTGAAGAATTGGCATTTCTGGGGAGTTGGAACGATGAAGACGAAATTCGCCGCCTCTGTGCTTTCCGCACTGCTCTATGCGCAGGGCCTGCTTGGCTTTGCCGCCCTGGCCACCGTGCTCCTCAAGGAGCGGGCCCACGCAAACGGACTCGTCGTGAGCAGCGACATGCCATCGGGTCCGTCGCTGCTGGTGGTGCGCTGAACCGCGGGAGCATCGGCAGGAGGAAAATCCGATGCTCAGCCAGAAAGATAGCCCGCGTACGCTGCCCTCAGTCGGTGAATTGCTGCGGCGGATCGAACCGGTAGCCCGCGCCACGTATGGTGGTGATGGTCTCTGTGTCGAGCTTGCGGCGCAGCCGCACGATGCGCGAATCGATCGAACGATCGAAGGCGTCGGCATTCTCGGCCGGTGCCGCGGCGATGATGTCGTCACGCGTCAGCACCTTGCGGGGGCTCGCCAGGAACAGCCTGAGCAGCGCCACCTGGCCGGGCGAAAGCTGTTCCTCCGTACCGGACCGGTGCATGACGATGGCCGATCTCAGATCGACGGTCGCGTTCTCCAGCACGATCAGTTCCTGCGTGCCCCTGCCACGACGCGACAGCAGGCCGCCGACCCTGGCGGCAAGCTCCCTGACATTGAGCGGGCTTTCGACGACGTCGGCCGCACCCAGTTCGAGCGCCAGCACCTTGTCGACGAGATCGGACGGCCGGCAGATCAGGATGAAATCGGGTCCGTCCCGGCCACCCTCGCCTTGGCCGCCATAACGCCTGAGCAGATCCCGCCCTTCCGCCTGGCTGAGACTGTCACCGACGACAACGACATCGATGCCTCCGCCCGCCAGCAGCGATTCCGCCTCCCAGGGCTGTCGCGCCTGCCGCACATCATGGCCACGCCGGTCGAGATGGTCGGCAAGTTCGGTCGCGACCACGTCGGCGACGGAAACAAGCGCAATAACCGCTCGTGCAGCCATGTTTTTCAACCGTTCCCTTGCAACCGGATATGAGTGCTGGACATGATGTTTATACCCAATCTACTTTCCACTGAAAGTGGGAGCGAGAGCATCGTGCGGGCAAGAATAGTGATCGTCGAGGACGAGCCCGACCTGAGGGACGCGGTTGCCGAGTATCTCGGCGCCGCCGGCTATGATGTGGCGACCGCTGAAACCGCAGCCGCCGCGCGCAGCCTGATCGAGACCCAAGCCTTTCATCTGGCCATTCTCGACATCGCCATGCCCGGCGAGGACGGGCTGTCGCTCGGCCGCTGGCTGCGCTCGAGAATGCCGATCGGCATCATCTACGCCACCGCCGCCGGCACGGCGCTCGACCGCATCGTCGGGCTGGAGCTCGGCGCCGACGACTATATCGTCAAGCCATACGAACTGCGCGAAGTGCTGGCGAGGGTGCGCAGCGTGCTGCGCCGCGTTCCGCAGCCGACGGAACTGCTCGACAGGAAGACCAGGACGGACCGCCGTTCCGTCGCCTTCGGCCCGTTCCAGGCCGATCTTGACGGCAGGCTGGTCACCGGCGCCAATGGCACAGTGATCGACATGGCCAAGAGCGAATTCGATGTGCTGGAGGTTTTCCTGACCCGCGCCAACCGGCTGCTGACCCGCGCCGCGATCTCGGAGGCAATCGGCTTCACCGAGGATCCGGAATCATCGCGCGCCGTCGACATTCGCATCATGCGCCTGCGCAAGAAGATCGAGGCGGATCCGGCCAACCCGAAATTTCTGCGCACGGTGCGCGGCGAAGGCTATATCTTCTCGCTGCCGACCGGCGACAGCAACTGAGCGCCAGGCCCACAGGGTCTCAGGTTCACAGCCGTTGCTCGCCGATCGAATTGGGCCGATCGGATTGGCATACTTTAGAACAACGGCTGAAAATGACGGGCGAAGCAACAAGCAGGGATATGCAGGGTTTCAGGCAGGGCGCTGCGATGGCGGCCGTGCGCGTCGTTCGCCGGCTGCGCGAGGCCGGCGACTGGCAGCGCGAGATGGACGGCATACTGGAAACCCTTTGCCGGGCCATCGAATGCCAGCGCGGCATCCTGTTCCGCTTGCGCGAACTGCCGGGCCAGGGTTTTGCCCAGTCGGTTGCCGCCTACTGGATCGACCCCGACTTTGGCGGAGAACTGGCCTCGCCGACCGTGATCATGCAGTCGATCGTCAATTCGGACCCCCTGCTGGAGCGCGTCGCCGAGGACGAACGGCAGGGCAAGATCTTTGCCGGGCACACGCGCAATCTCGAAGGGTTCCTGAGAACCGATTTCGAAAAGCAGAACATCAAGTCGTTCCTGTCGGTGTCGGTCTTCGCCCATGGCCATCTGTGGGGCACGCTCGCCGTCAATGACTGCGTCGACGAGCGCGAGTGGACCGACGAGGAGGAGGCGACGCTGCACATCATCGCGCTCGCCATCGGCGACGCCATCGAGCACTCGCCCTCCGACGCCCATGCCAGCGAAGTGATCCGCCGCACCATGCTGCAGGCTTCGCTCGACGCCATCATCGTCATCGACGAGGCGGGCTCGATCATCGAATTCAATCCTGCCGCCGAAAAGATGTTCGGCTTCCAGCGCAGCGACATCCTCGGCAAGGACCTGCTCGACACCGTCGTGCCGGAATACTACCGCAAGGGCTATTCCTCGGGTGCCGACTACATGTCGGGCCGCGGCGCGCCGATGGTCGGCCAGCGGCTCGAGACCGTGACGCAGAATGCCGCCGGCGAGGTGTTTCCTATCGAGCTGACGGCGACCGAGATGCGCGTCGCCGACCGCCGCCTGATCTTCGGCTCGATCCGCGACCTGCGCGACAGGCTGCGTGCCGAGGAAGAGATCAACCGGCAGCGCGAGAAGCTGCACCAGAACGAGAAGATGGCGGCGATGGGCTCGCTGCTTGCCGGTGTTTCGCACGAGCTCAACAATCCACTGGCGGTGGTGGTCGCGCAATCGACGCTGTTGCACGAATTCGCCTCCGACCCGCAGACCAAGGTTCGTGCCGAGAAGGTGCGTGCCGCCGCCGAGCGCTGCGGCCGCATCGTCAAGAGCTTCCTGTCGATGGTCCGGCTGCATCCCGCGGCCCAGGCCGAGACCGATCTCAACCAGGTGATCCGCGCCGCTCTCGAGGTGACCGCCTATGGCGCACGCTCGAGCGGCATCATCATCGACACCGATTTCGCGCCGGGTCCGCTGCTGGCCATGGCGGACGCCGACCACGTGACGCAAGTGGCGGCCAATTTCCTCATCAACAGCCAGCACGCACTGGCCGGCATTGCCGGCGACCGGCTGATCAAGGTCCGCACCTTCCGCAGCGATCGCGACAATCCCTGCTTCTCGGTCGAGGACAACGGGCCCGGCATTCCCGAAGCGATCCGCAACCGCATCTTCGAATCCTACTTCACCACCAAGCCGGTCGGTGTTGGCACCGGCATCGGCCTGTCGATCTCGAAATCGATCATCGAGCGGCACAATGGCAGTGTCTGGTTCGAGGAAGTGCAGCCTCGAGGCGCGCGTTTCGTTGTCCAGTTGCCGGCCATTTCGGCGGGCATCGCCGCGGCCGGCGAGAGCCAGCCACGCTCAAGCGGCCTGCGTCATGCCTTGATCATCGACGACGAGCCTGATGTCGCGGGCTCCTTGTCCGACATTCTCGAATTGATGGGCATCAAGTCGCGCATCGCGCCGGTCTGGGAATCGGGTGCCGCCACCTTGAGCGGCCACATGCCGCCCGACATCGTCTTTTCGGACCTGCGCATGCCCGGCACATCTGGCATGGCCATCTACCGCGAACTGCTTGCCGAGCGGCCCGAACTGGCACGGCGTTTCGTGCTGGTCACCGGCGATCTGATCGGCGCCAAGGCGGAAATCGAAGCCTTGCCGGCGCAGCAGCGGCCGCAGATCCTGGAAAAGCCGTTCAGCACGCTGGACGTGCGCAGCGTGCTTTCATCCATCGCCGAGCAGGCCGCGTTGAAAGGCTAAAAAAGAAGCTCCCGGCCGACTGTGCGGCGGGAGCTGAATGGAGCGCTGGAGGAGCGCTCGGGGAGGTCAGAGCAGGATCCCGAAAGGGAACGGTTCCGGGATCACGCTTCGACGGAAATCAGAAAATGTTTGGCGTGTTGGTCAGCGGCGCGGCATTGGCGATCATGCGGATCGCGCGGGCCTTGTGCGTCCCGGACTGTTCGGCGATGGCGCGCAAGCAATCGACGCTCTCGGCACCCCATGCCTGCCCCTTGCAGGCGAAGTCGAGCGTCGGCATCGGCAGCCGAGCGGTCTTGATTGTCGTCGGCGCCCCGTCGACCACATTGGCCGGCGGATTCAGCGAGGCGAAGGCCGGCCCGACAGTCGGCGTGAGCGCCATGCCGATGACGGCGCAAGCAGCCAGCCCCATGAACATGGCCATGGGGTGGTCGCTGGCGCATTGGCGTAGCGCCAGTTTCGGGCGGCGATCAACGCGCTCTGGAGCCTGGAGGCGGTGTTCGCTGGTGACGATCTCGATTTTCGCATGCATTGCCTTCCCCTTCGCTGCGTTTCTTTTTGATGATGAAACGAACTTAATCGCACTTTGTAACAGCACAAAATTGGCGTAGCTCTGGCAATGTAACGGAATTGAAACAGCAGTTTCGGGCAAAACCGGGCAAAATCGGTCATTCCGCCTCACACTTAGCGAGCAAGGTAATCCCAGGTCGGCTCCCGCCAGGCAGTCCCAACCCAGGCGCCTGCCGCACAGCGATGGGCCAGAGCGCGGCGAACGTTTTTGCCACCGGCAAGGCGACCTGTTCTGCAGCCCGTGCGCTTTGCGAAGTCACGCTGAAATGGCATTTCGGAAACCGGGGCTAACACCCGGATTCTCCGCGATTTTCTCGCGCAGCAGCCGCATCGAATTCAGCGGAGGACGACGCCTGGACTTTGGCAAGAAATATTTCGGGTTTTCGCAAACCATTGCATTTCAATGCAAAATATGATTTTATTGAATGATTATTCAACAAAAAGAAGAGACGTTTTATGAACCCGCACCTCCGTGACGTGGCGATCCCCAACGATTGGGACCGGCGGGGACTACCGGGCTGGAGTTACCATTCCGATGCCCTTCTCGAGCTCGAGAAGGAGCATGTTTTCCGCAATCATTGGCAGATCGTCGGCCATGTCTGCGACATCCCGAACGCCGGCGACTATCTGACCATGGATGTGGTCGGCGAACGCGCCTTGATCGTGCGCGGCAAGGACGGCGTCGTGCGCGGCTTCAACAATATGTGCCGCCACCGCGGCAGCCGTGTTGTCGCCGACAGCCAGGGCAATTGCAAGAACGCGCTGGTGTGCCCGTTCCATGGCTGGGTCTACAATCTCGACGGCACGCTACGCGGCGCCGCGCGCCCGCGCTCCTTCCCCGATCTCGACAAGACCGAGTTCGGCCTGATGCAGCTCGACCTCGAAGTCTGGATGGGTTTTATCTTCATCCGCTTCCGCAATGGCGGACCGCAGCCTTCGGTCGCTGAGCTGATGAAGCCGATCGAGCCCGAATTCGCGCATTACAAGGCCGCCGGCATGGTGCCGTCCTGGGGCATCTGGACCCAGAAGACGCCGGTCAACTGGAAGTCGGTGCGCGATGTCGACAATGAGGGCTATCACGTCGCCATGGCCCACCCTGCCCTGCAGGATCTTTATGGCGCGACCTATTTCGACGAGCCCTTCATCAATGGCGTGTCGCGCTCCTTCGCCACCTACAATCCGCATGCCGGCCGCCGCTGGAGCGTCAAGAACTACGTCAAGATCGCGCCGGAGCCGGCGCATCTGCCGGACTATCTGAAGAAGGCCTGGGTCTATTACGGCATCTTCCCCAACGCGGTCATTTCGGTGATGCCGGAATCCGTGCAGTTCTATCAGGAGTTTCCGCTGTCGACGGGCGAGACCCTGCTGCGCGGCGCCATCTACCGCTACCGCGACGAAAGCCGCGAGCAGGCCGCCGCCCGCTACCTCTCCTTCCGCATCGACCGCGACACCATGTCGGAAGATGTCCAGCTGTCGGTGTGGTCGAACGAATCCATGCTGTCCGAAGCCTTCGAGGGCTTTTATCTCTCCGACCTCGAATATGGCGTGCGCACGCACCACGATCATCTGCGCAAGATGCTGCCGGTGCTGGGCTTGGAGACGGCGCCGGAGGAGAAGGACATGTGGAATTTGAACGACGCGCTGAGGTCGCGGTCGTAGCTTCCTTCTCCCCGTGAACGGGGAGAAGGGATAATTTTACCCCCGCCACACGCCTTCTTTCCTCAGATCATCCATGGTCCGCGAAATGCCCTCGCGCAAGATGCCGACCATGTCGTCGATCTGTTCGCGCGTGATGATCAGCGGCGGCGACATCACGCACATGTTGATCAGCGGCCGCACCAGCAGGCCGAGCTCATGGCAGTGGGCGTCGATGCGTCTGCCGACATCCTTGTCGAGCTGCAGAGGGTCCTTGCTTTCGCGGTCGGCGACGCATTCGACGCAGCCCATCAGTCCGGCGCCGCGCACCTCGCCGACCAGCGGCAGCTCTTCCAGCGTCTTCAGCTGCGCCTGGAAATAGGGCGCGACGGCGCGCGTGTGCGAAAGCACGCTCTCTTCCAGCAGGTCGAGGTTTTTCAACGCCACGGCGCAGCCGACGGGGTGGCTGGTATAGGTCAGGCCATGGCCGAACATCGCGTCGGGATGGTTCGAACGGCGCAACTCCTGCAGCAGCCGTTCCGAGATGATGACGCCGCCGAGCGGGAAATAGCCCGAGGTGACGCCCTTGGCGAAGGTGATCATGTCGGGATCGATGCCGAACACGTCGCCCGAGGCGAAGACATGGCCAAGCCGGCCGAAGCCCGTCACCACCTCGTCGGAGACATAGAGGATATCGTTGTCGCGGCAGATCTCGCGGATGCGCTTGAGATAGCCGTCCGGCGGGATCACGACACCCCCCGATGCCTGCACGGGCTCGCCGACGAACGCGCCGATCTTGTCGGCGCCGACACGGGCGACAGTGTCGCGGAACTGATCGACGAGGAAGTCGGTGAAGGCGGCAAGGCTCATGCCTTGCGGGCGGCGGAACGGATCGGGCGAGGACAGTTTGATCACCAGCTCGTCGGCGCCGTCCATCCAGTCGCGGTCGCGCGGGCGGCCATTGAGCGAGGCCGACAGATAGGTCGAGCCATGATAGGCGCCGCCGCGCGACAGGATCAGCTTCTTTTCCGGCCGGCCCCGCACATTGTTGTAGAACTGCATGAAGCGCAGCGCCGTCTCCACGGCCGACGAGCCGCCGGTCGTGTAGAAGACATGGCTTAGATCATCAGGCGCATGGCCAGCGATGCGCATGGCAAGTTCGGCCGACGGCGCGTTCATCGTGTACCAGGGCGTGTTGTAGGACAGCGCCATCGCCTGCTCGTACATCACCCTGGCCAGTTCCTCGCGGCGGTGGCCGACATTGACGCACCACATGCCGGCAGGCCCGTCGATCAGCCGCTTGCCGGTGCTGTCGGTGATGTAGATGCCGTCGCCCTCGCCGATCAGCGCGCGGGCTTCCGCACCGACGGAACCGGCATAAGGCCAGGGCTGGATGAGATGGCGCTTGCCCAGTTCAATGGCATCGTCGCCACCGGCCGCCGCCATTTCGGTCGCCTTCAGGTCCCTCACCGCAGCCATTGTCGTCTCCACATCTCTGTCGATTTTTTCTTGAGCTTCAAACTCGGCGGCAAAGGCCGGAAATGGCGGCTTTCTTCACCTAATTTTGAATGTCCGTTCAATCAATATCTCAGAAATAGCGCTTGATTTCAATCCACGGATGCGCGCATGATGAAAGAAAGCCGGCAAGCTAGGAACGCGACCAGCAAAAGTGGTCACCGGTTTTGTTTTCGATCGCGTTCCAAGGATAAGTGGGAACAAACAGCCGGCGTCAGCACAATGGGATGCCGCATGGCGGAACAGTCCAGGCCAGCAACCGAGATCACGCCCGGAGCCCTGCTCCCCGGAGTCTGGCCGCCCGGAGTCTGGCAATGACGGCGGCTGTGGAAGGGTCGCCTCCGTTGCGCATGACGCGGGCCAGACGAAATGCCCTTCTGCAATCCGAACCCGTCCAGGGCTTTGCCCTGATCAGCCCGACCTTTCTCTACGCCCTCATCCTGCTTGTCCTGCCGATCCTGGTGGTCATCGCCCACTCCTTCTGGACGCAGCACTACCTGACCATCGACCGCACCTTCACGCTGGAAAACTACCGCGTGGCGCTGACCGAGCCGATCTACCGCGATCTGTTGTGGCGCTCGCTCTACATCTCGCTGACGGTCAGCCTGTTCACCGTCATCCTCGCCTACCCGATCGCCTATTTCATTTCCTTCCATGGCGGCCGCCACAAGAGCCTGTGGCTGTTCCTCATCACCATTCCGTTCTGGACCAGCTACCTCTTGCGCGTGATGTCGTGGAAGGTCATCCTCGGCTACAATGGCGTCTTGAATTCCGGCCTGATGGGCCTCGGCATCATCGACGAGCCGTCGACGGCGCTACTCTACAATTCGAGCGCCGTCATTATCACCCTCACCCATGCATGGGCGGCCTTCGCCATCCTGCCGATCTTCGTCTCGCTGGAAAAAGTCGACCGCACGCTGGTCGAGGCAGCTACCGATCTCGGCGATGGTCCCTTGCGTTCATTCCTGCGCGTGACCTTGCCGCTGTCGGCGCCGGGCGTCATCTCGGCGGCGCTGATCGTCATGATCCCGACCGTCGGCGACTATGTCACGCCGAAGCTGGTCGGCGGCAAGGACGGCGTCATGATCGCCAACGCCATCCAGGCGCAGTTCGGCAAGGCCGCAAACTGGCCGCTTGGGGCCGCCCTTTCCGTCACCACCATGCTGATCGTCACCCTGATGGCCGGCGCCACGGTGCTGATCATTCGCGCACTGCAGAGGCTGGCACGATGAGGGCGCGGGGCTTCCTGTCGGGCGGCTGGCTGTCCGTCTATGCCTTCCTCTACATCGTCTTCCTTTACCTGCCCGTCATCTTCCTGCCGATCTTCTCGATCAACACGGCGCCGACGCCAAAATTCCCGCTCACCGGCTTCACGCTGCAATGGTATGCGGACCTGCCGCACACACCGGCCCTGCTCGATGCCGCCTGGAACAGCCTGAAAGTCGGCGTCTGCGCCTCGGTTCTGGCCACCGTGCTCGGCATCCTCGCCGCCCGTTCGATCACCCGCTACCGCTATCCCGCGCGCCGCGCCATCCACGGCCTGATCATGGCGCCGCTGGTGCTGCCCGAGGTGATCGTCGCCATCTCGATGCTGCTGGTCATGCTGCAACTAGGCCTCAGCCTCTCCCTGTTCACCGTCGTGCTCGGCCATGTGCTGGTCTGCATTCCCTATTCGATGACGGTGCTGACCTCCGGATTCGAGGGTTTCGACCGCAGCCTGGAGGAAGCCTCCGCCGATCTCGGCGAAAGCGCCTTCGGCACCTTCCGCCGCGTGACGCTGCCGATGGTGGCGCCGGCCATCATCTCCAGCCTGCTCGTCTGCTTCACCATCTCGCTCGACGAGTTCATCATCGCCTTCTTCCTGACCGGCACCGAAGCGACGCTGCCGATCTACATCTGGGGCCAGTTGCGCTTCGCCTCGAAACTGCCCGGCGTGCTGGCGCTGGGCACGCTGCTTCTGGTTGCCTCCTTCCTGTTGATGACAATCGCCGAAATCCTGCGCCGCCGCGCGGCCAGACGCACCCGGAACGAGGGAGGCCTCTATGCCTGAACAGCCGCAGATCGAGCGCCCTCAATCCGATCGGGCCAAGTCTGACCGAGCCCAATCTGACCGAGCCATGATCGAGATCCGCAACGTCACCCGCAGCTATGGATCGTTCAAGGCGCTCGACGACGCGTCCCTGACCATAAGGGAGGGCGAATTCTTTTCGCTGCTCGGCCCGTCCGGCTGCGGCAAGACCACGCTTTTGCGCATGATCGCCGGCTTCGACAACCCAACCAGCGGATCGATCGCGGTCGGCGGCCAGCCGATGGAAGGCATCCCTGCCAACCGCCGGCCGACCAACATGGTGTTCCAGAGCTACGCGATCTTCCCGCACCTCAATGTCGAGCAGAACGTCGCCTATGGGCTGAAGCGGCTGAAGCTGCAGGGCGGCGAGGAGAAACGCCGCGTCGAGGAGGCGCTGGCGCAGGTCTCTCTGACCGGGCTCGGCAAGCGGCTGGCGACAGAACTGTCCGGCGGCCAGCGCCAGCGTGTGGCGCTCGCCCGCGCGCTGGTCATGCGGCCCAAGGTGCTGCTGCTCGACGAACCGCTGTCGGCGCTCGACAAGAAATTGCGCGAGCAGATGCAGGTCGAGTTGCGCCGCCTGCAGCAGGCCGTCGGCATCACCTTCGTGCTGGTCACCCATGACCAGTATGAGGCGCTCGCAATGTCCGACCGCATCGCGGTGATGTTCGGCGGTAGGATCGCGCAGGTCGCCTCGCCCAAAGAAATCTACCAGCGCCCGGTCAACCGCCAGGTCGCCGACTTCCTCGGCGGCATGAACTTCGTCAAGGCCGAGATCGTCGAGGAGAACGGCGCTTCGCTGATCGTCGACACTCTGGGATTCGGCCGAGTGAAAACCGACAAGCCGAAGGCCTTCGTGCGCAATGGCGGCGCGGCCACGCTGGGAATCCGCCCCGAGCGTCTGCGCGTGCTGTGGGACAATGCGACGGCTAAATTCGAGGTTGCCGGCAAGGTGGTCGAACGCCACTATTTCGGCGAAATCACCCATCTGATCGTCGAGATACCGGGGCTGGAAAAGCCGCTGTCGGTGACCGAGACCAACGATTTCGGCGCCGACGACATTCCCGTCGGCACCCCGATCCGCCTTGCCTACGATCCCGAGGCGCTGGTGGCGATGGGGGATTGAAGCTGCGCCAAGATCTTGCGCGCCGCGATACGCCCGGCGACGATCGCGCCCTCGACATAGCCGGGGAATGACGGCGACAGTTCCGAAGCGGCGAAATGCACCGGCGGCGCACCCGAAAGAATCGTTCGCTCGGCATCCCTCGCCGTCACGTCGACGATGAGGTCGCTATAGGCGCCGCCGCTCCAGCGATCCCCTATCCAGTCGCGTGAGCTGAAATCGACGGCATCGCCGGCATCCGGCCCGAGGGCCTTCTGCAATCGGGTGACCACTTCCACCCGCAGCGCCGCCTCGTCCAGCGCACGCCAGGCGAGCGCCAGCGGCCCGCCGACGAAGACGACGAGCGCGGCATGCTCCGCGTCCCTGCTGGCGTCGCAGGCAAACAGCCCCGGCAGATCGCGCCACATCACCATGCCGCTCAAACCCTGCTCGCGCCAGAATGGCTTGGGATAGCGCACCAGGATCTTGATCACCGCGCCGCTCTCCCAGACGCCAAGCGCCTTCGCGAGTGTCGCCGGCAGGGCCGGCGCGAAAACGAGCTTCGCGGCCGTCGCCGGCGGCAGGGCGACCAGCACCTGACGCGCTTGGATCACGCCATTGCCCGTGACGACACGAACGCCTTGCGACCCGTGCTCGACACGCGTGACCGGTTCGCCAAGCCGCACCCGGTCGCCGAGGTCGCCAGCCAGATCCTCGGCCAGCGATTGCATGGTCTCGCGCAGGGAATACTGCAGCTCGGGCACCTCGTTGGTGATGCGCCGGTCATTGTCGATCAGGTGCCAGAGCGGCACCTTGTCCATTGGCAGGCACCACAGGCCTTCGATCATCGAGCGGAAAGCCGTCTTGGCATCGATGGGATCATGCTGTTGTTCCAGCCAGCCCGCGACACTCATGCCGGCAATCGACGGGTCGTCCGGCTCGATGCCGTTCATGCGCTCGCGGATCGCCATCGCGCCGTAATAGGTCTGCTTGGCGTCCTTGGGCTGCATCGACGGATGTGTGGTGAAGTCGCCCTCGACATAGGTTTCGACGAATGTCTTGTCGCGCGCCTTCGCCAGCGCCATCACTTTCGGCATGTCCTCGCACAGGAATTGGCCGCCGCTGTCGATGCGCTCGCCAAGTCCATTCCGAACGGCCTCCACCCGTCCGCCGACACGATCGCGCGCCTCGATCAGCACGAAATCGATGCCAGCCTGCTTCAGCTCAAGCGCCGCCGACAGGCCGGTGAAGCCGGCACCGACGATGACGACGTCGGTTCTTTCCAGTTCGTCCGTCAATAGCCGGCCTTGATCTTCTCGAATTCGTCGACCATGCGCTTCTTCAGTTCGGGCGCGATCGGCTGCTGGAACAGGGTCTTGTCGAGGAACTTGTCGATATCGTCGAAACCGCGCTCGGCCAGCACCTTGTGGTCGATCGCAGCCATGCCGGCGCTGTTGCCATGGCCGTAGCCGAATGTCGTGACCATGTATTTCGAAATGTCGGGCGCATTGACCGCGTTCAGGAAATCATAGGCCTGGTCAAGCTTGCCCGGCGCGTCCTTCATCAGCACGTAGCCGCACACCCAGGTGGACATGCCTTCCTTGGTGTCACGGTTCATGGCGATGGGAACACCTTGCCCGCTCATCGCGATCAGTGTCTGGCCCCAACCCCAGGCAAGGTCGACCTCATTGCCGGAAAAAGCCTGGTCGATATCGCTCGAGTCGGTCCAGTAGAGACGCACATTCTTGTGCACCTGGCGCAGGAAATCGGACGCCTCCTTGAACTGCGCGTCGGTCATCTTGGTCCAGTCTTTCAGGCCGATGACCAGGCTCGCCAGCGCGTAGGCATCGTCGACATTGTCGCCGATGGTGACGCGACCCTTGAATTTCGGATCGGCCAGGATCCGCAGCGACTGCGCCTCATCGGCCGTTACATTGTCGGTGCGGTAGAGCAGTGCCGTGTTGCCCCAGTCGAACGGCATGAACCAGGCCTTGCCGTCGGGCGTGGTGGCGAGGTTCTTCATCGCCATGATGCCGGGATTGAGGTCTTTCCAGCCCGTGATCTTTGACGTGTCGAGCGGCTGCAGCAGGCCCGCGTCGCGCCACTTCGCCACGCTTTGCGAACAAGGATGCGCGATATCGGTCTCGAAGCCCGCCCGCATCTTCTCGAAGGCTTCGTCCTCGTCGCCGAAGAAGGCGAAGGTCGGCTCGGCGCCGTGTTTGGCGGTATAGGCGGGATGCAGCAGCGGGTCCTCGTAACCGGACCAGTCGAACACCACGAGATCGCCGCCGCCTTCCGCCCAGGCATAGGCCGCGCCGGCGCCGATCGCGCAGGCGGCGGCAAGCGCCAGGCGGCGTAGCATTGGCGTCATGGCGAAATTCCCCCGTTGAAGATTTCGCGCGAGGTTAAGAGAATTCGTGAGATTTGGCGAGCCTGCCAACGTCAGCGCCGCCCCTCATTGTCCTGCCGGACATCTCTCCCCGTACAGTGACGGGGAGAAAGGGGCTGACGGCAGCCTCGGTGCTATTCCTGCAACGCTGGAGATTGGCGAAACCATCGATGAGAGCGCCCCTCTCCCAGTCACTATACGGGGAGCGGATGCCGGCAGGCAGGTGAGGGGCGGCGCAAACGTCTCAAATGATGGGAAAATCGAGGTCTGCGCAGCACCTTTAACCACCGCTCAATACCCGGCTTTGATCTTCTCGAATTCGGCGATCATCTTCAGCTTGAGATCGGATGGCAACGGCGACTGGAACAGTGTCTTGTCGACGAATTTCTGCACGTCGTCATAGCCTTTTTCCTTGAGGATCACCTGATCGACGCCGGCCATGCCCTTGGCGTTGGCCTGGCCATAGCCCCAGTCCTTGACCAGCACCTTGGCGGTCTCCGGATCGTTGATGGCGTTCAGATAGTCATAGGCCTTGTCAATGTTGCCGGGCGCGTCCTTGAACAGCACATAGCCGCAGACCCAGGTCGAGATGCCTTCATTCGTATCCTTTACCGACTTGATCGGCACGCCCGCCTTGACGGACTGCACCGTGGCATCGTTCCAGGCCCAGGCGAGGTCGACCTCGCCGCCGCTCAACAGCTGCACGATATCGGTGGTATCGGTCCAGTAGGAGCGGACGTTCTTGTGCACCTGGCGAAGGAAGTCGGAAGCCTGCTTGAACTGGTCGTCCGTCATCTTGGTCCAGTCCCTCAGGCCGATGGCGAGGCTCGCCAGCGCATAGGCGTCGTCGACATTGTCGCCGATCGACACCCGGCCCTTGAACTTCGGATCGGCAAACGCCTTCAGCGACTGGACCTCTTTGGCGTCGATCTTGGAGGCGTTGTAGGTGAGCTGCGTGTTGCCCCAGTCCCAAGGCATGAACCACGCCTTGCCGTCATCGGTGGTGGCGAGATTTTTCATCGCCATGATGCCGGGATTGAGGTCCTTCCAGCCCGTGATCTTCGACGTGTCGAGCGGCTGCAGGAGACCCGCCTCGCGCCACTTCGTCACGCTCTGCGAGCAGGGGTGGCCGAGATCGGCCTTGAAACCCGAGCGCACCTTCTCGAACGCCTCGTCTTCGTCGCCGAAGAAGGCGAAGGTCGGCGAATCGCCGTGCTTCTCGACATATTTCGGATGGAAGCTCGCATCCTCGTAGCCCGACCAGTCGAACACGATCAGGTCCTTGTCGGCGGCAACGGCAAACGCTGCCGCCGAAGCCGCAAGCGCGCCGCCCAGCGCCAATGTCAATGTCAGGCGTCGGCTAAGGTTCTTCATGCTGTTCCATCCTCTTTTGGTCTTGCCGGTCTTGGTGGCCGGCTGTTGCTAACCGTAATGCTTCGGGAAGGCAGCGGCCAAGAAAGCGTTGGCGGCCTGCAAGGCAGTTTCGCGCGTTGTGTCCTCTGTGCCCATCATCAGCCGCAGCCACAGCCCTTCCAGCATGGCCGACAGCGCCAGCGCCATCACCTGCGGCTCATAGGCATATGAGCCACTCTGCTTGAGCGTCGTGCACAGATCGATGAAGACCTGCTGGTAATAGGCATCGCGCGAACTGCTCAGCGCCTGATAGGTCGGACGCGACTTGGCCTCGCCCCAGAAGGCCAGCCAGGCAGCGAGCTTGCGCTTGTTGCAGATCGAGCGGTCGAAGTCGGCCCATACCAGCTGCTGCAGCTGCCGCGCCGGATCGTCGCCTGCCTTCTCAAGAGAGGCGCGCCAATGCGCCGAATACTCGTCATACATGTGCTGCAGCGTCGCGATCAGCAGCTTTTCCTTGCTCTCGAAATGGAAGTTGACGATGCCACGCGACAGGCCCGCGCCATCGGCGACATCAGCCATCGTCGTCTCGGCATAGCCGCGCTTGGCCAGCGAATCGATCGTCGCCTCGATCAGCTGCAGCTGACGGACCTCCTTCGAAGCCTTGCGTCCGCGCTTCTCGGTCTCGGCTTTCCCCGCCGGTTCAAGGAGGGCATCCTTGGCATCTGCCGTTTTCATGGGTGTGATCGTCTCCAGCATCGCCGGCTATCCAATCGCATCCGGCTTCCAACCGCGCAGATGAGTGGGACGGTGCTCGCCACTGTCAAGCACCTTCTGCATGGCCTCCCAGGTTCGGATGTTCTTGTCGACATAGGCAGCGCCGACCACGGCGGCAACCGGCGCATAGAGCGGTCCTTTCAGCCTTTCCAGCTCGCCGCGCGCCACCTCGCGGTACCAGGGGTTACGGTCCGTGACGGTGACATCGGCAAAGCCGGCGCGCCGCATCGCTTGCGCATAGCGCGCCGGCGAGGCCATGGCGAAGGACAGCCCTTCCGCCGCGATATAGGCCTTCATCTGGGGTGAAGGTTCGCCGTCATGCCCGATCATCCAGTTGGAGGCGGCAAAGACGCCGCCCGGTTTCAGCACGCGGAAGATCTCGGCGAACAGGCCGTCCTTGTCAGGCACATGCAGCAGTGCGTCCTTGGAAAAGACGACATCGAAGGAGCGATCGGCGAAAGGCAGCGCTCCGGGTGGCGCCTGGACGAAGCTGGCGCGGTCCGAGAGCCCGTGCGCGGCGGCTCGCCGCCTGGCCGCCTCGATCACCGGCTGTTCAACATCGAAGCCGGTGGCGTGGGCGGCGCCATGGCGCTCGACCAGATGCAGCGTGATGCCACCGGAGCCGCAGCCAATGTCGAGCACCGTCTTGCCCTCGAACGAAAGCCCTTCGACGACCCGGTCGACCTCTTCAGGGCCGCCCGGCGACAGGTAGCCATCGCCCCACAGCGCCTCGAGGAAGCGGATGGTGGTATCGTCATACTCGGCATCTGCCGTTGCGATCATCAGCCCTCGATCCCCAATCGATGAATGCCCGTTTCGAACACCGCCAAAGCCTAGCGCATGCCGGGGAAAACGCAATATCATTTGTTGAACATTCATTCAGAATGACTGGACAGAATGCCCGATACCGTGCCAAATTCCGCGCATTCGGGAACAGATCACGCAAAAATGAACAGCGGGTCGCACAGAGCAATTCCAGGAACAATGTGGGCGGTTTTCGCTTGGGAATTGCTTGGAAACAAAGAGACTGGGCCACAATGAAAGCTTGGGACGCGATCGTCATCGGCGGCGGACACAATGGCCTGGTCAATGCCTGCTACCTGCAGCGCGCCGGGCTCGACGTGCTGGTGGTGGAGAAGAACGACTGGGTCGGGGGTGCGGCCACCAGCCGCGAGCTGACGCCGGGCTTCCTCTATTCCAACTGCTCCTATGTCTGCTCGCTGTTTCGCCCCGAGATCATGCGCGACCTCGAACTGCCGCGCTTCGGCCTGCAGGTCATTTCCTATGAAGGCGGCGCGGTGTTCACCCGCGACGGAGACTATCTCGCCAACTACCGCGACCATGATGTGCATCGGCGCGAATTCGCCCGCTTCTCCAGGCGCGATGCCGAAGCCTATGACCGCTACGCCCGCGACGTGACGCGGCAGTGCCGCTTCATCCAGCCGCTTTTGATGCGCACCGCGCCCGACCCGACCAGCCTCAAGCCGCGCGACCTTGGCGAGCTTCTTTATCTCGGCAAGAAATTCGCCGGCCTGTCGGCCGAAGAGATGGCGCTGACGCTGCGCTTCTGGACGATGTCGATCTCGGACTTCCTCGACGAGTATTTCGAGACCGATGTCATCAAGGCGAACTTCGCTCTGTCCGGCATCATCGGCACCGCGCTCGGCCCGATGTCGCCCGGCACGGCCTATGTGCTCTTGCACCACTATATGGGCGAGGTCGACGGCTCGGTCGGTGCCTGGGGCTATGCGCGCGGCGGCATGGGTGCCGTCACCAAGGCGCTCGCCGCGTCGTTCAAGGCCTCGGGCGGCACCATCCGCACCGGCGCCGAGGTCGACCATGTGCTGGTAAGCCGCGGCAAGGCCAAGGGCGTGGTGCTGGCCGGCGGCGAGGAAATCTACGGCAAGCTCGTCGTCTCCAATGCCGACGTGAAGCGCACCTTCCTGAAGCTCGTCGAGGAGAAGGAACTGCCCGATATTTTCCTGCGCCGGGTGAAGAACTTCAAGATCCGCGGCTCCTCCGGCAAGGTCAACATCGCGCTGGATTCCCTGCCGGAATTCCCCGCTTTGCCGAAGGATTCACCGGTCTATCGCGGCGACATGCATTTCACAGATTCGATGGAGCGCATGGAGCGCGCCTATGACGACTGGAAGGCCGGGCGCTGGTCGGCGGACCCCTTCCTCGACATGGTCATCCCGACGACGCTCGACCCGACCATGGCTCCATCAGGCAAGCACTTCATGAGCTGCTTCGTGCAATACGCGCCGCCCAAGGTGAACGGCCGCGACTGGACCGATGCCGATCGCGACGGTTTCGCCGAGAGCGTGATTGCACAGATCGCCGAGTACTCGCCCGGCTTCCGTGACCGCATCGTCCATATGGAGGTGCGCACGCCGCGCGAAATCGAAGCGGAGGTCGGCTTGACCGAAGGCAATATTTTCCAGGGCGAACTGACCTTCGACCAGCTTCTGTTCAACCGCCCGGTGCCAGGCTACGCGCAGTACCGCTCGCCGGTCGGCGGCCTCTATATGTGCGGCTCCTCGACCCACCCGGGCGGCGGTGTCATGGGCGCGCCCGGCCGCAATTCAGCCGCCGAAATCCTGCGCGATCTCGCCAAATCCACCTCGCATATGAGCCCAGCCCATGACGTCATTTGATGCAATCGTCATTGGCGGCGGCCACAACGGCCTCGTCGCCGCAGCCACGCTGGCCAAAGCCGGCCGCAAGGTGCTGGTGCTGGAGGCTGGAAGCGAAGTCGGCGGCGCCGCGCGCACCGAGGAATTTGCCCCGGGCTTTCGCGTCTCGTCGGTCGCTCATCTGCTGAACCGGTTGCATCCCGATGTGGTGAAGACGCTGGACCTGGAGAGGCATGGGCTGCAATTCGCCCGCGCCGACTTCCTGCCGTCGGTGGCACTGTCGAAGGACGGCCCGGCGCTGATGCTGCATGGCGCCTATGGTGAGGTGCTGACGGGCACCAGTTCCTCCGAACAGTCGGCCTGGAAAGACTTGCGCGCGCAATTGCTGCGCTATGCCGGCATACTGAAGCCCTTCCTGTCGCGCCGTCCGCCCGATCTCGCCGCCATGTCGTTGCTGGA
This sequence comes from Mesorhizobium sp. 2RAF45, assembly GCF_052115225.1. Lineage (NCBI taxonomy): Bacteria > Pseudomonadati > Pseudomonadota > Alphaproteobacteria > Hyphomicrobiales > Phyllobacteriaceae > Mesorhizobium > Mesorhizobium sp. 2RAF45. The sequence goes on along the minus strand of NZ_JBFRGG010000012.1, from coordinate 140,900 downwards.
GACCGCAGGGCTCGGCCAGACCGCCCTGGCGCTGAAAAAACTCGGCAAGGAAGACATGCGCGACTTCCTGCGCGTGCTCTTGATGAACGTCGCCGACCTGCTCGACGAGCAGCTCGAAGATGACAGGCTGAAAGGCCTGCTCGCCTTCGACGCGACGCTCGGCAGCCATCTCGGCCCGCGCTCGCCGGCCTCGTTGCTCGGCCTCTACTATCGCCTGGCCGGCGAGACCGGTGGAGCGGCCGGTGCGCAGGTCCTGCCGCAAGGCGGTACGGGCGCCGTCGTCGCCGCCATTCGGTCCGCGGCGGAGAAGGCTGGCGTCACCATCCGCACATCGGTTGCGGTGGCAAAAATCACCGTCGAGAAGGGCCATGCCGTCGGCGTCGCGCTCGACACTGGCGAGGAACTGCGCGCCAGGACCATTGTCTCGGCGATCAGTCCGGCAACCACTTTCCTCGACCTTGTCGGACCTCACGAGATCGACACCGGTTTCGTGCGCAAGATGAAAAACATCCGCATGAAGGGCGATGCCGCCAAACTTCACCTGGCGCTCGACCGGCCGCCGCAATTCACCGGCGCCGATGCCGCCGCTCACAACGGGCGGCTTGTGATTGCGCCCTCGCCCGACCATGTCGAGCGCGCTTTCAACCCAAGCAAGTATGGCGAATTCTCGCCCGAACCGGTGATGGAAATCACGCTGCCCAGCCTCGCCGATCCATCGCTCGCGCCTGATGGCGCCTGTGTGCTCTCAGCGGTGGTGCAATACGCGCCCTATGCGTTGAAGGAGGGCTGGGCTGCGGGCAAGCCGAAATTCCTCGAGGCCATCATGGCGCAGCTCGAGGCTTACGCGCCTGGCATCGGCGAGAGCGTTGTTCACGCCGAGCTTTTGACACCGGCCGATATCGAGGCGCGCTACCGCATGCCCGGCGGCCATTGGCACCACGGCGAGCTGCAGGCCGACCAGATGCTGATCTCGCGGCCCGTCTCCGGCTGGTCGGGCTACGACACGCCGCTCGAAGGGCTGTTCCTGGCCGGCGCCGGCTCGCATCCCGGTGGCGGCGTCTCCGGCGCCCCAGGCCTCAACGCCGCGCGACGCATCATTGCGATGAAGGGATAGGTCATGGCCCAGGCAACCAGGAAGAGGCCCGTTGCAAAGACAGAAGATGCGGCTGTCTCGGCCCGCATCGATGCGCAATCTCATTTCCGCACGCTGCGCCTCGGCACACCGTTCCAGCCGCGCCTCGACGCACTGGCCAAAACCCAGGACTGGTACAATTGGGCCGGCTATCGCGCGCCGCATTCGCTGTGGGACGAGGAACTCGAATACTTTGCCATCCGCAGCCAGGCGGCTTTGTTCGACATCTCGCCGATGACCAAATACCGGATCGAAGGGCCGGATGCCGAAGCCTTCCTCGACCGTGTCACCTTGCGCGACGTCACCAGGCTCAGGCCCGGCCGTGTCCATTACACGGCATGGTGTGACGACGAGGGCTTTGTCCTCGACGACGGCACGCTGTTTCGCCTGTCGCCGGCGCGTTTCCGGCTGTGCTCGCAGGAGCGGCATCTGCCCTGGCTGCTCGACAGCGCCATTGGTTTCGACGTCACCGTCGACGAAGAAACCGAAGCTGTTGCCGGACTCGCTCTGCAAGGGCCGACCTCCTTCGCCGTGCTCCGCGACGCCGGTTTCGCCGGAGTCGAAAAACTCAAGGTTTTCGACCTCATGGATTTCCCGCACGACGATACAACCGTCACCATCTCGCGCACCGGCTTCACAGGCGATCTCGGCTACGAACTGTTCGTTTCGGCCGACAAAGCGCTGAGCCTTTGGGACCGGCTGATGACCGCGGGCGAGCTGCGCGGTATCAGGGCCATCGGCTACACCGCGCTCAACCGCGCGCGGCTCGAGGCCGGGCTGATCGTTGCCAATGCCGACTTCACCACCGCAGAGCACGCCATCCGCGCCGATCGCTTGCGCAGGCCCGACGAGATCGGTCTCGGTTTCATGATCGATCCGCAGAAAGACCATTTCAACGGCCGCCGCGCCATCTTCGAGGCGCGCGCCAAACGCAAGCTGCGCCATGTGCTGGTCGGGCTGGAGATCGAGGGCAACATCCCGGCCGAACACGCCATCGTCTATCACAAGAAGAGCCAGGAGGTTGGCCTGGTCAGCGCCGCCATGTGGTCGCCGATGGCCAAGCGCAACATCGCCATCGCCTCGCTGGCGCGGCCCTATGGTGATACTGTCGTCGAAGACCTCTGGGTCGAGATCTACGCCATGCGAGAGCTGCAATATCAGAAGCTGATGAAACGGGCCAAGGTGGTGGCGCGGCCCTTCATCAAGCTCGACCGCCGCACCGCCAATCCGCCGGCGGATTTCTGATTATGGCCGACGAAGCAGAGCTGGAGGCGGCCGAGCAGTGGGAGCTGGTCAACACGCCGCTCGGCGAAAAATGGTCCGGCCGCACACGCTATGCCGCCGCCATGTTCTTCTACAAGCGCGGCGAGATGAGCGCCGAGACGCTCGAGGTCTACCGCATCTGCGCGCGGCTCGATTCGGAGAACCCGCTGCCGATCATCAGCGACCGAGGCGTCGGCAAGGATTGGCTCAAAAGGATCGGCTTCGAGTAGCGCCTGCGCGCTACCCAATGGTTCTTTCGAGCATGCTCAGCCAGTTGCGGTAAGCAATCTTCTCGATCAGGGCACGGCCAAAACCACGCGCCGCCAAGGCATCGATCAGCTTCGGCAGGCCGGCGACGTCGCCGATGACGGCCGGGATCATCGCCCCGTCGAAATCGGAGCCGAGGCCGACGCCGTCCTCGCCCAGCGCCTGCAGCAGGGAATCGACATGACGCACCATGATGTCGAGGCTGGTGTCGGCATTCATGCGGCCGTCCTCGCGCAGGAAGCCGGTGGCGAAGTTCAGCCCGACCATGCCGCCGGACTCGCGTATGGCGCCGAGCTGCCAGTCGGTGAGATTGCGCGAATGGGTGCAGAGCGCATGCACGTTGGAGTGGGTGGCGACCAGCGGCGCGTCGCTGAGACCGGCGACATCGCGAAAACCCTGCTCGTTGAGATGCGAAAGATCGATCATGATCTTCAGTTCGTTGCAGGCCTTGACCAGCGCCTTGCCGGCGTCGGTCAGCCCCGGGCCGGTATCTGGCGAGGACGGAAAGCGGAACGGCACGCCGTGGCCAAAGGCATTCGGCCGGCTCCAGACGATGCCGAGCGAGCGCAGGCCGGCGGCGTGCAACACGTCGAGCATGGTCAGTTCCGGATCGATCGCCTCGACGCCCTCGATGTGGAACACCGCGGCGATCGTGCCTTTGGCCATGGCGTTGCGCACATCGCCAGCAGTGCGGCAGACGGCCAGCGCCCCGGCCCGTTCCAGCCGAAACAGGATCGAGGCCATCGCGATCGTCGAGTTGAGCGCATCGGCGCGCGGCACCTCCGGCGGCAGCGGCTCGCTGTCGCTCGGCGCCAGGGGTACGGCGCTGCGCCTGGCTTTTTCGACCGGCGGCGGAAAGATCGCGAACATGCCGCCGGCGAAGCCGCCAGCCTTAGCGCGCGGCAGGTCGATATGGCCGCCCGACTTGCCTTCAACGAACAGTTTTTCGACGTCCCTGTCCTTCGATTGATACAGCCTGAGCAGCGTATCGTTGTGGCCGTCGAAGACGGGGACGAGGTCGGTTTCGGTCATCGGGGGATCATTCAGTTCGTTTGTCGGCACGGCGAGACATCATATCTAGGCAAGATATCTGGTCGCGGCAAATGACAAAGCCAACCGGCAGCGGGGACTGCCATTTTATCCCCTCGCGGCCTATCGATGACGTGCCTGCGCTTCCTAGAGCAATTCCAGGAAAAGTGTGAGCGGTTTTCCCGGGAAAAGCGCGTAGCGCTTTCCCTAGGGAATTGCGTCAAAACAAAGAGTTAGAGTGGTTCGCCGTTTCCATGAAACGGTGAAACGCTCTAGTGCTTCAGCACGTCGGCCCATTCCGCGTGGCGGCGGAACTGGGCGTTGGCGAACGGGCAAAGCGGGATGATCTTCTTGCCCGCCGCGCGCGCATCCTCAACGGCGCGGGTGACGAGCCTAAGCCCGGCACCCTGGCCGCGAAACGCGTCCGGCACCTCGGTGTGGTCGATGATGATCTGGTGTTCACCGATCTTGGTGAAGGTCATCTCGGCCTCGGCGCCTCCAGGACCACGCAGCACATAGCGCCCCTTGGAGCCGTGGTCTTCCAGTTCGATTTCAGGCAGTTGGTCGGGCATGTCTAAACTCCTTGAGCGACACCGGCAAAGAGCCGCCGGGCCGCTTCGATTTCATTTGGCCGCACCTCGTGCCCGCCTTCGTGCCATTCCACTGTGACATCGGCACCGTCGGCACGCAAATAGGCCTCGAGCCGCGTCGTCAGGTTCGGCGGGCAGATCGGATCGCGCTTGCCGGCGGTCAGCAGCATGTGACGGCCGGCGAGGCTGCCCTGGACCTGCGGTTCGAACGGGATCAGCGGATGCATCAGCACCGTGGCGTCGAACAGCTCGGGCTCGGCGAACACCACGGACGCCAATATGTTGGCGCCGTTGGAATAGCCGAGGCCAAGCACTATCGAGGGCCTCGCAGCCTCGACATGCGCCTTGACGAAGGCGGCCATCTTGTCGGTTGCCCGCGCCAGGTCGTCCATGTCGTAGACGCCTTCGCCGGTGCGGCGAAAGAAGCGCGCCGCGCCATATTCGGACACATCGCCGCGCGGCGAGATGATGGTGGCCTGGGGCACGAGATCGCGCCCCGGCGACAGAAGCTGGCTCTCGTCACCGCCGGTGCCGTGAAAGACGAAAAGCATGGGGCCGCCCGGCGAACCGGGCAGCACCTTATGGATGTAAGCGTCCTTGCTCATGGCTCAGCCTTCCAGCTTCTGCAGATGCTGTTCGAGATAGGGCCGCAAATGCTGGTGCTGCGTCGGCAGCTTCAGCGCTTCGCCCAGATGTGCGGTGTCCTCATCCCTGTCGAAGCCCGGCTCGTTGGTGGCGACTTCGAACAGAACGCCGCCCGGCGTGCGGAAATAGATCGCCCAGAAATAATCTCGGTCGATCACCGGCGTCACCCCGTAGCCCGTATCCATCAACGCCTTGCGCACTTCGAGCTGCTTGGCGCGGTTCTCGACGGCGAAGGCGACGTGATGCACCGAGCCGGCGCCAAGGTCGGCGAAGGCCGCGGTCGGCAGCGATTCGATGTCGACGACATCGGCGCCGTTGCCGTTCTTCACGGCAAGCCGTCTGACATTGCCTGATTTGTCGACTTCCTCGTAGCCCATGAATTTCAACAGCTCCTCGGTGGCGCCGCCATCCTTCAGCCTGAGCGAAACCGAGTGGAAGCCGCGGATCGCCTCATCGGTCGCAATGCCGCCTTTGTTCCACGGCGCCCTGCTGTCGGCCTTGTCCTCGACAAGCGCGAAACCGTCGCCATCGGGGCCGGCAAATCTGAGCCGCTTCTCACCAAAACTCTCCTCGCGGGAAACACCGTTCACGCCTTGGTCGGCGAAGCGTTTTTCCCAATAGGCGAGCGTGCCTTCCGGGACGGAGTAGACCGTGGTGCCGACTTCGCCGACGCCGGGACGGCCCTTGCCGATGTTGGGAAACGGAAAATAGGTCATAACCGAACCGGGCGTGCCAACCTCGTCGCCATAATAAAGATGGTAGACGTCGGGCGCGTCGAAATTGACCGTCTTCTTGACGCGGCGCAGGCCGAGCTTGTGGGTGAAGAAATCATTGTTCTGCCGGGCATCCCTCGCCATCGAGGTGACGTGATGCAGGCCCTTGATCTGGTCGAGCATTGTCTTGCTCCTTCCCTTGTTGTTTGTGCGGCCCTCGCCGCTGTCCACGCCAATATGAGGACACCACCGCTTGCGGCAAAGGCGGCAAACACAGAATGGACTGTGCTGTAAAAGTGAACAGTCGAAAGAGCCTTGTTCACCAAACGGCTAACACGGGCGGTCTTGCGCCCTTCCCGGAAATCGGTTCCATGAATGGCATTCGACCATGCAGCGAAAGGTATCGCGAGTGACAGGAAAAGCCAGGCGCCCGAACGTTCTCCTGATCACTTGCGACCAATGGCGCGGTGATTGCCTGTCGGCCGCCGGCCATCCCGTGGTGAGGACGCCGAATGCCGACGCGCTGGCCGCCGAGGGCGTGCTGTTCAAGCAGCACTATGGCGGCGCGGCCCCTTGCTCGCCGGCGCGTGCCTGCCTTTACACCGGCCTCTACCAGATGAACAACCGCGTCTGCCGCAACGGCTCACCGCTGGACGCCCGTCATGGCAACATCGCGCAGCACGCGCGCAGCATCGGCTACGATCCGACGCTGTTCGGCTACACCGACGTGTCGCTCGACCCGCGCCTGCTGAGCTCAGGTGATCCAAGGCTGAGAAGCTATGAAGGCGTGCTGCCGGGATTCACGGTACGCCAGCTGCTGCCCGAGCATCAGAAGCAGTGGCTCTCTTGGCTGAAGCAGCAGGGTATTGATGCCAGTGCCGGATCTCCTGACATCCATCGTCCTGCAGGCGAGGAAGACGATGACACCGTGACCGAGGCGCCGCCAATCTATTCGAAGGACCATACGCCGACGGCCTTCCTTGCCGGTGAGTTCATCCGCTGGCTCGGCGAGCAGGAACAGGCCACGCCCTGGTTCGCGCATCTGTCCTTCATCAGTCCGCACCCGCCCTTCATCGTGCCGGAGCCCTACAACACGCTATACGATCCGGCCGACGGCCCGGCCTTTCACCGGGCGGAAAGCTGGCGGGCCGAAGCGCAGGGCCATCCCTATCTCGCTTATGATCTCAGCCGGCGGTATCGCGCGAATTTCCGCCCCGGCGCCGCTGGCAAGGTGCACGACTGGAGCGAGGATGATTTCCGCCGTATCCGGGCGATCTATTACGGCATGATCTCGGAGGTCGATACTCAGCTTGGCCTGATATGGCAGGCGCTCAAGCTTTCAGGCGCGTGGGACGACACCATCATTGTGCTGACCTCGGACCACGCCGAGATGATGGGTGACCATTTCACGCTGGGCAAGGGCGGCTACTTCGACGGCAGCTACCACATCCCGCTTATCATTCGCGACCCGCGGCATCGCAAGGCGGCCGGCAGCACGGTCGATCGCTTCACCGAAGCGGTAGACATCTTGCCCACGCTTATAGACCTGCTTGGCGAGCCCCCCGAACAGCATCTCGACGGATGCTCGCTGAAACCATTCCTGAGCGGCGGAAGCCCTGCCACCTGGCGTGACTCCGCGCATTGGGAGTTCGATTTCCGCTCGATCGCGGACGGCGACGCCGAAGCGCATTTCGGCATTGCCTCGCGCCAATGCAACCTGGCGGTCATCCGCACCAAAAAATTCAAATACGTGCATTTTGGCGGCGGCTTGCCACCTCTGCTTTTCAACGTCGAGGCAGACCCTGGCGAACTGACCAACCTCGCCGGCAGCCCTGCGCATCTGTCCACCCGCCTGCAATTCGCCGAACGGCTTCTCGCCTGGCGGGCCGAACATCTCGACCAGTCGCTGGCGCTGGCGGAGCTGACGGAGAATGGCGTGGTAGGACATGTGAGCAAGGGAATAGGCAGTAGGGAATAGGGCTTGCCTACTGCCCTACTGCCCTACTGCCCTACTGCCCTACTGCCCTACTGCCCTACTGCCCTACTGCCCTACTTCACAATCAGGCGCTGCTGGTCACGCTTCTCGGCATAGCTGCCCTTATCATAGGCAGGCTGCGCCTCGAGCTGTTCCTTGGTGAAGGTGGTGTAGAGATACTTCTTGCCGTTCTTGTCGGTCATGAACTTCAGATTATCCAGGCCGACCGCAACCTCCTTCTCACCGATGCCGAGGAAGCCGCCGACATTGACGATCACCGCATCCGTCTTCTTATCGGGCGTCAGCACAACATCGCCGATCTCGCCGACCTTGGCGTCATTGGCGCCATAGACCGTCGCGCCCTTCAGATCTTCACCTCTGATTTCGCCAATCGGCATCTCGGTCAGCGTCGACTTGTCGATGGCTGCGGTCTGTGTCTGGTCAGGAGCGGTGGCATCAGGGGCTGTAGCCGCCGGTGCTTCGGCCGTCTTGTCCGCAGTCGCGGCGGCAGGAGCCGTGGTCGCGGCTGGAGCTGTTGCCGCCGGCTCATTGGATGCCGTGGTTGCCGGCACCGGATCATAGGCCTTGCGGTTGAAATCCGGCTGCGCCTGCAGCTCTTCCTTGGTGGTCTGCGCCACCAGCCAGCGGTCGCCGTTCTTCTCCGCCCACTGGGCCTTGTTGAAATCATAGGTGACGTTCTTGGCGCCGAGGCCGAGGAAGCCGCCGACGCCGATCACCAGCGATTCGGCCTTGCCATCCTTGGACAGCACGATGTCGTTTACGCTGCCGATGTTCTGCGCGTCGTCGCCGGTGCCGTTGTAGACAGTCTCACCAATGATGTTGGTGGCGAGGTTGCCGTCGGCGCGCTTCATCGGCTCGGCCGGAGCGGCTGCAGGAGCCTGTGCGGTATCCGTCGTCGCAGGCGCTTTCGGTGCTGCCGCGTCGGTGGAAGTGGCAGGAGCCGGCGCAGGCCCGTAGGGCTTGCTGTCGAACTCCGGATGCGCCGTCAGTTCGTCCTTGCTTGTCTGGGCCACCAGCCAACGGTCGCCGTTCTTTTCGGCCCATTGCAGCTTGTCGTAGTCGAAGGCGACATTCTTCGCCCCGACGCCCAGAAAGCCTCCGACGCCGATGACGACGGATTTGGCCATGCCGTCCTTGTCGAAGACGACATCAGTGACCTTGCCGATGTTCTCGGCATCATCGCCGGTACCGTTATAGACGGATTCGCCGATGATGTTGGTGACGATGCTGCCTTCAGCGCGCGGCACCGGAGCGGCCGCGGCCGGCTCCTGAACGGCAGGTGGGTTGGCTGGAGCAGGGGTCGTGCCGCTTTGCGCGAGCGCGCCCGTCGCGATCAACGTTGCGAGTGCGGTCGTGGCTAAAAGGGTGCGTATCATGGTAGTCTCTCCTGGTGCGTGATTTCATGCACGCCGCGCCCGATTGAACCGTCGCTGGGAAGATCGGGCGTGGCATCTCCACGGGTTCACAACGTCGTGACCATGCCGTTGTTCCGACAAAACTGGCGTGGATTTCGCACAGGAAAAACACGCAACAGTTGCGCGGGCGCTGATGAACACGCGCTGAATTGCGCCGTTTCGAACGGAACCTTTCCTGCATCGCCACGTTTCAGCCTGCGGCTGGGTTCGTCCCGGCCCGTTTAGGACTGACATAACGGAGCGGGGCATGAAATTTGCAGCGGTGCTGAACCGGGATGGCGGCACCTTGCGCACCACCGACCTCGCCGCCTTCTCCGACAGGATGCGCCAGACGCTGGAAACGGCAGGCCATTCGCTGAGTATCGAAGTGGTTGCCGGCAAGGACGTCGTGGAGAGCCTCGACAGCGCCGCCTCGCGCCGCGCCGTCGATGTCGTGCTGGCGGGTGGCGGTGACGGAACCATTTCAGCGGCGGCCGCGAGACTGATGGGCAAGAAAAAGGCGCTTGCCATCTTGCCGGCCGGCACCATGAACTTGTTCGCGCGTGGCCTCGGCATTCCGCAGTCGCTCGATGCCGCGCTGAAATCCTTCGCCGACGGTGAGATCATCGCCGTCGACATGGCCACCGCCAATGGCCGTCCCTTCGTTCATCAATTCTCGATCGGCATGCATGCGAAGATGGTGCAACTGCGTCAGGGAATGGAATTCGGCTCGCGCCTGGGCAAGATCGGCGCTTCGGCCAAGGCGGCATGGGCGACAATCAAGAACCCGCCGGCGATGAACGTCACGCTCGCTATCGGCAAGGCCGAGATGACGGCGCGCATCTCAGGCATCGGCGTCACCAACAATCTGTTCGGTGAAGGCCATCTGCCCTATGCGGACAATCCTTCGGGCGGCGTGCTCGGCATCTACGTCACGGTGGCGCAACAGCGCGCCGAACTGATGAAATTCCTATTCAACGTGGCGCGCGGCAAATGGCGCGACAACGAACATGTCGAGATTCACCAGGCTGACCGCACCGTCCTGAAAATCCATTCCGGCAGCAGAAAGTTCCGCGCCGTCATGGATGGCGAACTGGTCAGGCTCGAGCGTGAGACGACGATCGAAATCCAGCCCGGCGCGCTGAATGTCCTGGTGCCGGCCAGCATCGCCGAGGCAAAGGCCGCCTGATGCAATCTCCAACCATGACGGCCGAAAATCTAGCCGCCCGGCGCGCTTCCTTGCTGCGTCGCCGGTGTCTTGACCACCTCACCATAGATTTCGGCGATGCCCCAGGCCGCAAAGGCCAGAAGCAGCCCGGCGATCAAGATGCGCAGGCCATGCCAGCCCCACCGCCCCTGCCGCGCTTTGTCCTCGGGAATGATCTTGGTCATGGCCGGTCCCTGTTTCGTTTTGCGCCCGTCGGCGCACTCGGCAAATCACGGTCGGGTAACGGTTCCTCGCTAGGATGGTTCCGGGAGGCAAGCTTGTCACGGGCCGGTGCGTCGGCAGGACGGCGAAGACCGGCATGGGCATTTGGGGTTTGGGGTGGATAACAAGGTAGAAATACGAGCGAGCCTGCCGGCCGAGGTGGCGCTGGCGGTCAATGCCGAAGACCGGCTGGCCGTGCTGCACGGGCTGGAGATGCTCGATACGGCGGCTGACCCGGATTTCGACCGCATCACCAGCCTTGCCGCGGCCGTGATGCAGGCGCCCACCGCCCTTGTCACACTCGTCGACATCGAGCGGCAATGGTTCAAGTCGTGCTTTGGCCTCGACGAGACCGAAACCGCGACCGGCATCTCTTTCTGCGCCCATGCCATCGCCGCCGGCGACGAGCCCATGGTGGTGACGGACGCAACGACGGACCCGCGCTTCAGAACCAACCCGCTGGTCACCGGCAAACATCATGTGCGCTTTTATGCCGGCGCGCCGATGGTGGTGGCAGGCGCCAGGATCGGCACGCTGTGCGTGCTCGACCGCAAACCGCACGCCTATCCTTCCGGGGCCAAGCTCGACCAGTTGAAGACGCTGGCCGGCCTCGCCGCCAGCCTGTTCACCTTGAAGGACGCCACCCGCAGCGGCGCCATTGCCGAAGCGGCCCTGGCGCGCGAGGAAAAGCGGCGCGCCATCGCGCTCGACGCGGCTTCGCTCGCCAGCTGGGCATGGGACATCCGCACCGACATGATCGAATGCGATGTCCGGCTATCGGAACTGTTCAACCTGCCGCGCTCCACCCGGCTGCGAGCGCGCGACATCCTGACCGCCATCGACCCGCGCGATGTCTACCAGACCGAAACCCGCTTTCGCGATGCCCTGTCCGGCAGCGACGACTATTTCGGCGAATACCGGGTGAAGGGCTTTCATCCGCCGCGCTGGGTGGCCACGCGCGGCCGCGTCATCGAGCGCGACGGCGATGGCAAGCCGACGCTGATCTTCGGCGTCAACTACGACATCTCCGAACGCAAGCTCGGCGAGGAGCGGCAGCGGCTTCTGCTGCGCGAGCTTAACCATCGCGTCAAGAACACGCTGGCGACCGTCCAGGCGCTGGCGACGCAGACCGTGCGTCATGCCCGCCAGCCCAGCGAATTCCTCGATGCCTTCGGCGCCCGGCTTCAGGCGCTGGGCATCGCCCACAACCTTTTGTCCGACCGCGAGTGGCGCGGCATCGGCATCCGCGAACTCGTCCAGATCGAGATCAGGCCGTTCGACACCGCCGACCAGCCGCGTATCACGGTCTCCGGCGCCGATCTCTTGCTGTCGCCGGACCAGGCCGTCGGGCTCGGGCTTATCCTGCACGAACTGGCCAACAACGCGCTGCAACATGGATCGCTGTCGATTGCATCGGGCAAGGTCGATCTCGGCTGGAAGACACAAGGCAGGAAGGGCAACCGCCGCCTGGTGCTGACTTGGCGCGAAAGCGGCGGCCCTGCAGTCGCCCCGCCGGAGCGCCACGGCTTCGGCTCGATCCTCATCCGCCGCAGCCTGGCCAAGGTCATTTCAAGCGAAGTGACCCATGAATTCCGGCCGGAAGGCGTGTTCGCCGAAATATCGATGCCGCTGGAAGATCTGTCCAAGTGACGGATCTTTGATCCCAGGCCGGGGCGTTATTTCCCCTCCCCATCATCCGGATCGTCGGGCTTCACGTTCTCGCGGTAGATGGCATAGGCGGCGAGCGCCAGGGCCGGCCCTAGAATGACACCGAGGCCACCTTTTCCCTTGAGCAAGGTCGGCAGCACGGCGAGGGCGGCCGTGATGCCGATCGCCTTCATGTCAGCACTGCGCCGCCTTGCCTCGCGGCGGGCACGGGCGCCCGACATCAAACGATGGACCAGGAGAACGAGCCCGGCGATCACCAGAAAACCGACACCGAAGCCAAGCGCGGCGGCGAACGATCCATAGCGGACGGCGGCCCAGATATAGCCTGCCCCGACCAGGAAGCCGAGACCGCACAATGCCGCCAAAGCGGCAATCGCATAGACGATGGCCGCCGTACGTGCGCGACGTATGGCGGCCACGGTTTCACCCGAGGCGAAACCCGAGAGCAGGGATGCCAACAGTCCCATTTGGGGAACTAGCGACGTGCGAGCAGCGCGAAGAGGAAGCCGACGCCGGCGGCGATCGCCAGCGACGTCACCGGCTTCTCGCGGACATTTGCCAGCAACTGCGCCTCGATGTCCTTGGCACTGCCGCGCAGGCTGTCGAAGGCCGCTTCGCCCTGCGCGCGCAATTGCTCAACGCCCTCGGTGGCCGCGCGGCGGGCAGTGCCATAGCCGTGTTCGCCGGTTTTGGCCAACTGCTTGGTGAGCTTGTCGATATCCGCCTTCAACTGCCTGATGTCGGCTTCGAGGTCCGAATTCGCCCGCGCCTCGTTGGCGCTCTTTCCTGCGGCGGTTGCCATTGCTTAACTCCTTGTGATTGCTCGATTTCAAACGCGCCTTGCGCCTCAAGGTTCCGGCATTGGGACAAACTAGAGCAACTCTAGGAAAAGTGTGAAACGGTTTTCCGTCCGGAGTTGCGTCAAAACATAGAGATAGAGCAGTTCGCTATTTCCGTGAAACAGTGAACTGCTCTAGCCGAAAACGTGCGCATGCGCACCAATCGCCAATCCATGGCCAGAAACGCGTCTCAGATCAGCGGGCGACGCCCCTCGCCCAGCCCTTCCCAGCCGGCGAGTTGCTTGAGCCCTTCCGCATCGACCACCTCGCAACCACCATCGCGCCAGAGAATCAGCTTGCGATCCATCAGCTTGCGGATCGTCTTGTTGGTGTGAACCAGCGAAAGGCCGAGCGTGTCGGCGATATGTTGTTGCGTGATCGGAATCTGGATGGATTGCTTGCCGTTCAGCCCCACGACCTTGGCACGGCTGCCGATGAAGGCAATCAGATAGGCGGCGCGCTCGATCGCGCTGCGGCGGCCGACACTGAGCAGGTTCTCGTCCAGCATGCGTTCCTCGCGTGACGCGATCCAGGTGATGTCGTAGGCGAGACCAGGATGGTTGCGGTAGAGTTCATGCAGACTGTCGCGCTCGAAGACGCAAAGCAGCATTGGCGACAGGGCCTCGACGGAATGCTGCATTTCCCCCATGACGCTGCCTTGCAGGCCGATGAGATCGCCGGGCATGAGATAGTTGAGGATCTGCCGGCGACCGTCCGGCAACAGCTTGTAACGGAACGCCCAGCCGGTCAGTACCGTGTAGAGATGAGCGCTGTGGCTTCCTTCCACGATGACCGTGGCGCCCTTGTCGACCGCCAGTTCCCCTTTCTTGAAGGTACTGATGAAGGCCAACTCCTGCTTTTCGAACTCGCGGAAAACCGGCAATGGCCGCAAAGGGCACTTCTCGCAAGGATATTGTCGACTGGATAGGGAGCGCCCATTCTGGCCTGGCATTTCGACCCCTCTTCGAAAGCCTGCCGGTCAGCAGGTATGTCTAAAACGTTTTGCCAGGATCGGAGTTCCGCGCTAGGGCCATGTCTTTTTTAAATGACAGCGCGCCGAATTGCGATCATGACTCCCGGCGTTTCAAGGAGCCACTACCGTGCCCAATTTGCTTGACGGATTGCGAATTCTCGTCCTCGAGGACGAATTCCTCATCGCCATGGATGTCGAGCAGCTCTGCCGCGACCACGGCGCCGGCGAGGTGGTGGTTGCCCGCGACCTGGCCGAGATCGATGGCCGAAAGGTGGCAACGCAATTCGACGCGGCCATCGTCGATCTGATGCTGGGCGGCACCTCGACGCTCGAATTCGCCGCCGGCCTGCGTGAGACAGGCGTGCCTTTCGTGTTTGCCTCCGGCTATTCCGATGCGGACGAGATCAAGGCATCCTTTCCAGGGGTGAAGCTCGTCACCAAGCCTTATTCGGGCGAAGATCTCGTCGAAGCGGTGGCGCTGGCCTATGGACGCGGATCTCCGGGGTGAGATCGATCCGGGTCCGCTACCCGGATCTCACGTCAATGCGCCGCAGTCCCCGTGACCTGGGCCGAGATCGCATCGGGACCGTATTCGTCCTCGCCGGAAATCTTGAGAATCTCCTGCAGGCGCGTGCGCGCCCTGCTGACGCGGCTCTTGATCGTTCCGACCGCGCAACCGCAGATTTCAGCGGCCTCCTCATAAGAAAAGCCCGATGCGCCGATGAGGATGATGGCCTCGCGCTGATCTTCCGGCAACTGCTCGAGAGCGCCACGAAAGTCCTTGAGATCGAGTTGGCCGTGCTGGGCCGGATGCACCGCGAGCCTGGCCGTCATGATGCCGTCGCTGTCCTGCACTTCGCGGCCGCGTTTGCGCATTTGCGAATAGAATTCATTGCGCAGGATGGTGAAAAGCCATGCCTTGAGGTTGGTGCCGGGCTGGAAGCTCTCATGCTTGTCCCAGGCCTTGACCAGCGTTTCCTGAACGAGGTCGTCGGCCTTGTCGGCATTCTGCGTCAACGACACGGCAAAGGCCCGCAAGCTCGGGATTGCCCCAAGCAGATCGGTCTTGAAGCCTTGGGAGACCGCTGGCATGGCTCAGTCCTTCTTCTGTGCGGGTTCGGCCTGTTCCAGCTGGCTGAGCAGCTGGGCAAAGCGATCCGGCACATCGTCAGAGACCAGCTCGTCATAATATTGTTTGAGTTTGCGCCCGATTTCGGAGTTGGCCCCGAGCGGGTCACCGACGCCGTTCCGGCGCCTGCCCTCGGCGCCAGCCAAAATATCTTTCGTCATATCCTTCATTTCGCCCTTATATTCCCAGCACTAGGCCGCTCATACTCAACTCGACACAAGGCAAGCGGCTCCCTCGTCTGGTTGCCCATCCCGACCGCAAAACGCCGTTATCGGCTTTTCGTTCCATATCGGCCGGAACTTTTTGAGAAAACCCGCGTTGTATTAGTGGGGCTTGCAATCAGCTTGACCTGCAATCCGGGCAATCGCGTCATACTGAGGGAGACGTCTTATCATGAGTTTATCCGCTACCATCGCACCGCACCTGCCGTTCCTGCGCCGCTTCTCGCGCGCCGTCTCGGGATCGCAAGAGAGCGGCGACGCGCTGGTCGCTGCGATGCTTGAGGCCATCATCGCCGATGTCGACATCTTCCCCGATGCATCGAGCGACCGTATCGCTCTGTACAAGGTCTTCGCCAAACTTTTCACGTCCGTCGCCATCCGCGTGCCGCAGGAGCAGGCCCAATCGGCGTGGGAACAGCGCGCCGCCGCCAATCTCAACGCCATCGCGCCCCTTCCGCGCCAGGCCTTCCTGCTGGTTGCCGTCGAGGGTTTCAGCGAGGACGAGGCAGCCGAGATCCTCGACGTCGGCGACCAGCAATTCTCCGAGCTGCTTGCCCAGGCAAGCAACGAGATTTCCCGCCAGGTGGCGACCGATGTGCTCATCATCGAGGACGAACCGCTGATCGCCATGGACATAGAGGAGATGGTCGAGAGCCTCGGCCATCGTGTCGTTGGAACCGCGCGCACGCACGCCGAAGCGGTGACGATGTTCGGCAAGACGCGGCCGAAGATGGTGCTGGCCGACATCCAGCTCGCCGACGGCAGTTCGGGCATCGAGGCGGTCAACGAGATCCTTTCGTCAACCTCTGTGCCGGTGATCTTCATCACTGCCTTTCCCGAACGCCTCCTGACCGGCGAACGCCCCGAACCGGCCTTCCTGGTGACCAAGCCGTTCAATCCCGACATGGTCAAGGCACTGATCAGCCAGGCGCTGTTCTTCGATCGTCAGGCGAAGGCCGCCGCATAAGTCGCTGCTTTCCAGCCGGGAAAGCCAAACCCAAAGGCCGCCCGATGCGAATGCGTCGGGCGGTTTTTTTGCCAAACCGGACCCATCCGTCGCGAATTTCGAGGCGCTTTGCCTCGAGCAGTTCACCGTGTCAGGGAAACGTCGAGCTGATCTAAGTTGTTGTTTTGACGCAATTCCCAAAGGAACGCGCTACGCGCTTTCCCGGGAAAATCGTTCACACTTTTCCTGGAGTTGCTCTAACGGTTTGCAAGCATCGCCTTTTTCGGCAAAGGGTGGAACAAACCGCACCCACCCACGTTTTCCCTGCAGCATTCGGAAGGAGATGAACCATGCTTTACTGGGCGCTCGTATTTCTCGTTGTGGCGATTATCGCCGGCGCGCTTGGTTTCGGCGGCATCGCCGGTACATCCGCCGGCATAGCGCAGATATTGTTCTTCATCTTTCTCGCCTTCCTGGTCATTTCGCTCCTGGCCGGCCTGTTTAGACGGGCGTGAGGCGAACGCTTCTCCGAGCGAACACTGGAAGCCGCACCCCTCAAACGGTTTCCAGCCACCGCCGGGCGGTATCCTTCAAAGGAGACCGTCCGGCGGACCGTTTTTGGGGGGATGGCTCCTCGGAAACTTCATTTGGGAACCCATTTCATAGTGAGCCGTTCAGCGTGAGTTGGGTGGACAGATCGACCGATGCGTTCCAGGACTGCAGATAAGACGGAAGACGCACGGAGCGACGAAGTTATCGCCATGCATCCGGCCGAAAGTGGCATGCAGCTTGGCCGGGCTCTTCTTCACGCACTGCACAATGCCGGCATTTCCGTCCTCTATCAGGATCGCGACATGAAAACGGTCTGGGCCCGCAACATGCGCGCGCCCTGGATTTCAGACAACTCCGACGGCAATGGCATCCTGCCTATGGCGCAGGCCGACCGCATCAGCACCGCCAAGCGCGAAGTGGTCGCCACCGGCAACCCGGAGCGCCTTGAGATCAGTGTTCCTGTCGAAAACGGCGTACGCTGGTTCCAGGTCTGGGTCGATGCCGACCGCGGCGACGCCGGCGACGTGCAAGGAGTCGTCACCACCATGGTCGAGACGACCGAGCAGAAGCGGCGCGAACAGACGCTGACGACGCTGCTGCGCGAGGTCAGCCACCGCTCGAAGAATCTGCTGGCGATCATCCAGAGCATCGCGACGCAGACCGGTCGCTATTCCGACGGCATCGGCGACTTCCTCACGCGCTTTCGCGGCCGGCTGCAGTCGCTCTCCTCCTCCCAGGATCTGGTGACATCCTCCAACTGGCGAGGTGCGGCCCTTCATGAATTGGTGACGAGCCAGGTCGGCCGCTATGGCACGAACACATCGCATAGCCTTCGCCTCCGGGGCGCCAACCCCTATCTCAATCCCAATGCCGCGCTGCATATCGGCCTGGCGATGCATGAACTCGCCGTCAACTCGGTCAGCTACGGCGCCCTGTCCCGGCCGGATGGATTCGTCGAAGTGACCGCCAATCTCGACATCATCGCCCCTGGCGAGGTCACACTCTCGCTGACATGGGCCGAAGCGATAGGAACCAATGGCGGCCGAGGGAGCCAAAAGCGTTTCGGCAGCGTCGCGCTGGAGCGGGTGGTGCCGGCATCCCTGAGCGGAACCGCAAGCCTCGACATCGCGGACGGCCGCCTTGAATACCGTCTTGTCGTCCCACACAGCAATTTCGAGACGCAGTGAACGACTAGAGCGTGATGTCTGGACAAAGGGAGACCGTTTGCCCAGAGATCTTGCGCTATCTCTTTGATTTAGAGGCGGATTCAGATTTCAGGTCGATCCGACCAGAAATCATCCGGCTCTGGCCGCAATCAACGATCCTTAACCGGCTGTTCACCATAAGGGCGGATGCTGTTTTTCCCAGATGCCGCTGCAATCCGCTGGGTTGCGGCACGGTGTGGGAGGAATGCTTGGCGGTCGCCGACATGAACAGACTGGAACAGGCTGCCCGTGTTTCGATGGGCGAATTCCAGGATCACGAAGCATCCGCGGAACCGCTTAGCTCGCCGCATCACACATTGCTGTGGGGCATCGTCCTGGCGGCGGCCTCGACAATTCTCCTCATCGCTATGTTCCAGCTGACCTGACCGAATCCCCTGCTGGCAACAGTGCGCGCTGTTAACCGGTTCAGCGCCGGCATTATTCGCATGTCACCCCGACCGCTCAGGAACTTTTGGCCGATACGGGCCGTTGTTGAGGCGAGAGGACATGTCGCCATGGAACACATCGCTGCATTGTTGCTTGTCATCGGCTGCAGCAACTCGATGACCGATTGTCGTGAGCTGCAGGTGCCGGTGAGCATTTTCGAAACCGCCGACGAATGCACCGCCGAACGACCGTTTGCCATGGGCGACGTGCAGGGGCAGGCGCAGCACATCGTCGCCAGATGTCTCGCTGTCGATCCAGCACTTGAGGATGACTACGACCAGGTCGTCTGGAAGGTGCTTCCCGACGGCAGCCTCGACGCCTCTCTTGCCATTTCCAGCCTTGTCATGGCATCGAATGCGGCGCGCCCAGAAAAAGACTATCTTAGCCAAGAATAAATTCGCGCAGCAAAGGCCGTCATTTCATGCTAAATGGCTGCTGGAGCTTACCAAAGTGTGGACACAAAGTGAGGAGTGACTCTATGCGGAAGATGATTATTGCCATGGTTGCGGTTGCCGCTCTCAGCGGCTGCACCTCGACCGAGCAGGACGTGGTTGGCGGCGGCTTGATTGGCGCCGGTATCGGCGGTCTGGTCGGCGGCGGCAAGGGCGCGCTGATCGGTGCAGCTGTCGGTGCCGGGTCCGGCCTGCTGGTGCGCAACCTGCGCAATGGTTATTGCCAGTATCGCGATCATCGCGGCCGGATCTACACGGCCCGCTGCAACTGATTCGGCGATAGTTGAAACTTCGATCCGGAGGCCGGTTCGCCGGCCTCCGGATTTTGCACGTATGGGCGTGCCATTTGCTGTCGGCCTGAATATTCGTCTCAGCCTGTCAGCGGAATTTTGATTTCCACCTTCAGACCGTCGGCCTGAAAATCGCGCTTGATCGTGCCGCGCAGTTCGCGCGTGACGTTGAGGTCGATCAGCTTGGTGCCGAATCCGGTCTCGGCCGGCGCCTCGACTTTTTTCTTCCCGGCCTCCCGCCAGTTCAGCGCCAGTGTCCGCTCCCGCCCGCGCCCTTCCACAGACCACTCGACCTTGAGCGCCCAGTCGCTCCTGAGCGAATTGGCGGAATTGCCGGCTTCGCCATATTTCAGCGCATTGGTCGCCAGCTCATGGAAGGTCAAGCCAAGCGCCTGCGTCGTGGTCTCGTCGAGCAGCACCTCCGGTCCCGACAACAACCCCTCGGGCAGGTCTTTGCCGAACACCTGGCCAAGCTCGATGCGCAGGAGGTCGGCGAGATCGGCCTTCTGCCAGCGCGAGCGCGTCAGCATGTCCTGGGAGGCTGCCATCGCCTGCAGCCTGGCCGAAAAAGACGCCGAAAACTCGTTGACGTCGGTCGCCCGCGACGCCGTCTGCCGCGCGATCGCCAGCACCCGGGTGATCGAATTCTTGATGCGATGCTTCATCTCCTGCAGCATCAGGTCCTTTTCGAGCAGGCTCTTTTCGGTCGTCTCGTGCAGGCGCGAGGCCGCCTCATAGGCGCGCTCCTGATAGCGCGCCACCAGCGCGATGGCGCCCGCCGCGAGCAGGCCGAACAGCCCCAGCATCACAGGGATGGCGCGCGAAGACGGCTGCGAGAAGGCGCTGGTCGGCCGGAACAGCACCGTCCACGGGCGGCCGGCCACAGTGAGCTTGCGGGTGACCAGCAGCCGGTCGCCAAAGGCGGAGGCCGGCGGCGTCTCCGACCGGAACAAGAGATTGTCGCCGTTCACCGCACCGTCATAGATCTCGGTGTTGACCGGCAGCAGCGGCGCGCGGCTGAGCGCGATCTGGAACAGGTCCCGCGCCCGGAAGGCCGCATAAAGAAAGCCCGCGGTCGAGGATCGCGATGCGTTGATGACCTCCGGCGCGGTTTCGACGTTGAGCCGCACGAAAACCAGGAAGCCGGGGAAGGTCTGTGTCGCGCCTGTGCCCTGGCCCAGTTGCACCAGTCCGCTCGCGTGCTGCTTGTCGTCGGCCATCGCCTGCTCGATCGCCGCGCGCCGCACTCGTTCGCTGAACATGTCGTAGCCGATGCCCGTCTGGTTGGACGGATCCAGCGGCTCGAAGAGCATGATGGGCGTGCGCCAGGGCTGCGTCGTCTCCGGATAGATCGGATGGCTGGCGCCGAAATCGTGCAGGATGTCTCGTTCGGCCGCCGCCTCATCCCCCGTCTTGACGAGCCTGAGGAATCCGATGCCCCGCAGGCCGGCGAAATTGTTGTCGATGTCCAGCGCGTTGAAAAACGCCTTGAACTCGCTGTGGGAGATATCTCCATTGCGGGCGTCGAACAGGGCCTGTGTCGACCGCAGCAGCGACAAATGCAGATCGATACGGCTCTCGATCCGGTTGAGCGCGTCGTCGGCCGCCGCTTCGAACTTGATGCGGGAGGCTTCCTGCGTCGCGAAATAGGCGAACCCCGCCATGGTCATGCTGATCAGCGCTACGGCGATGAACGCAACGATTGGAAAAAGTTTCTTCAACGGATGATGCGGTCCATGAGCAATACCGGACCTTTATGGGCAAGTCGTCAGGCCAACACAATGGCAAGGCCAAGCCATCGCGATCACTGGCATATCACGTGAGCGGCAACCGGCCATGCCGATCAGCGCATTTCGGGCGGTCGGCAGGCCTCAGGCGGCGATCTTCAGCGCGCCCGGCCCCGGGATGGCGCCCGGAGGACATTTGCCCAGGATGATCATGCCGAGCACTTCGTCCTGGGTAACATCGGTGGTGCGCGCGGTGCCGACGACCTGGCCGTTCTTCATCACGCAGACCCGGTCGGCCAGCTCGAAGACGTCGTGGATGTCATGGCTGATCAGGAAGATGCCGATACCATCGGATTTTAGCTGTTTGACCAGTTCGCCGACCTGCGCCGTCTCCTGCGGACCAAGGGCTGCCGTCGGCTCGTCCATGATCAGGATGCGGGCGTTGAACAGGATCGCGCGCGCGATCGCCACCGACTGGCGCTGGCCGCCCGACAGCTTGATCACCGGCTCCTTGAAGCGCTGGAAGCGCGGATTGAGCCGGCCCATCACCTTGCGGGCCTCGGCCTCCATGGCAACGTCGTCGAGCGTGCCCCAGCCGGTCATCAGCTCGCGGCCGAGGAACAGATTGGCGGCGGCGTCGACGTTGTCGGCCAAGGCGAGCGTCTGGTAGATGGTCTCGATGCCGTATTTCTTGGCGTCGCGCGGGTTGGAGATCGAAGCCTCCTCGCCATTGACGAATATCTGGCCGGCATCGCGCTTGTAGGCGCCTGACAGGATCTTGATCAGCGTCGATTTGCCGGCGCCGTTATGGCCGAGCAGCGCCACGACCTCGCCGGGGAAAAGATCGATCGAGGCATCGTCGACGGCGCGGATGCCGCCAAAGGCGATCGAGATGTTGCGCATGTCGATCAGCGGCGTGCCAGGGGCCGCAGTTGTGGGGGCAGTTGCGGGAGCGATTTTGTCGGCCATGATCGTTTCTCCCCTAAACCCGCTTGCGATAGACGGTGTCGAGCCACACCGCGATGACCAGCACGGCGCCGACGACAATGCTCTGCAGCGGCGAGTCGATGCCGAGCAGCACCATGCCCGACTGCAATGACTGCATCAGAAGCGCGCCCAGCATGGCGCCCATCACGGTGCCGGAACCGCCGGCGAGCGACGTGCCGCCGATTACGGCGGCGGCGATGACCAGAAGCTCGTCCAGCGTGCCCAGCGCATTGGTCGACGCGTTGAGCCGGGCCGACGAGATCGCCGCGCTGACCGCCGCCAGCACGCCCATGATCATGAACACCTTCATGGTCACCCAGCGGGTGTTGATGCCGGCTAGTTCGGCCGCCTCCGGATTGCCGCCAATAGCGAAGACGTAGCGGCCGAAACGCGTGCGCTTGGTGATGAAGGTCATGATGATGCCGACGGCCACCGCCATCAGCACCGGTATGGCAATGCCATGCGCGATGTACAGCCCGCCTTCGGGAACGGTAATGCCGTTCTGCTGGGCATACTGGCGCACGATGCCGATCGGCCATGGATAGGAATTGGCGATCCAGACGGCGCCAAGGATAGCGGCGCAGGCAACCACGCCAAGCAAGGTCTCGGCCCAGACAGGGCGCAGCGGAAAGTGGAACCGCTTGCGCTGCGACCTGCCATTGAGCAGCATGAAGGCGACCGCCACGCAGGCGACGACACCGACGATCCAGCTGGCGGTGGCGCCGATCGAGCCGCGTGGTCCGCCGCCCATCAGCTGGAAAGTCGTGTCGAGCGGCGCGACCGTGCGCCCGCTGGTGATCAGCCATGCCATGCCGCGCCAGACCAGCAGGCCGCCCAGCGTCACGATGAAGGCCGGAACCTCCATATAGGCGATGATGAAGCCCTGGAACGCGCCGATCAGGAGACCAAGCGCCACGCCAGCCGCCAGCGCGATGATCCAGAGCCAGGGGTTTCCAAGCTGGAAACCGACGACGCGGATGAGGAAGTCAGCCTGCGCCACGCCCATGATCATGCCGATCACGCCTTCGACGGATCCAACCGAGAGGTCGATGTTGCGCATGACGATGACCAGCACCATGCCGGTCGCCATGATCGCGACCGACGAGGTCTGCACCGACAGGTTCCACAGATTGCGCGGTGTCAGGAAAAGCCCGCCCGACAGGATATGGATGCCGACCCAGATGACCAGCAGTGCACCGACCATGCCGAGCATGCGCGTATCGAGCTCGGTAGCCTTGAGGAACCGTCCGACGGCGCTGAGTTCGGATGCACGCGCCTTGTCCGCTGTAGTGCTGCCGACCGGTTGAGTAGAGGTCGTGTCGGTCATGCTATCCTCCCACCGGTTTACCGTCTGGCGCGGGTACCGAACATGGATGCTATTTGCTTTCCGCGGTCATTTGAAGCGGGAAGCCCCTTGAGAAACGCCGCGGCTTTTGGGCCGCGGCGTCGATATCGAACGGTATTGCGCCGTTTTAGTTGCAGGCGGCGACGCTGCCGGCGGCGACACCCGCGCAGACTTCGTCCTTCTTGATCCAGCCGGCGTCGATGACGACGTTGAGATTGTCCTTGGTGATGGCCACCGGGGTCAGGAACAGCGACTTGACGGTGTTGCTGCCGGGCGTCGTGAAGTCCTTCACACCGGCGATGTCGGTCATCTTCTTGCCGTCGGCCAGCTGCGAGGCGATCTCGGCGGCGTTCTTGCCGAGTTCGCGCGCGTCCTTCCACACCGACACGGTCTGGGTGCCAAGCGCGATGCGGTTCAGCGCGGCATGGTCGCCGTCCTGACCCGAAACCGGCACGGTGCCGGCAAGACCCTGCGCCGTCAGCGCCGCGACGACGCCGCCGGCGGTGCCGTCATTGGCCGCGACGACCGCGTCGACCTTGTTGTCGTTGGCGGTCAGGAACTGCTCCATGTTCTTCTGGGCGTTGGCGGGCAGCCAGCCATCTGTATAGGCCTCGCCGACATTCTTGATCTTGCCGCTGTCGATGGCAGCCTTGAGCACTTCCATCGAGCCCGCGAACAGGAAGTCGGCGTTCGGATCGGCGCCCGAGCCCTTGATGAAGACATAGTTGCCTTCCGGCTTGGCCTTGAACACCGCGCTGGCCTGCAAGCGGCCGACTTCCTTGTTGTCGAAGGTCAGGTAGAAGACGTCCTTGTTCTCGATCAGGCGGTCATAGCCGACGACCGGAATGCCTTCGTCCAGCGCCTTCTGCACGGCCGGGCCGATGGCCGAGGCATCCTGGGCCAGGATGATCAGCGAATTGGCGCCCTGCGAGATCAGGCTCTCGACATCGGTAAGCTGCTTGCCAGGATTGGACTGCGCATCGGCGGAAATGTACTTGTCGCCGGCGGCCTCGATCGCCTTCTTCATGGCGGCCTCGTCGGTCTTCCAGCGCTCTTCCTGGAAGTTGGACCACGAAACGCCGATGACCTTGTCCTTCGCCTGCGCGACCGACGCAAGCGTCAGCGACATGGCGACACCCGCCAGGATGGCGGCTGTGAATCTCTTCATGATATTCCTCCCTGCGCCGCGTATGGCGCGACCAAACTGGCCCTAAGGCCGGCACAAAGGCCCTATTTTTTCGAGCCTCGAAAAAACACTGATCCAACACCGGAACGCTGTCAACAACGATTCTGATGGATTTTGATGTCCCTCTGAATTTTTTTCGAGCTTCGCAATAAATAAATGACAGCACAGGCCGCTTCTGCCAGTATTTGACCGTGTCGCCGGCAGCGTTCGAGGGAGGACCGGAAGAACCGCGGCGACCGGGAGGATGTGAAAAAACATGTCGGTCGGAATCCGCCACGACGATCTGCGCCGGCGCAACCGCGCGATGGTGATCGCGGCCGTGCGCCGGGCCGGCCGGCCCTCGCGCACCGAGATCGCAGCGACCACCGGCCTCAGCCATTCGACCATATCGGCGATTTCCTCCGACCTGATCGGTGAAGGCATCCTGGCCGAGGGCAAGCCGAGCGAGGCCGGCGCGCTGAAACGCGGCAGGCCGCAGGTCGGCCTCGGCCTCAATCCGGAGGCCGCGGCTGTGATGACCGTGGTGCTGTCGCTGAATTTCCTATGGGTCGCAGTCATCGACTATGCCGGCCAGGTGATATCGGAGGAACAGCGCCGGCTGGACACGCTGACCATGTCGCGCGAGGCGCTGATCGGCGAGTGCGTGGCCATAGTGCGGCGGCGCCTCGACGATCCCGACATCGACGTACGCAGCGTCGCCCGCATCGCGCTGGCGATCCAGGGCATCACCGACACCGAGGCCCGGGCGATGCTGTGGTCGCCGATCACACCGCAGACCGACATCGCCTTCGCAGACATACTCGAAGCCGAGTTCGGTATCCCCGCCACCATGGAAAACGACTGCAACATGATGGCGGTGGCGCTGCGCTGGCGCGATCCCGAGCGCTACCGTGACGACTTCATCGCCATCCTGCTTTCGCACGGCATCGGCATGGGGCTGGTGCTGAAGGGCGAGTTGTTCACTGGCACCCATTCCTCAGGCGGCGAATTCGGCCACATGATCCACCGGCCGGGCGGCGCGCTCTGCCGCTGCGGGCGGCGCGGCTGTGTCGAGGCCTATGCCGGCAATTACGCCATCTGGCGCAACGCCAGGCAGCTCGGCGAGGACACCGAGCCGGTGGCCGATGTCAGCGACGCGCAGATGCGGGCGCTGGCCGCGACGGCACGGGAACGGGACGGGCCCGAGCGCGAAGCCTACCGCAGGGCCGGGGAGGCACTCGGCTACGGCCTCGGCAGCCTGTTTGCGCTGATCGATCCCGCGCCCGTCGCCATGGTCGGCGTCAGCGCCGCTGCCTTCGACCTGATCGAGCCGGCATTGCGCGAGGCCATCGCCCAGACCGCCGGCGGCCAGCACTCGAAATCGATCTCCTTCGACACCGAGCCGAACGAACTGCCGCTGATCCGCGAAGGCTGTGCCATGCGCGCGCTGACCTTCGTCGACCAGGAGATTTTCGCGCCCGGCGTGCAAACGAAAGCAGGCCCTGCCGCGAAGAAAAACGTCGCCTGAGTCAGGTTGTGCTCAATCCTCGCGGATCGCGTAGCCCGCCCCACGGATGGTGCGGATGACATCCGGCATGCGGCCATTGTTGACCGCCTTGCGCAACCGGCCGACATGCACGTCCACGGTGCGCTCGTCGATGTAGATCGTCTCGCCCCAGACATTGTCGAGCAGTTGGCTGCGCGAGAACACGCGCCCGGGGTGCCGCATCATGAATTCGAGCAGGCGGAATTCGGTCGGCCCGAGCCGGATCTCGCTCTTCTTGCGGTAGACCCGGTGCGATTCACGGTCGAGCACGATATCGCCGACCTTGAGCACGCTGGACAGCACTTCCGGCTTGGCGCGGCGCAGCAGCGCCTTGACGCGGGCCATGAATTCCGGCGTCGAGAACGGCTTGACCAGATAGTCGTCGGCGCCGGTGGAGAGCCCACGTACACGGTCGCTTTCCTCGCCCCGGGCGGTCAGCATGATGATCGGCAGCCGCTCGGTCTCGGGCCGCATTCGCAGGCGCCGGCAGAGTTCGATGCCGGACACCGCCGGCACCATCCAGTCGAGCACAAGGAGGTCGGGCACGTTCTCCTGCAGGCGGATTTCGGCTTCGTCGCCGCGGGTCACCACCTCGACCTGGTAACCCTCCGATTCCAGATTGTAGCGGAGGAGCACGCCGAGCGGCTCCTCGTCCTCCACCACCATGATGCGTGGTGCGATCATCGATTGATTACCCCTGCGCTCAGGCCGCCGGCGCCGACATCGCCGTCTCGTCCTGTTTTGGACGGTTGGCGGGCAGTTGCGTGCCGGTCAGGACATAGTACGCATTCTCGGCGATGTTGGTCACATGGTCGCCGATGCGTTCGAGATTCTTGGCGCAAAACAACAGATGCGTGCAAGCCGTGATGTTGCGCGGGTCTTCCATCATATAGGTCAGCAATTCGCGGAAGACGGAGGTGTATTTGACGTCGATGCGCTCGTCGTCGGCGCGCAGCATCGCCAGTGCCGCGGCATCGCGCGCCGCATACTCCTCGATCACACCCTGCACCTGGATCAACACCAGCTGCGCCATGGCGTCGATGGAATGCGACAGGTCGCGCGGCGTGGCGCTGAGGCCGACAGTGCCGACGCGCTTGGCGATGTTCTTGGCAAGGTCGCCAATGCGTTCGAGGTCGCCGGCCATGCGGATCGAGCCGACGACATGGCGCAGGTCGTCGGCCATCGGCTGGCGCTTGGCGATCAGCGTGATGGCGCGGTCGTCGAGTTCGCGCTGGCGCGCATCCATGATGGCGTCGTCGGAGACGACGCGCTGAGCGAGAGCATTGTCGGAGTTCAGCAGTGCCTTGGTGGCGCCGCCGACCATCGAGCCGGCGAGATCGCCCATGTCGCTGATCAGCCTGCTGATCTGTCCGAGATCCTCGTCGAAGGCTGCGACTGTGTGTTCGGCCATGATCCTGGTCCTCGTATGCGTGCGATCAGCCGAAGCGGCCGGTGATGTAGTCTTGCGTGCGCTTCTCGCGAGGCGACGTGAAGATCTTCTCGGTGCGGTCGAACTCGACCAGTTCGCCCAGATACATGAAGGCGGTCTGCTTCGAGACGCGCGCCGCCTGCTGCATGTTGTGGGTGACGATGACGATCGTGTAGTCGGCCTGCAGCTCGTCGATCAGCTCCTCAATCTTGGCGGTCGACAGCGGGTCAAGCGCCGAGGCCGGCTCGTCGAGCAGGATCACCTCCGGCTTCACCGCCACGGTGCGGGCGATGCACAGCCGCTGCTGCTGGCCGCCCGACAGGCTGAGGCCGCTGGCATTGAGCTTATCCTTGACCTCGGTCCACAGCGCCGCGCGCTTGAGCGCCTGCTCGACACGGCCGTCCATCTCGGCCTTGCTGATCTTCTCGTAGAGCCTGACGCCGAAAGCGATGTTCTCGTAGATCGACATCGGGAACGGCGTCGGCTTCTGGAACACCATGCCGATCTTGGTGCGCAGCAGGTTGAGATCCTGCGAACGGTCGAGGATGTTCTGGCCGTCGAGCAGCACCTGGCCCTCCGCGGTCTGCTTGGGATAAAGCTCGTAGATGCGGTTGAAGACGCGCAGCAGCGTCGACTTTCCGCAACCCGACGGGCCGATGAAGGCGGTGACGCTGCGCTCGGGCAGCGACAGCGTGATATCCTTCAGCGCCTTCGACTGGCCGTAGTAGAAGTTGAGGTTCTTGACCTCGATCTTGGCCTTGGTCACCGCCTCGGCGGCGATCGTCATGTCTGGAGACAACATCTGGCTCATTTGTCCTCTCTGCGTCCGGTCAGGCTGCGCGCAAAGATGCTGAGCGCGAGAACCGTCAATGTGATTATGAGTGCACCGGTCCAGGCCAGCTGCTGCCATTCCTCATAGGGGCTGAGAGCGAACTGGAAGATGGTGACAGGCAGGCTGGCCATCGGCGCGTTGAGATTGCTCGACCAGAACTGGTTGTTCAGCGCCGTGAAAAGAAGCGGTGCGGTCTCGCCGGAGATGCGGGCGATGGCCAGCAATATGCCGGTGACGATGCCCGAAAGCGCGGCGCGATAGGCAACCGAGCGGATGACCACCCAGCGCGGCGCGCCGATCGCGGTGCCGGCTTCGCGCAAGGCGTTGGGCACCAGGTTGAGCATGTCCTCGGTGGTGCGCACGACGACGGGGATGACCAGGATGGCGAGTGCTACGGCACCGGCGATCGCCGAGAAATGGCCCATCGGCCGCACCATAAGCTCATAGACGAACAGGCCGATGATGATCGACGGCGCCGACAGCAGGATGTCGTTGATGAAGCGCACCACCGTGGTGAGCTTCGAGAAGCGGCCATATTCGGCCATATAGGTACCGGCCAGCACGCCGATCGGCGTGCCGACGATGATGCCGATGATGGTCATCACGATGCTGCCGTAGATGGCGTTGAGCAGGCCGCCGGCGTCGCCGGGCGGTGGCGTCATTTCCGTGAAGACCGAGAGGGAGACGCCGGCCAGGCCCTTGTAGAGCAAGGCGCCAAGGATCAGCGCCAGCCAGGCAAGGCCTATGCCGGCAGAGATGACGCACAGCGTCATCATCACGCCATTCTTGCGCTTGCGGCTTTGGTGAAGCGATGCGGCTGTCGACATCGGTCAGGCTCCCGTGCGGGCGTCGATGCGCATCAGCATGTAGCGGGCGATGGCAAGGATCAGGAAGGTGATAACGAACAGGATAAGGCCGAGCGCGACCAGCGAGGAGGTGTAGAGATCGCCGACCGCTTCGGTGAATTCGTTGGCGATGGTCGCCGAGATGGTCGTTGCCGGCGCAAACAGCGACGTCGAGATGCGGTGCGCGTTGCCGATGACGAAGGTCACCGCCATCGTTTCACCGAGCGCGCGGCCGAGAGCGAGCATGATGCCGCCCATGATGCCGATGCGAGTGTAGGGAATGACGACCCGGCGCGTGACCTCCCAGGTCGTGCAGCCGATGCCATAGGCCGATTCCTTGAGCACCGACGGCACCGTATCGAAGACGTCCTTGGTGATCGAGGTGATGAACGGCAGGATCATGATGGCCAGGATCATCGCCGAGGTCAGCAGGCCGATGCCATAAGGAGGGCCCGCGAACAGGCCGTTGAGGCCGGGAATGCCGTGGAACACGCTGATGATGAAGGGCTGCACCGTCGTCTGCAGGAACGGCGCCAGCACGAACAGGCCCCAGATGCCGTAGATGATCGAAGGGATGCCGGCCAGCAGTTCAACCGCCATGCCGATCGGACGCCGCAGCGGGCGTGGGCAAAGCTCGGTGAGGAAGATTGCAATGCCGATACCGAGCGGCACGGCGATCAGGATGGCGATGGCCGAGGTAATGATGGTGCCGTAGATCGGTGCCAGGGCGCCGAACTTCTCCGTCACCGGGTTCCAGCTTTCGCTGGTCAGAAAGGAAAAGCCGAAGGTCGACAGGGCTTGCCAGGAACCGGCAAACAGCGAGATCGCAACGCCGCCGAGCAGAACCAGCACCAATATCGCGGCGGCGCGGGTTGTCGCATGGAAGATTGCGTCGGTCAGCGCGAACCGTCGAACGGTGGCATCGCGCGAACTTCTAACGGCTGGCAAGGCTTCCTGGACAGCGCTCATGTCAAGCTCGGCTCTTTCAGTTGAAGGAAAAGGAGCGCCGCGGGCGCGGCGCTCCTTTGGAGGATGTTACTCGCCAACGTAGACGGGCTTGCCGCCGGCCTGGATGTCGGCCTTCCACGAAGCCTTGATCAGGTCGACGACGCTGTCGGGGATCGAGACATAGTCGAGCGCCTTGGCGGTTTCCTTGCCGTCCTTGTAGGCCCAGGCAAAGAACTTCAGGGCTTCGCCAGTGGCAGCGGCATCATCCGGAGCCTTGTGGATCAGGACCCAGGTCGAGGCCGCGATCGGCCAGGTGGTGTCGCCGGGCTCGTTGGTGATGATGACGTTGAAGTTCTTGGCGCCCTTGAAGTCCGCATTCGAAGCGGCCGCGCCGAAGGATTCGAGCGACGGCTCGACGACCTTGCCGGCTGCATTCAGCATCTTGGAATAGGACAGGTTGTTCTGCTTGGCATAGGCATATTCGACGTAGCCGATGCCGCCGTCCGTCTGCTTGACGGTGTTGGCAACGCCTTCGCTGCCCTTGGCGCCGACGCCCGTCGGCCATTCGACGGCGGTGTCCGAACCGACCTTGTCCTTCCAGTCGGGCGAGAGCTTCACCAGATAGTTGGTGAAGTTGAAGGTGGTGCCCGAACCGTCCGAACGATGCACGACGGCGATCGCGGTCGACGGCAGGGTGAGGCCGGGGTTCAGCGCCTTGATCGCGGCATCGTCCCAGGTGGTGATGGCGCCGAGATAGATCTGGGCGAGCGTCTTGCCGTCGAGGACGAGTTCGCCCGGCTTGACGCCGGTCAGGTTGACGATCGGCACGATGCCGCCCATCACCATCGGGAACTGCACGAGGCCGTTCTTTTCCAGATCGGCGTCGGACATCGGCTTGTCGGTGGCGCCGAAGGTCACGGTCTTGGCGATGACCTGCTTGATGCCGCCGCCCGAACCGATCGACTGATAGTTGAGGCCGATGCCGGTGTCCTTCTTGTAGGTGTCGGCCCACTTGGCGAACACCGGATAGATGAAGGTCGAACCAGCGCCGGAAAGGTCAGCTGCGATGGCTGCGGAAAGGGTGAAGGTAGACGCTGTAGCCATTGCGATCGCAACGGCCGCCGAGCGGATGAAATGTCTCATGTGGCCTGCTCCTGTTCGGAAGATGGTCTCTCGGCGCCATTGCTAACCAGCGCCCGCTGAGGCCAATAGCCTTGGATTATTACAGTCGCATGACAGTTTCGTGTCAGCCCGGTAACGCGTCGCCGGCACTGCAAAAAGCAGTCGCGTCGGATGGCCGTGGCCTGATCCGAGTTTGCGCCCGGAATCAGGGACTTGAGCCATCCACCGGCCGGAGCCGCCGCCGGATTCGACGGGGCTTTGTCGGATGAAGAAAATCCGGACGGGAGCGCGTTGCTCAAGGCCAGAGCGTGTCATGGCCGGGCCATCGCCAAAAACAGGTCCGTTGGGGTAGGTTGACGCTGTTTGTTGCCGGCGGTCGCTGCTCCCGCCCGTAACTGCAAGGGCGGAATTCGATTTTGCCATTGTCCCGGGTCGGCACCGCCTTTGGTATGGTGCGATCGCACCATAGGCATTGCACGCAGGGGTAGCAGCAGAATCCGCGATTGATTCCCTCGGCTTGGCTCTTGGAACCGGGCGACGCCCTGCTATCCCGCGTTGCGCTGGACCTGGCGCCCGGCGCCGAGCCAGCGCTCGACTTTCTCCAGCAGGGCCCTGGGGCTGATCGGCTTGGGCAGATAGTCGTCCATGCCCGCCTCCAGGCAGCGTTCGCGATCGCCCTTGAGCGCATGCGCGGTCACGCCAACGATCGGCACATGCATGCCTGTTTCCTGCTCCATCTGGCGGATGGCGGCGGTCGCCTCGAGCCCGCTCATCTCCGGCATCGAGACATCCATCAGGATCATGCACGGATTGAGCTTGCCGAATGCGTCGAGCGCCTTACGGCCATTGCCGACGATCTCGAAACTATGGCCGGTCTCGCCAAGGATCTGGGTGAAGACCATCTGGTTCACCTCATTGTCCTCGGCCACCAGTATGTCCAGCCTGTGTCCATCACCGCCAGTGGCGGGCAGCCGGGGCCGAACCGGCGGCGGCTGCAATTGCGCGCGTTGTTCGGACAGCGCCAGCGGCTGCGGCTGGGGAGCATCAGGCCTTTCGGCTGCAAGCGGCTGGATGGCCTGGCTGTCCGTGGCGTGGCGATGGCGCTGGATGGTCGCCACCAGCGTCTCCAGGAGCACCGAGGAGCGTGCCGGCTTGATCAGCTGGGCATCGATGCCGAGATCGCGGTAGCTTGTGTTGGCGAGCGACTGGTCGACCGAGGTCAGCATGATGATGGGCGTGTCCGCGAGGCCTTCGGTGCTGCGCACGATGCGCGCCATTTCGGCGCCGCTCATCTCGGGCATCTGGTAGTCGAGCACGACGCAATCCACACGCACGCCATAGGCGGCGGCCGCGATCAGCACCTTGAGGCCCTCCGCGCCGCTTTCGGCCGCGCAGGAATCGAACGTCCAGGAAGTCATCTGCTCGGTCAGGATGGCCCGGTTGACGGCATTGTCGTCGACGATCAGCACGCGTGCGCCCGTCACGTCCACCGGCATGATGCGCTGCCCGCTCTGTCCGGCCGTGGGCAGCGTCACGGTGAACCAGAAGGTCGAGCCCTTGCCCTCGGCGCTCTCGACGCCGATGGTGCCGCCCATCAGTTCGACCAGCCGTGAGGTGATGGCAAGGCCAAGCCCGGTGCCCTCATGCCGCCGTGTCGAGGAGGTGTCGACCTGGCTGAATTTTTCGAACACCAGCTTCAGTTTTTCCTCGGGGATGCCGATCCCGGTGTCGGTGACCGAGATCGTCAGCCTGGTTCCGGTCGGAACCCTCTCACCGGTCACGTCGACCAGCACATGGCCTTCGTCGGTGAATTTCACCGCATTGCCGACCAGGTTGGTGACGATCTGCCGGATGCGGCCGACATCGCCGACGAACAGGTTTTCGAGCCTCGGCTCGACACGCACGATGAGTTCGAGATCCTTTTCCTTGGCGCGTGTCGACACCAGCGTCGCCACGTCCTCGATCGCCTCGGCAAGGTTGAAGGGCGCCGGATCGAGCACCATCTGGCCGGCATCGATCTTGGAAAAATCCAGGATGTCGTTGATGATGGTCAACAGCGCGTTGCCCGACTTGACGATGATGTCGGTGAACGTCTTCTGCTTGGGATCGAGATTGGATTTGGCCAGAAGTTCCGCCATGCCCAGCACACCGTTCATCGGCGTGCGGATCTCATGGCTCATATTGGCGAGGAATTCCGACTTGGCGCGGTCGGCGAGCACGGCACGCTGGCGCGCCTCGCTGAGCTCCGCCTCGCGCATCTTCAGTTCCGTGATGTCGGTGGTCGATCCGATCAGGTAGAGCGAACCGTCCGACGCGATCATTGCACCCTTGCGCGCGAACTGATGCCTGACGGTGCCGTCGGCAAGCCGCACCGTCTCCTCGACCTCCTGGGTGTCGCCGGTGCGCAGCACGGCCAGATCGCCGGCCACGAAAGCCTCGCCGTCCTCCCCGAAAATCTCGATGTCGGTCTTGCCGATCGCGTCTTCCCTGCTGAGGCCGGTCAGATCGCACCAGCCCTTGTTGACATAGAACTGCCTGAGATCGGAACGCTTGGCGTAGATCGACACCGGTACATTGTCGATCAGGCTGCGGAACACCTCGTTCTCGCGCATGCTCTCTTCCAGAGCCTTCTCGCGCGCCTTGACGTCGGTGATGTCGGTGCTGGAGCCGACCAGATGCACCGATCCGTCGGTCGCCACCAGGCGGCTCTTGCGCGTCATCAACTGTCGCACGGTGCCGTCACGATGGGTGACGGGCTCTTCGACCTCGAGGCCCTTGCCGGTTACGACGACCTCGGTGTCGTCATTGCTGTAGCTTTCCGCGTCTTGTGTGCCGAACAGCTCACGGTCGGTCCGGCCGATGACGTCTTCCTTGGCGATGCCTGTCAGCGCGCACCAGGCCTTGTTGACGAATTCGATGCTCAGGTCCTGCGCCTTGATGAAGGCGGCCACCGGCAACTCGTCCATGACGTGGCGGAAGAGATCGATCTGGCGCATCGAGTCGCGCAGCGCCGCCTCGCGGCTCTTGATGTCGGTGATGTCGACGCGCACGCCGATGAACGTTCCGTCATCGGTGCGCATGTCATAGACTTGGTACCAGCGCCCATCGGCATTGAGGCGCTCGTAGGAAGAATTCGGCAGGTGGTAGCGGGCCAGTATGCCGTCGAGCCAGCGTTCGGGTTCGACCCCGTACAGCTTGTCGATCTCGGCATCGCCGCTCGAGCGGAAATAGCCGATCGACTGGCCGAATTCCAACGCCTCGCGGAAGCTGCAGCCAGGCTGCCAGAAGGGCTTCAGCGCCGGCAGCGTGTCCTGCAGCTTGCGGTTGGCGAAGACGAACTTGTCGTCGCGGTCGTAGATGATGACGCCGGCCGGCAGCGATTCCAGCACGCTGGCGAGGTGCTTGCGCGCATCTTGTGCCTCGGTCTCGCGCCCCTTCATGTCGGTGACGTCGACATAGGAGATGAGCCGCTTGCCGCCGTGCAGCGGCGCCAGCGATGCGACAAGTGTGCGCCCGTCATTGTGCGGCAATTGTCTTGAGCCGGCGACACCGGCCCTGATTTCGGCTTCGCGCTCGGCGGTATGGCGTTGCCAGGCGACGTCATCGGCGCCGTAAGGATCAATGGCGCGGCTGGCTTCCATGAGTTCGCGAAAGGCCGAGCCGATCCCGGCGCGGCCTGGATCGATCCTCCAGAAGTCATAGAAGGCGCGATTGATGACTTCGGCGCGCATATCGGCATCCAGCACGAGAACACCGATCGGCATCTCATCGACCATGGTGCGGAGATTGACGAAGGTCTCGGCGATTTTGGCGTTGGCGCCTTCGATCTCGGCATCGCGACGCTTGAGTTCGGTGACCTCATAGTAGGTCAAGAGCCGCTTGCCGCCGGACAGCGCCGTCACCGAGAACATCATCGTCCTGCCGCTGGCATGGACAAATTCGCGAGGCGCGACGGAGCCGGCGCGAATCTCCTCGATACGGCTGGCGAGGTAGCGCTGCCACTGCTGTTCGTCGATATCGCCATAGATGCCGTTGCGGCGGTTCAGTTCCATCAACTGGCTGAACGGAGCGCCAACGGTCACAGCGCCGTCCGGAATGCTGGACAGGTCGCGATAGGCCTTGTTGACGATCAGCGTGTCGAGCTTGCCATCGAGCAGCACGACGCCCATGTGCATGGCGTCCATCGTCCGTTCGAGATCGGCAAGATGCCGGTCGGGATCGCTGCCCGACAACGGGTTTTGCTCCATGGTTTCGAAGGCGCCGGCCAGTGCGGTGACGTTGCGGCCTATGCCGCGGTAGCCGGCGAATTTTCCTTCGTTGTCGAACCGTGGGAAGCCTGACGTCAGCACCCAGCGGCAGTCGGCGCCGCCACCCTTCAGTTCATAGACGAAGTCGCGGAACGGCCGGCGCGCCTGCAGATCCTCCAGATGCGCCGTCGCGCTGTGATTACCCTTCAGGACCTGGTTGAGGAAATCGAAGCGGAACCGGCCCAGCACATCGGCCGGATCGATGCCTGTGGCCGCCTGGTAGGTCGGTGAGAGCCAGGAGAAGCGCAGTTCGGCGTCGGTCTCCCAGACCCAGTCCGAGCCTGCCTCGAGCAGTTGGCGAAGCGCGTCGGGCGAATCCATGTCCGCGCATGGCGGCGCGTCGCCGCGATGCACCGGCTTTTCAGGCCTACGCTTGCCGCGCGCGCCGGTTGCTTCGTCCGCTTCCGCCATCCTGTCCCCACCCGAAAATCAAGGCCGAACCCTCCCTCCGCGGTTCGTCGGCGGAATGTGCCCGAGAAGCATTAACGATCCGCTAACCTTAACGGCGCGACCGGCATGCTCTTTCTGCTTTAGTCCGTCGGGTTGTCGGGCGGGCCAAGCCCGCGTTATAAGCCGCGCAGGGGTGTTGCTAATGTATCGACGGATAGGGCCTTTCTTGCTGGGCGTAGCGCTGCTTTTCGGCAGCGGCTGTGCGCGCAGCTATGACGGCACGGTCATCATCCCGCGGCCGCTCGACGCCAGGCGCTTCTGGGACCGGCCGCCACCCAATGTCGACTACGTGCCGCCGGCCGACAACGGCGCCTTTCCGGCGTCGCCGCAGCCGCCCGGACAGTTTGCCGAACGCAGGGTTTCGAAACCTGCCGGGCACAGACGGCATCAGACGCGATATTCACCGCCGCCTCCCCCGCCGCCAGGCCCGGAAAAGCAACTGGCATGCAGGAACGTGA
This sequence comes from Mesorhizobium sp. 2RAF45, assembly GCF_052115225.1. Classification (NCBI taxonomy): domain Bacteria; kingdom Pseudomonadati; phylum Pseudomonadota; class Alphaproteobacteria; order Hyphomicrobiales; family Phyllobacteriaceae; genus Mesorhizobium; species Mesorhizobium sp. 2RAF45. The sequence continues at coordinate 104,559 of NZ_JBFRGG010000012.1, read as the reverse complement.
GCGCACCAGGCGAGCGCGTTCGCATGGTCTGCGAATAGGCTCAATTCGGGGAGAGCTCCCCGCAGCCTTACAGCGATGCCGCGCCCTTCTTCGGTTCCTTCGCGCCAAGCTTGTCGAGCGCAAGGCGAACCTGGCGCAGATCGTCCTGCCAGCCGTCATCATCACCCATGGAACTCTCCGACGCGGCTCGTTGCAGGCCGCGGGCCTCGGATTCGATCTCGCGCAGTTCCGCGACCTTCTCGTCACGGGTCAGGGAGCCGTTTTCGACGATCTCCAGAACCCGCATTTCCCTGAACGTAGCCATGGCGTTTCTCCCGGCTGTTGTCGATCACAACGCCGTGAGCGCCCCTCCGTTCCAGACGAGTCCCATAGCCGGCTTCATCATGACGGCACGCTGCAGGCGGTTATTCCAGAGAGGAGAGGTCATTCAGCCGGAAAGAAGGCCGGGCCGACCACACGCACCGGCCGCGTACCGGCTTCGATCGACTGCAACTGAGCGGCCCCAGAGGCCTCGGTGCCGGATTGCGGGATTGCCGCGACACTGTCGAAATCCGGCTTTGGCTGCGGCAACGGAATGATGGCATTGGTCATGTTTGTGGGCGTCACCGTCCTTGCCCTCAATTCGGCTACCCGCCGGTAATAGCGCTTGACGTCGCAGGCCTTGAAATTGGCATCGTCACGGTAGCGAAAAGCCGAAGGCAGTTCGATATAGGGTTTGCGCGTATCGAGCGCGACCATCTTTTCGGTTTCCAGACTGGCGTCGCTGAGCGTGTAGAGATCGACGGCCGGGTCATCGCAGATGTAACGGCACTGATCGGCCATGTCCCTGACATCGTCGCTGCCGGCGAATTGCGATTTGGGCGCGGGAAAAAAGTATCCATCCGACAGGCGCACGCAAAACAGCATCGTATTGCCGGCATATGTTGGCCCCGCCGCTGCCTGCGCGGATTGGCTTTTCGGCGCCTGGCGCTGCTCCTTTGCCCCGCAGCCAAGCGCCGCGAGGCGTGCCTGCAGGCCTGAAAGGTCCCGGCCGGAATTGGACGCGGCGGCCATCCGGCGCTGCACTTCCGTCCGGTTTCTGCCAAGGTCGGCGCATGCATTGAAGAAGCCACCCGCGGCACTTTGCGCCGTGCACCGACGCTGCCTCTCCAGGCCCTGGATCGCCGCAAGCTGACGGCGCAACTGCGCCAGTTCGGGGCTCACGCCGCTGCTGCGGCCGCCAGAAAGCAACTGACTTCTGATCGCGCTGCAACTATCCGCGTAGGAAGACGTCGTGCCGAGCACAAGGGCGGCCACCGTCACCAGCGCGATCATCATGAGAAGCCAGAAACGGATCATCGGGACGACATGGTCCTTGCTGCTGATAGCCTGGAATCACATTCTTTCGACTTGGATAAGCTTCAGATAAATGAGCAATACCTAATAATTGAAGCTTTCATGATCGAAAAGACTTTCATTTAGTGTAGTAGAATGGCTCCTGTAAATTCGATATTACATTTTTATTTCAAGATTGAGACGAACCACAAAACCAAGCAGCCATGCCGGCGACTATCGGAATCACCGGGGCGTGGCTCTCGGGGCGAACGATCAATCCGACGTTACCGACGCTTGACGCTGAAACCTTTGCCTGACTGCCGCGTTGAAGGCATAGGGAGAACGCAGATGTCGATCCACTTCACGGTGTCGGAACTGACAAGAAACCTTTTTCATTCTCTCGGGCTGGATCACGAGCGCGCGCCACGACCGCTCAATCCCGAGGAAAGCCTGTTGCTTGAGTGCTATCTGGCCGGGCACATCCCGGAATCGGCCTGGAGCGACTATGTCTTCGAGACCCCGGATCTGGCCCGGCATGCCAAGGCACGGCGCCTGAGCCACTGAGCAATTGGCTCCGAAGCGGCGGCGCCAGCCGCTATTTCTTTGGGGAAACCAGTTGCAACGTGAAGACGTTGCCACCAATGCCTTGCGCCAAAGCCGGTGACAAACTCAGAGGCGTGCAATTCTTGACGGCGGCGATGGCCGCGTCGATGAACGCCTTTCGCGCCTTGTCATCGCCGGCCACTTTGGCGGCGGTCGGCCGCGGCGGACCGATCAGCGAGCCGTCGCGCTTAAAGCTGAAACTCAAGGTTACGGTCGAATTTCCGGCATCCGCCGGCGGCGTCCAGCAGGCCTGGATCGCATCCCCGACATCATCCATCGTATTGAGCACTGCTGCCTCAGACGGGAGGAGCGTCCCGGCCAGCATTCCACCGGCGACCGTCAGCATTGCCACGCATTTCATCGCAAGCCCTCATCTCACTCCAGGCCGGCGTTCCAAGCCGGATCCGCTGAACGGAATGTTAGAGGCAACGTCGGCGATGACAATATCCCGACGCGAAAAGTTGATGCTCCGGCATTGCCTTGTCACCGTCGCGCGATGTCCCGGCATCGGGTCCGAAAAAGCAAAAAGGCCGGCACTGAGCCGACCTTTCCTTACACCGATATGCGCCAGTACATCCGTGGTCGCGCGGTGAATTCCCGCCAGTAGACAGGGCTTTGGTTAACGAATCCTTAAGCTGAAGCCTTCGCCTGCGACCGCACATAGGCGATATAGCCGCGCACGTCGCCGGCCGGCTCGGCATAGGCCTTGCCGAGCTTCTTCTCGATGGCCGCCATGTACTCCTGCGCCCATTTGGGCAGCGGATAGTCGATGACCGCCAGGAATTCGAGCGTCGCCGCCAGCCTTATGTCGGCGATCGACGGGTTCGCGCCGCCGATGAACGGCTTGCCGTCCCTGAAGAAGCTATGGAAGACCTCCAGCGGCTCGGCGATCGCCGCCATCGCGGCCTTCTGTGCTTCCGACTTCTTGTCGGGATGGGCATCGCTGTGGCCGACCTCGCCGGCATATTGCGGGAAACCCAGCGCCGGATAGGTGGCGCGCGCCACATAGGGGTAGAGCGTACCGATCAGATAGAACATGGCGCTGTCGATCATCGCCCGCTTGGCCGGCGCCTTGGGATAGAATTTCTCCAGCCCGTGCTTGTTGGCGAGATACTGCATGATGGCGCAGCTTTCCCAGAGCACGCCCCTGGGCAACCCCTTGTCCTCGATCATCGGCGTCAGATGCGCCGGATTGCGCGCCAGATATTCGGGCGAACGCGTGTGGCCCCAGGCGTCGGTCTCGGCGGCGTCGAACCCGGCCGCGCGAGCAAACACCCGCACTGTCATGTTGTTGACGCTCGGCTTCAGCATGCTGAGCTTCAACGCCGGCTTTTTCGCCGGCTTGGCCTTGGCGGTCTTGGGCGCCGGCTTTTGCGCCGCCGGTTTTGCTGCGGCTTTCGCGGCCACCTTCGGTGCGGCCTTTGCGGCTGCCTTCACTGCCGGCTTCGCGGCTGCTTTTGCCTTTGCCTTGGCAGCCGATTTCCCAGCACTCTTGGTCACTGTCTTTGCCATGTTTGTCCTCCCTTTGTTTTGTTGGCCGTCAGTATGGATTCTTCGGCGCCCGGTCGTCCGACAAGGTCGCACGGGAGCTCTCGACAAGCGCCTGGATCGCGTCCGCAAGATGCACCTCGGCGATGTTGTAGTCGCCGCGCCCGACACGCAGCCTGTGCGCCTGCATCAGCACATCGGCATGGGTGAAACCCGCCGGCGGCTCGAAGCGGTAGGAAGCGAGTTCGATCAGCAGGCCGAGTGGATCCTCGAAATAGATCGAATCCATGAAGCCGCGATCCTTGACGCCGCTGTGCTTGATGCCGCGCTCGTCGAGCCGGGCGACCGCCTGCAGGAAGGTGACCCGCGACACCGCGAACGCGATGTGGTGGACGCAGCCCGGGTCGGTCGGCGTGCGTCGCTTCTGCGGCACGCGGCTCTCATCGGTGAAGATGGTGATCAGCCGGCCGTCGCCCGGATCGAAATAGAGATGGCTCTCGCTGGCCTTGTCGAGGTTGGGCTGCTCGAAGATGAAAGGCATGCCGAGCACGCCTTCCCAGAAATCGATCGAGGTCTGGCGCCCGGCGCCGACCAGCGTGATGTGGTGGACGCCTTGCGCTTGCAGTTTCTGCATTGGCCTTCTCCCCGCGGCATCGATTGGTCGTCAGGATCTGCCTGGCACCCGGCGTTCTGCGCGCCGTTTGAACCGTGCCTCTAAGATCCATCACCTGATGCTAATGCAATCGGCCTCGCCGCGCCAGAAGCGGCAAGTCCCATCTTTGCAGGACGGTGAAACCGCTCCTGGTCGCAAAGCTGCGTCCTCGAATATTGTGCAGGCCATCTAATTCGTAGAAAGAATGGCCTTGAAATGTGGAAAGGGTTGTTTCCTTCATTTATTCGAGCGATGCGGCATCTCTTCGTGTGGACTACATTGAAGATGATCCTACGGATCAATGAGTAGTCCGAAGCTAGTCCCCTTTGCGGCTACTCCAAGGGCCCCGCTTGACTCCCGGTCGGCGGGGCTTTTCCGTGCAGTCGACACGACAACCTTACGGCGCATAGCCGATGGTCGACCGGCCCGGCATTGCGCCGATCAAAAATTGAAGACGTGCGAAGCGATCAGCCCGGCCAGCAGCACGCCCGCAAGGAGAGCGATGATCGAGGCGAGGAACCAGCGCAGCGTGACCTGATAGACCGGCTCGTCGTCGTCGCGCGGGAGCAGCGAACGCCACAGTGCGACGAGTTGGAGGACGATGGACAGCGCGAGCAGCAGCGTCGCCAGGATCGAGGCCGTCGTCCATCCGCCATCAGCTTCGAAATTCCAATACCGCAGGAAAAGAAGCGAAAACCCGAGCAACACGGTGATCGCGGAGATCACACCCTGTCGGTAGCCGACGGGCAAGGGAACTCTACGCGCCTCAATCGCCTGCAAACCCCGCTCGTTGGTCTCATCGGGGTCCTGACGCTTGGGTGTGTCGATCATGAAGGCAACATCTATTTTGACAGGCCCCTGGAAGTCGGCGCAGGTCTTGGTCGATCGATACGACTGGGCCTGCGGGCTGTCATCATCATCCCTGTACCTTCCTCGCGCAAGGTGAGCGATGCCATTGACAGTCAGCGTCCGGTCAGGCGCATGCTCGGCGGGAGCCGAGCCATAAAAGTTGCCAATGTAGCCAGAAGGAAGCTTGGTACGCCCAAGGGGAATCGAACCCCTGTTCCCGCCGTGAGAGGGCGGTGTCCTGACCGCTAGACGATGGGCGCGCTCAAGAACCGGCGATATAGGCTGACGGCTGGGAAAAAGCAACTGGGGTTGGCCAGCTTTACCACATCGAAGAAAAGCTGGCCGCAAGCCTAGCGTTTCGGTTCGATCAGGTCCCAGAGATTGCCGTGCAGATCGGCGAAAACCGCGACCGTGCCATAGGGTTCGAAACGCGGCGCCTCGCGGAATTCGACACCGTTGTCCAGCATCGCCGCATGGTCGCGCGCAAAGTCGTCGGTTTCGAGGAACAGGAAGACCCGGCCGCCTGTCTGGTTGCCGATACTTTTCCTTTGCGCCTCGTCGGACGCCTCCGCCAGCAGCAGCCTGGCGCCCTGCCCGTTGGCCGGCGCGACCGTGACCCAGCGCTTGCCGCCGCCGAGATCGACGTCCTCGAGGAGCAGGAAACCCAACCGCCCGACATACCAGGCGATCGCCTCGTCATAATTGGCGACGACCAGCGCCACGGTCGCGACACGACGATGTCCGGCGAAGCCTGTCATGACTGAGGCCTGTTCATTTCTGCGGCAAACTTGCTTGTTGCATTGCCGCCGGTCATTTGCTGCGAATTGCGAACTGCCCAATCAGGCGGCGCTCGGCGATATCATAGACGAAGATCGCACGGCCGCCGTCGGCAAGCTCGGCGTCGATGGAGATGCGATTGCCGGACAGCGACTGGCTGACCACTTTCGCCCCGACCGGCAGCACGATGTCGCCGCTGAGCAGCTCGTCGGCCGGCACCTGGATGTCACCGGCCAGCGGCGGGCTTGCCGGCGGTGCCTTGCGGGCTTTGTAGACAATCGCCGCGATCACCACCATAAGAGCCAGCAACAGCAGGCCGAGATTGATGGCCATGAAGCGGACGAGCTTGCCACGCATCTTTTCGACCTCGGGGTCGAGTGGCTTTTCCCCGCCTTTGGCAGCAAAAGAGTCTTCGTCGGCATCGGGCCGGGCCATGGCAAATATTCCGGAACGGTTTTCGATGAGCGCTCATAACGAAGAGGCCCCCGAATTGATAGAGGATCGATTCATCGCGGCCGAACCGACGGTGCTGGTGGTGGGCGCGGATGCGGCCGGCCAGCGCCTCGACCAATGGCTGGCGGCCAGCCTCGGCCCTGATATGTCGCGCAGCCGCGTGCAGATGCTGATCAGGCAAGGCGCTGTGAGCATCGACGGCAAGCCGGCCGACGAGACCAAGCGCAAGATGATCCCGGGCGAAAGCGTGTCGGTCGCCATGCCGGAACCGGAGCCGGCCGCGCCGCAGGGCGAGGCCATCGCGCTCGAGGTGCTCTATGAGGACGACGCGCTGATCGTCATCAACAAGCCGGCGGGGCTGGTCGTGCACCCCGGCGCCGGCAACTGGACCGGCACGCTGGTCAACGCTCTGATCCATCACTGCGGCGACAGCCTGTCTGGCATTGGCGGGGTGCGCCGGCCGGGCATCGTCCACCGCCTCGACAAGGAGACCAGCGGCGTCATGGTGGTGGCCAAGACCGACCGCGCCCACAAGGCGCTGTCGGAGGCCTTCGCCGATCACGGCCGGACCGGCGATCTCGAACGCGCCTATCTGGCGCTGGTCTGGGGCATACCGCAGCGGCCGACCGGAACGGTCGACGCGCCGCTTGGCCGCGCCGCCGACCGGGTGCGCCGCGCCGTGGTGCCGGAAGGCCGCGACGATGCCCGCCATGCCGTCACCCACTTTGCCGTTCAGGAGCGTTTCGGCGAAAAACAGCAGGAATTCGCCACCGCCAGCCTGGTCGAATGCCGGCTGGAAACCGGCCGGACCCACCAGATCCGTGTCCATATGGCCCATATCGGCCACCCGGTCATCGGCGACCCCGACTACGGCCAGGCCTTCCGCACCAAGGCCAACCGGCTGCCGGAACCCCTGAAAAGTCAGGTCAACGCATTTTCACGGCAAGCTTTGCATGCCTGGCTCCTTGCATTTCGCCATCCCGATACCCATCTACTGGTGAGGTTCGAGGCGCCGATCCCGGGGGACATGGAGGAACTCGTCAGCGGCTTTCGCAATCTCTAAACCCCGCCTTCAACAAGCTCGAAACCAGCCATCAAAAAACCTGACTGGCATTGTTCACTTCAGCGTGACACACTGTTTCGTGTTGAACAAATGCCTGTCTTTTCTGGTTTTGTTCCTATATAAGACCTTATGCCGCGAGCGAGCCTTTTGGTGTTCGCGTCACATGCCCGCCGCGTTTCGGGGGCATCACTCCAATAGAGAGGGGGCGCTATCATGGCCCAGTCACTACCTAGTATTGTTTCCGGCGAAGGCGGCCTCAGCCGCTACCTGGAAGAAATCCGCCGCTTTCCCATGCTTCAGCCGCAGGAAGAGTACATGCTCGCCAAGCGTTATGCCGAGCATGAAGACACGTCCGCCGCGCACAAGCTCGTCACCAGCCATTTGCGGCTCGTCGCCAAGATCGCCATGGGCTATCGCGGCTACGGCCTGCCGATCGGCGAGGTGATCTCGGAAGGCAATGTCGGCCTGATGCAGGCCGTCAAGAAATTCGAACCCGAGCGCGGTTTCCGCCTCGCGACCTACGCCATGTGGTGGATCAAGGCCTCGATCCAGGAGTATATCCTGCGCTCGTGGAGCCTGGTCAAGATGGGCACGACCGCCAACCAGAAGCGTCTGTTCTTCAACCTGCGCAAGGTGAAGGGCAAGATCCAGGCGCTGGATGACGGTGACCTCAAGCCCGACCAGATCGCCGAGATCGCCACGCGGCTGAACGTTTCCGAAGCCGAGGTGGTGTCGATGAACCGCCGCCTGTCCGGTGATGCTTCGCTCAACGCGCCGATCCGGGCGACGGAAGGTGAGTCCGGCGAATGGCAGGACTGGCTGGTCGACGACCACGAAAGCCAGGAAGAGATGCTGATCGAGCAGGACGAGCTGGAAAACCGGCGCGGCATGCTGTCGGGCGCTCTTGCCGTGCTCAACGAGCGCGAGCGGCGCATATTCGAGGCCCGTCGCCTCGCCGAGGAGCCGCTGACGCTGGAAGAGCTGTCGGCCGAGTTCGACATCAGCCGCGAGCGCGTGCGCCAGATCGAGGTGCGCGCCTTCGAGAAGGTGCAGGATGCCGTCAAGGCCGCCGCCAAGCGCCAGACCCAGGCACTGCGCACCATCGAGGCTCAGCCGGCGGCTTAAGCCCAGCTTCGGCGACAAAACATCAAGGCGGCGTCAGGAAACTGACGCCGTTTTTTGTGACGCCAGCGATTTGGCGAAACCGGCGCAGCCGACATTTCTCCCCGTCACTATACAGGGAGAAATGTCCGGCGGGACAATGAGGGGCAGCGCCGGGATTGCGGGTTTACAGCCACAGAGCCAGCGGCGCGATCATAACGGACGTTGGCGCCGCCCCTCATCCGGCTGCCGCCACCTTCTCCCCGTATAATGACGGGGAGAAGGGACTACCCGCGCGGCGCGTCACTTTCACAGCGCATCCAGCGGAAACTTCAGATACCGTCGGCCATTGGCTTCCGGCTCCGGCAGCCGGCCGCCATTCATGTTGACCTGCAGCGCGTGCAGGATCAGCCGCGGCATCGGCAATGTTCTGTCGCGAGCCTCGCGCAGCGCCACGAATTCGGCCTCGCTGTGCGCGGCGACAAGATGGATGTTCTTGGCCTTCTGCAGGCCAACCGTGCTCTCCCACAAGGGCTCGCGGCCACCGGCCTGATAGTCATGGCCGACGAAGACGCGCGTCTCATCGGGCAGCGCCAGTATGTCCTGGATCGAGCGCCACAGCCGCGCGGCACTGCCGCCGGGGAAATCAGCTCGCGCCGTGCCGCTGTCGGGCATGAACAGCGTGTCGTGCACGAAGGCGGCGTCGCCAGCCACATAGGTGATCGAGGCCAGCGTATGTCCCGGCGAGAACAGCACATGGACCGGTAGGCTGCCGATCCGAAACGTCTCGCCTTCCCTGAACAGCCTGTCCCACTGCGAACCGTCGGCGGGAAAATCCGGCCAGTTGTAGATCGCCTTCCACAGGTTCTGGACGTCGACGATCCTGTTACCGATCGCCGTCCGCGCCCCGGTCTTGCGTTTCAGATAGTGCGCGGCCGAGAAATGATCGGCATGCGGATGGGTGTCGAGGATCCACTCGGGCTTCAGCCCGTTCTCCCCGACGAAATCGAGCAGGGCATCCGCGCTCTTCGTACCCGTCGCGCCGGATTTCTCGTCGAAGTCGAGGATCGGATCGATGATGGCGCATCGCCTTGTCGCCGGATCGGTGACGACATACTGAATGGCACCGGTCGGCTTGTCGTAAAAGCCCCTGACCTCAGGTTTTGCCAAAGCCAAGTCCAAACCGAACTCCCCAACCCAGCCAGCAGGAACGTTTTTCTCCGCCAGGCTCCAACAGGAGTATGGTTGTCCACCCTTGCGGGCCAGTCAAGCATGACTTGGCCCGCAAGGGCGGAAAAGGCAAAAACCGTTCCGGCGTCCGCTTCAGGCGGACGGCTGTTTGGTCTTCCTGAGATAAGGCAGGATGGTCTCAAAGGCGCCGAAACGCTTGATCGCATCTTCGTTGGAAACGGCAGCGGTGATGATGACGTCCTCACCCTGCTTCCAGTTTGCCGGCGTCGCCACCTGATGCTTGGCGGTGAGCTGCATGGAATCGACCGCGCGCAGGATCTCGTCGAAGTTGCGGCCCGTGGTCATCGGATAGGTCAGCACCAGCTTGATCTTCTTGTCCGGCCCGATGACATAGACCGAGCGCACGGTGGCGTTGTCGGCCGGCGTGCGGCCTTCGGAGGTCTCACCGGCGCCGGCGGGCAGCATGTCGTAGAGCTTGGCGACCTTGAGGTCCTTGTCGCCGATCAGCGGATAGTGCACCGTCTGGCCGGTCGCCGTCTTGATGTCGGCCTGCCATTTGTCGTGGCTCGCAACCGGATCGACGGAGATGCCGATGATCTTGACGTTGCGTTTCTTGAACTCGCCTTCCAGCCCGGCCATCGTGCCGAGCTCGGTGGTGCAGACCGGTGTGAAATTCTTCGGGTGGCTGAAGAGGATTGCCCAACCGTCACCGATCCAGTCGTGAAAGCTGATCGTCCCCTGCGTGGTCTCGGCCGTGAAATCCGGCGCGATGTCGTTGATACGAAGGCTCATGGTTCCTACCCCTGTGAATGCCGCTCGTTGGCGGGCGGCCACCCTTTTACCACTCCATCGGCGACCTTCAAAACGGTGCGGTCGCCGGCAGTGATGCAGGCCGCGAAAAATTTTCGCCATTTCTTGGGGAATATGGAAATTTCGCTGTCGGCGTCGCGAAAGTCTAGGATTTCACGGCCAGCGACGTGGCGAGGTCTTCCATCCGCTGCGCCAGCGCGCCAAGCGCGTTGGTCAGCACGCTGTCGCTCTTGTCGGCCTTGGTCAGCGCCTCGTCGCGCGTCTTGCGTAAGGTCAGCACTTCGCTTTCCATGCCCTTGACGCGCTTCTGCAGTTCCGAGAGTTCGTCCATCACCATGATGCCGGCCATGACGGTCAGCCGCTGGTCGCCGATCTCACCGAAAGAATCCTTCAGATGCGAGACATAACGGTCGAAGCGTTCGGCGAGGTCGATCAGATGCTCTTCCTGGCCTTCGTCGCAGGCCATCCGATACTGTTTGCCGTCGATTGAAACCGTGACCTGTGCCATGGGCCAGCTCCTATCTGTCCAACACGGCGCGGATGGTTTCCATGGCGGTCACCAGCCGTCGCGATACTTCCTTGTTGGCGTCCTCCAGCCGTTCGGCGCGCGCTTCGGAATTGTCGAGTTCCTGCGCCAGCCTGGAGCGGTCGGCATTCATCCGCTGCACCTCGGCCTCGGCTTCCGAGTAATCGCGTTCATGCTCCAGCTTGGCCGCGACGGCGTTTTCCAGCCCCTCGATGGCCTTGCCCAGCCTGGCGATGACTTCCTTGAGTGTGGTTTCCCCGGTCATGGCCTTCGTCCTGTGCCCTGCCCATCACCGAATCGTTCGCGTTCAGAACGCGTTATCCCTGAAACATTAGGCACCGGGTGAAGGCAACGTCAACAAAGCTCTCGCGACTGTCCCCTGCTAACGCTAATGTAGGGCCACAGTCAGCATCACAAGACCGGCAAATCTGCGCCCGATTTGTTGACTAAAAGCCCGCGCCTGCTATGTGTCGCGCACCTTTTCAAGGGCGCTCCCAAGCCCCCAAACCCCCACCTTTGGAGGAACCATGACGTCGCGTGAACAACATGACCGGATGGCCAATGCGATCCGCTTTCTCTCCATGGATGCCGTCGAGAAGGCCAATTCCGGCCATCCCGGCCTGCCCATGGGCTGCGCCGACATTGCCACGGTGCTGTTCACCCGCTTCCTGAAGTACGATCCCAAGGCCCCGCACTGGCCCGACCGCGACCGCTTCATCCTGTCGGCGGGCCATGGCTCGATGTTGCTCTATTCGCTGCTGCATCTGACCGGTTACGAGGACATGACCCTCGACCAGATCAAGCACTTCCGCCAACTCGGCTCCAAGACCGCCGGCCATCCCGAATACGGCCACGCCACCGGCATCGAGACGACGACCGGCCCGCTCGGCCAGGGCCTCGCCAATTCGGTCGGCTTCGCGCTCGGCGAGCGCATCATGAACGCTGCCTTCGGCAACGACCTGGTCAGCCATTACACCTATGTGCTGGCCGGCGACGGCTGCCTGATGGAAGGCGTTTCCCAGGAAGCCATCGCGTTGGCGGGGCATCTCAAGCTCAACAAGCTGATCGTCTTCTGGGACAACAATAACATCTCGATCGACGGCCCGGTTTCGCTCGCCGACAACACCGACCAGGTCGCTCGCTTCCAGGCCTCCGGCTGGAACGCCAGCCATATCGACGGCACCGATCCGGAAGCCATCGCCTATGCCATCGAGGCGGCCCGCCATTCCGACAAGCCGACGATGATCGCCTGCAAGACGACCATCGGCTTCGGCGCCCCGACCAAGGCCGGCACCAACAAGGCGCACGGCTCGCCGCTCGGTGCCGACGAGATCGCCGGCGCGCGCAAGTTCTTCAACTGGGAATCGCCGCCCTTCGAGATTCCGGCCGACATCCTCGATGCCTGGCGCGCCGCCGGCAAGGCCGGTGCCAAGCCGCGCGCCGACTGGGAAGGCCGTCTCGCCAAGGCAGAGCCGAAGCTGAAGGCCGAGTTCGAGCGCCGCCTCGCCGGCAAGCTGCCGTCCAATTTCGACGCCGTCATCGCCGACTACAAGAAGAAGCTCTCGGCCGACAAGCCGAAGGTCGCCACCCGCAAATCGTCGGAAATGGCGCTTGAGGTCATCAACGGCGCCGTGCCGGAGACCATCGGCGGCTCCGCCGACCTGACCGGCTCCAACAACACCAAGACCAGCCAGACCAAAAACATCACGCCGGACGATTACGGCCAGCGCTATGTCCACTACGGCATCCGCGAGCACGGCATGGCGGCGGCCATCAACGGCCTGACGCTGCATGGCGGCCTCATCGCCTATGGCGGTACCTTCATGTGCTTCTCCGACTATGCCCGCCCGTCGATGCGGCTGTCCTCGCTGATGGGCATCCGCTCGATCTTCGTCATGACCCATGATTCCATTGGTCTGGGCGAAGACGGCCCGACCCACCAGCCGGTCGAGCACCTGGCGGCCCTGCGCGCCATTCCCAACCACAATGTCTTCCGCCCCGCCGACGCGGTGGAGACCGCGGAATGCTGGCAGATCGCGCTCGAATCCGAAAAGACGCCGTCGACGCTGGCGCTGACCCGACAGAACCTGCCGACCGTGCGCACCGAGCATTCGGCCAACAACCTCAGCAGCCAGGGCGCTTACGAACTGGCCGCGGCCAGCGGCGAGGCGGCGGTGACGATCTTCGCCACCGGCTCCGAGGTCGAGATCGCGCTCGGCGCCCGCGACCTGCTCGAGAAGCACGGCCACCCGACCCGCGTCGTGTCGGTGCCTTGCTTCGAACTGTTCGACAAGCAGAGCGACGACTATCGCAAGAAGACGATCGGCAACGCGCCGATCAAGATGGCGATCGAAGCCGGCATCCGCCAGGGCTGGGATCATCTCATCGGCTCGGACGGCATCTTCGTCGGCATGACCGGCTTCGGCGCCTCGGGCACGATCGAACAGCTTTACCCGCATTTCGGCATCACCGCCGAGGCGGCGGCCAAGGCGGCGGAAGCCCGCCTGCACGCCAAGTAAGGCCGTGCACGTCGCCCAAAACCGTGTCGCGGTTTTGGGGTAACGGCATGCACAAAACAAAAATGCCCCGGCGAAGCCGCGCAAAGCGATTTCGCCGGACTGGCCCAACCTAATCGATTTAAATCTGCGTCGCTTTGGCTGGATTCTTTGGCCGTCCGCCGCTATGAAGCTGCGGACCCATCGTCAGCCTTCCAGCTCCCAGGGAGAGAGAAATGACCGTCAGAGTTGCCATCAACGGATTCGGCCGCATCGGCCGCAACATCCTGCGCGCCATCCATGAATCCGGCCGCAAGGACATCGACGTCGTCGCCGTCAACGATCTCGGCCCGGTCGAGACCAATGCGCACCTGCTGCGCTACGACAGCGTGCACGGCCGTTTCCCGCATGAAGTGTCGGTGTCCGGCGATCAGATCACCGTCGGAAAGGAAAAGTTCAAGGTCACCGCCATCAAGGATCCGACGCAGCTGCCGTGGAAGGAGCTCGGCGTCGACATCGCGCTCGAATGCACCGGCATCTTCACCGCCCGCGACAAGGCCGCCGCGCACCTGACCGCCGGCGCCAAGCGCGTTCTGGTCTCCGCACCTGCCGATGGCGCCGACCTGACCGTGGTCTACGGCATCAACCACGACAAGCTGAGCAAGGACCATATCGTCATCTCGAACGCGTCCTGCACCACCAACTGCCTGGCGCCGCTGGCCGCCGTGCTGCACGAGACGGTCGGCATCGAAAAAGGCATGATGACGACCATCCATTCCTACACCGGCGACCAGCCGACGCTGGACACCATGCACAAGGATCTCTACCGCGCCCGTGCAGCGGCCCTGTCGCAGATTCCGACCTCGACCGGTGCGGCCAAGGCGATCGGCCTCGTGCTCCCCGACCTCAAGGGCAAGCTCGACGGCATCTCGATCCGCGTGCCGACCCCGAACGTTTCGGTCGTCGACTTCAAGTTCATCGCCAAGCGCGCCACCACGGTGCAGGAAATCAACGAAGCGGTCATCGCCGCCTCCAACGGCAAGCTGAAGGGCATTCTCGGCGTCACCCATCACCCGAATGTCTCGATCGACTTCAACCATGATCCGCGTTCCTCGATCATGGCGCTCGACCAGACGAAGGTGATGGACGGCAACTTCGTTTCGGTGCTGTCCTGGTACGACAATGAGTGGGGCTTCTCCAACCGCATGGGCGACACCGCCGTCGCCTTCGGCAAGACCATCGCCTGATCGCGGACCCGTCTTCTCGACACCTGAAACGCCCGGCTTCGTCCGGGCGTTTTTCATTTGCCTGAGCAGCAACGCCGAACCACCGGAAAATCAACGGCTCGCCCCAAAAAACCACCCCCGCGCCTTGCACTGGCCATGCCTTCGCCCCACTCTCCCGTAAAGCGAGAAGACAAAGGAATTTGAGGGGCAAATCACGGATGGAGCATGCGATCTATCTCGTCACGCTGGTCGGCACGGCGCTCGTTGTCGCCGCCGCGTTTTCGAGCCTGATCGCCTTCCGCTTCGGTGCCCCCCTCCTGCTGCTCTTTCTTTGCATCGGGCTCGCCACCGGAACCGACGGCCTCGGCATCGAATTCGACAATGCCCGCATCGCCTATTTTGCCGGCTCACTGGCGCTGGCGGTCATCCTGTTCGATTCCGGCTTCGGCACGCCGCTCAACGCCTTGCGGCAGGCGGCCGGCCCGGCGCTGTCGCTGGCGACCTTCGGCGTGCTTCTCACCACGGGCCTGTTCGGCGCCGCGGCCTACTATCTGCTTGACCTTACCTGGCTGGAATCCTTCCTGCTCGGCGCCGCCGTCGCTTCGACCGACGCCGCGGCGGTGTTCTTCCTGCTGCGCGCCGGCGAGATCAATCTGCGTGAGCGCGTGCGCTCGACGCTCGAAGTGGAATCCGGCACCAACGACCCGATCGCCATCTTCCTGACCATCACCCTGGTCGAGGTCATCGCCGCCCATGCCAACCCCGAAACCAATGTCCTGGTCACCAGCCTGATCCTCGGCTTCCTCGTCAATATGGGCCTTGGCGCCGTCGTCGGCGCACTCGGCGGCCTTGCCATCGTGCGTCTCGTCGACCGGCTCAATCTCGACCACGGCCTGCTGCCGATCTTCGTGCTGACGCTGTCGCTGATGGTCTTCGCCGCCGCCGGCGCCATCGGCGGCTCCGGTTTCTTGGCGGTCTATATCGCCGGCCTCATTGCCGGCAATTCCGACATCCGCGCCGTCACCATCCTGAAGCGTTTCCAGGACGGCATGTCATGGCTGGCGCAGATCATCATGTTCCTGATCCTCGGCCTGTTCGCCACCCCTTCGCAATTTCCGGCGATCATGGTGCCGGCGATAGCGCTTGGCCTTTTCCTGATGTTTATCGCCCGCCCGATCGCTGTCTGGCTCTGCCTGATCCCGTTCCGCCTGCCGCGCCCCGAAGTCGCCTTCGTCTCCTGGGTCGGCCTGCGCGGCGCCGTCTCGATCCTGCTCGCCATCACCCCATTGCTTGGCGGGCTGGAAAACGGCCGTACCATCTTCAACGCCGCCTTCATCATCGTGCTGGTGTCGCTTGTCATCCAGGGCTGGACGGTCGGCCCGCTGGCGCGTCGCCTTGGCCTCATCGTGCCGGCCCGCCTTGGCCCACTCGACAAGGTCGAACTCGAACTCCCCGGCTCCGCCCACCACGAGCTCCTTGCCTATCGCGTGGCGCATGGCAGCCCGGTGGCGCGCGGCGAGCGCATTCCGCGCTGGGCGCGGCCCTCCCTGGTGCTGCGCGACGGCCGCTCCATGCGTTTCCAGGACATGGGCCGCCTCGCCGCCGGCGACCAGGTCTACATTTTCGTGCCGGACCGCTATCCGCGCCTGCTCGACAAGCTATTCGCCAGCCGCGCGGTGGTCGACCCGGAAGATGCCGATTTCTTCGGCGCCTTCGCCGTCGACCCGGCACGCTCCGGCGCCGAACTGGAAGCCGCCTACGCACCGGGCCTGACCGAGGCGGAGCAGAAGCTCACCGTCGGCGCTCTGGTCACGGCGCGGCTCGGCGGCCATGCCGAATATGCCGATCGCGTGCTGATCGGCTCGATCGAGCTGATCGTCAGGGATGTCGACGACAAGGGCAGGATCACGGGTCTCGGTCTTTCCTTCGAGCCGACCGCGCCGGTGGCGCGGGTGCCGGTGTTCCTGAGTGCCGGCGAGATGGGCGACCGCCTCGGCGCCTTCATCCGCAATTGGCGCAAGCCGACCGAGACGCAGGAAGCGGCGGCACAGGCCGAAGACGCCCCCAAGCCGCCGGTTGAAAAAGCCACGACCGGGAGCTGAGAAGGGCGATCGCTGGCCCTGCCCCGTCATACCGGGCGATCTTCACGGACTATGTTCCCG
The DNA here is from genome assembly GCF_052115225.1 of Mesorhizobium sp. 2RAF45. Taxonomy (NCBI): domain Bacteria; kingdom Pseudomonadati; phylum Pseudomonadota; class Alphaproteobacteria; order Hyphomicrobiales; family Phyllobacteriaceae; genus Mesorhizobium; species Mesorhizobium sp. 2RAF45. The sequence goes on along the minus strand of NZ_JBFRGG010000012.1, from coordinate 87,849 downwards.
CCCGCCTCAAAATTTCGCGCCGCATCGCGGCCAAAGCCTTGCATCGGCACCGATGCGGGGTATGGTCCCCGCGATTTTCCCGAGGAAAGGAACCCGCATGGCCGCCTTCAAGACCCTGGACGATATCGGCAACATCAGCGGCAAGCGCGTGCTGGTGCGCGTCGACCTCAACGTTCCCGTCGCCGACGGCAAGGTCACCGACGCCACCCGCATCGAACGCATCGCGCCGACCATCGCCGAACTGTCGGGCAAGGGCGCCAAGGTCATCCTGCTTGCCCATTTCGGCCGGCCTAAGGATGGGCCATCGCCGGAATTCTCGCTGGAGCCGATCGCCAGGGCAACCGCCGAGGTGCTCGGCCGCCCCGTCGGCTTTGCCTCGGATTGCGTCGGCGACACAGCGGGAAGTGCCGTCGCGGCCATGAACAAGGGCGACGTGCTGCTCTTCGAAAACACCCGCTTCTACAAGGCCGAGGAAAAGAACGACCCGGCCTTCAGCGAGCGGCTCGCGGCCAATGGCGACATTTTCGTCAACGACGCCTTTTCCGCGGCGCACCGCGCCCACTCTTCCACAGAAGGGCTGGCGCGTCTGTTGCCTTCCTTTGCTGGCCGCACCATGCAGGCCGAGCTCGAAGCGCTGGAGAAGGGTCTGGGCAACCCGGTCCGCCCGGTCGTCGCCATCGTCGGCGGCGCCAAGGTCTCGACCAAGATCGACCTTTTGATGAACCTGGTGAAGAAGGTCGACGCGCTGGTCATCGGCGGCGGCATGGCCAACACCTTCCTTGCCGCGCGCGGCACCAATGTCGGCAAGTCGCTGTGCGAGCATGACCTTGCCGCCACTGCCAAGCAGATCATGATCGAGGCTGCCGAAGCCGGCTGCGCCATCATCCTGCCGGTCGACGGTGTCGTCGCCAAGGAATTCAAGGCGGGCGCCGCCTGCGAGACCGTCGCCATCTCCGAAGTCCCGGCCGATGGCATGATCCTCGATGTCGGCGAGAAGACCGTGAAGACGATCGGCGAATGGATCGACCGCGCCGCGACGCTGGTCTGGAACGGCCCGCTCGGTGCCTTCGAGATCGAGCCGTTCGATCACGCCACGGTGGCGGCGGCAAAACACGCGGCCGCGCGCACCAAGGCCGGCAAGCTGGTCTCCGTCGCCGGCGGCGGCGATACGGTGGCGGCCCTCAACCACGCTGGCGTCGCCGACGACTTCACCTATGTCTCGACCGCCGGCGGCGCCTTCCTGGAGTGGATGGAAGGCAAGCCGCTGCCCGGCGTCGACGTGCTGAAGCGGTAAGCAGTTCCGGGAAAACTGTGAACGGTTTTCCCGGGAAAAGCGCGTAGCGCTTTCCCTTGGGAATTGCGTCAAGACTGAAGCGCATTTTGCAGCCAGGCGGAAACGCCTGGCGCCACAGAAATGCGGCTGGAACAAGCAAGGCAATCAACACAAAGAGGCGCCCGGGACTTTCAATCGATTCGAGCTTTCCGATGCCATTCCTTTGGCGGTAGACTTCCGCTAAGCGCGGAACGAACCCCTTTCAGGAGAAGCATAATGAGCGAACGTCTCGAAGACATAGCCGCCGCGATCGTGGCCAACGGCAAGGGCCTGCTGGCCGCCGACGAAAGTTCCGGCACCATCAAGAAGCGCTTCGATGTCATCGGCGTCGAATCGACAGCCGACAGTCGCCGCGACTATCGCGAGATGATGTTCCGCGCCAAGGACGCGATGACCAAATACATTTCCGGCGTCATCCTCTATGACGAAACCATCCGCCAGAAGGCCGCCGATGGCACGCCTCTGGTCGACATCATCAAGGCATCAGGCGCCATCCCCGGCATCAAGGTCGATGCTGGCGCCAAACCGCTGGCCGGCTTTCCCGGCGACACCGTCACCGAGGGCCTCGACGGCCTGCGCGAGCGCCTTGCCGACTACTACAAGCTCGGCGCCCGCTTCGCCAAATGGCGCGCGGTGATCGACATCGATACCGGCAAGGGCGTGCCTTCGACCAATTCGATCAGCGCGAATACCCATGCGCTCGCCCGCTATGCCGCCCTTTGCCAGGAAGCCGGCATCGTGCCGATCGTCGAGCCGGAAGTGCTGATGGACGGCGCCCACGACATCGGCACCTGCTACGAGGTCTCGAAGGCGACGCTGATCAAACTCTATGATGAACTCCATGCGGCGCGCGTCGTGCTGGAAGGCACGATCCTCAAGCCCAACATGGTGCTGTCGGGCAAGAAGTCGGGCACGGTGGACAGTCCCGAAAAAGTCGCCGAGATGACCATAAAACTGTTCCGCGAGACGGTGCCGGCGGCGGTCCCGGGCATCGCCTTCCTCTCCGGCGGCCAGGAGGACGAGGAGGCAACCGCCAACCTCAACGCCATCAATGCCATCGGGCCGCATCCGTGGAAGCTGACCTTCTCCTATGGCCGCGCGCTGCAGGCTGCCCCGCAGAAGGCATGGAGCGGCAAGGCGTCGAACGTCGCCGCCGGCCAGGCCGCCTTCACCCATCGCGCCCACATGAACTATCTGGCCGCACTCGGAAAATGGAAGGCGAGCCTCGAACAGGCCGCCTGAGCACACCGCTTCCGTCACCGTTCAAACCCGGGCCAACGCGCCCGGGTTTTCGTTGTCTGCGATTTGGGGGAAGACCTCCTCATCCTTATTTCCTCTGGGCGTTGCCGGCGATGTCGGTTTGCGCTCGTCCCGAACGTCCTTGGGATGAGAGACAGGGAGAGGTTCATGCATCGCAACAAGGTCGTTTCACGCGAGGACTGGTTCCAGGCGCACAAGGGGCATCTGGCGCGTGAAAAGGAACTGACGCGGTTGCGGGAACGTGTTGCGGCCGAGCGGCGGGAACTGCCCTGGCTGAAACTAAGGAAGGACTACGTCTTTGAGACGGAGCAAGGGCCGAAGAAACTGGCCGAGCTTTTCGCCAACCGCAGCCAGTTGATCGTCTACCACTTCGTGTTCGCGCCAGGTTCCACCCATCACTGCGAAAGCTGTGCCTTCGTCGCCGACCATATCGATGGCGCCAACCGGCATCTCAGGCATCATGACGTGTCGCTTGTCACCATATCGCGGGCGCCGCTGGCCGAGCTGCTGCCTTACAAGCAGCGCATGGGCTGGACATTCGACTGGGTGTCTTCCTATGCGTCCGACTTCAACTTCGATATGCAGGTGTCCTTCACCGACAAACAGATCGCATCCGGCGAAGCGGTCTACAATTTCGAAACACCGGTGCTGACGTCGAAGGACTTGCCCGGCACCACTGTCTTCTACAAGGGCGAAACCGGTGACATCTTCCTGACCTTCATGTCGCGCGCCCGCGGCAGCGAGCAGTTCATCGGCGCCTATCAGTATCTCGACATCGCTCCGAAAGGTCGTGACGAGACCGGTCCTTACGGGACCTTCATGGACTGGGTGCGGCTGCACGATGAATATGGGAACAGGTCCCAACAGGACGACATATACCCCTAGGGCACCGGCCGGCCATGCAAGGATCCGTTCACCTCGGCCCAAACATGCGCTAAGCCTGCCGCAGATCATTCCACGGTTCCACCATGCGCTTCCCGGCCTCTCTCACCTGGCTCGCCTTCCCCGTCTATGTCTGGCAAGGGCTCGGCGTGCGCCGCCGCACCACGCGCATGCTGCCGGCACAGGGACCGGTCATGCACGAACTCGCTGGCAAGGCGCCTGATATCTCGCTTCTGGTGCTGGGCGACTCCTCGGCTGCCTCGGTCGGCATCGGCAATTCGGAGGACGGGCTTGCCGCGCAGCTCGCCATGCTGATTGCGCAGCGCACCGGCCGCGCCGTGCGCTGGCGCGCCGCCGGCTTCAATTCGGCGACATCGGGCCAGATCCGCGACCATGTCCTGCCCAACCTGTCGGCCGACCCATGGACGCATATCGTGCTGGCCATCGGCACCAACGACACCAAGAATTTTCATTCGGTGCCGCGCTTCAAGAAGGAGTTCGGCGGCTTGCTCTATGGCCTGCGCGCCAAATGGCCGGAGGCACGCGTCGTGTGGTCGCCGGTGCTGGAGTTCACGCGGGCGCCGGCCATGCCGCCGCTGCTCGGCAAGATCCTCGAAATCCGCGCCACCGCGATGAACCGGATGGGTGAACGGCTTTGCCTGGAGCGCGGCGCGGTGCCGGCCCCGCGCCTGCCGATCACCAATCCCGAACAGGGTTTCGCCTCGGACGGCTTCCACGCCTCGGAGGCGGGCTACCGCGCCTGGGCCGAGCATCTCGTCGGCCTGGTGCTCGCCAGCTGAACACCGACGGCCGATGCGGCCTGCAGACCTATGTCAAATGCCCGAGCACGGCCGCCAGCGAGATTGCGGCCATGGCCAGCAGCGCCAGCTTCCAGAAATCGCCGCGGCGCTTGAGCCCTGGCCAGCCGATCGGTTTGATCAGCTGGATCACCATGAAGCCGATGATGACAAGGGCGAGGAGTTTCGTCATGCCGCTTTTGATCAGCAACGTTGCCGGCTGTCAAAGCGCCTTGTTCGATCTCTGGGAAAGAACAGGGGCCGCGTCCCGAACCGGAAACGCGGCGCCCACCTTTCAGGCGGCGATCTACTTCACCGGCTTAAGGCCGGCTTCGATCGAGGCGCGCTTCGGTTCGAGGAACGGCGGCAGGGCCAGGCTTTCGCCCAGCGTTTCCAGCGGCTCGTCGGCGGTGAAACCCGGCCCGTCTGTGGCGATCTCGAACAGGATGCCGTTGGGCTCACGGAAATAGAGTGAGCGGAAGTAATAGCGCTCGACCTCGCCGCTAGACGGCAGGCGGAATTCGGCCAGACGGGCGGTCCATTGATGCAGCGTCTCCTGGTCCGGCGCCCTGAAGGCGACATGGTGAACCGCACCGGCGCCTTGCCTTGCGGGAGCCTGCCCGGGCTGCACGGCGACATGAAGCTCCGCCGCCGGCCCGCCAGCGCCCATTTCGAAGACATGGACCTGGCCTTCGCCATCCGGCGAAGCATAGTCGCGGCCCTTGCGCATGTTCATCACCCTGGTCAGCACCGCCTCGGTGTTTGTGATGTCGGGGACGCTGATGACGATCGGCCCGAGCCCGCGGATCTGATAATCGGCCGGCACCGGGCTTTGCGCCCAGGGATGGCTGCCACCCTTGCCGCCATCGCTGACGAGCCGCAGGCGCTGGCCTTCGGGATCCTCGAAATCGAACGACGGATAGCCGCCGATGTCGGCAATCTCTCCTGTCACGATGCCTTCGCCGGCCAGGTGCTGCTTCCACCAGGCCAGGCTCTCCGGGCTGCCGACCCTTAGGCTGGTCCGCGCGATGCTGTGGGTACCGCGCCGTTCGCGGCCAACCGGCCAGTCGAAGAAGGTCAGGTCGGTGCCTGGCGTCGCTTCGCCGTCGGCATAGAAAAGGTGATAGGCCGACGTGTCGTCCTGGTTCACCGTCTTCTTGACCAGCCGCAAGCCCAGCACCTTCGTATAGAAATGAAGATTGCCAGGAGCGTTGGCGGTGATGGCGGTCAGATGGTGGATTCCTGTCAGTTGCAGGCTCATGGTCGTCTCCCTGGTTTTGGGGAAGAATTTTCTCCCTTCATATCAGAACTCCGGTCACCTCGCTGAAGGTCGCCTATCCCGACAGTCCGTCGTCTCCAACTGAACAATGATGCTCCGTAGGCAGCCTCGCGGTGAACAATCCTCCATTCGCAACTGGGCCGAAGATCACGGGCTGAGGACAATTTCCACCAGCCGGAACGATCGCCGCGCGCCCTGCCACCCTCCTGACAGACTGCTGTCAGGAGGGGTGTGCGATACTGCCTCCAGTTAGAGAGAGGAGAATAGCCATGAACGGTTTCACCATCCTGCGCGGCATGCAGCACTATGTCGGCAAGGTTCGCACCATCCGCAACGAAATTCGCACGCAGCGTTTCATGAACGCGCTGCCCGCGGACATTCGCAAGGATATCGGCTGGCCCGATATGTATGCGGAACGTCGCTCCCGCGGCAATTGAGGCGAATTTTTCGACATCGATATTGGACATGGCGCGCGCCAATGCCCAGATATCAATGCATGTCGCCCAAAAGTGGCCTCCGGTTTTGGGGGTGCGACATGCATGAAAACAAAGACGCGGCGCGTTGGGGGACGGAGCGAGCTTATGCCTGATCAGAAGACAATCGGCTTCGTCTTCATCGAAGGTTTTGCCGACTGGGAATACGGCTTGCTGGCAGCCTCGGCGGTTGAGTGGTTCGGTGCTCGTGCCGTGTCATTGACCCCTGGAGGCAAGCCGGTGACCGGGATCAGCGGCTTTCGGCTGACGCCCGACCGTTCGGCCGGCGTCGACGAGAATGCCGATCTCGACGCAGTCGCCGTCATCGGTTCCGACCAATGGGCGGGCAAGACGCCGCCGGATGTCGCTCAACTGCTCAATGCCGTTGCAACGCGCGGCGGCGTCGTCGGCGGCATCTGCGCCGGTACGCTGGCACTGGCCCGGGCTGGCATGTTCGAACAAGCCAAACATACCAGCAATCGCCGCGACTGGATCAACGGACACGAAGCCGGTTATGCCGGCGACAGCAACTATCAGGACGTGCCGCATGCGGTCGCCGATGGCAAGATCGTGTCCGCGCCGGGTTCGGCGCCTGGCACCTTTGCCCTTGCCTTTCTGAAGACGCTCTATCCCGAACGAGGCGGCGATCTCGCGCAGATGCGGACGTTGTTTGCCAGGGAATATGCTGAAGCCTCCTGACAGTATGCTGTCAGGAGAGACGTGCGATGGTGGGATAATGCGCATGGCCGGCCGAGAGAAAGATCGATGAAGAGCTGGAACGACAGGCTGAACACGCCTGGCATCCACGGCGTGAAACCGACGCCACGCACGGTGGGTGACGTGGTCGAAGGCCAGCCGATGTTGGTGCCTACCGCGCGCCAGGTCGATACTTTCATCCGTTCGATTCCGAAAGGCGTCGAGATGGATGTCCGCGCGTTGCGCACGGCCCTTGCCATCGAACACGGCGCCGAAGTGACATGTCCGGTGACTATTGGCTATCATCTGCGCACGGTTGCCGAGGCCGCCAAGGAAGACCTTGAGCGCGGCATGACGATGAGCGACATCGCGCCCTTCTGGCGCGTACTCGATGCGAAGACGCCGACAACGAAGAAACTGTCCTTTGGCGCGGAATTCGTCGCCGCGCAGCGCAAGCGCGAAGGACTGAAACCGTAATGAATGCCGTCTGGAAGCGGCTCCGGTCCAGGAGACGCTCCAGCAACAACACTGGGGAAGCAAACGATGCGCCGCGCCGACAGGCTTTTTCAGATCGTGCAGCATCTGCGGGGTGGCCGTCTGGTCACCGCCCAGAAGCTCGGCACGTGGCTCGAGGTTTCCGAGCGAACGATCTATCGCGACATTGCCGACCTGCAGTCGACGGGAGTGCCGATCGACGGCGAGGCCGGCGTCGGCTACATGATGAGGGAGGGTTTCGATCTTCCGCCGCTGATGTTCACGCGTGACGAGATCGTGGCGCTGGTTGCCGGTGCGCGCATGGTGCGCGCCTTTGGCGGCGCCGCCATGGCACGGGCCGCCGACGAGGCGCTGGTCAAGATCGGCGCGGTGCTGCCCGATGCCGAGAAGGACCGCATCGCCCGTACCGAGATCCACACGCCAATGTGGGTGGTCAGCGACGCCGCCCGCGAGGCGATCGATCTGATCGAGCGTGCTGTCGAAAAGCGCCAGGTGCTGACCATCGACTATTGCGACGAGGCCGGGCGCGGCACCGCGCGCGACATCAGGCCGCTCGGCCTGTGGTTCTGGGGCAAGGTGTGGACGTTGGTCGCCTGGTGCGAGATGCGCGACGACTTCCGCGCCTTCCGCATCGACCGCATCGCCTCGGTGGTGATCGCCGGCCGCATCTTCAAGCCGGAGCGCGGCAAGCAGCTTGCCGACTTCTACCGGGCCGTGGAGCGCAGCGAGGATTACGGTATGACGCCGGACCGCGTGGCGCGAAACTGAGATTGCATATGGAATAAAAAAGCCCGCTCGAAGCGGGCTTTTTTTTGGACTGTCGCAGACCTTACTCGTCGTCAGCGTCTTCGTTCTTCGACTTCAGCGCCGAGAGCTTGGCGAACACGGCGCTGGCGTCGAGTTCGGCATCCTCGTCCTTCGGCTTTTCGGGGGCCGGAACCAGCCGCTCGGTCAGGGCCGCCGGCAGCAGCGTGTCGCCGACCGGCTGCGCCTGTTCGCGGCCGCGCGAGGCGCGGTTGACTTCCATGTCGAGGTCGATCTGCGAGGCGAGACCCAGCGTCACAGGATCCATCGGCTGCAGATTGGCCGAATTCCAGTGCTTGCGTTCGCGGATCTGCTCGATCGTCGACTTGGTGGTGCCGACGAGACGCGAAATCTGCGCGTCCTTGAGTTCGGGATGATTGCGCACCAGCCACAGGATGGCGTTCGGCCGGTCCTGGCGCTTCGACAGCGGCGTGTAGCGCGGGCCTTTGCGCTTGGATTCCGGCACCCGCACCTTAGGGTCGGAAAGCTTCAGGCGCTGGTTCGGGTCCTTCTCGGCGCGCGCGATCTCGTCGCGAGTCAGCTGGCCGGTCATGATCGGGTCCATGCCCTTGATGCCTTGCGCCGATTCGCCGTCGGCGATCGCCTTGACCTCGAGCGGATGCAGCCCACAGAACTGCGCGATCTGCTCGAAGGAGAGCGCGGTGTTGTCGACCAGCCAGACGGCGGTCGCCTTGGGCATCAACAGCGTATTGGCCATTAGAAAAATCCTTCTCGTTCGCCCGCGTTCCCGCGCGGGCGGTGGTTTAGAGCCACCAAAATGGGAAATTCGCGGCCTGTATAACCGTTCCCTTGCCGTTTCGCAATGTTTTTGGAAGCGCGGCCGCTCCGATGGGTTCGGGAGCAGGCAAGCACGTTCGGATGGCTGGGCCGCCAGCGACATTAGCCAAGGGGACCCGCACTTTTGGGCAGGCCGCGCAAGTGCCGCGCGCGCTCCTGGAATCGCCAGGCAATTGCACTGGTCCCAAAAAGACAAAACCCGCTGGACAAGGTCCAGCGGGCTCGGAACCGGAAACGGGGAACGTCTGCGACGGCTCTACTTCTCAACATGAGCCCGGCCCTGCGGCCGGGTCATGCTTGATATCAGATCGCCTGGCGGGCGATCCGTTCGATGTCGGCGCGGTTGATGCCGAGATCGCTGAGCTGACGGGCGTTGAGACGGTTCAGTTCGCGCACGGTCTCGTTGTACATGCGCCAGTTACGGTAAGCGCGGATCGGGTTCATGGTAGTCCTCCTGATGGGGTGTTCGTTTCGATGCTGCACAGATAGTGATCATCGATGAGGACTTGAACGGCCGATTTTGCATAGCAATGATGCAAATGCTGCATTGCACCATTAAGCCTCTGTTCATCTTGTAGGCAGGGGCGAAGGGCGCTGTCCCAGGACGTGTCGAGATTCCGGTCAGGCCGAGTCGAAAATGGTTGGTACCGAGAACCGGAGCGGAGCGTACTTTTCGTACGCGAGCACCGGAAGCGCAGGTATTAGCCATTTGCAGGCCGGCCTCACCGGAATATCGATACGTCCTAGCCGACGTCGAGCACGATCTTGCCGATATGCTCGCCCTCTTCCATCCGCTCATGCGCGCGCCAGGCATCGGTCAGCGGGTAGATCATGTCCATGACGGGTGCGACCTTGCGCGTGCCGAGCAGTGGCCACACCTGTGCCTCCAGTGCCGCCGCGATCGCCGCCTTGAACTCGACGGTGCGCGGCCTGAGCGTCGACCCCGTATGGGTCAGCCGCTTGACCATGATCTTGGAAAAATCGGCGCTGGCGACGGCACCAGCCTGCACGGCGATCTGGACGATGCGGCCCTCGACCGCCGCCGCCTCGTAGTTTCGCTGGACATAGTCGCCACCGACCATGTCGAGGATGACATTGGCGCCCTTGCCTTCCGTGGCCTCCTTGACCGCCGTGACGAAATCCTCCTCGCGGTAGTTGATCGCCCGGTCGGCGCCGAGCTTCAGGCAGGCGTCGCATTTCTCCCTGGATCCGGCGGTGGTGATGACATAGGCGCCGAAGGCCGAGGCCAGTTGGATCGCCGTCGTGCCGATGCCCGACGAGCCGCCATGCACCAGCAGCGTCTCGCCCTTCGTCAGGCCGCCGCGTTCGAACACATTGTGCCAGACGGTGAAATAGTTTTCCGGCACGGCCGCTGCTTCCGTGTGGGTGAAACCGGCGGGCAGCGGCAGCACGCTGCCGGTATGAACCTTGACATATTCGGCATAGCCGCCGCCGGGGGTGAGCGCGCACACCCGGTCGCCGATGCGCCAGCGCGATATCTCGTCGCCAAGGGCAGCCACTTCGCCCGACACTTCGAGGCCCGGAAGGTCCGATGCGCCGGGCGGCGGTGGATAGGCGCCCTTGCGCTGCTGCACATCGGGCCGGTTGACGCCGGCGGCATGAACCTTGATCAGGATCTCGCCCGGGCCGGGCTGCGGCACATCGCGCGTTTCCGGTTTCAGCACCCGTGGGCCACCCGGTTCCGAGATCGCGATTGCCGTCATCCTTGCCGGAATTCTTTGTCCGCTCGCCATGAAGTTTCCCGTCTTTCCTCGCCGCATTCCTACCGGCTGTTTGCATCGACGCCCTTGCCCTATGTATGCTGATTGCCAAATCAGGCAAATGGCCAATCTGGTGTGGCGGAGGAGGAGCAACGATGGCGATCTTCGACGACGAACCCAAGAAGAAGGCGCGCCCGCACGAGATCGGGCAGGACCTGTCGCTGCTTTCCGTCGGTGAACTGTCGGAGCGCGTCGGCATCCTTCGCGACGAAATCGCCAGGCTGGAGGCGGAGCTCAAGGCCAAGGACAACACCAAATCGGCCGCCGAGGCACTGTTCCGCCGCGGATAGGCAGACCGGTGGAACAGCCCCGCCGCCGAAAAGCCCGAATGCGACTGTCTTCAGACCTTGAGTCCCTCCAGAGTCCAGCCGGATCAATAAATGCTCGCATCCTACCGACCGATCCTCTCCCTGCTTCGCGGCACTGCCTTCCTGCTGGCGGCATCGGGTCTGCATGGGCTGCTGCTTCCCCTGCGCGGCCAGGTGGAAGGGTTCTCCACCGCATCGCTCGGCCTGATGGGCACGGCCTGGGCCGGCGGCTTCGTCACCGGCTGCTTCTTTGCCCCGCGCATCGTGCGCCGCGCCGGGCATGTACGCGCCTTCGGCGCCTTCGCCGCGTCCGGCGCCATCGTGGCCCTGCTCACAGGCCTGATCATCGATGAATATGTCTGGATCCTGCTGCGTGCCTTTACCGGCTTCACCATGGCCGGCGCCTTCATGGTCATCGAAAGCTGGCTGAACGAGAAGGCCACCAACGAGAACCGCGGCACCGTCTTCGGCCTCTATATGATGGTCACCTATGCCTCGATCATGGGCGGCCAGATGATCGTCGCCGGCGGCGACGTGAAATCGGCGTCACTGTTCATGATCACCGGCATACTGTTCTGCCTGTCGCTGATCCCGACCGCGGTTTCGACGGCGTCGCACCCCAAGCCGCTGCAGGACGTCAAGCTCGACGTCAAGGGGCTCTACGCCAACTCGCCGGTATCGGCCATCGCCTGCGTTTTGATCGGCATCGCCAACGGTGCCTGGGGCACGCTGGGTGCGGTCTATGGCGCCCGCATCGGCATTTCCACCGCCGAGATCGCCTTGATGATGAGCCTTGTCGTCGTCGCCGGTGCCGCCATGCAGCTGCCGGCCGGGCGTCTCTCCGACAAGACCGACCGGCGTTTCGTATTGGCCGGTGCTGCTTTCGGCGCGGCGCTGTTCGCGCTCCTGATCTTCCTGTTTCAACCGCGCTCCGGCATCTTCGTCATCGTCTTCACCGCCGCTTACGGCGCTTTCGCCTATACGCTCTATTCGATCGCCGTAGCGCATGCCAACGACCACGCCCGTGCCGAGGACTTCGTCAAGGTGTCCGGCGGACTGCTGCTGCTTTACGGCTTCGGCACCATGATCGGGCCTTTGCTGGCGGCGGCGCTGATGGGCTGGATGCGCCCGGAGGGCCTGTTCCTGGCGACCGCCTTCGCACATCTGTCATTGGCAGGCTACACGCTGCTGCGCATCAGCCGCCGCGCCCCGGTGCCGATCGGCGATCGCGACGCCTTCAAGACGCAGCCGGCCGACCGCTCGGTGACGCCGGAGGCATTGCGGCTTGATCCAAGAAGAAAAGCAGAAGTGGACAGTTGAGATTCGAAAAACTTTGCCTCACAAATGAGGCATGATGTTTTCCGACGCCTTCATGGCGATCGCCGACCCCAATCGGCGCCACCTTCTGGAAGAACTTCGACGCGGTCCGAAGACCGTCAACGAGTTGGCGTCCGGACTTCCAGTCTCACGCCCGGCCGTGTCACAGCATCTGAAAGTGTTGCTCGACGCCGGACTGGTCAACGCCAAGGCTGAAGGCACGCGGCGCGTTTACACGGTAAGCAATGCCGGCTTCCTGAGACTCAACATCTGGCTCGATCAATTCTGGGAAGCCTGACCGTTTCTGGCGGGCGAGCGATCAGCCACTTTCAGGTCTTCTCGTTCAGAAAAGCGCCGAGCAAATCGAGCAACACTCCGGTCCCGTGCTCGCGCGACGACGATGTGTCGTGACCATCGAGGAAAGCGCCCTGCTCGGTCAGCACCAGCCGCGTGCCCTTGCCGTCGGCAAAAAGTTCGATCGTGGCCAGCGACACGGAGATGCGGGTTTCGCCGAACAGCATGTCATAGCTGTAGACGATGCGCTGGTCCGGCACGATGTCCTGATAGGTGGCTGTGTAGACGTGGATCGGGCCATCTTTCGGCCCGCCGGCATTGACCTCCTTGCCGCCGATGCGAAAGTCCATTTGAAAACGGCCCGGCATCGGATTGTCGGGATCGGTGAACCAGCGCCGCTTGGCGTCCGCGTTGCTGAGCGCGAAGAAGACTTTCGACGGCGCCGCCGGATAGAGACGCTCTATGATGAAGGTGGAATGGACGACGGATCGTTCGATCATGTCTGGGTCCTTGTTGGTAAACTGGTTTGCCGAAATAGGTCCTGCCGGCCCTTAGGCTTCAGGCATCAACCGGCTGATGCCGGAGTTCCACCGCCAGATTGTCCAGCGCAGCGCTAAACCCTGCCTGGCTGCCGGCGATCATGTCCTTGCCGCCAAAGGCCGCGATCTGGTCGGTCAGCACCAGCCGCGTTGACGTCCCCACTGGCTGAAGCTCGACCGTGACCAGCGAGACGGAAAGCCGGTTCCAACCCTCGCAAACGAGCTCGGTCGAAACGATGCGTTGCTCCGGCTCGATATCGATGTAGCGGGTCTCGACGCGGTAAATCAGGCTGCCGCGCGGCCCGCAGCGGCTGATATCCAGCCCGCCGACACGGAAATCGGCCTTGTCGTAGACCAGGTCGACATTTTTCGACGGCGTTCCCCAGCGGGCGCGCGCCTGTGGGTCGGCAAGGGCCTGGAACACCCGCGCCGGCGAGGCTTCGTAGATGCGCTCCAGCACGATTGTTGCGTGGGTCACCGATGGTTCGGTCATAATGGCCTCCTTCAGTTTTCGTCTTTGGTTTCCGCCAGAAAATCGCCGAGCCGATCCAGCCGGCGTTCCCAGGAGAGGCGCCGCTCGTTGATCCAGTGCTCGGCCGCCCTCAGCGCCTTGGGCTCGATCTGGCAAGTCCGCACCCGTCCAACCTTCTGCGTGCGCACCAGGCCGCTTGCTTCCAGAAGATTGAGATGCTGGACGACAGCCGACAGCGACATTGCCAGCGGCTCGGCCAGCTGGGTGACCGAGGCCGGACCGCGCGACAGCCGGTCGACCATTTGCCGCCGCGCCGGATCGGCAAGCGCCTGGAACATCAGGTCGAGCTGGGCGGGATCGTGGAGCATCGCGGTCAGCCGTCATTGTAGGGGAAGAACTTGAAGTAGGGCTGCGCCTCCTCGATCACCCTGGCAAAGGCAGGGCGCTGCAGCAGGCGGTCGTGATAGCGCTTCACGGCGGGATATTTGTCACCGAACGGCTCGACCTTGTTGGCATAGAAGAGTGCCGGAGACGCCGCGCAATCGGCCAGGCTGAAGGCGTCGCCCACCGCCCAGGTCTTCGACTGCATCTCCTGCTCGACGATGCGTAGGAATTGCGCAGCTGGCCGCGCGCCTGCTCGACGCCGAACGGATCGGTTTTGTCTTGCGGTCGCAACCGGTCGCCAACGATCTTCTGCATCGGCTCCTGCACATAGAAATCATAGAAGCGGTCGGCTTGGCGGACCGCCAGCGCCAGGTCAATGTCGGCGGGAACGAGTTCGACCGGCCCCGGATAGTGCGCGGCCAGATATTCCACGACGATGGTCGATTCCAGCACCGTGCGGCCGCGCGCATCATCGCGCAGCGCCGGCATCTTGCCGCTCGGCGATATCTTCAGGAAAGCCGCTCGCGAGTGCTCGTCGCCGAGATCGACGATGACCGGGTTGAAGGCGGTGGCGTTCTCGTAGAGCGCGATCAGCGGCTTCCAGCAGAAAGAGGCCAGCGGATGGAAATGCAGCGTCAGGGACATTCTTTGCTCTTCTGTTTCGTGGTTCGTCGATCGGGAGATCAACACTGAAGCATTTACTTAACTATTGCGACATGCCTTGCCCGTCAAGACCGCCTGCGATGGTTCAGTTGGACCTGATATGGGCGACGATGGCGGCTTCTATGTCGGGCCAGTCTTGCGGATGAAGCTCATGGCCGCCGCCCGCGATACGAAGGAGTTTCGCGCCGGCGACCGTTTTGGCCAGCGCCTCGCCATGTTCGACCGGAAAGATCGGATCTGAAGTGCCATGGATGATCAGCAGTGGCGCGGCCATCCCCGGCAACCGCCCCTTCCACGCATCGCCACCCTTGAGTGAAAAATGATTGGTTGCGCTCAGGAACCCGCCGGAGCGGTCGTAGTCCTGTTCGATGAAGGCTCTCATCCGGGCTTCGTCGAACGGATGTATGGTGCTGGCGATCGCCCGCGCATCCTTGACCACGAAATCGATCACCTGGCCGCAGTCCGACCAGTCGACATCGGCGCCCGCGGCCGAGTGCTCGATATAGGCGTCGGTTGTCTGCGGCAGATGCGAAGTGTCCATCCCCACCGGCGAACTGCTGATCACCGTCAGCGACGCGACACGGGAGGGGTGCTTGAGCGCCACGAGTTGCGCGATCATGCCGCCCATCGACATGCCGGCGACATGGGCCTTCCCGATGCCGTGGCTGTCGAGCACACCAATCGCATCGTCCGCCATGTCGTCGAATGTGTAGGGCGGCTTGCCGGGCGGATATTTGGTCGAACGGCCGGTATCGCGATTGTCGTAGCGGATCACATACAAGCCGGCATCCGCCAGCTCCCGGCAAAACGCCTCCGGCCACCACAGCATCGAGGCCATCGCGCCCATGATCAAAAGCAGCGCGGGATTTTCGGGATCGCCGAAGACTTCGGATTTGATCTCGGGGCGATTGATCGTCGTCATCACTCAGTCTCCTAATCTGATTGCATTTTGCAATCGGTTGCACCATAATAAAACTGATACGATAATGCAACTGGTTTTGCGTGGAGAGAATCGAATGAGCCTCGATCGCCGGTCCGGCTGCCCGATCAACCTGTCGCTGGAAGTGTTCGGCGACCGCTGGAGCCTGATCATCCTTCGCGACATGATTTTTGGCGGCAGGCGGCATTTCCGCGAACTGCTCAACGGATCGATCGAAGGCATCGCCTCCAACATCCTCGCCGACCGGCTGAAGCGGCTGATGGAGTTGGGCATGCTGACCAAGGCCGACGATCCCAGTCACAAGCAGAAGGCGATCTACAGCCTGACCGAGATGGCCATCACGCTGGTGCCGATCCTGGCCCATCTCGGCGCTTGGGGCCGCGTCTGGCTGCCAACCAGCGAGGAACTCTCGATCCGCGCCGAACTGCTGGAAAAGGGCGGACCGCCAATGTGGGAGAAATTCATGGACGAGTTGCGCCATGAGCATCTGGGTATGGCGCTCGACACGGCATCCGGTCCTTCTGTCCGTGTGACCCTGCAGGCCGCCTATCAAGCCGTGGTCGCCGGCAAGGCTCTCGGCGCCAGCCCGGCCGCCTAACCAACTATTTTCCCCCGTTTCGAGGCCGGCTCTGCTAGAAGAAGCAGAAACCACAATTCACGGGATTGGATAAGGTCTTGGTTGAGAACTCTCGGGATGCCGCCCGCGCGCGCGCCGATCTGCGCTTCAAGAACCAGGAAGAGGCGGCCACCGTCCGCCAGAAGGCGATGGCGGAATATGCCGCCGAGAGCGACGCCCGCAAGGCCAAGACCGACAAGCTGCGGGCTCTGCGGCTGGCCAAGGAAGCCGAAGACCTAGCCAACGCGCCGGCGGCGCCCGCCAAGAAGCCTGCCCGCGCCAAGAAGAAATAGCCGCACGGCCCTTCGGCAACCCGGCCTGACCCGCCGACACCGTTCGCCTGTCGATCCAGTCGCTCGCCGGCACCACCCTGGCGGCAGCGGCCCCTCATCCCACCGCTTCACAAGAAGCAATTTCAACCGAAACCGGGATTGCTTCGGCCGGCTGACCGTCGATGATTGTCCCCTTCCCAACAGGAGATTGCCATGACCGCACTGCCGCTCGAAAAGGCCCGGCAAATCATCGATGCCGCCTTCGCCAAGGGCGCTGAACTCAAGCTCAAGCCGCTCGGCGTCTCAGTCCTTGACGCTGGCGGCCATCTGGTCGCCTTCGAGCGCCAGGACGGCGCCTCGTTCCTGCGCCCGCAAATGTCGGCGGGCAAGGCCTATGGCGCGCTGGCCATCGGCATGGGCTCGCGCAAGGTCGAGGCCTTCGCCAAGGAGCGCCCGCATCTGGTCGCCGGCATCTCGGACGTGTCGGGTGGACGTGTGCTGCCGGTTGTCGGCGGCGTGCTGATCCGTGACAAGGACGGCACTATCATTGGCGCCGTTGGCATTTCGGGCGACACGTCGGACAATGACGAGGCCGCGGCCATCGCCGGCATCGAGGCCGCCGGTTTCACCGCGGATCCGGGCTGAAACTTCGTCATCCACGGGCGGAGCTGGAGCGAAGCTCCGTCGCGGAGACCCGAGGATCCATTCCGCGACCTTGCTGACGGGTACAGCGGAGAAGAATTCTGGACCGTGGCGACGCTTCGGAGTCCCGGCATGGATCCTGGGGTCTGCGCTGCGTCGCTACGCTCCTTGCTACGCCCCAGGATGACGACCCGATGGACGTTTCCGCCGACTGTCAGCGCAAGCGCCAGCCAAACGTCTGCGCTGAGGACCTAATTCAAATTGATGTCGCGGCTCGCCGACCGCATCGACACCGCGAACCCGGCCATCACGTCGAACAGCGCGATGATCATCAGCGTGAAGAAGATCGAGTGCGCCGCGCCCTTGACCAGCAGGAATTCGACCAGGAAGGCGACGAAGACCAGCGTCGACAGGAGATGGTCCATGATCGAGGCGCTGGTCGTGCGCGCCGACTTCACCATTTCGAGGAACAGGAAGATCAGCGCGATCAGTATCATCAGGTCGCCGAGCGTCATCGAGAACACCCCGCCCGACATCATGCGGAACGAGAAGATCTCGCTCCCCCACGGGTCGTCGCCGCCGCCGAAAATTCCGAGCAGGCCAAGATTGTAGAGAATGAAAGGCACGATCAAGAGCGGGACGGCACCGAACATCTGGCGTCTCCATATGGGGGCACCTTCTGTAGAATGCGCCACAGCCACGCCGTCAAGATTTTTCGTGCGAAGCCGCAAACACGGTCGAAGACCGGATGCAACAACCATGTCAGCCGGTTGCCCGGTCGACATGGTGCAAGCTTGAGCCAGAGGCTCAGCGCTTGAAGTACCCGGCGCGCACGGCGGCCCCGATGACATTGAGGATGATATGGCCCGCCGTCATCGAGGTGATCTCGTTGACATCGCGCGCCGGCGCGATTTCGACGATATCCATGCCGACGAGACGGCCCTTGCCGACCAGCCCCTGGATCAGCTCGATCGTCTGGCGGTAGCTGATGCCGCCCGGCTGCGGCCCCTCAACCGCCGGCATAACCGCCGGGTCAAGTCCGTCGGCATCGATGGTGAGGTAGTAGCGGCCGCCGTCTGGAATGCGTTTGAGCAGCGCCGCTGTACCGATATCCTGCCATTCATTGGTGGTGATGATGTTGGCGCCGTAGGCGCGGGCCGCCTCAACCTCTTCGGTGCGTGCGCTGCCCTGGCCACGAATGCCGACCTGAAAGATGTGCTTGATATGCGCCATCTCCGAGGCCCGGCGGATGGTGCTGGAATAACCCTCCTTAACGCCGTTGACATTGTCGCGCCAGTCGAGATGGGCGTCGAGCTGCACCAGCGTGATCGGGCCTTCGCCGTCGAACGCACGGAAGATCGGGATCGGAATGCCATGGTCGCCGCCAATGGTTATCGGCAGGGCGCCGGCGGCGCGGATCTTTCGGATCGCCGCCTCAGCTCTCTTGTAGTGCCCGACATGATCCGCGGCATTGCCGGGCACGTCGCCGACATCGACCACCTTGATGTCCTGGCCGGCGAAGACCGGCCCGCCAATGTCGAAATCATAGCGGTCGAGCCCCTGGCTGATGCGCTGCGAGGCGCGCCGCACCGCCGTCGGCGCGTTGGTCTGGTCGTTGATCAGCTCGTCGATCGTATAGGGATCGCCATAGGGCATGCCAATGATGGCTACATCGGCCTTCAGCGTGTCGAGATCCTCGACCAGCGGGAAGTTCAGGAATGTCTGGAAGACATCGCGAGGCGAGGTGGTGAGTTTGGACATGGGGTCTCCTCTGCATTGAAGGCTTTTGGATCAGGCGCCATGGCGGGCTGCGAGATGCGGCTGCAGCCTGTGCTCCAGGCTGCGAGAGACTGCCGCGACGAGGGCGGTCAAACCCCAGTACAGCAATGCGATGGCGGTGAAGATCTCCACCGGCGAGAAGGTGCGGCCGATGATGTTCTGGGCCATGTAGGTGAGTTCGGGAACCGTGATCGCCGACAGGATTGCCGATTCCTTGATCAGCGTGATGGTGAGATTGGTGGCGGCCGGCAGGATGTAGCCGAGCACCTGCGGTATCAGTATCTTGCGGAAGATGGTGAGGTAGCGCAGCCCCAACGCATAGCCGGCTTCGACCTGGCCATAAGAGATGGACTGGATCGCGCCTCTGATGATCTCAGCGGAATAGGCGCTGGCATAGGCCGACAGCGCGCCGATCGAAACCACTACCGGCGAAAGCCGGATGCCGAACATCGGCAGGGCATAGAACAGGAGGAAGATCTGGATCAGGAACGGGATGTTGCGGAAGATTTCGACGTAGGCCGAGACGACGGCAGCCGGCAGCCGCCCGCCCCTCAACTTGACCAGCGCCAGCACGACCCCGAGCGCGAAGCCGAGCGGCAGCGACACGGTGCACATCAGCACCGTGGTGCCAAAGCCCTTGGCTAGGATCTGCCAATTGTCCGCGATGACGGAGAAGTCGAACGTCATGCGCGCGCTCCCTCCGCCTTGCGCTCCAGATGCCGGGACATTCATGATGTTTTGCGCGGTGCGGGTCAGCTCGACCACCGCGATCACCGACAGGATGGACGAGGCCTTCACCAGCATGGTGAACTCGTTGACCATCGGCGGAATGATGGCGCGGAACAACTGCGGCATGATGATCTTGAACCAGGTCACGACAGGCTTCAGGCCGAGCGCCTTGGCCGCCTCATACTGGCCGGCGGGAATGCGGGTCAGCCCGGCACGCAGGATTTCGGCGACGAAGGCCGCGCTGTTGAAGCTGAGCGCCAGAACGCCCGCCAGAAGCGGCGGCAAGTCGATGCCGACCAGGCCCGGCAGCACGTAGTAGACGACGAAAATCTGCACGATCAGTGGCGTGCCACGGATGAAGCTGGTGTAGAGCGCGCCGATCCAGCGGACCACCCGCCAGCGCGACCGGCCGCAGGCGAGCAGGCCGAAGCCGATCACTGTGCCGACGATGAACCCCAGCGCCGAGACGCCGAGCGTGATGCCGGCGCCGGTGAAGAATTGCGGCAGGAAGGTCAGCGTCTTTGAAAAATGAAGCATTTTTCAGCTCGAACGGAGGAGCATCGCCTGGCGCCGTCGATGGCCACGACAGCCCATCGCTTGCGCCGCGCCAGACAAGTTCAGGGGTCGCAAGAGCTCAGAGCGCGCCGGGCGGAAGATAGCCCTGGTCTGGCGTCTTCATTTCGAAGCCGAACCATTTCAGCTGCAGCTCCTTCAACTTGCCGCTGTCCTTCAGCTCGCCGATCTTGGCGTTGATGAATTCACGCAGGTCCTTGTCCTCCGGCCGTACCACCCAGGACAGGTAGGAGAACTCGCCGATCGAGCCGACCACCTTGTAGGTGTCCGGGACGTTCTTCATCAGCACCGCCGCCGAAGGCGAGGCGATGACGATTGCATCGACCTGGCCGGAGGCGAGAGCGACATGCGTCTCGGGGAAGGAGGTGAACAGCTTCAGCTCGCCGACCCCCTTGCCGCCCTTGTCCTTGAGCTCCTTGTCATAGGCCTCGATGACCGGCTGCACTGAAGAAGCAAGCTGCGTCGCTACCACCATGCCGTTGATGTCTTCGGGTTTCTTTATGCGCTCCTCGTCGGCACGAACGACGATGACGTTCTCGAACGAGCCCGTCGGCCTTGTGTAGGCGTATTTCGCCGCCCGCTCGGCGTTGATGCCGGTCGACGTCGCCATCAGGTCGAACTTCTTGGCCAGCAGGCCCGGCAGCAGGCCCTGGAAGGGCAAATTGAGCTGGTCGAGCTTCACGCCGAGCTGGCTGACGACGTAGTCAAGAATGTCCTTGTTGTAGCCCACGATCTGGCCGTCACGGACGAACTCGAACGGTTCGAAGGCAGCCTCGGTGCCGACGACGATTGTGCCGCGCTGCTTGATCTGGTCGACCAGCCCATCGGCATGAGCGGCGGATGCGAAGGACAGGAAGAGCGGCGCGGCGGCAAGCAGAGACAGGACGCGGCGGCGCGATGCGGACAGGAACTCACCCATTGTTACCCTCTTTTTTTTCTTCGGTTTTGCTGCGCTGGTAGGCCCGGCCTGAGTGCTTGAACACGCGGCCGATCATGTAGCTCTCGGAATCCTTGATTCCGGGAACGTTCGCCAGTTCGCTGACGAGGAAGTCGTGCAGGCTGGTCGTCGATGGCAAAGTGAGTTGGATGATGATGTCGAACGGCCCGGTCATGGCGTAGACGCTGTCGACGAACGAGTATTCCGACAGTTTCCGGGCGACGCTGATGATGTGCTCGCGGTCGACGTCGAACCCAACAATGGCAGCGATGCCGACATCGCTGCGCAAGGGGCGCACGACCGCCTGGATGCAGATGTCCGGATCCTCGAGGACGCGCGCCATCTTGCGCCGCACTGTCGCTTCGGTGACGCCGATGCGCTTAGCAATATCGACGCTCGACATCCGTCCATCGACCTTGAGCTGGGAAAGCACCGCCTGCTCGGTGTCGTCGAGATCACTCGTGCTGACGAAATCCCACATGTAATTCCCCATTGGTGTCGATTTCCGACTATTATTAAGAAAATTGCATAAGAAACCATCCATGACAATCCCACCCGCGTCGAAAAACAACGAGCACAGGATTCAATGGTCGCAATGATGCTGGAAAGCTGAGTTTGATTTGGGGAAGTCGCGTCGATGGTCGTCAGGCAGAGAGGATCAAGCGGCGCGCCAATCCGACACGCTTGGCCACGCCGCTGGAGGCAGCTTCAAGCTGCCGATCAGGATCCTCGGGATGGAGGTCGTAGCCCGAGCCCGTTAAGGTTCGCCAAACGCAAAAAGACCGGCCAGAGGCCGGTCCTTTGTAACTCAATCCTTCAAAAAAGCTGGTTTCAGCTTTCCTTGGGGGTCAGCACCTGGCGACCGCGATACATGCCGGTCTTCAGGTCGATGTGATGCGGACGGCGCATTTCGCCGGAATTCTTGTCCTCGACATAGGTCGGGGCCTTGAGGGCGTCGGCCGAGCGGCGCATGCCGCGCTTGGACGGAGAGGTTTTGCGTTTCGGAACGGCCATGGATATGCTCCACTACATGGTCAAAAGCCCCGCCCGCCCTCGTGAAAGGGCCATGTCGGGGCCTAAATCTGAGAAAGTCGGGTGCCTATACACGCCTGACACCGTTTTGGCCAGCGCTGCCATGAATTTTTTTGAGTCGGCTAGGCTAGGGCGTGGTGAGGTTCAGGTCAGGCCGAGTCGAAAACGAGGATACCGAGAACCGGAGCGGAGCGTACTTGAAGTACGTGAGCGCCGGAAGCGCAGGTGTCAGCCGTTTGCAGGCCGGGATCACCTGAACATCGACACGCCCTACTCCAGACAGCCGACATAGGCGCCGGAGCGGCCGGCGCGCCGCTCGATCAGATTGGCGAGCCGTCTGAGGCCCGGCCCGGGTTTGGCCGGATTGCGGGCGATCGGATTGGGCAAGGTGACGGCGAGAAGTGCGGCCTGCCGGCGCGACAGCTGTTTTGCCGGAATGCCGAAATGGTGCTGCGCCGCCGCCTCGATGCCGTAGATGCCCGGCCCCCATTCGGCGATGTTGAGATAGATCTCCATGATGCGGCGCTTCGACATCACCGCGTCGAAATAGACCGCCAGCGGCAGTTCGACGACCTTGCGCACCGAGCCCAGTGGGCGCGACCAGAGAAAAAGGTTCTTCACCGTCTGCATGGTGATGGTCGAGGCGCCGCGCGTCGCCTCGCCGGCCAGCGCATCGTCGACGACGCCGCGCAATTCGCCGAGATCGACGCCGCGGTGGAAGCAGAACTGCCCGTCCTCCGACATGATGACGGAATGGGCCAGAACCGGCGCGACATCGTCGATCGACACCCAGCGCCGGTCATAGCCGGAGAAAGTCGCCAGGTCCTTCAGCATCAGCGTCGATACTGGGTGCACGAAGGACGGTAGGTAAAGGAAGGTCAGCACTGTCGGGATGAGCGCCAGCACCGCGGCCACGACAAGGCCGCGCCGGACCCAGC
Source organism: Mesorhizobium sp. 2RAF45 (assembly GCF_052115225.1). Lineage (NCBI taxonomy): Bacteria > Pseudomonadati > Pseudomonadota > Alphaproteobacteria > Hyphomicrobiales > Phyllobacteriaceae > Mesorhizobium > Mesorhizobium sp. 2RAF45. The sequence goes on along the minus strand of NZ_JBFRGG010000012.1, from coordinate 64,816 downwards.
GCCTGAGACCGCGGCGGTTCAAGCCGCGCGATCTCGTCGCCATGTCCAGCTTTTCGGTTTCATGATCGACGATCGGTTCCGCCAAGCCGCCCAACCCGTGCTTCTCCTCGCTCCGGCATAATGGCGCTTGCCTTCTTGCGCAACGTCTGAGTGTCGGCTACCGGTCCCGACCATGACGAATGACGACGAAATGGCGTTCGAAATGGCGCTCATCAGGCGGGCAGCGGCCGTCGAGGTGCTGCTGCGGCGCTTGCTCGACGATCGCCCGCTTTCGGGCGAGATCGCGCGGCCCGATCGCCTGATGGCGGCGATGCGCCATGGCGTGCTGAACGGCGGCAAGCGCCTGCGCCCCTTCCTGGTCATGGAAAGTGCTGCCCTTTTCTCCGCCGACGGCGAAGCAGCACTGCGCGTCGCGGCGGCACTCGAATGCGTGCATTGCTATTCGCTGATCCATGACGATTTGCCGGCGATGGATGACGATGATCTGCGCCGTGGCCAGCCGACAGTGCACAAGGCCTTCGACGAGGCAACCGCGATCCTGGCCGGCGACGCCTTGCTGACGCTGGCCTTCGACATCGTCGCCGGCGAGGCAACCGTGCTGCCGGCGGAGCGGCGGGTGGCCTTGGTGCTGGCGCTTGCCCGTGCGGCCGGAGCCGGCGGCATGGTCGGTGGCCAGAAGCTCGACCTCGAAGCCGAGCAGACGCCGCCCGACGAGGCAGGCATCATAACGCTGCAGGCGATGAAGACTGGCGCGCTGATCCGCTTCGCCTGCGAGGCCGGCGCCATCATCGCTGGCACTGCGGCCGAGGACCGCCAAAGACTGGCCGAATTCGGCTCGGCCATCGGCCTTGCCTTCCAGCTTGCCGACGACCTGCTCGACCTGACCGCCGACGCCAGCCAGATGGGCAAGGCGACCGGCAAGGATGCCGCAGCCGGCAAGGGAACACTGGTGGCGCTGCATGGCGCGAACTGGGCGCGCAGCCAGTTGCACGGTCTTGTCGGGCAGGCGCACGCGCTGCTCGACCGCTTTGGCGACCAGGCGGCACTGCTGAAGCAGGCTGCGACCTTCATCGCGACGCGCAACAGCTGAGTGCCCGCCGATGTCGGTGCGGGTTGAGAGACAAACGGGAGATTAGCTTCGATGCCGGCCAATCTGTTCGATCTCAGCGGGCGCCGGGCGCTCGTAACCGGCTCGTCGCAAGGCATTGGGTTCGCTCTTGCCAAGGGCCTGGCGCAAGCCGGCGCGAACGTGATCCTCAACGGCCGCGACGCAGCCAAGCTCGGCGCCGCGGCGGCGCAGATCCCCGGGGCGCAAACACTTGTTTTCGACGCGACCGATCATGACGGGGTCCGTTCCGCGATCGACAATTTCGAGCTGTCCGGCGGCCCCATCGACATATTGGTCAACAATGCCGGCATGCAGTTCCGCACGCCGCTCGAAGATTTTCCCGCCGATGCTTTCGAGCGGCTGCTGCAGACCAATGTCGCCAGCGTCTTCCATGTCGGCCAGGCGGTCGCGCGCCACATGATCAGCCGCGGCCGCGGCAAGATCATCAACATCGCCTCCGTGCAGACCGCACTCGCCCGCCCCGGCATCGCCCCTTACACGGCGACGAAGGGCGCGGTCGGCAACCTGACCAAGGGCATGGCGACGGACTGGGCCAAACACGGCCTGCAATGCAACGCCATCGCCCCCGGCTATTTCGACACGCCGCTGAATGCCGCCCTTGTCGCCGATCCGGCTTTCAGCGGCTGGCTCGAAAAGCGCACCCCGGCCGGCCGCTGGGGCAAGGTGGAGGAACTGGTCGGAGCCTGCGTGTTCCTGGCCTCCGACGCCTCGTCCTTCGTCAACGGCCATATCCTCTATGTCGACGGCGGCATCACCGCGTCGATCTGATCGCCCCATCGCCGTACGAACGAGCAATCGCGGCGGTCGCGCGAACGAAATCTTAATGTAAATGAAGCGTAATCCCGGTCGTTAAAATAATGCGTATGTGTTGGGGTTGCGCATGCCGGAATATTCTTCCTTCATCCGGTTTGTCCGGATTCGCTATCTTTCAGGATTGCTGATTTTCGCACTGGCTTCCGCGGCCATCATGGTTGCGCTCAACCGTGTCAATTCCTTCCGTCATGAGGTTGACGCACTGAGCAGCAACCTCGTCGTCTTCACCCGCGACCTGCGCAACGCCACCAGCTTCGCCGAGACCACCGGTTCCGCCTGGCGCAACGAAACGCGCGATGCGCTGACCGCTTCGGCCCGCGACCATTCCGAACGCCTGACCGGTGAGATCGACACGCTGACCGCCCAGTTCGCCGCGCTGCGCTCGCGCCTGTCGGCCAAGACCCTCAACGAACTCGAAACCGCGTCGGTCAACGGCGATTTGTTCTGGTCGGCGCATGACATGGTGCGCAACTTCAATCTCATGTCGGTGGCGCAGAAGGCCGATGAATGGAGCTATCGGGAAATCCGCAATCAGAACGACCTGTTCGTTCAGCCGATGCTGGTCCGCGTCCGCACCGCGATGGATGAAGAGCGCCATCTGGCCGACGCGTCCAGCGACCGGTTGCTGTTGTGGGCGAGCGGCCTGTTGTTCGGCGTCCTGGCCATCGTCGCCTTCTGGATCTTCCGGCCGATGGAGCAGGCGATCCGCCGCGCCTTTGCCCAGTCGGCTGAATCCCTGTTCAAGGCCGAGGCCGCCGATCGCGCCAAGTCGGAATTCCTTGCCAATATGAGCCACGAGATCCGCACGCCGATGAACGGCGTGCTCGGCATGGCCGAACTGCTGGCCAAGACCGAACTGACCCCGCGCCAGAAGACCTTCACCGACGTCATCGTCAAATCCGGCAATGCGCTGCTCACCATCATCAACGACATCCTCGATTTCTCCAAGATCAACGCCGGACAGCTCACCCTGGACCCTGCCCCTTTCCGTCTCACCGAAGCGGTCGAGGACGTAGCGACACTGGTCTCGGCACGCGTCGCCGAGAAGAACCTCGAACTGATCGTGCGCGTCGATCCGCGCCTGCCGGCCCATGTCGTCGGCGACGCCGGCCGCTTCCGGCAGATCGTCACCAATCTGGTCGGCAATGCGGTGAAGTTCACCGAGAAGGGCCACGTGCTGATCGATGTCGGCGGCGAAACCATCAACGATGTCGTCCAGCTCAGGCTGCGCGTCGAGGACACCGGCATCGGCATCCCGGCCGAGAAACTGCAGAACGTGTTCGAGAAATTCGCGCAGGTCGACGGCTCGTCGACCCGGCGTCACGAAGGCACCGGCCTTGGCCTTGCCATCGCCGCCCGCCTCGTCGACCTGATGGCCGGCAAGATCGGCGTCGAGAGCGAGATCGGGCGCGGCTCCGTCTTCTGGTTCGCGGTGCCGCTTCCCGTGCATCATGCCGAGGCGCGTGATGCGATCGTGCCGGTCGACGTCACCGGCGCGCGCGTGCTGGTCATCGACGACAATCCGGTCAACCGCGAAATCCTGCTCGAGCAGCTCAAAAGTTGGAGCTTCGACTGCGCTGCCGCCGAAAGCGGCGCGGTGGGGCTGGCCTTCCTCGATCGGGCCTGCCAGCTCGGCGCCAGCGTCGACTGCATCATCCTCGATTACCAAATGCCCGGCATGAATGGCGCCGATGTCGCCCGGGCCATCGCCGCCGACAGCCGGCTGTCAGCCATTCCGATCGTCATCCTGACCTCGGTCGATCAGGTCGATTTCGGCAAAATGATCATCGACTTCGGCATATCGGCGCATCTGACCAAGCCGGCGCGCTCGGCGGTCCTGCTCGGCACGGTCATCTCGGTCATCCAGAAGGCCCGCTCGCAGGTCGGCAAGGCGCAGTTCATCCGCGAACCGGTCCAGCCGAAGCCGGTCCCGCAGGCGGCTCCTCCTGCCTTCACCGTCATCCGTGGCCCGGCCATGCCGGTCATGGCAGCGCCGGAATCGACCGCCACGCCGAACGGCCCGATCGACATCCTCATCGCCGAGGACAATGAGGTGAACCAGCTGGTGTTCGGCCAGATCCTCAACGGGCTCGGTCTGAGTTACCGCATCGCCGGCAACGGCCGTACAGCGGTCGAGATGTACCGGTCGCTGCATCCGAAACTGATCCTGATGGATGTCTCGATGCCCGAGATGAACGGCTACGAGGCAACCCGCGCCATCCGGGCGATCGAGACCTCGTCGGGCGGCCACATCCCGATCATCGGCGTCACCGCGCACGCGCTGAAGGGCGATCGCGACAAGTGCATCGATGCCGGCATGGACGACTATCTGCCGAAGCCGGTTTCGCCCGATCGCCTGGGGACGAAAATCGGCACCTGGCTCAGCGAGACGGTGGTGGCCAAGACGGCGTGAGATACATCCGGCCAGGCTGCCTGATCAGCGCAGCCGACCGATCGGGATGATTTCCGGCGAGGTGTCCGCATAGGGTTCGCCTTGCCAGTCGCCGAGCCATTGCTCCACCAGCAGGCCGGCGTCATCCAGCATCCCGGCAAGATCTTCCCTCTTCGGAAACGCTATTTTCGATTCCGCGCCCAGAATCGGCCTGCCGCCCGGAATTTCATAGAAGGTCGAATAGGTGACCACGGCACTGGCGGCATCCCAGTCGGCATCATACCAAGCCCTGACCGTGCCAAGGCTAGGATGCTCCACCATCCTTTCGGAGCGCCGCGGCGTCCATTCCAGCCACGCCTCCACGGCGGGATTTCGCGTGTCGAAGACGAAGCGCCCACCGGGACCGAGATGTTCGGCGATGGTACGCAGCACCGCCCGCTGATCCTCGTCGGTCAGGAAAACCTGGAAAACGTGACCGGTGAGCAGCACCAGATCGAACCGTCTCCCGAGCCGCACCGTTCGCGCGTCGGCGACAACCCAGTCGACCTTGTCACCGCCGGTCCTGCGTCGCGCGATATCGAGCATGGCCGATGCGGGATCGACACCGGTGACGTTGCGCCCTTGGGCCATCTCGGCGGCCAGTTGACCCGTGCCGCAACCAAGATCGAGAACCGAGCCGCCATCCCGGGCAAGACCGACGCAATAGTCGAAATCGGCGCGGCCATCCTGATTCTCGATGTCGTAGAACTGAACGAAGTCGGGATCATTGTAGATCGGATCGGTCATGCCGCGGCCTATAGCCCAAATGCTTGTCATGCGCGACAGGCGCAATCCACGCCGCCGTCGAGGCTGCGGCCTTGCTCGGGCCCCATACTCAGCCGGCCGCGTCCTGACGATAGCGGCGCATCCAGTCGAGGCTTGTCTCGTCGGCGAGCTTTGCGACGCCCGGCCGGATGTTCCTGGCATTCGGCGGTTGAACGCCGAGGGCCTCGCAGATGGCCAGCAAGGTCGCCGCCGGATCGGCGGAGAGACGATCGTAGCCGATGCGCAGCGGCGTTATGCCTTGCGCCGCGAACCAGATGTTCCACGCCGTGTCATAGGCTTCGAGTTTGGCGAGTTCCCCTTTGATCCGCTCGAAATCATAGTGGGGTTCTTGCGCCGGTGCGACCCTTTCGATCTCGGTGCCGTCGGGCGCAATGTGCCAAAGACCGGTCTGCTGTGCCTTGATCAGCGAGATCGCCTGCGCAAGCTTGTTCTCACGCGACAGATGTATGTAGAGAATGCGGCCAAAAGCTCTTCCGAAACGCGCCGCGTCCGACGCCAGCCCTGGGAAAATCCGGTCGAGGATCGCCGAAAGCTCATCCAGGTTTTCGCGCATCAGGCGCAGGCCGAAGATGCCTGTCCCGCCCTTGCCGGCGGTGATTGCCGCATCGAGATAGGCAACGTCGAATTCAAGCTCGCCCATCGTGTCGCGGGCTGGCAGTTTCCACTCCTCGGCCCATTCCGGCAGGTCCTGCCGCCGATAGAAGGAGTGCGGATCGCCCGATGTCCTGGTGGATGCCAGGAGCTTGCACAACAAGGTGCTGCCGGTTCTCGGCGTGCCGCAGATAATGTAGGCGTCGAACATCCCGCTGCCCTCGTCGTTCATCGCAGGCAGGCAACCCCGGCCAGTTCACCGCCGCCTATAATTGAAATCGCTGCTGGATGCGACGGGCGCACTCCAACGGTGTAAGCAGGCTGGTGTCGACTTCGAGGTCGTAACTTATCCCCGCGTGCACGTGGGGATATTGCCAGCGCGCCAGCCCCGGCAGTCTCTCGGGTCGCCGGGCCTCGCGGGCTTCCAGAACCTGCAGCGGCGCCATCACACCGACCAGATGGAGATCGAAGGCCGACAGCAGTTTGACATAGTCCGATAGTTCGCCGTTGCACAGCACATCGTCGACGATCAGGTCGTTGCCTTGCCCGGCCATGGCGGCAATGGCGTGGCGCATGCCGCGCAGGGTTTTTTCGCCCACCGGCCCGGCCCTGATCACGACCGCGGGTTTGCCGTCCTGTCGGACGGTTTCATAGGAGAAGCCATCGGCATGGTTCTGCAAGGCCTCGGGCAGCATCTCGAGGAAACTGTCCATCTGGACATGCAGGAACGGCGCGGCGGTTATTGTCTGCAACGCCCTGGCAATCGAGCTTTTGCCGGCACTGCCGACGCCATTGAGGAGAACGATCCTGGCTGTCATCGTTAAACGCCTCTCTCGGACCAGCCTACCGGTTGCGCACCACCACGCACGCCCCGCCGACGCTCTGCAATTTCTGGCAGATGACATTGGCGGCGGCACGATCGTCGATCCCGATCCTGACCGCATAGATGCCGCGCCGGCCGATCGGCGTGCGCACCCGGCTCACCACCGGATCATGGCCGGCAAGCAGCGCCGGAAACCGGCTCCTGACCCTGAGCCACTGGCTGATAGCGGCACTGCGGCGGAAATTGCCGGCCACCTGGACGCCCCATGGTTTGACGTTGATCGAGGCCATCGCCACGGTCTGCGACATGATGACAGGCAGTTTGCGGCAAGCGACGGCAAAATCCGTCTTGGCATCGAGCGGCTCGATTTTTCCGGCATAGGCGGGGTCGGTGAACTTGTCGACCGGCTCGCCCATGACGTCGAAGACATAGCTCTCGGTCTCCATCGGCAGGAAGCCGCCCGAGCCCAGCCAGCGCGACACCCGGCTTTCGCCGGCATTGTAGGCGGCCGCCGCCAGGCCAAGATTGCCGTAGCTGGTTTTCATTTCGGCGAGATATTTCGCCGACGCCGGGATCGCCTGGTTGATGTCGAAGGAGTTCTCGAGGCCCCGCATCTTGGCGGTGCCCGGCATGAATTGGGCGATGCCTTCGGCGCCGACGGGACTGACGGCATTGGGATCGAAACGGCTTTCCTTCCAGATCAGCCGGGCAAAGAAATCCCGGGGCAGGCCGTTCTGGTCGGCATGGGCCTGGATCAGGTTGCAGACCTTGTCGATCAGCCGCTGCTTGGCCGATTGCGGCGGATCGGCCTGAACGGATGTCGAGCAACCCAGGGCGCAAAGCAGAACCAGCGTCACCCTGAGGAAATGCTGCATTTCGTCTACTCCGCCGCGGCTTTGCCGCCGCGCCCAAACCTCTGCTCGATGTAGTCGGCGACCATTTTCTCGAAATCCGCCGCGATCGACGGTCCGCGCAGCGTCGCCGCCTTCTTGCCGTCGACGAAGACGGGCGCCGTCGGCGTCTCGCCGGTGCCGGGCAGCGAAATGCCGATATCGGCATGCTTGGATTCGCCCGGGCCGTTGACGATGCAGCCCATCACCGCGACCTTGAGGTTCTCGACGCCGGGATATTTTTCGCGCCACACCGGCATGTTCTTGCGCAGGTCGGCCTGGATGTTCTGCGCAAGCTCCTGGAACACGGTGGAGGTGGTGCGGCCGCAGCCGGGGCAAGCCGCGACGATCGGCACGAACTGGCGGAACCCCATGGTCTGCAAAAGTTCCTGCGACACCTGCACTTCGCGTGTGCGGTCGCCGTTCGGCTCCGGCGTCAGCGAGATGCGGATGGTGTCGCCGATGCCTTGCTGCAAGAGGATGCCCATGGCGGCGGACGAGGCGACGATGCCTTTCGAACCCATGCCGGCCTCGGTGAGGCCGAGATGCAGCGCATGGTCGGAGCGGGTCGCAAGCTCGGTGTAGACGGCAATCAGGTCCTGCACGCCGCTGACCTTGGCCGACAGGATGATCTTGTCGCGGCCAAGGCCGATCTCTTCGGCCATCTCGGCCGACAGGATAGCCGACTGCACGATCGCCTCGCGCATCACTTCCTGCGCCGTCAGCGGGAAACCCTTGTCCTGGTTGTCGTCCATCAGCCGGGTCAGAAGCTCCTGGTCGAGCGAGCCCCAATTGACGCCGATGCGCACCGGCTTGTCATGCTTGATCGCCATTTCGACGATATCCGTGAACTGCCGGTCCTTCTTGTCCTTGAAGCCGACATTGCCCGGATTGATGCGGTATTTGGCCAGTGCCTCGGCGCAAGCCGGATGGTCGGCTAGCAATTTGTGGCCGATATAGTGGAAGTCGCCGACCAGCGGCACATTGATCCCGAGGCGCAGCAAGCGTTCGTGAATGCGCGGCACGGCGGCGGCGCTCTCGTCACGGTCGACGGTGATGCGCACGATCTCGGAGCCGGCGCGGTGCAGTGCCGCGACCTGCGCGACGGTTTGATCGATGTCGGCCGTGTCGGTGTTGGTCATCGATTGCACCACGACAGGCGCGCCGCCGCCGACGGCCACGCCGCCGACATCGACGCCGACCGACGTGCGGCGGGGGAAGGGAAAGGAAAAATATCCGGTCATGCCGGCAGCCTTTTGTCTCTGAAGCCCCGTGCGTCCACTCGGACGCACAAGCACTCCCCGGGGCCGATGCGCTGAGGTTCGGGCATGAGGTGGAGGAGCAAAGATGGCTTGTCAATGGCGACAGGTCGCCACTGGCAGCAATTGATCCCAGCCGGCGAGCTGAAACAGGACAAGACCCGGCTATGGCCAGGGGCAAAAAGGGGGATCGGAGGGATGCTAGCTGCGGCTTATGACTTGGCGTTGAAAATCAAAGCGACAGCACCGGCGGCGGTTGCCGCCGGCAAGGAGACCGCATAGTGGCGGCTATGTCAGTCGGGCATCAATGCGTGGTCGGTTGCGCTTTCAGTTTCTCAATCGCATCCTTGAGTGCCAGCTTGCGTCGCTTTAGATTCACGATTTCGAGGTCGTCCACCGACGGGTGGTTCATCGCGTCATCGATTTCGCGTTCGATGTCGCCGTGTTTCCGCTGCAACTCATCAAGATGGGATGCAAGAGACATGATTGGTTCTCCCTTTCATGGTTTTCCTCGATTGCAGCCGTCACGGGGCGTCCACCGCAGGTCGTTCTGTGACGGCACAATGACACTTTGCCACCTTCCGACTGCGATGTCGAATGCTGCGTGGTAGCATTCCACGACAAGGTGAAATGTGATATGGCCTGCGCGCCGGTGGCAGAAATTGCCACCCCCGCCCAATCAGGCCCAGTTTTTGGGCGCCGCAGACGTGCAGACGGTAGAGAATGTCCGATCAGGAACAGGCCGATATTCGCCTCGAATTTTCCCGGCTGAAGCAGGAACACGCCGATTTCGATGCGGCGATCAACGCGATGATCGCCACCAATTGCGACCCGCTGCAAATCCAGCGCATGAAGAAGAAGAAGCTGGCGCTCAAGGACCGGCTGATGAAGCTGGAAGACAAGATCATTCCAGACATCATCGCCTGAACGCTTTCCCTATCCGCCGATCGACAACCTGGCCGCGCGATCGCGCAGCAGGCCGATGAGACTGCCGGTCCGCTCGTCGGAGGTGTCGATGGGAACCACCAGGCACATCGTTGCCTCGACCTTGCCCGGCGCTGAAAAGACCGGCACGGCAAGACATTTCGTATAGGCATCGACCAGGCCCGAGGTGACGCAGTAGCCGGTCACCCCAGCTTTGGCGATGTCGTCGATGAAATCGTCGAGCCGCAGCTTGCGGCCGTCGGGCAGCACGAGATCGTCTTCCGACACCATGGCTTCGACCTCGGCCCGCTCCAGCCCCGCCAGAAGCAGCCGGCCAGACGCGGTCCACGGCAGCGGTATCTGCAGGCCGGTGGCGGAGCTGATGCGGAATGGCCTGGTGCCTGGGCTGGAGTGGACGATCGTATAGCGGCCGCTCTGCAGCATGCACAGTTCCGACGTCTCGCCGGTCTCGCGCGACAGATGGTCGACCTCCTGGCGCCCGCGACGCAGCAGGTCGTTGCCGCGCACATAATCCATTCCATAGAGATAGAGCTTCTTGCCGAAATAGACGCGGTTGCCGTCGCCCGCCATTTCCAGCAGGCCGGCGTCGACCAGCGACCGCACCAGCGTGTAGGTCGTCGAGCGCGGTGCGTTCACCCCCTTGGCTAGGTCGCCAATGCCGATCGCCCGCTGCGTCGCGTGCAGGAAGTCCAGGATCTCAAGCACCCGGTTGAGGCCCTTCTCGCGGGAGGCGGTCGTCTTTTCGTCGGCCGAAACGGCCAAGGCATTGCCATCTTGCATTGTCGATTCCTGGTGTTAGTATCTGTCTTGTACAGGATACATGCGTCTCTTGTAAGAGACAATCGCTTTGAAATCATCGACGTGTGTCTTGCCTGTGCATGGGGAACACAACACGAAAGGAGGTCGCCGTGAACGACACATCCGGAAGACGTGATTTTCTGAAATTGGGAATGGCGGGACTGGCGACAGCCGGCGTGCTGGCAACCGTCGATGCGCAGAAGGCGGCCGCCCAGGCCGCATCCGACAGCCTGCTGCGCACCGTGCTCGACCGCGGCAAGCTTATCGTCGGCACCGGCAGCACCAACGCGCCCTGGCATTTCGAGAACGATGCCGGCGAACTGGTCGGCATGGACATCACCATGGGGCGCATCCTGGCCAAAGGACTGTTCGACGATCCGACCAAGGTCGAGTTCGTCATGCAGGACCCGGCGCAGCGCATCCCCAACGTCACCACCAACAAGGTCGACATCACCATCCAGTTCATGACGATGACGGCGCAGCGCTCGCAGCTGATCAACTTCAGCCGACCGTACTACGTCGAAGGCGTCGCCTTGCTGACGCTGCCCACCGCCGAGAACAAGACCTTCGACAAGCTGCTTGCCGGCGGTTCGGCGACGCGCATCTCCATCCTGCAGAATGTCGATGCCGAAAGCTCCGTCCACTATGCCTTGCCGCAGGCACAGGTGCTGCAGATCGACACGCAGGCCAACGTGCTGCAGGCGCTGGAATCCAAGCGCGCCGACGCGGCAGCTGTCGATCTGTCCACCGTGCGTTGGCTCGCCTCGCGCAATCCGGACAAATACTTCGACGCCGGCAAGAGCTGGTATTCGATGCTCTACGGCGCGGCCTTGCGGCAGGGCGATCTCGACTGGCTGACCTACGTCAACCAGACCTTCACCATCGCCATGTTCGGCCATGAATCGGCGCTCTACGATGCCGCCTTCAAGGATTATTTCGGCCAGGAGCCGCCGGCACGCCACCCCGGCTTCCCGGTCATCTGATCCCGGATCGCGGAAGGGCGGCATTCCAGCCCTTCCGCAATCCACTCGACGGCCCTCACACCGAGGCGGACGCATGGGCTATGCCCTCAATTTCAACCTGATCTGGCGGCATTTCGACAAGCTGTGGGGCGGTCTGCTGCTCAGCCTCGAGCTTGCGATGATCTCGATTGCGATCGGCACCGTCATCGGCCTGGTGCTCGCGGTCTGGTACGTCTCGGCCGGACGCGTCGTGCGCGCGATCATCGCCGCCTATGTCGAATTCATCCGCAACGTGCCGCTGATCCTGCTCGTCTATCTCGTCTTCTACGGTGTGCCGACCGTGGTCGACCTGGCCTACAGCGCGCCGACCTCGTTCGTCCTGACGCTGTCTGCCTATAGCGGAGCCTATCTGGTCGAGGTGTTTCGCTCGGGCCTCGAGGCCGTCCCGCGCGGCCAGCTCGATGCCGGCAAGGCGATCGGCCTGACGCCCTGGCAAAGGCTCATCCATGTGCGCCTCCCGACCATGCTGCGCATCACGCTGCCGGCGCTGTCCAACACCTTCATCTCGCTGTTCAAGGACACCTCGATCGCCTCGGTCATCTCGGTACCGGAACTTACCTTCGGCGCCCAGTGGATCAACTTCAACACCTTCCGCATCGTCGAGGTCTATCTGGTGACGACGGCGATGTATCTGTTGACCGGCTACATCCTGCTTTTCGGGCTCAGGCTCGTCGAGCGCCGGTTCCGGGCGGCGCGCTGACATGGCGAGCCAGATCCTCTACGCCCTGCCCTTCCTCGCCAAGGGCTTCGCCGTGACCCTTTGGGTGTCGCTTCTGGTTGTCACCCTGTCGCTCGTCGCCGGCGTCCTGCTTGGCGTCGGCCTGGTCTATGGCCCCGCCCCGCTGCGCTGGGCGGTGCGCATCTTCTCCGACACCATCCGCGGCATTCCGATCCTGGTGCTGATGTTCTTCGTCTATTACGGCCTGCCCGCGATCGGGCTGCATCTGCCGTCCTTCTGGGCCGCCGTGCTGGCACTCACCCTGTTCAAGACGGCGCAGGTCATCGAATATCTCAGGGGCGCGGTCGCCTCGATCCCGAAAGGCCAGTCCGAGGCCGCGATGGCGATCGGGCTGACCTTCCGCCAGCGGCTCACCTCCGTCATCTTCCCGCAGGCGTTCAGGCGCTTCCTGCCGCCCTGGATCAACGGCGTCACCGACGCGGTCAAGGGCAGCGCACTGGTCTCGCTGCTCGGCATCACCGATCTAATGCAGGCCATCAACCAGGTCATCGGCCGTACCTACGAGGCGATGCCGCTCTATATCCTCGGCGCGCTCATCTATTTCGCGGTCAACTACGCGCTCTCGCTCGCCAGCCGGCGGCTCGAGCGGCGCTTTGCCTTCATTCGGGAATAGCACGATGTCCGACGCCACAAACGCCAGTCCCGCGCTGCTCGACGTGCGCGATGTCTCCAAGGCCTTCGGCGCCGTCGAGGTGCTGCGTTCCGTCAGCCTTCAGGTGAAGCGCGGCGAAGTGGTCACCGTCATCGGCCCTTCCGGCAGCGGCAAGACCACGCTGCTGCGCTGTGTAAACTTTCTCGAAAGCTATGACTCAGGCTCGATCCGCATCGACGGCAAGGAGGTCGGCTATCGCGAGGCCGGAACGCGCCAGCGCCGCAGCGAACGCGACTTGGCCGCGATGCGCGCCGAGACCGGCATGGTGTTCCAGAGCTTCAACCTGTTTCCGCACCTCACCGCCGCCGGCAACATCATGCTTGGACTGACCAAGGTGCGGGGAAAGAGCCAGGCCGAGGCGCGCCAGATCGCCGAACACTGGCTCGGCCGCGTCGGCCTCGCCCACAAGGCCGACAGCCTGCCGGCCGAGCTCTCCGGCGGCCAGCAGCAGCGCGTCGGCATCGCGCGCGCGGTGGCGATGGAGCCGAAAATCCTTTTGCTCGACGAGATCACCTCGGCGCTCGACCCTGAGCTGGTCGGCGAGGTGCTGGCCGTGGTGCGCAGCCTCGCCGAGGACGGCATGACCATGCTGATGGTGACGCATGAAATGGCCTTCGCCCGCGACGCTTCGAGCCGCATCGTCTTCATGGCCGATGGCGGCGTCAGCGCCGTCGGGCCGCCCAAGGAGATCCTGGCGGCGGAAACCAGCAATGAGCGCCTCCGCACCTTCCTGGCGCGCTTCCGCGCCTCGCATTTCTGACATTGGACGGCCGTTGCCGTCCCAAGGAGCCTGCTTCCATGACGCCTTACATCCGGCTCGCCGAACTCGGCCTGACGCTGCCCGAGCCGCCGACGCCCATCGCCAACTTCGTCACCCATGCCGAGAGCGGGCGATTGATCTTCCTGTCGGGCCAGGGGCCGCTGCGCGCCGACGGCACGCTCTGCACCGGCAAGGTCGGCGAGGACGTCACCGTCGAGCAGGCCTATGAGCACGCGCGCCTGACCGGGCTCAATCTGCTGGCCGTCATGCATGCCGCCGCCGGCGATCTCGGCCGCATCGTGCGCGTCGTCAAGCTGCTCGGCTTCGTCAACGCGACGCCAACTTTCAGCGACCACCCGAAAGTGGTCAATGGCTGTTCGGACCTGTTCGCCGATGTCTTCGACAAGATCGGCGGTCACGCCCGCTCGGCGATCGGCGTCGGCTCGCTGCCTGGAAACATCACTGTCGAAATCGAGGCGGTCGTCGAGATCGCCGCCTGACCTGCCACTCACGGGATCCGCTCACATGAAAACCTATTCCGACACCGGCTCCAACACCACCATCCGCGAACGGCTGGGCTTGCGGCCGATCATCAATGTCTCCGGCACCATGACCGCGCTCGGCGCATCGATCATCGTTCCGGAGGCGATCAGCGCCATGGCGGAAATGGCCTCGCAATGGGTGGAGATGGACGATCTGCAGCGCGCCGCGAGCACGGTGGTGGCGCGCCTCACCGGCGGCGAGGCCGGCTTCATCACCGCCTGCTGCGCCAGCGGCATCAGCATGGCGATCGCCGGCGCGATGACGGGAACCAGCCTGCTCGCCATCGAGCGCCTGCCTGACGACACCGGCGACCTCAAATCGGAGGTCGTCATCCAGCTCGGCCACATCGTCAATTACGGCGCCCCGATCGACCAGTCGATCCGCGTCGCCGGCGCCAGGGTGGTGCCCGCCGGCACGGTCAGCGTCACCCAGGACTATCATGTGCGCGAAGCGATAAACGAGCGCACGGCGGCCGGCCTCTACGTCGTCGCCCACCACACGGTGCAGTACGGCATGCTGCCGCTGGAGGAATTCTGCGAGATCTGCCACGCCAAGGGCGTGCCGGTGATCGTCGATGCAGCGTCCGAATATGATCTGCGCGGTTTTCTCGCGCGCGGCGCCGACGTCGTCATCTACAGCGGCCACAAATTCCTCTCAGGCCCGACCAGCGGCATCGTCACCGGCCGCAAGGATCTGGTGCGGGCCGCCTATCTGCAGAACCGCGGTGTGGCGCGGGCCATGAAGGTCGGCAAGGAAAGCATCGCCGGCACCATGGCGGCACTCGAAGCCTGGGAGAAGCGCGATCACGCCGGCATCCGCCGGCGCGAGGAGGCGGCGCTCAACCTCTGGAAGGACGCTTTGCAGGGACTGCCGGGCATCTTTGCCAAGATCATCCCGGACCCGACTGCCAACCCGCTTGACCGGCTGCAGATATTCATCTCGCCGGAGAGCCGCTTCAGCGCCGCTGGCCTCGCCTCGGCGCTGGCGGCTGGCTCACCGCCGATCATCGTGCGCAACCACGAAGTCGAGCGCGGCCATTTCTTCCTCGACCCCTGCAATCTGCATCCCGGCGAGGCCGAGATCGTCGCCGAGCGGTTGCGTGCCGTGCTGACCGCGAAGGACCGTCCCGCCGATGCGATGAAGGCCGCCCGCAAGGATTCTTCCGGCGTCTTGCGCTGGCCGGATTGAGCACCAAGCCAATCATCCCAAACCATCAGTGATCACGCGACTGTGAACAGCCGGATCGCGGGCTGTGGGAATAAATCGGCGCCGCGACAAGTCTCCTCGGCATACGCCACCACTGGCGTTGAGGAGACCGGCATGCCCCATCATTGCAAGGACAGCGAACACGGCGGCAGCCGTCGCGATGCGCTGGCAAGCAGGATGATCGTCAGGCTCTCCTTTGTGGCGCTTGACAGCGGTGACGCAGATGAATTCAGTTTCGGCAAGGCAGGCGGCTCTGCCTGCTTCCGGGGGCTTTGCCCCTGCGAGCAGGGCAAGGTCGCCGTCGCATCTTGAGGCGGCACGGCCTGGAGTATCGGATCATGGTGCCGCTTTGAGCGAGAGGGCCCTGGCAGAACGCTTCAACGAAGTGGTGCTGCCGCATCTCGGCGATGCGCTGGCGCTGGCCCGCTGGCTGACCGGCAATGCGGCCGATGCCGAGGATGTGGTGCAGGATGCCTGCATCAAGGCTCATGCCGGCATATCAGGCTACGCTGGCGGCAACGCCCGCGCCTGGCTGCTGACCATCGTGCGCAACACCTCCTACACCTGGATGGCGCGCAACCGGCCGCGTGCCATGATGGCCGTCGGCGATCTAGGCGACCTCGATGACATGGCGGCGGCGCACGGCACCAGCATGCCCGACGAGGACGGCCCGGAGGCGAGCCTGATCGCCAAAGCCGATACGGCGGCACTGGAGGCGGCGATCGCGGCTCTGCCGCAGCCATTTCGCGAGACGCTGGTGCTGCGTGATATCAACGGCATGAGCTATCGCGAGATATCGGCCATGCTTGCCGTGCCGATCGGCACGGTGATGTCCAGGCTGGCCCGCGCCCGTGGCCTGCTGGCGTCTAAATTGGGGAGAGCGTCATGACGCACGACGACGGGCTGCCCAACGATCCCGAAGGTATCAGACTGATGATCCATGCCCTTGTCGATGGCGAGCTTGATGCGGCAGCCGCTCTTGCCGTTGAGCGTCGCATCGCCGCCGACCCCAGGCTTGCCGCCGAGCATGCCCGCATTGTCGCCTTGCAAGGCGCTGTCAGCCGCCTGCCGCGCCCCGATGTCAGCGACGCGTTTCGCGCCCGCATCGCGTCGATCGGCATGGCGGGCACCGAACGGCAGGCGCCGGTCGAGGCGGAGCCGCAGCGGGGCACGCCGTCGACGCTGCCGGGATTGATTGCAGGCCCTGGCGGCGGCCAGAGACGGGAAGCCGGGACACGTCCTTCCCAGGCGCGGCCATCGCCGAGAACGCGCCGCTTCGGCTCGTTCGACTGGCGCGCCATAGCCGCGTCGATCATGATCAGCGCGGTGCTGGCCAGCGGGGCGACACAATGGGTGATGCAGAGCGGCGTCGATGACGGCTTGGCCGCCGCGGTCGCCAGCGGCCATCGCCGCAGCCTGCTTGCCGC
Organism: Mesorhizobium sp. 2RAF45; assembly: GCF_052115225.1. Classification (NCBI taxonomy): domain Bacteria; kingdom Pseudomonadati; phylum Pseudomonadota; class Alphaproteobacteria; order Hyphomicrobiales; family Phyllobacteriaceae; genus Mesorhizobium; species Mesorhizobium sp. 2RAF45. Next base: position 48,002 of record NZ_JBFRGG010000012.1, on the reverse strand, counting down.
GAGCCCGATCGACATCGTCTCGTCCGACCGCCATACGGTCAAGCCCTGGCTCGACGCCCGCATTGGCGTCTCGCCGCCGGCACCCGACCTTGCCCAGGACGGCTACGCGCTGATCGGCGGCCGGGTCGAGGTGATATCCGGCCGGCCGGTGCCGGCCCTGGTCTACCGCCACCGCGAGCACCTGATCACGCTGGTCGCCGAACCGCAGCAGGGCGGCAAGACCACCCAGCCGGACGACCTTTCGTCCGGCGGCTTCTCGATGGTGCACTGGAGCGACGGCGCCTTCTCTTACTGGGCGATCTCCGACATGGAACGCCCCGAACTCGACGACTTCGTCGCCCGCTTCCGCAAAGCGGCGGTTTAGGCTGGATTATAGCCACCTGCCTTGCCGGTGGCCTGATATCCTTGCGGCCCCGCGCGAATTCCGCTAAGGCGCGCCTTTGTCGCCGGGGAGCAACAAGCTTGAACGATCAACGCGCCGACGTCGCCATCATCATGGGCAGCCAGTCCGACTGGGCGACGATGCGCCAGGCGGCCGAAACGCTGGAGGCGCTCGGCGTCCCGCACAAGCGCCTGATCATCTCGGCGCATCGCACGCCCGACCGGCTCTATGAATTCGCCAAGGGCGCCAAGGCCGCCGGCTACAAGGTCATCATCGCCGGCGCCGGCGGTGCCGCGCATCTGCCCGGCATGACGGCGGCGATGACGCCGCTGCCGGTGTTCGGCGTCCCGGTGGAATCCAAGGCGCTGTCGGGCCAGGATTCGCTGCTCTCCATCGTCCAGATGCCGGCCGGCATTCCTGTCGGGACACTGGCCATCGGCAAGGCCGGCGCGGCCAATGCGGCCCTGTTGGCAGCCGCCGTGCTGGCGCTCAACGACGACAAGCTTGCCCAGCGTCTCGATGCCTGGCGCGCCTCGCAGACCGCCAAGGTCGCCGACGAACCGACGGACACGCCGTGAGCCTGCCCGCCGGATCGACCATCGGCATCATCGGCGGCGGCCAGCTCGGCCGCATGCTGGCAATGGCCGCCGCCCGCCTCGGTTACCGCACCATCGTGCTGGAGCCGCAGCCGGATTGTCCGGCCGCCCAGGTCGCCAACCGGCAGGTCACGGCAGCCTATGACGACCCGACCGCCCTTGCCGAGCTGGCGGCGGCAAGTGCCGTCGTCACCTACGAGTTCGAGAATGTTCCCGTCGCCGCGGCCGAAGCGCTTGCCGCCAAGGTGGCGGTCTATCCGCCGGCGCGCGCGCTCGACGTGGCGCAGGACCGGGTGAGTGAAAAGACATTCCTCAACGGCATCGGCATTGCCACCGCCGATTTTCGTCCGGTCGACACCGACGAGGAACTGACGGCGGCGCTGAGGACATTCGGCGGCAGCGGCATCTTGAAGACGCGGCGCATGGGCTATGACGGCAAGGGCCAGCGTGTCTTCCGCAACATGGAAACGGGAGGCTTCGCCGGCACCTGCGAGGCGATGGGCAATGTGCCGTTGATCCTGGAAAGCTTCGTGCCCTTCGAGCGCGAGATCTCGGTGATTGCAGCGCGTGGCCTGGATGGCGCCGTGGCTGCCTACGACCCGGCCGAGAATGTCCACAGCCACGGCATTCTCCACACCTCGACCCTGCCGGCCGGCGTCAAACTTGAAACGGCTGAAGCGGCGCGAACGGCCGCGGCAAAAATCCTGTCGGCGCTCGATTATGTCGGCGTCATCGGCGTCGAGTTCTTCGTGCTTTCCGACGGTTCGCTGCTGGCCAACGAGATCGCGCCGCGCGTCCACAATTCAGGCCATTGGACCGAGGCGGCCTGCATCGTTTCGCAGTTCGAGCAGCATATCCGCGCCGTCGCCGGCCTGCCGCTGGGCAGCCCGGGGCGCCACTCCGACTGCGTGATGGAAAATTTGATCGGCGACGACGTGCTGCGCGTGCCCACCCTGCTCGCCGAGCCCGATCTGATGCTGCATCTCTATGGCAAGGCCGAAGCACGGCCCGGCCGCAAGATGGGCCATTTCACCCGCATCAGCCGCCGTACTTAGCTCAAAACGAGCTATTGCACCTCGTCGCTGCCCTCGTTGGGGCTGGCGCAGCTGGCATCGCCTTCGCTGCAATTGGCCGAGGCCGCAAGCTGGTTGATGCGGTCATTGGTGAGCCTGGTCAGGCACTGCGAGACCTCCATCGCGTGGATGGAGCCGCCCACGCTGGCGGCTGTGCTATGCGCGCACTCGGCGTCGCGGAAGGTGATCCAAGCGCGTTGCGCCACCTGCAGCAATCTCTTGCCGTTGGCATCATCGGAGCTGATCAGGTCCTGATAGGCCGCATTGAGCTTGGCGTCGGCGGCCTGGTAGTCCTCGCCGGCGCAAATGTTCATCATCTGCTGGCTGTCGTCGGAGCGGTCGCATTCCTGTGCGCGCACGATCGACGTTCCCGCCAGGACGACAAGGCAGGCGGACAGCAATATTCGGCGCATGATCGACCCCAAATCACTTGAAATACACCGCATCATCCCAGCCCGCCCGGAACCGTGCAATGCCGAGCGGCTGATATGGCGGATATTTGATGATATGGAGGTGTGGAGCATGCTTGCGGTTGACATGGGCAAGGCTCCTCGTTTATGAGCCACCCACCGTTGAAAAGGCGCGTCTTCTGGCGCGCCTTAAAATTTCGACCCGGAACCGGGTCCACACCGACAGGCAAGACCATGAAGATCAAGAATTCGCTCAAGGCGCTGAAGGCGCGTCACCGCGACAACCAGCTGGTTCGCCGCAAGGGCCGCGTTTACATCATCAACAAGACCGCCCCGCGCTATAAGGCGCGCCAGGGCTGAGCTTTAGGCCGGAGGCTTTTCGCCTCCGCCCCTTGATGCTTGTCGGCCTGCCGACCTTCTCACGCTAAAATCACTTTGCTGTTCCGCCGCCCGGGACTAGGATCGGGCGATGCGGATTCTTTTTGCATTTTTGACAGCCCTGCTTGTTTCCGGCGCCACAAGCGTGCCGGCCAGGGCCGCGGACGACCAGCCGGCGGCGCCGGCTGCCCCGGAGGCTCCCGCCGCGCCGATGACCAAACAGGCCCGGCTCGACAAGCTGTTTTCCGACCTCAAGCGCGAACGCAACGAAAAGGCGGCCGAACGCATCGCCGGCAACATCTGGGGCGAATGGTTCCAGTCCGGCAGCGCCTCGATCGACCTGATGATGTTGTGGTCGCAAAAAGCGATGGACAATCAGAAATTCGACGTCGCGCTCGATTTGCTCGACCAGGTGGTGACCTTGCAGCCGACCTATGCCGAAGGCTGGAACCGGCGCGCCACGGTGCATTTCATGATGAAAAACTACGGCAAGTCGATGTCCGACATCGACCACACGCTGCAACTCGAGCCGCGCCATTTCGGCGCGCTGTCGGGCCTGGCGCAGATCATGGCGCTGACTGGCCACAAGCAGTCGGCGCTCGAGGCCTGGCAGAAGGTGCTGGCCATTTATCCGATGATGCGCAGCGCCCAGGACCAGGTCGCCACGCTTTCGGAAGAGCTTGCCGGCGAAGGAATTTAGTGCAGGGAATAGGGCGTAGGCAGTAGGGGAAGGATTGGGCGGCAAACACCAACCTACTGCCTACTGCCTACTGCCTACTCAAACTTATCCCACGCCACCCCCGTATCTCCCCACATGAACCTGATCTCCGCCGCGTTCGCCTTCCTTCTCGCGCTCGTCTTTGCCTTGGTCGGCGTGACCCGCGTCGGCTCGTGGCTGATCGAGCGCCGCGATCCACCCATTGGCGAATTCGCCGACATCGGCGGCGCCCGCATCCATTATGTCCACATTCCCGCCCCCGCCAATCCGGAGCTGCCGCCGATCGTCTTCATCCATGGCGCCAGCGCCAATCTCGGGGATCAGGTGCTGCCGCTTCGGCCGCTGCTCGAGGGCCGCGCCGAAATGCTGTTCTTCGACCGGCCGGGTCACGGCTGGTCGGGGCGCGGACCCGGCAACAATGAGGATCCGTCAGCACAGGCCAATACCCTCGCTGCCTTGATGGACCGCCTCGGCATCAGGAAGGCGATCATCGTCGGCCATTCCTTCGGTGGCGTGGTGACGGCGGCTTTCGGCCGCGAGCATGCCGACAGGACGCTCGGTCTCGTCTTCCTGGCGCCGGCGACCCATCCCTGGCCGGGCGGCGCGACATCCTGGTACTACGACCTGACCACCGTCCCGGTGATCGGCCGGCTCTTCTCCGAAACGCTCGCCTATCCCGCCGGCACATTTCAGATGGCCGATGCAACGACCTGCGTTTTCTCGCCCAACAAGGTGCCGGACGACTATCTCGGCACGGCCGCGATCCCGCTGGTGCTGCGGCCTGCGGCCTTTCGCGCCAACGCCACCGACGTCGCCGGCCTCTATCGCTATACGCTTGGCGCCGCGCCGCACTACAAAGAGATCCGCGCGCCGACCGTGGTCATTTCGGGCGACCGAGACAAGGTCGTCTATGCCCATATCCATTCCGTCGGCCTGGCGCGCGATATACCGGGCGCGGAGCTCGTCTGGGTGCACAATCTCGGCCACAAGCCGGACTGGATCGCCTCGGACCTCGTCGTCGGCGCCATCGAGAAGGTAGCCGGCGGGGATGTCGACCTGGAGGCGATGGCCAGAACGGTCGAGGCGCGGATCGCCGGCGATGCCTATGGTGTGGGAAAGTGCGCCGACATCAAGGAGCCCCAGGCCGAACTCGCGCCGACCTGAGATGTATGTCCTCAAGCACGGCATCAAGAAAAACCCGGAAAAGCGATGGGCGCTGCCGGATCGCATCTTCTTCGGCTACGGCGCATGCCACATTCTTGCAGGCACTTTCCTCAAGCATCCCCCGCTTGAAGGATTTTATGCGGAGCGGATCATCCCGGCCGAGGGCTTTTCAGGAAACCATGTCTATGTGACGAACGGCGTCATCGCTTTCGACTACCACGGCTACTCCGACCGCGAGCGCCTTTTGGAGCACCATCGAAAGGGCTGGACCTCCCACAGTGCCGGTTGGCACTGCACGATCCAGAAGGTCGATTTCGACCTGCTCGACACGACCGAATTGAACCGGCGAAAGATGTTGGGTCCGGATCAGTATCTATATGACGCAGTTCTCCGTGCGCGTCGGTTTCTTCAGCGCAGGGACCACCCGGAGGCCGCGGCAAGAGCGCTCAGGATCGCGACGGCCAGAGGCTAGATGAAGGCTGGGATCATTGTCCCGCGCTTTGTATTCCAGCCACGGCGAGCCGCACGAAACCGCGCGACACGCTTCAGTCTCAAAATCAGCTGCTTAGCGGCTGCCCTGCTTTTCCGAGCCGACATAGGCGATGCGCAGCATGTTGGTCGAGCCGGGCGTCCTCAGCGGCACACCAGCGGTGATGATGACGCGGTCGCCCGGCTTGCCGAACTCTTCTTCCAGCGCAATGCGGCAGGCGCGGTTGACCATGTCGTCGAGATCGGTGGCATCGGGCGAGACGACGCAGTGCGTGCCCCACAGAAGCGACAGCCGCCGCGCGGTGTTGAGGATCGGCGACAGCGCGATGATCGGCACCTGGGGCCGTTCGCGCGCGGCGCGCAGCCCGGTGGTGCCGGATGCCGTGTAGGTGATGATCGCCGACAGTTTCAGCGTCTCGGCGATCTCGCGGGCGGCCAGTGAGATGGCGTCGGCGCCGGTCGCTTCCGGCTCGGAGCGCTGGGCGTTGATGATGCCGGCATAGGTCGGGTCGGTTTCGACCTTGGTCGCGATGCGGTTCATCATCGCTACCGCTTCGACGGGATAGGCACCCGCCGCCGATTCCGCCGACAGCATGATGGCGTCGGCGCCCTCGAAGACAGCGATCGAGACGTCGGAGACTTCGGCGCGGGTCGGCACCGGTGCGGTGATCATCGATTCCAGCATCTGCGTGGCGACCACCACCGGCTTGCCGGCGCGGCGCGCGGCGCGCGTGATCTGCTTCTGGATGCCGGGCACGGCTTCCAGCGGCATCTCGACGCCGAGATCGCCGCGGGCGACCATCAGCGCGTCGGACAGTTCGATGATCTCAGCCAGCCGGGCGACGGCTTGCGGCTTTTCGATCTTGGCCATGATCAGGGCGCGGCCGCGCGCGATCTTGCGCGCTTCGGCCAGATCCTCGGGCCGCTGCACGAAGGACAGCGCAATCCAGTCGACGCCCGTGGCGAGCACCGCGTCGAGATCCTTGCGGTCCTTCTCGGTCAGCGCGCCGACCGGCAGGTCGGTATCGGGCAGGCTGACGCCCTTCTTATCGGAAATCGTCGTGCCGGCGACGACCGTGCAGACGATCGACTTGCCGTCACTCTTCACCGCCTTCAGCTCGAGCTTGCCGTCGTCGATCAAAAGACGGTGACCGGGCTCGACCGAACTCAGGATTTCCGGATGCGGCAGATAGACCCTGGTCGACGTGCCGGGCTCGGGATTGTCGTCGAGCGTGAAGGTCTGGCCTGGCGTCAGCACTTCCTTGCCATTGGCGAACTTGCCGACGCGCAGCTTGGGCCCTTGCAGGTCGGCGAGAATGCCGATCGGCCGACCGACCTTTTCCTCGACGGCGCGGATGCGGCCGACCAGCGTGCGCATCAGTTCGTGGTCGGTATGGCTCATATTGATGCGGAACACATCGGCGCCCGCTTCGAACAATTTCTGCAGCATCTCCTCGGAGGAGGATGCCGGACCGATTGTGGCTAGGATCTTGACCTTGCGGCTGCGTCTCATTGACTGTTGGTTCCCGGGGCGGCTGGTGCGCCTCCCGTTGCGGGTTCATCGGTCAGCTGGACCATCCAGCTTGCCTGTTCGCCCGTGTCATATTCCTGGAATCCGGCGCGCTGAAAGCCCCGGGCGACGCAGTCGTTTACGCCGGCGATCTTGAACTCTTTTTCAGCCACGCACATGTTGATCGGGCCGTCCCAGCGTCCACCGCGCTCGGCGTCTTCTGCATAAAGATAGTAAAACCTTGATGACAGCGGCCCTTCGATCAACGTCTTGCAGCTCGATCCTTCAATGTGCCACCAGCCTTCGGTGATCCAGCCGGCCTTGGCACGATAGCCGATGCCGACGCCGACCAGGTTCTGCGTGGCGTTGCAGACACGGAAATCGGCGCGCGCCGGCGAGGCCATGACCATCGCCGACAGGCCGACGGCCACGGTCAGGAACGGCATGGCAAAGGCAGAGCGTATGCGCTGCCTGCCAGCGGAACCCATCCGAAAACCCCTCAAGAACCACATCTGCATCTCTCTGCGCCCCTTTTCGGAAAAGTCCGGGCGCATGTCAACGCGCCGTTTTGATCAATTCCAATCGATTTAGGAAGGCTCCCGGCGCACTATCCGTCGCCCTTTGCCAGATTTCCCGATAAACCTTGGCCAAACAACGGCATTGCGCACGCGTCGTCTTCGTGGAATGACGATAGCACCCTCCCCGGAAGCCAGCGAACAGACCATTTCCCGCCAATGACCCGATCCACAGTTTTCGCGCCTTTCGACATTGTCGAGGGCGACCGCAAGCGGGGCATCGTGCTTCTGGCCGATCATGCCCGCCGCGACCTGCCCGACGACTATGGCAGCCTCGGCCTGCCCGCGCCGGAGTTCGACCGGCACATCGCCTATGACATTGGCGTCGAAGCGGTGACGCGCGAACTCGCCGGCTTGCTCGACGTGCCGGCGGTCATCGCCAATTTTTCGCGGCTGTTGATCGACCCCAATCGCGGCGAGGACGATCCGACGCTCATCCGCCAGCTCTATGACGGCACGGTGGTGCCGGGAAACTATCCCATCGCGCCGGAAGAGCGCGAAAGGCGGCTCGACCGCTTCTACCGGCCCTACCACGACGCCGTCGGCGCCATGATCGCCTCGGTCGCGCAGGCTTCCGGCCGGGCGCCCTTCATCTTCTCGGTGCATTCCTTCACGCCGGTGATGCAGGGCAGGCAACGTCCGTGGCATGTCGGCATCCTGTGGGATCTGGACGACCGGGTTGCGCGCCCGCTGATCGATATGCTGGCGCAGGACAAGAACCTGATCGTCGGCGACAACGAGCCCTATGACGGCGCGCTGCGTGGCGACACCATGTTCAGGCACGCCATCGTCAACGGCTATGCCCACGCGCTGATCGAGATCCGCCAGGACCTGATAGCGGACCAGCAAGGCGCGCTTGCCTGGGCCGAGCGCCTGGCGCCAATCGTTGACGCGATAGACCGCCGTCCCGATATACATGCGGTAAAAATATTCGGCTCGCGCACCGGGCCGCTATGACGGAGGTTCCGATGACCAAACTCAGCGACGAGCAGAAGCGCGATTTCGAAGCCGCCGCTTTTCGCCGGCTGGTCGAGCACCTCAGGGAACGCAGCGACGTGCAGAACATCGACCTGATGACCCTCGCCGGTTTCTGTCGCAATTGCCTGTCGAACTGGTATCGCGAGGCGGCCAATGCCGAAGGTGTCGATCTCTCCAAGGATCAGTCGCGCGAGATCGTCTACGGCATGCCCTATGCCGAGTGGCAGGCTCTCAACCAGACCGAAGCGTCGGACGCCAAGAAAGCCGAATTCGAGGCCAGACGGCCGAAAGATCACTAAGACACGGCTGGCGTCAAGAACTGGCTGGTCTAGCCGGCCTCGGCAGAACTGGTCAGGCGTGTTTGCCTGATCTTCTCCATAAGATCGCTTAGCATGCCACGGGCTTCGGCCGATCCAACGTGATCAACGTAGTCTCGCGATTCTACAATCTCCCCATTTCGCACGCGCATGACGAAGATACAGGGATAGGAAACAGCCTGGCCGCTTTCGATCACGTGCCCCGCATAGCTGAATTCAGCCACGATGACCTCCGGATCGGCAGTCTCATGGACATGAATATTCGTCGGCTCCAATCTAATCGTCGGGGTGCCCTTCATTGCCCCAAAATGTCGCTGAAGTGCTTCGCGGCCGACAAGCTCAGGTCGTTTCAATGGGTCGAATGGGTGCACGACCGACGTATTCTCCGCATACAATTCCGGCAGATCTGGGCTTGCTTCGCAAATCCCGCGCACCAAGGCGAGGAATGTGTCTTTTGGTGTCCGTGTTGACGGCAATCGATACTCCTTTAAGTCTTCAAATGGTGGTGCAACCACGCTTGATCGCCGTGCTTCGGCATGGCCGGGCAGCGTGCCACCGGCGGCGGCGCAGAACGGATCATCTCTCATCTGGCCGCTGGTCTCAAGAAGGCATGGATGCCGGCCTTCCTTGATGGCAGGACATGCGCAGCGGCACCGCACGAAGACGTGGGCCAGCTGGCCCTCCGCTTGGCCCAGAACTTTGAGCAATGAGTGCTTGACTGAAAATTGAATCGATCTAATTTGCCGCGCAAAGCCATTTCTTGACCGGATTCGAGCCATGTATGCGCAAAACGCCATGCAGACTGCCATTCGCGGGCGATGGGCCGTGGCCGCCATTTTCCTCGCCAATGGCTTCCTGACCGGTAGCTGGGCGCCGCAGATCCCTGTGTTCCTGACCCGGCTCGACATTTCGAAATTCACGCTTGGCCTGCTGATCCTTTTGTTCGGCGCCGGTGCAGTCACCGCCATGACCTGGTGCGGCCACCTGATCTTGAAACATGGCTCGCGCACCGTGCTGCGCTGGTTCGGCCTGTGCGGCAGCCTCGGCCTGCTGGTCGTGGCGCTGGCGCCCAACGTGCCGCTGGCGGCCATCGCCATGTTCATTTTCGGCGGCTCGATCGGCGGCATGGATGTCGCCATGAACGCCAATGCGGTGGTGGTGGAGCGAAAGATGTCGCGCGCCATCATGTCCTCCTCGCACGGCTTCTGGAGCCTCGGCGGTTTCGCCGGCGGCGGCCTCGGCGGCTTTGCCATCCAGCACTATGGCCACCTCGCCCATGCCGCGGTCGTGACCGTGCTTGCCTTCGCGGCGATCGCGATGGCGGTCGGCTATCTCGTCGCCGAGGACAGGCCACAGGCGGCCGAGCATCACAAATTCACGCTGCCGGCAAACCCGCTGGTCTACCTGATCGGCCTGATGGCTCTGCTGACGATGATCTCCGAGGGCGCGGTGCTCGATTGGGCGGCGCTGTATCTGCGACAAGAACTCGGCGCCGACCTTGCCGTCGCCGGCCTTGCCTATGCCGCCTTTTCCGGCGTCATGGCGATCATGCGCTTCTTCGGCGATGGCGTGCGCAACCGCTTCGGCGCGGTGACGACGCTGCGCGGCTCGGCTGTCGTCGCCGCCACCGGCATGCTGATCGCCGGCCTGTCGCCCTCGCCCTGGCTCGCCATCGCGGCCTTTGCCCTTTGCGGCTTAGGCATCGCCAATATGGTGCCGATCATCTTTTCGGCGGGCGGCAACCAGGAAGGCATGTCGTCGGGCACCGGCATGAGCGTTGTCACCACCATGGGCTATTCCGGCATCTTGGTGGCGCCGTCGGCGATCGGCTTCGTCGCCGAGCATTCCAGCTTCGGACCGATCTTCATCGCCATGTCGGTGCTGCTGATCGTCGTCTTGCTGATGGCGGGCCTCGCTCACCGCGCCGAATTCGCCGCCGTGCCCGCCGAATAGCGCTTCAACTCCTCGTGGAGAAAATCCGCCACACGGCGGATGCGCACGCTGCTGCGCACATCGCGATGCATCGCCAGCCATACCGGCAGGCTTGGCAGCGGCAGGCCGGGCAGCACCTTCTCCACCAGCGGGTCGCGATCGGCCAGCGGCTCCTGACCGAGGCCAATGCCGTTTCCCGCCCGCACCGCCTCCCACAGGACGACCTGGTTGTCCGCCCTGAAACGGAAACTGCTCCGGGTGACCGGGAGGCCGAATTGCGTAAAGCCCCGGATCATCTCGTCGCTGCGGTCGAAGCCGATCAAAGGGTGATCGGTAAGGTCGGCCGGCCCAAGCGGGCGGCCGCGCCGGTCGAGATAGGAAATGGCCGCGCAGGCGCAGAGCGGGATGTCGCAGACCTTGCGTGCCACCAGTTCGTTCTGCGCCGGCTTGACCATGCGGATGGCGATGTCGGCGTCCCGTCGCAGCAGGTTCTCGACCTGGTTCGAGGCAACGATCTCGACCTCGATGCCGGGTTCCTCGATGCCGAGCCGTGCGGTCATGTCGGGCAGCACATAGGCCGCCACCACTTCGCTGGCGGCGATGCGCACCGTGCCTTCGATTGCCTCGACCGAACCCAGCGCCAGGCGTGAAAACGCGCTCGCCTGCTCGCTGACCGTCTTGCCGCGTTCGAACAGCGTGGCGCCGGCTTCCGTCAGCGCATAGCCGCTACGCCCGCGCCTGAACAGCGTGACACCGAGCGCCTGCTCCAATTCGCCGATGTGACGGCCAAGCGTCGGCTGGCTGGCCGACAGCTTGCGCGCGGCAGCCGACAAGCTGCCGGTTTCCGCGACCGTGACGAAGCTCTTGATCAAGTTCCAGTCGATATCAGCCATTCAATAATGAATATCAGAACTGCATCCATGGTCAATTTCAATTCATCAGTGAGGCAATCATATTCGCCCTGCAAACACCGATACGGACTGCAACCACCAACCAGGAGAATTCAAAATGACCAAGATCGCTCTCACCGCCGCCGCCCTCCTCATCGCCGCCAGCACGGCTTTTGCCGGCAGCGACAAGTTCGGCTCGAACGACGCCAGCCAGCCTGTCGTCGCCAGCACCGACGCCACGACCACCACCTCGATCGAGAAATCCGAGATCACCGATCAGAAGCCCCAGGGCAGCAACCGCGACCTCTTCGGCAGCCGCTGAACGGCGGTCCGCGGAAGATCCAGAAAGCGGCGGGCGCGTCCCGCCGCCTCAACCCCCCTCGCTTCAAATTAAACAAGGAGACGAACAATGACCAAGATCGCAATTCTCGGCGCCAATGGCCGGCTCGGCCGCGTGGTTGCCAAGGCCTTCATCGACGCCGGCTTCGACGTCCGCACCGTCACCCGCACCGGCAAGGTGCCGGCCGAGCTCGAAGGCGCCACGGCGGTTGCCGGCGATGCGCTGGACCGTCAATCGCTGATCCGTGCCACCGAGGGCGTCGATATCATCTTCAACGGCCTCAACCCGATCTACACCGACTGGGGCAAATGCTTGCCGATGGCCGAGAACGTCATGGCCGCCTGCCATGCCAACAACGCGCTGCATCTGTTCCCCGGCACCGTCTACAATTACGGCTCGCCTATGCCGGCGGTGATCACGGAAGACACGCCGTTCCATCCGACCACCGATAAGGGCCGTATCCGCTGCGCCATGGAGGATCTGTTCCGCCACGAGGCAGAAGCCAGCCGGGTGCGCACGATTCTGCTGCGCGCCGGCGACTTCTTCGGCGGCACCCGCAGCGGCTCCTGGTTCGACCTGGTCGTCGCCGCCAAGATCAGCAAGGGCGTCTACACCGCGCCCGGTCCCGCCGACCTCGTGCATGAATGGGCTTATCTGCCGGACTTCGCCGTGGCCTTCGTCGCACTGGCCAAGAATCTCGACAAGCTCGGCTCCTATGAGGCGCTGAACTTTCCAGGCCATGCCGTCACCGATGTTGAGATCAAGGCCGCTGCAGAAAAGGCGCTTGACCGGCCGCTCAAGATGACCTCGATGCCTTGGTGGGTGCTGCGCGCCGGCAGCCCGTTCGTGGCGATGTGGCGCGAGATCGTCTCGATGTCCTACCTGCGCTTCGAGCCGCACCGCCTGGCCTCGACGCGGCTGGAAGGCATCATCGGCGAAATCCCGCACACGCCGCTCGATCAGGCGGTCGCCCAAGCCCTCGAGGACATCGGCATCGCCACTGTGAAGAGCATGAAGGCTGCCTGAGTTAAGCCGTCTGGCCATGCCTGTCACGAAGCGAAAAGGCGGCTCAGAGCCGCCCCATCAGCAGCAACACCAGGATCACCACCAGCGCCACACCGACAATGCCAGAGGGTCCATAACCCCAGGAGCGCGAATGCGGCCAGGCTGGCACCGCGCCGATCAGGACAAGGATCAGGACTATGATGACAAGGGTGCTGATCGGCATGAGAAATTCCCTGCATTGAGTTTGCCCAAGGACGATGCTTTCGCATGACGCCGGGGGAACAATGCAAAAGGCCGCCCGGTTGTTCCGGGCGGCCTTTGCCTTTCAGATTGGCAAGCCTGCCTACTCGGCGGCTTTTGGAAAGGCGATCGCGGGTTCCGCGCCGGCGTCCGCCGTCGGCGTCTCCGACGAGATTTCGCCCTTGCCGCGCCGGAACAGCCGGCTGATCAGGCCGCGCCGTGCGCCTGGCTTGACCTTGGCGCGGGTGAACACCATCAGCATCGACGGCGTCACCACCAGCGTCAGCACCGTGGCGAAGGAGAGGCCGAAGACGATCGCCGAGGACAGCGAAATCCACCATTGCGTCGACGGCGCGTTGATCGTCGTCTCGTGATGGAATATCTCCAGCCCGAGGCCGAAGGCGATCGGCAGCACGCCGAGGATGGCCGACACCGCCGTCAGCACCACCGGTCGCGCACGCTCGCGGCAGGTCTGCAGCACGGCATCCATCTTGTCCCAGCCCTCTTCGCGCAGCCGGTCATAGGTGTCGATCAGCACGATGTTGTTGTTCACCACCACGCCGGCCAGCGCGATGACGCCGATGCCCGACATGACGATGCCGAACGTCTCGCCTGTTATCAGCAGTCCCAGAAACACGCCGATCGTCGCCATGACCACGCAGGACAGCACCAGCCAGACGCTGGTGAACTTGTTGAACTGCGCCAAAAGCACCAGGAAGATCAGGAAGATCGCCGCACCGAAGGCCTTGCTGAGGAAGGCGCTGGCTTCGGCGCTGTCCTCGTTCGAGCCGGCCAGTTTCCAGCGGATGCCGCTGCCGAGATTCATGTCGGTGACGGCCTGGGTGACCTCCTGCTGCACGGCGGCGACCTGCTTGCCGGCGGCGACGTTGGCCTGCACCACAACGGTGCGGGCGCCGTCGATGCGGTTGAGGATGCCGACGCTTGGCTTGGCCTTGCGGACGACAAAGTTCGAAATCGGCACCGACCCTTGCGAGGTCTGCACTCTGAGCTCGTCGAGCGTCGACAGCGTGCGCCGGTCCTCCGGCAAGCGCAGCCGGATATCGACCGCCTTGTCGGCGCCGGCAGGCCGGTATTCCGACAGCTTCAGGCCGTTGGTGACGAGCTGCACCACCGTCCCGACCGAGGTCGGGCTGATGCCGTACTGCGCAGCCTTGGCGCGGTCGACCTCGAGTGCCCAGTCGACGCCGGGCGGCGGCAGGCCGTCGGAAACGTCGATGACGCCGGGAACCTTGGCGATGCGCGCCGCAACCGCACGCGCCTTCTCGTCCAATCCCTTTGGGTCGATGGCTGAGAGCCTGATCTGGATCGGCTTGCCGGTCGGCGGACCGGCTTCCGGGACGCGGACCTCGACGTCGACGCCGGGAATGCCGGCCATGACGCCACGCAGATCGTTCAGGATCTGGTTCGCCGATTTGCGCTCGCGCCAGTCGATGAATTCGTACTGGATGACGCCGACGACATCCTCGGGCACATCCTGGCCACCGCCTTCGGACTTGCCGACGCGGGTATAGACCGACTTGAGGCCCGGCCAGCCGAGCAGCCGGTTTTCGGCGATCTTGGTCGCCGTGTCCATTTCGGCCAGCGAAAGGTTGCCGCGGGCATGCACATAGAGCAGGCCGTAGTCGGGCTCCACGCTCGGGAAGAACTCGACGCCGGCGCCGTACTTCGAATAGCCAACGAAGATGCCGGCCAGCAAGACGACGGTGAGCACCAGCACGGTGATGGGGAAGCGCACCGCCTGCTTGACGACCGCCATGTACCAGCCGTCGCGATTGTCGTCGGCGTGATGCTCCGGCGCCTTGGCGAAGATCGCGCCAAGCGTCGGCGCGAAGACCAGCGCATAGAGCATCGACGCCGACAGCGTGACGATCAGCGTGATCGGCATGTACTTCATGAAGTCGCCGATGATGCCTGGCCAGAACAGCAGCGGCGAGAAGGCGGCGATACGCGTCATCGTCGCCGCGATGACCGGTCCGGCCATGCGCTTGGCGGCAAGCGCGAAGGCTTCCTGCTTCGGCATGCCTTCGCTCATCCGCCGTTCGGCGAATTCGGTGACGATGATGGCGTCGTCCACCAGCATGCCGACCGCCAGGATAAGGCTGAACAGCACGATCATGTTGATCGTGTAGCCCATCATCGCCAATAGCAGGATGCCGATCAGGAAGGACGACGGGATGGCGAGGCCGATGAGCAGCGAGGCACGGCCGGACAGCGCGTAGAGGATGACGATGAACACCAGGATGACGGCGATCATCACGTGGTTCTGCAGATCACCCAGTAGCTGGTTGACGAAGACCGACTTATCCTGCGTGTAGGTGACATGCATCCCCTCGGGCATGGTTTTGACGAAGGCGTCGGACACCGCCCTCACCTTGGTCAACGTATCGATCAGATTGGCGCCGATGCGCTTCTTGACCTCGATGGCGATGGCCGGCTTGCCGTTGAGGCGCGTGATCGTCGTGGCGTCGGCGAAGGTCGAGCGGATCGTCGCGATGTCCTTGGCCTGCACCACGGCATTGGGGCCGGCAACCACCGGCAGCGCCGCGACATCCTCCGGCGTCTCGATCAGCGACGGCACCTTGACGGCGTATTTGCCTTGCGAGCCCTCGATATTGCCGGCGGCGACCAGGCTGTTGGAGGCGCCGACGGCGCCGATTAGCTGGTCAAGTTGCAGCCCGTATGAAGACAGCTTCATCGGATCGATGACGACCTCGACGAGATCGTCGCGCGAGCCCTGCAGCGAGCCTTCGAGAACGCCGGGCACCTCCTCAATGCGATCACGCAGTTCGCGCGCCGCGGCGGCCAGCACGCGTTCGGGCAATTCGCCCGACAGTGTGACGACAAGCACCGGGAATTCGGAAATGTTGACCTCGGTGACGACAGGCTCCTCGGCCGCTTGCGGCAGATCGGCCTTGCCGTCCTGCACCTTGGAGCGTGTATCCTGCAGTGCCGTCGCCAGATTGGTCTGCGGCTGGAACTCGACCAGCACATAGCCGCCGCCCTGGAAGGCGGCCGAGCGCATTTCCTTGAGGCCCTTCAGGCTTTTCAGCTTGCTTTCCATCGGCCGCAGCAGCAGGCGCTCGGAATCCTCCGGCGAGATGCCTTGATAGATCAGGCTGACATACATCATCGGAATCGGAACGTCGGGTTCCGCTTCCTTCGGCGTCGACTGATAGGCGACCCAGCCTGCAATCAGCAGGAAGACCAGGACCGAGATGGTCAGCCGGGCATTGTTGATTGCGAGTCTGACGATATCCATGACTTATGCCTGTTGCTTTCGGGAGTGGCGAACGGCCTGACATCGCCGGGCAGAGCCCGGCGCCGGCGTCGCTGCGCTACTGCGTCCCGGCGGTGGCTTCGCCGATCAGCTTGTTGATGGTCGCCTGGTCGGCCTCGACCGGCTTGACCTCATCGCCTTCCTTCACCAGTTCCTGGCCGGCGACGATGATGCGCGCATCGGCCGGGATGCCGCCAAGCACGAGGCCGGTCGGGGTGTCGTCGACCAGGTCGATCGGGAAGAACGCAACCTTGTTGTCCTTGCCGACGGCGCGGATGCCCAGATCGCCCTTGTCGCCCAGTGTCACCACCGAGCGTGGCAGCAGGACCGCGTCGGTCGGCAGCGCGCTGAGCTGGATTTCCGCCGTCATGCCGGCCGGCACCGAGCCGTCGGCATTGGGGATGGCGACCTCGACGCGGAAGGTACGGGTCGCCGACGACGCATCGCGGCTGATGTAGCGCACGGTGCCTTCGACGGTCTGGCCGCTGACCAGCCGGACGCCGGCCTTGTCGCCGATCTTGAGATAGCCGAGGTCGCGCTCGCTGATCTCGCCGCGGGCGATCACCGGATCGAGCTTGAGGATGGTCGCCACCTCGCTGCCCTGCATGACCGAACTGCCAAGCTCCACTGGCACCCGGTCGATGACGCCGTCGAACGGCGCCTTGACCTCGTTGCGGTCGAGTTCGGCCTGCGCGGTATCCAGCAGGGATTGCGCCTGGGTCAGATTGGAGCGGGCGGTGTCGAGCTGCAGCTTGGGCAGATTGCCGGTCCGGGCGAGCCGCTCGGCGGCATCGAGCTCGGCCTTGCGCTGCACCAGCAACTGCCTGGCGTTGTCGACGTTCGAGATCTTTTCTTCCGCCGCCAGCATCAGCACCAGGTCGCCGGTCTTGACATGATCGCCTTGCTTGACCGGCAGCTTGTCGATGACGCCGGCGACGCGGGTTGCCAGAACCGCGCGCTTGTCAGCCTCGGTTAGGCCGGAAATGCGGATGGCGCGCGCATAGGTCTTGCGCGGCGGCGTCACCACGGCAACGGTGCGCAACGGCGCCTTCGGTTCGGCTTCCGCCGTCTTTGGCTTGCTCGCGTCCGGCGCCTTGCCCTGCTCGACTTCGGCCGCCTTGGCCTTGTTGGCCGCTACGCTGCCGACCGATGAGAATTCGCCTGTCGCCATCCACGCCGCGAAACCAATGAGCACAACAATGGCTGCAAGCTTGTGAAACCTGATTTTAGGCATCGTCATTTTTCCACTGCGGGTTCAGCCAGCACCGCGCCTTCATGACGCGGGCGCGTCGCCGATATGGGTGCGCGCCTGACCGTGTTCAAATTGCCGTGATCGGCGAGCGCCGCTTCTACATCAAAGTTGCACTGCAATATAGCCTTAAAGTTGCAAGGCCATTACGGCATCGGGCAAGGTGAACCCGCCGCCATCCAGTTTTCGATCGCTTGATAGGTCGCTTCGGCAGAGCCCGGAGCCGGCTCACGATCCGAGCCCGGCGCCCAGCCCCAGGCGACAAGTTTATCGTCGCGGACATGCAGCGCGACATCGGTCAATTTGCGGTCGCCATTGCGCGCCGGATCCTTGATCTGGGCGCAGATTTCGGCCGAGGATTTACCGAACCAGGCCATCTCGGCCGGCGCCAAATGCCAACCCTCGGCGCCGGGTGGTCCGTTCAATGCATTGGAATTACTGGAGAAATGGCAGGTTGTGCAGCGCAGGCCCGGATTGCCGAAGCCCGATCCGTCGGTGCCGCGCTGGACGTTGAAGGCGTGCACAGATGTGGCGCCGTAATGCGCACCCGACCAGCGCGGCCGGTCGTCCGCGACATGACAATCGGCGCAGCGCGGATGTGAGAACACCGCATAGATCTTGTCCCATTCGGACAGGCCCTTGGCCATGTCGACCGTCGGGCTCGGTGATGTCTGGCTCTCCTGTGCGGTTGCGAAAGGCGCCGCCGAAAACAAGATGGCAGCAGGCGTCAGCATGATGAGAAGCTTCTTCATGCGAAGGCCACCATTGTCGACAGCGGCAACGTGCGGATGCGCTTGCCGGTGAGCGCGAAGATGGCATTGGCCAGCGCCGGTGCCGCCGGCGGTGTGCCAACCTCGCCGACGCCGCCCATCTTGTGGAAATTCTCCAGTATGGCGACTTCGAAGGTCGGGCACTGGAAGATCCGCATGGCGTCGAAATCGTGGAAGTTCGACTGTTCGACCATGCCGTCGGCGAAGGTGATCTGCTGTCCCATTGCCGCTGACAGGCCATAGATGGCGCCGGAAATCAGCTGTGCCTCGATGATGCCCGGATCGAGCGCTGTGCCGACATCGGCGGCGATCCATACCTTCTCGATGCGGATGCCCGCCGGGGTGTCCGCCACCTGGACGATCTCGCCGACCCAGCTGCCGAAAGATAGCGTGAAAGCCATGCCCTTGGCCTTGCCGGCGGGCAGTGCCTCGCCCCATTTCGCCATCGCGGCGACCTTCTCGACGACCTTCACCGCCGAGGGATAGGCGGCCATCAATCTCTTGCGCATCTCGACCGGATCGATTTTGCCGGCGGTGGCGATCTCGTCCATGAACCCTTCATGGAAGAAGCCGTTGATAGAACTGCCGACCGAGCGCCAGAAGCCGACGGGAATCGAGACGGGCGCCGCGACGCCGCTCACCCGATAGTTCGCAATGGTGTAGGGCTGGTCATAGGCCCCATCGACAATGGACTTGTCGGGACCGACCGGCGGTATCGAGGGAAACAGCCGGCGCAAGGTGCTGGCGATCACCGACGGCGAGGCGATCTTCATGTCGACGGCGACCGGCATGCCGTCGTCGCCAAGCCGCGCCTGGAACTTGCCGACCGCGGCCGGCCGGTAGGCGTCGTGGCGCATGTCCTCTTCGCGCGTCCAGGTCACCTTGATTGGGCGCCCGCCTGTCTCCTTCGCCATCAACGCGGCGCAAAGCGAGAAGTCCATCTCGGTACGGCGGCCAAAACCGCCGCCCATGAAGGTAGTGTGGACAGTGACCTTGTCCTGCCCGATGCCGACCGCGTTGGCGCAGAGCTGGCGCACCAGGGTCGGCGCCTGGTTGCCGCACCAGATGTCGAGGGCGCCATCGCTGAACCGCGCCGTGGCGTTCATCGGCTCCATGGTCGCATGCGCCAGATAGGGCACGGCATAGTCCGCCTCGACCATCCGTTCGCGCGGCGCGTCGGCGAAGGCGGTATCGACATCGCCATTGTCGCGCATTGCCGACCCCTTGGTGCCGAGCGCCTGTTTCAGCACGTCTGATATGGCAGCGCTGCCGAGCGGATATTCGGGATCCGCCCATTGGGCGTCGATGGCGTCGGCCGCCCTGAAGGCCGCCCAGGTATTTTGCGCGATGATGCCGAAGCCGTGGCCGTAATTCGTCTCGAGCGGCACGATCTTGATCACGCCGGGCATTTTCTCGGCTTTGGCGAGATCAGCCTTGACTGGCTTGGCCCAGAAGCGCGGGCTCATCTTCACCGTGCCGTAGAGCATATCCGGCAGCCTGACATCGATGCCGAAGATCGGCGCTCCGGTGACCTTGGCCAGCATGTCGATGCGCTTCTGCGGCTTTCCCAGCAGCTTCCAGTCGACTCTGTCCTTGAGCCTGACTTCGGCCGACGGCGCCATGGTGGCGGCAGCCGCGGCAACCGCGCCATAGGTCAGCGACTTGCCCGATGCCTTGTGCAGGATCGAACCGTTGGCTGTTTCCAGATCGGCGGCGGCAACGCCGAGTTTCTGCGCCGCGGCCGCGATCAGCAGATGCCGGGCTGCGGCGCCAGCCTGGCGCATCTTGTCGAAACCATCACGCGCTGAAGCCGAACCGCCGGTGGCCTGGACAGCAAGGAACTTGCCGACCACACCGAGACCTGAGCGCACCGCTTGCGCCGTCATGCCCTCGTCGAAGAAGGCGAACGGACCGCCCTCCTCGAGGATCGCCGCGTTGTAATAGGCGTAGGAGGCCGGGCCGTGCTCGACTTTGACCTGATCGAGACCGACATCGAGTTCTTCGGCGACCATGACGGCGAGCGTCGTCGAGATGCCTTGTCCCATCTCGGCGCGCGGCGCGACGATGGTGATGGTGTTGTCGGCGCCGATCTTCACATAGGGTTTGAAGGTCGCCTCACCCTTGCCGAGATCGGCCTCGAGCGGGTTCGGAAACGGTTTGCGATAATAGTAGTAGCCGACGGCAACGCCGCCCGCGACAGCGGCCGCGCCGATCAGGAACGTGCGGCGGGCGATCTTTCCGACACTGGCCATGATCAGAGCCCCGCCGTCTTGAGCGCCGCGGCCTTCCTGATGGCCGAGCGGATCTTCGGATAGGTGCCGCAGCGGCAGAGATTGCCGCCCATGGCGTTGTCGATATCGGCGTCGCTCGGGTCGGCGATCTCGTCGAGCAGCGCCACCGCGCTCATGATCTGGCCGGCCTGGCAATAGCCGCATTGCGCGACCTGTTCCTCCAGCCATGCCTGCTGCACCGGATGCAGCCTGTCCGCCGTGCCGATGCCTTCGATGGTGGTGACAGCGCCGCTGACCTGGCCGAGCGGAAGCGAGCAGGAGCGCACCGGCTGACCATCGACATGCACCGTGCAGGCGCCGCAGGCGGCAATGCCGCAGCCGAACTTCGGTCCCGTTTTGCCGATGAGATCGCGCAGCGCCCACAGCAGCGGCATGGCCGGATCGGCGTCGATGTCGAATGACTGCCCGTCGACGGTGAGGCGCATGGGATACCCTTTTGTTGTCGTCCACAGCCCTGGAGCGAAGCGTCCCTCTTGGGTCGCTTCGTCTCGATACAGATTGACAAATTACGTCATTTTGTCAATTGAGATTTTGCAGGATAATGTCGCTCCATGAATCAGAACGAAGACATCGCCGCCATCGACCCCAAACGCGTCCGTATCCTGGATGGCGCAATGAAGGTGTTTTTGGCCTATGGCTTCTCCCGCACCACCATGGACGACATTGCCCGCGCCGCCGACATGTCGCGTCCGGCGCTTTATCTTCAGTTCAAGAACAAGACCGACATTTTCCGCGCTATCGCCATGATGGTGCTGTCGCGCTCGGTCGCTGCGGCAAAAATGGCTCTGGCCGGCGATGATGCTTTCACCGAGCGCATGATGCGAGCCATCGACGAAGCTTTCATCTCGATGATGAGCGCCGTCGTTGCCTCCCCTCATGGCGCCGAATTGCTGGACATGAAATCGAGCCTCGGCGATCTCGTCGGGTGCTGGCGCGGCGGCCTTGTCGAACATATCGCCGCCGCGATCCATGGCGAGGCGGCCAGGAACGGCGTCGACCTGGCGGCCAGGGGGCTGTCGACGCAACTGCTTGCCGACATGCTGCTCGATGGGCTGGAAGGCATGAAGGCGCGGATCAGCGATCCCGAGGGGCAGCGGCAGGCGGCCGCCGCCCTGGTCAAGGTGATCGACCTGGCGTTGAAAGCCTGATGAAGCCTAGGCGTGTCGGGGTTCCGCTCAGGCGCGGCGGCGCTCCGCTTCCGGGTTCTTGCGCACCGCGAGGAATTCCTTGACCCGCCGGCCGGGTGCGGGGCCGCGCACCGGCTTGAAACCGTCATCGAGTTCGCCGGAGAGATCGAGCGTCGGCCGCTTGCCAACGGCATCGTAGTTTTCTTCCAGCCAGTCGCTGGCGGCGGTGCGGCCGAGATCGCGCAGATAGGTCAGGAAGGCCCATTCGGCGTTGACCTTCGATGACGCCGACAGGTCCTTGAAAGCCTCGTCGGCATCGATGCGGTGCATGCGGATGTCGCGATACTCGCCATGCGGCAGCCGGCCGGCGGCGATCAGTTCCTTGACGAAGGCGATCGAGCGGAATTCGCGCAGCAGCCCGGCATTGAAAGTGATTTCGTCGATGCGGTTCTGGATCTCGTTGGCGCTCCTGGGCGTTCCTTCGCGCACCACCGGATTGATCTGCACCAGCAGCACATCCTCGGTCGCCGCCGTCTTGAAAAACGGATAGAGCGCCGGGTTGCCGCCATAGCCGCCATCCCAATAGGGCACGCCCTTGATCTCGACGGCGCGGAACAATTGCGGCAGGCAAGCCGAGGCCATAACCGTGTCGAGGTCGATCTCGCCATCGGAAAAGACCCGCAGCTGCCCGGTCTCGACATTGGTGGCGGAGATGAACAGTTCCATCGACTTGCAGGCGCGCACATTGCTGAAATCGATCTCCTGCGCCACCACGTCGCGCAGCGGATTGAGCCCGAGCGGGTTGGCGACATAGGGCGAGAACACCCGCGACATGGTGTCGAAGAAGACATAGCCCGGCGTGTTCTCGATCGACCAATTGCCCCAGGCGACGTCCCACGGCATGCGCTGCACCGGGCTGAACCGGCCCTTCGCCGCCACCGCGCGCCAGAAATCGTCGAGTTTTTGCCGCGCACCGTCGACCCCGCCACGCACAAATCCATCGGCCAGCGCCACCGCGTTCATGGCGCCGGCGCTGGTGCCGGACACCGCCGATATCTCCAGCCTGCCGTCCTCCAGCAGCCGGTCGAGCACGCCCCAGGAGAATGCACCGTGCGAACCACCGCCCTGAAGTGCGATGTTGATCTTCTTGTTTTCCTCCGCCTTGCCGTTCTTCGTCATGGCGTTCCTGTCGTCCTTATGCGCCAGCCTGCCCCAACGTCACGGAAGGAAGCAGCTATCGGCGGCCTATGTTGCAGTGCAGCATATAAGGACGGACCAAGGCAAGAACACGAACACGGTCGCGTGATCACATGAAATTTCGGTCATGAGAGAAAAGCCCCCTCCGCTCGAAGCGGAGAGGCTGTGTCCTTGGATCAGAGATGCCTAGGCGACCAGATCGGGCACCGGGCCGACATAGCGCGATTGCGGACGGATCAGCCGTCCGGTCGTCTGCTGCTCGCGCGCATGCGCGATCCAGCCGGCAACGCGACCGGCGGCGAACACATTGCTGAAGGCCTGTGGCGGGAACCCAGCCGCTTCCAGCACCAGTGCGGTGTAGAACTCGACATTGGTCTGCAGCGAACGCTGCGGCTTGGCGATCCGCAACACCTCGAGCGCCGTTTTTTCGACCGCCTCGGCGAAAGCCAGCCGGCGGCCGGTCTCGCCCTCGCCGCCAAGCTGCCGCACGACCGCTTTCAGCACATCGGCGCGCGGATCGCGCACGCGGTAAATACGATGGCCGAACCCCATGATCCGCCTGCCTTGCGCGATCTCGTTGCGCAGCCAGCCGGCCGCATCGCCATGCGCCTCGATCGCATCGAGCATCTCGATCACCGGGCCGGGCGCGCCGCCATGCAGCGGCCCCTTGAGCGCGCCGAGCCCGGCCAGCACCGACGAGGGCAGGCCGGCCAATGTCGAAGCAACGACGCGCGTGGCGAAGGTCGAGGCGTTGAGGCCGTGGTCGCAGACGGTCACCAGATAGGTGTCGAGCGCTTTTGCCAATGCCG
This sequence comes from Mesorhizobium sp. 2RAF45, assembly GCF_052115225.1. Taxonomy (NCBI): domain Bacteria; kingdom Pseudomonadati; phylum Pseudomonadota; class Alphaproteobacteria; order Hyphomicrobiales; family Phyllobacteriaceae; genus Mesorhizobium; species Mesorhizobium sp. 2RAF45. The sequence goes on along the minus strand of NZ_JBFRGG010000012.1, from coordinate 24,264 downwards.
GCGACGGAACGGAGCCCCGAAGCATGCGCAACATGTCGGCGGCATGGTCGGCCTTGCCATCCGGCGCGACTGGCTGCTCGCCGCGCTGCAGGCACAGCAAGGCAGGCGTCAGCACGACGGGCGCCGCGATCAGCCGCAGCGCGTCCGCCAGTGTTTCGCCGTCTGGCAGCAGAGCCATGCCGGCGCGCATGGCGCTGTAGATGTCGAGTGGCGCCAGCAGCGACAGCGAAGGCCGGGTCCGCTCAAACACCTCGACACGCGCCTCGCCCAGTTGCGCAGCCAGTTCGGTATCGCCGGGCAGATCCTCGAAGAAGCCGTCGAGCAACAGCCGGACGACCTGCGGAAAGCTCCAGCGTCCGGCCAGTTCCGCCAGCGAATGACCACGGATCGTCAGGCGGCCGCCCAGACCATCCACGTCGGACAACACGGTTTCGGCCGCCACCACATCATCGAGTCCATTCGCCATAGCCTTGTCTCCTTGAACCTTTTCCGGATCGGAGATAAGGCTGGTCAACCCAAGCATCAATCTTGATCAATAGAATCAATATCAGAGCCGAAAATGTCGGAATGGCTATCGCGGGAAGAGGCGCTGGAAAGGCTGCGGGTGCGGCCGCAGACGCTCTATGCCTATGTCAGCCGCGGGCGCATCGGCATGCGTCCCGACCGCGCCGATCCACGCCGCAGCCAGTATCGCGCCGACGACATCGCGGCGCTGGCAACACGCCGGGCGCGCGGACGCAGCCCCTCGGCCATCGCCGAAAGCGCGATTGCCTGGGGCGAGCCGTCGATCGCAACGGCGATTTCGACCGTCCGGCACGGTCACCTCATCTATCGGGGCCGGGACGCCGCCATGCTGTCCGACCATGCCTCGCTGGAAGAAACCGCCGCTGTGCTTTGGGCCTTGCCTGAACCGGTCCGTTTTGAAGCGCCGTTGCCGGATGCGCCACGCCAGCCCGGCCGAGCCTCGGCCTTTGCGCAACTTGCCTTGCTGGCCGGCCAGGCTCGGCCTTTGCTTGGACGCAGCGCCGCCTCGATATGTGCCGACGCCGCGCGCGCAATCGGCGTGCTGGCCGGCGCCCTCGGTGCCGAGGCGGGGGCCGATCCGGTGCACCGGCGATTGGCACGGGGCTGGTCGGTCGATGAGGGTGGCGCCGATGCGATCCGGCGCGCCCTTGTGCTGCTCGCCGATCACGAGCTGAATGCATCGACCTTCGCGGCCCGCGTCGCGGCCTCCACCGGCGCCTCGCCCGCCGCTTGCCTGCTGGCGGGTCTGGCAACACTCTCCGGTCCGCGCCATGGCGGTGCCGGCGAAGCAGTGATGCAGCTTGCTGAAGATGCGGCGCGGCATGGCGCCGACGCCGCGATCCGGCGCTGGCTCGGCCACGACAGGCCGCTGCCGGGGTTCGGCCACCAACTCTATCCCGAGGGTGATCCCCGGGCCACGGCACTCCTGGCAGCCATTGGCAACACCGATGAGACCTTGCGATTGCTGGAGATCGCCGCCATCGCAGCGACCGGCGCCCAGCCGAATATCGATTTTGCCCTGGCCGTGCTGACGCGCAGCCTCGGCCTGCCGCGCGATGCGCCGTTCCATCTGTTCGCGCTTGGGCGCAGCGTCGGCTGGGCAGCCCATATGGTCGAACAGATCATGAGCGGCAGCATCATCAGGCCACGCGGCCGCTATGAAGGGCTGTTGCCCTGACAGCTTCTTGCCTGATGCGGTTTCGCGCCCGGGCTCAACTTTGTCAGCCGTCAGGCGGAGTTGGCATTGGTCCCGAACCGCGCCCGGTACGCAGCGGGCGTCGTGGCGAATTGCCGGCGGAAGTGATGCCGCAGCGTCGCCGCAGCGCCAAAGCCGGCGGTCTCGGCAATCCGCTCGATCGGCATGCTCGTGTCTTCCAGCAAAGTGCGCGCCCGCGAAAGTCGTTCTGAAAGCAGCCATCGCGCCGGCGTGACACCGGTCGCGGCCGCGAACCGGCGCAAAAATGTCCGCTCGCTCATCCCGGCAAGACCGGCCAGGGTGGCGACGGAATAGTCGTCGGCAATGTCAGCGCGCATTCTGTCGATCAACGGTCCAAGCCGGCCGCGTTCGTGCGGCTCGGGAACGGAACTCTCTACATACTGCGCCTGGCCGCCGTCGCGGTGCGGTGGCACGACCAGGCGGCGTGCCACCATGTTGGCCGCCTTGGTGCCGAAATCGCGCCGTACCAGATGCAGGCACAGGTCGATGCCCGCAGCGCTGCCGGCCGATGTCAGCACGTTTCCCTCATCGATGTACAAAACGTCAGGGACCACGGTGATGTCGGGATACATCTCCCTCAGCCTGTCGCTGTAGCGCCAATGCGTGGTTGCCTTCTTGCCCGACAGCAGGCCGGCCGCGGCAAGCACGAAGACGCCCGAGCAGATGGACAGGATGCGCGCGCCCCGCTCACTGGCCTTGCGAAGCGCCTCGATCAGCAAGGGCGGCACCGGACAGTCCACACCGCGCCATCCCGGCACGATCACGGTGCCGGCCTCGCCGATCAGATCGGGTCCGCCATCGGCGACGATGCGCACGCCGCCCATCGCACGCATTTCGCCGGCGTCGATGCCGGCGACGGCAAAGCGGTACCAATCCACGCCCATCTCCGGTCTGGGCAAGGCGAACATCTCGGCCGCCACGCCAAACTCGAACGTGCACAGCTCGTCATAGGCAACGGCAACGACCAGCGGATTGGCGGGAGGCACATTTGGCATGATCTTGACGATATATGGCAAAGCTGCCAGCTGCAATCGCCCGGTCCGGTGCGCTACTCAACTCCATCAAAAGCGACGGAGGCCCATAATGAGCTATGTGACTGACATTCCACCAGCCTCGCCGGAGATTGCCCGCGACCATTTCCTGCGCCGGCTTTCCGTCGAGACCGATTGTTCGGACGTTGCTGCAGCACTGCGCGGCGGCGAGCCGGACTTCATGCTTCTGCATGTGGTCGGTTCGCCGGATGCGTATGAGCGCCGCCACGTGCCGGGTGCGCTGCACTTGCCGCACCGCGAGATATCGGCCGAGCGGATGGCTGAATGGCCGGCAGGCACGCTGTTCGTCGTCTATTGCGCCGGGCCGCATTGCAATGGCGCGGACCGGGCGGCCTTCAAACTGGCCAGCCTCGGCCTGCCGGTCAAGATCATGATCGGCGGCATTTCAGGCTGGCAGGACGAAGAGCTTCCTTTCGCCTCAGGCAGGGAGCCTGGCGCTCTGCGGGCATGATCCAGCCGGCGCGGCTGATATCGTCCGTCCGTTCGAGCGGCGGATGTCGGCGCCTTGCGAAACGTGGGAATTGCGGCACCCGACCATTGATGGGCAAGGCACAGCCGGATCTGGCCTAAGCCTTGCCGGCTAGCCGGTTCACGACATCGTGTCGAGCTTGCGCTGCATGGCCGCGATCTGGTCCTTCAACTGCTGCAGATCGTCGGATTTCTCCGGCGGCGCGTCCTTCCTGACCGGCTCAGTGGGGGCCGCGGCCGGCGCCGAGCCCGCGGGCGGGAAAGGCGTGAACAGCCGCATCGCGTTCTGGAACATTTCCATATTGCGGCGCGTCTGTTCTTCCAGTGCCTTGATCGGCGTCGCCATCTTCATCACATCGAGCGGCGACTTGCCGATGGCGCCCTTCATCTGCTCGCGAAAGCGCTCCTGTTCCTTGGAGAAGGCGATCATCGACTGTTCAAGGAAGCTCGGCACGATCATCTGCATCTGGTCGCCGTAGAAGGCGATCAGCTGGCGCAGGAACGGGATCGGCAGCATGTTCTGCCCATCCTTGTTCTCCAGCTCGAAAATGATCTGAGTCAGCACCGGATGCGTGATGTCGTCGCCGGTTTTGGCGTCCTGAACGGTGAATTCCTCGCCCTTCTTGACCATGTCGGCCAGATCTTCGAGCGTCACATAGGTGCTCGTCCCCGTATTATAGAGGCGGCGATTGGCGTATTTCTTGATAATGATCGGGTCGTCTTTTGCGGCCATCTGCATCCTCCCCGGACACCGGCACGCCTGAGTAAGCAGCCGGTAACGATTGCGCCCTTTTTGAGGATATGCGCAAAAGCCTCATAATTCCAAGCAGTTTGTGCAGTGCGGGATCATATAATGCTGCATAGCAGGCAAAATATGCTGCGCAGCAGCGGCCCGCCCGCCGGCATGGCGGCGCGCGACCTGCTTGGCGTGCATGGGCGCCATGCCGATTTCCGGTTTGACTTGGGTCATGGAAAGGGCAAGAAAAGTTGCCAACAATGCCTGAAAACACGACAGCTCGAAGTCTGGAGAAGAAAATGTCCTCTGCCAATTCCATCGTTGTCGCCAGTGCCGCGCGCACGGCCGTCGGCTCCTTCAACGGTGCTTTCGCGGCCACGCCGGCGCATGAACTCGGTGCTGTCGTCATCAAGGAGCTTTTGTCGCGAGCCGGTGTCGAGGCAGCCGAGGTCGACGAGGTCATTCTCGGCCAGGTGCTGACCGCGGCCCAGGGCCAGAACCCCGCCCGCCAGGCCTCGATCATTGCCGGCCTGCCCAAGGAGACCACTGCCTGGGGCCTCAACCAGGTTTGCGGCTCGGGCCTGCGCGCCATCGCGCTCGGCATGCAGCAGATCGCCACCGGCGACGCCAAGGTGATCGTTGCCGGCGGACAGGAATCGATGTCGCTGTCGCCGCACGCCGAGCACCTGCGCGCCGGCGTCAAGATGGGCGACTACAAGATGATCGACACCATGATCAAGGACGGCCTGTGGGACGCCTTCAACGGCTACCACATGGGCAACACCGCCGAAAACGTCGCACGCCAGTTCCAGATCACCCGTGACGATCAGGATCAGTTCGCGCTGGCCTCGCAGAACAAGGCCGAGGCCGCGCAGAAGGCCGGCAAATTCAAGGACGAAATCGTCGCCTTCACCATCAAGGGTAGGAAGGGCGACACCATTGTCGACCAGGACGAATACATCCGCCACGGCGCCACGCTCGACGCCATGACCAAGCTGAAGCCGGCCTTCGACAAGGACGGCTCGGTGACCGCCGCCAACGCCTCCGGCATCAATGACGGAGCCGCTGGCGCGCTGCTGATGAGCGAAGCGGAGGCCGCAAGGCGCGGCATCACCCCGCTGGTGCGCATTGCATCCTGGGCAACCGCCGGTGTCGATCCGGCGATCATGGGAACCGGCCCGATCCCCGCCTCGCGCAAGGCTTTGGAGAAGGCCGGCTGGTCGGTCGGCGATCTCGACCTGGTCGAGGCCAACGAGGCCTTTGCCGCGCAGGCCTGCGCCGTCAACAAGGGCATGGGCTGGGATCCCTCGATCGTCAACGTCAATGGCGGCGCCATCGCCATCGGCCATCCGATCGGTGCCTCGGGCGCCCGCGTCTTCAACACGCTGGTCTACGAGATGCGCCGCCGCGGCGCCAAGAAGGGCCTCGCCACGCTGTGCATCGGCGGCGGCATGGGCGTCGCCATGTGCGTTGAAGCGCTCTGAGAAAACGATGAGCGGGCGGCGCGAGCCGCCCGTTCAGAATCCAGTGCCTGCCAAGCCCGAAAACAGGGCGATATCAAAAAGGGGAAATGCATGACCAAGGTAGCAATCGTCACGGGCGGATCGCGCGGCATCGGCGCGGCGATCTCGATCGCCTTGAAGACCGCCGGCTATTCGGTTGCCGCGAACTACGCCGGCAACGACGAAGCGGCGGCGAAGTTCAAGGCCGAGACCGGCATCCCGGTCTACAAATGGTCGGTCGCCGACTATGACGCTTGCGCCGCCGGCATCAAACAGGTCGAGGCCGACCTCGGCCCGGTCTCGGTGCTGGTCAACAATGCCGGCATCACCCGCGATGCCATGTTCCACAAGATCACCCGCGACCAGTGGAAAGAAGTCATCGACACCAATCTGTCCGGTGTCTTCAACATGACGCATCCGCTGTGGAACGGCATGCGCGATCGCAAGTTCGGCCGCGTCATCACCATCTCCTCGATCAACGGCCAGAAGGGCCAGGCCGGCCAGGTCAATTATTCCGCCGCCAAGGCCGGCGACATCGGTTTCTCGAAGGCGCTCGCCCAGGAGGGCGCCCGCGCGGGCATCACCGTCAACGTCATCTGCCCCGGCTACATCGCCACCGAAATGGTCAAGGCCATCGACGAGAAGGTGCTCAACGAGCGCATCCTGCCGCAGATCCCGGTCGGCCGCCTCGGCGAGCCGGAAGAGATCGCGCGCTGCGTCGTCTTCCTCGCTTCGCAGGATGCCGGCTTCATCACCGGCTCGACCATCACTGCCAATGGCGGCCAGTACTTCGTCTGAGACGTCCAACGGCTTCGGATTGTGACGAACGGACCGGGGAACCGGTCCGTTTCCCCTGACGCCTTGGAGGCCGGAAAAATACCCCGCCACGGCGCGATGCCCCAATCCGGCACGCAAAGGTTAATGGCGACAGCGCCGTCTGTGCGAACCCTGTGGACAAGCCTGTGAATCCTCGGTGGATAAACTGTTCGCAACACAAGATATTGAGGGAACAAAACGGGAAAATCCCGTTGGCGCTGATTTGTCGCCGATTCGTTCCGGCTTTGAGCGGAAGTTAACGTTAATGCCCCGGAATCAGCTGTTTTTCCTTAACGGCAAATTCAGAAAGATTAACAATTTCATAATCTTGAGCGATAGCCCCCGACCTGCTCCGTTCATTTGCCGGCAAAGGTTAAGGACAAGGCTCACCCAGCATAAAACGGGCCAGTTCGACGATTCAGCATGTGGTGAGACTCAGCATCACAAAATCCATATGTAGCCGTGAACAAAAGCTGAATCTGAGCGAGTCGCCGATTCGTAGCTGATTCGTTCCAGACTCGTTCCATCAGTTAAGCAGCAGCCAATTTAGCGCCAGGCAGAGTTGCTTTCGAAGCTGCCGGTGGAACATTCCGCTTTCGCTTCGCGCCCGAAATCCCTATGTGTCGCCTGTCATACGCGCCAGTTGAGGCACGCTCCCGACAACCAGAGGCCAGAAAGCCTTATTTCCAGGTCGATGAACATCCAGCCGAAACACACTGAGCCGCTGATCTTGTCGGGCCGCGACGTGACCGCCGTGCTTGGCCCAACCAACACCGGCAAGACCCATCTCGCCATCGAGCGCATGGTGGCGCACGAAACCGGCGTCATCGGCCTGCCGCTCAGGCTGCTGGCCCGGGAAGTCTATGCGCGCGTCTGCGAAAAGGTCGGCGCCCACAAGGTCGCGCTGATCACCGGCGAGGAGAAGATCCAGCCGCCAGGCGCCAAATATTCGGTTTGCACCGTCGAGGCCATGCCGCGTGAGACCGACGCCGCCTTCGTCGCCATCGACGAGGTGCAGCTCGCCGGCGACCTCGAGCGCGGCCACATCTTCACCGACCGTATCCTGCATCTGCGCGGCCGCCAGGAAACGCTGCTGCTTGGTGCCGCCACCATGCATGGCATCCTGCAGCGCCTGCTGAAGGGCGTCTCGGTGGTGACGCGGCCAAGGCTGTCGCACCTGGCCTATGCCGGTTCGAAGAAACTGACCCGCCTGCCGCGCCGCACCGCGATCGTCGCCTTTTCCGCCGACGAGGTCTATGCCATCGCCGAGCTGATCCGCCGCCAGCAGGGCGGTGCCGCCGTCGTGCTCGGCGCGCTTTCGCCGCGCACCCGCAACGCCCAGGTGGCGCTGTTCCAGTCGGGTGATGTCGACTATCTCGTCGCCACCGACGCCATCGGCATGGGTCTCAACCTCGATCTCGACCATGTCGCCTTCGCCCAGAACCGCAAATTCGACGGCTACCAGTACCGTAATCTGACGGCGGCCGAACTCGGCCAGATCGCCGGCCGCGCCGGCCGGCATCTGCGCGACGGCACGTTCGGCGTCACCGGTCAGGTCGACCCACTCGACGAAGACCTCGTCAAGAAGATCGAGGGCCACGACTTCGATCCGGTGAAGGTGCTGCAGTGGCGCACCGCGCATTTCGACTTCGCCAGTCTCGATGCGCTGAAGCGCTCGATCGAGACCAACGCGCCGGTCGAGGGCCTGACGCGCGCCCTGCCGGCGGTCGACGCACAGGCGCTGGAATATCTCTCCCGCGACGAGGACATCCGCGCGCTCGCCACCGATGCCAAGCGCGTGGCGCTGCTGTGGGAAGCCTGCGCGCTGCCCGACTACAGGAAGATCGCGCCTGCCCAGCATGCCGACCTCATCGCCTCCATCTACATGGACCTCGCCCGTCATGGCCATGTCGACGAGAACTACATGGCCGAGCAGGTGCGCCGCGCCGACACCACCGAGGGCGACATCGACACGCTGTCGCACCGCATTGCCCAAATCCGCACCTGGACATTCGTGTCGAACCGGCCCGGCTGGCTGGCCGATCAGGCACACTGGCAGGAAAAGACGCGCGAAATCGAAGACAGATTGTCTGATGCGCTGCATGAGCGGTTGACGAAACGCTTCGTAGACCGCAGGACTTCCGTCCTCATGCGGCGCCTTAGAGAAAATACAATGCCTGAAGCCGAAATCAGTCCTACCGGAACCGTCCTTGTCGAAGGCCACCATGTCGGCGAGTTGCAAGGGTTCCGCTTCACCGCCGACCAGACCGCCGGCGGCGAAGACGCCAAGGCCGTGCGCACGGCCGCGCAAAAGGCGCTTGCCGCCGAGTTCGAGGCGCGCGCCGAACGCTTCGGCGCCTGCGCCAATGGCGACCTGGCGCTAGGCTCGGACGGCACGCTACGCTGGATCGGCGCGCCGATCGGCACGCTGGTTTCGGGCGAAGACGCGCTGAAGCCGCGCCTTGTGCTTTTGGCCGACGAACAGCTGACCGGCCCGGCGCGCGACAAGGTCGCCGCGCGCGCCGAACGCTTCGTCAATTTCCAGATCGAAACGCTGCTGAAGCCGCTCGTCGACCTGAAGAACGCCGACCAGATTTCCGGCATCGGCCGCGGCATTGCCTTCCAGCTGGTCGAGAATTTCGGCCTCATCAACCGCCGCGATATCGCCGAGGAGATGAAGTCGCTCGACCAGGAGGGTCGCGCGGCCCTGCGCCGCCTTGGTGTGCGCTTCGGCGCCTACCACGTCTTCGTGCCCGCTTTGATCAAGCCGGCCCCCGCCGGGCTGGTGACCTTGCTGTGGGCGCTGCAGAACGACGGCAAGGACAAGCCTGGTTTCGGCGACGTCGTCCACGCGCTGGCGTCCGGCCGTACCTCCGTGGTCATCGATCCTGCCTTCGACAAGGCTTTCTACAAGCTTGCCGGCTATCGCAATCTCGGCCGCCGCGCCGTGCGCATCGACATATTGGAGCGGCTGGCGGACCTCATCCGTCCGGCGACCAACTGGAAGCCCGGCCTCGGCCAGCGTCCGGACGGCGCCTATGACGGCCATTCCTTCATGGTGACGCCGCCGATGATGTCGATCCTTGGTGCCACCGCCGACGACATGGAAGAGATTCTCAAGGGCCTCGGTTACCGCGCCGAGCCGAAGCCGGCGGCGGAGGTGAAGGCGCGGCTGGAGGCGCAGGACACCGCCGCGCGTGAAGCCGCTGCCGCGAAACTCGCGGCGGAAGAAGCCGCGCGCGCCGAGCAGGCCAAGGCAGCCGAGGCAGCCGCTACGGACGCGGCCGCGGAGGCGGCGGTCGAAGGTTCGGAACCGGCTGTTGCCGAGACCGCGCTCGAAACTCCCGCCGAGGTCATCGCGGAAACGACAGCGGAGCCGGTCGCGGAAGCGCAACCGGAAGCTCCAGCCGAAGCCGTGGAAGAACCCGCTACAGAGGTCGCTGTCGCCGAAGCGGTTGCTGAACCTGTTGCCCCGCCGGAAGCGGAAGCCGAATCGGTCGAGGCGACGCCGGCGGAGCCAGTTTCCGAAGCTGCACCGGCGACGGAAGCGGTTTCGGACGAGCCTGCCGTGGTGGCCGAAGCGGCCGCCGGCGAGCCCATCGCCGAAGCCGAAGCGCCCAAGCCCATCCTGCTGTGGCGCCAGGGCCGTTTCGAACAGCGCCCCCGCCATCACGAAGGCCGCAACAACCGCCAGCGCAATGGACAAGCGCGCGGCCGAAACAATGCGCCCGCCGATGCCGCCGGCGCACCGGCCACGGCCGCGCCCGGAGAACGTCCCACCCATGAGGGGCGGCGCGATGGCGCCGGCAAGCCGCGCTTCGACCGTTCCAAGTTCAAGCCCAAGCCGCAGGGTGAAGGCGATCAGCGCCGTGACGGCCGCCCGCAGGGCGAGCGTCCCGAGCGCCGCGAAGGCCGACCCGACTGGAAGGGTGGCCGGCCCGAGGGCAAGGGCGGTCCCGATCGCGGCAAGGGAGGCGCAAAGCCCGCTTTCCAGCCAAAGCCGCGCGAAGAACGTCCGGTGCGCTTCGATCCGGATTCGCCCTTCGCCAAGCTCGCCGCCTTGCGCGACCAGCTGAAGAAGTAGGCTCGGAAGGGTTCGATGGTTGCCGAAGGCCGCCAGCGCATCGACAAATGGCTGTTCTTCTCGCGCGCGGTGAAATCGCGCTCACTGGCGGCGAAGCTCGTCGTCGCCGGGCGCGTGCGCATCAATCGCGACAAAGCAGCGCAGGCCTCCGATCTGGTCAAGCCGGGTGACGTGCTGACCATCACGCTCGACCGGCGCATTTTCGTCTGGAAGGTGCTTGGCGCGGGTGTCCGGCGCGGCCCGGCGGAGGAAGCCCGCACCCTCTACGAGGACATGTCGCCGCCGCCCACACCGAAGGGGGAGGCGCTTCCCGACGCCATACCGGCGCTGCGCGAGGCCGGCAGCGGCCGCCCGACCAAAAGAGAGCGCCGCCAGACCGACCGCTTGCTTGGTGACGATTGAGGCTTGCCGGCCAGACCGCGGGCCGAAATCCCCGGGCAACGGCGGGCGCAGGACGGAACCGAGCCCGGCAAACAAGATGCTCCACAAGACATCAGCCGCCCTCGCCGTGCCTGCCGGCTGGAATTCCATTCCGCCAACGCCGAAGCGGTCGGGCATGGCAACGCTTGCAAGCGAGAGACAAAGGCGTTACCTCACGGAAAAAGCCCAAGAAAACTGGCCCATTAAGCTGGGACGTCCCGGAGCCGACCGATGACCTATGTCGTGACCGACAATTGCATCAAATGCAAATATATGGACTGCATCGAGGTCTGTCCGGTCGACTGTTTCTACGAAGGCGAGAACATGCTCGTCATCCATCCCGACGAGTGCATCGACTGCGGCGTCTGCGAGCCTGAATGCCCGGCCGACGCGATCAAGCCCGACACCGAGCCAGGCCTCGACAAATGGCTGCAGATCAACACCGAATATGCCGAGAAATGGCCCAACATCACCGCCAAGAAGGAGCCGCCGGCAGACGCCAAGACCTTCGATGGCGAGGCCGGCAAGTTCGAGAAATACTTCTCCGCCGAGCCTGGCGAAGGCGATTGACAATACAGCCGTAAAGGCTTGTATGACGCAGCGTAACAGGCACATCGGATTAACCGCCTTGACAGGCGGCGATTGGTTGTGGCCTTCGCTTACGCAGCAAAACCTTGATTCTTCCGACTTTTTGTGCTACATCAGCGAAACATGCCGGTGACACAACGTCGATTTATGGCGCAGACGCCCCAAATCACTGAAAGGTGAAAATCCCATTCCGGACCAGAGCGATCTGGGTCAGGCGGTCGCAGTTCGTGCGGTTTGCCGGTCCCGACCTTTCCGGTGGGTTCATCTGTTGTGCGGCTAACGATCGGTTTCCCCGGTCGCACGAGTTCAGCCGGCACCGCCGCCGGCCCATAACAAGGAGTTCAGGGCGTAATGGCAACGATCACCCCGCAGAAGAAGTCCACTGGTGCGCGTCACGGTTTCAAGACCGGCGAGTATATCGTCTACCCGGCGCATGGCGTTGGCCAGATCGTGTCGATCGACGAGCAGGAAGTGGCCGGCCATAAGCTGGAACTGTTCGTCATCGACTTCCAGAAGGACAAGATGCGCCTGAAGGTGCCGGTCGCCAAGGCGACCTCCATTGGCATGCGCAAGCTGTCGGAAGAGGATTATGTCGAGCGCGCGTTGAAGGTCGTGCAGGGCCGCGCCCGCGTCAAGCGCACCATGTGGTCGCGCCGCGCCCAGGAATATGATGCCAAGATCAATTCCGGCGACCTGATCTCGATCTCGGAAGTCGTGCGCGACCTCTACCGCGCCGACAACCAGCCGGAGCAGTCCTATTCCGAGCGCCAGCTCTATGAAGCGGCACTCGACCGCATGGCCCGCGAGATCGCGGCCGTCAACCGCATGTCGGAAACCGAAGCCGTGCGCCTGATCGAGGTCAACCTCAACAAGGGCCCTAAGCGCGGCGCCAAGGCCGACAATGAGGAAGCCGAGCAGGAAGAAGCTGCCTGAGCTCTTGAGCCTTTAAGTTCACGAAAAACCCGGCCTCGCGCCGGGTTTTTTGGTTCTCGGACAAGGCAATGGCTGGGCCTATGCTTGACCTCCGCCTTCCTTCTCCGCCTCCTGCTTCAGCGTCGCGATGAAGCGCTTGGTCCGTTCGCGCTCCGGATTGCCGAACAAGGTCGCCGACGGACCCTGCTCGACGATGACGCCGGCATCAAGGAACACCGCCTCCTGGGCGATCTTGGAGGCAAGCCGCAAATCATGCGTCGCCATCACCATGGTCGTGCCTTCGCTGGCGAGCTTGCCGAGCACGTCGACCACTTCTTGCGCCAGTTCCGGATCGAGCGCCGAAGTCGGTTCGTCGCATAGCAGCACCTTCGGCGACGGCGCCAAGGCGCGGGCGATCGCCACGCGCTGCTGCTGGCCGCCTGACAGCGTCGCCGGCCAGGCATCCGCCTTGTGCGCCATCCCGACCTTTTCCAGCAAGGCGAGCGCCCGCTCGCGCGCCTTCTCAGGCGACCATTTCAGCACCGTCACCAGCCCTTCCATGACGTTCTCGATGGCGGTGCGGTGCGGGAACAGCTGGAAATTCTGGAACACCATGCCGGTCTGCAGGCGCAGCCGCCTGATATCGGCGGCCGGCACCTTGATGCCCGGGCGAAACTCGAGCGTCTCGTCGCCGATGCGCACCGTGCCCGAAGTCGGGATTTCCAGGAGGTTGATGCAGCGCAACAGCGTGCTTTTCCCCCCGCCCGAGGGGCCGACAAGTGCCGTGACGCTGCCTTCGGCGATCGCGACCGTCACGCCCTTGAGCACAAGATTGTCGCCGAAGCGCTTTTCGATGTTGGTGAGGCGGATCATGAGCGTGCCTCCAGGAAGCCGCCATAGCGGTTGAGCCGCTCCTCCAGCCGCGTCTGAAGGGCCGACAGCACCGAACTCATCGCCAGATAGAGGATCGCCGCCTCGACATAGAGGATCAGCGGCTCATAGGTGGTGGCGACGATGCGCTGCGCCGCCTGGAACATCTCGGGCACGGTGATGGCGGCGGCAAGCGAGGTGTCCTTGACCAGCGAGATGAAGGTGTTGGAGAGCGGCGGCACCGCGACCCGGCCGGCCTGCGGCAGGATGGTGCGCCGCATCGCCTGACTCCAGGTCATGCCGATCGAATAGGCGGCTTCCCACTGGCCCTTCGGCACCGAGCCGATGGCCGCGCGGATGATCTCCGACGTGTAGGCGCCGATGTTGAGCGTGAAGCCGATCAGCGCTGCGGTAAAGGCATCGAGCAGGATGCCGACCGACGGCAGGCCGTAGAAGATCAGGAACAGCTGCACCAGCAGCGGCGTGCCGCGGAAGATCCAGACATAGAAGCGCACGAGCATGACCAGCGGCTTCGGCCCGAACAGCCGGCCGAGTGCTACCCCGAGGCCAACCGTCAGGCCCAGCACGAAGGACAACAGCGTCAGCGGTAAAGTGAAGATCAAGGCGGCCCAGAGCAGCGAAGGCAGCGACTCCAGCATCAGTTGCAGCCAGTGCGGCACGAAAGACCCTCCAGAATGGTCGAGATGGCTTCATCGAGGCGCGAATGCGCCGGCCATATCACGACAAAAGCGGCGAGCCGTCAAAGACGGCCCGCCGCTGGATGCGTTGCAGGGGCGACGAACGGCCCCACTCAAAGTTACTTCGAAACGTCCTGGCCGAAATAGGTGTCGGCGATCTTCTTGTAGGTGCCGTCGGCCTTGATATCGGCCAGCGCCTTGTTGATGGCGGCAACCAGTTCCGGATCGCCCTTGCGCACGATGACGCCGGAATAGTCGGCGTTTTCCTCTTGCGCGGCGATCTTCACATTGGCGTCGGGCTTGTGCTTCTTGAAGTCGAGGAACGACAGGCTGTCATTGATGGTGGCGTCGGCGCGGCCGGTCAAAAGCAGCTGGATCGACTGGTCGAAGCCGTCGGTGCCGACCAGTTCGGCGCCGTTCGCCTCGGCCAGCTTGCCGAAGTTCGAGGTCAGCGACTGCGCCGACTTCTTGCCTTTGAGATCGGCGAAGGTCTTGATGTCGTTGTTGTCGCCGCGAACGATCAGCACCGCCTTGGAGGCGATGTAGGGATCGGAGAAATCATACTTGGCCTTGCGCGCATCGGTGATGCCGACCTCGTTGATGACGGCGTCGTAGCGCTTGACGTCGAGGCCGGCGATCAGCCCGTCCCACTTCCCTTCCAGGAACTCGACCTTGACACCGAGCTTGTCGGCGATCGCCTTGGCGATCTCAACGTCGAAGCCGACCAGCGCGCCGGACGCGTCATGATAGGTGAAGGGCGCGTAAGTGCCTTCCGTGCCGATCTTGATGATTCCGGCCTGTTTGATCTGATCGAGATTGGCGCCGGCATGGCCTGATGTGACCGCCAGGGCCTGCAGCGTTCCGGCGACGATAAGCGACTTGAGCCATTTCATTTTTTTGTGATCCCGTCCTTGGTCTGATGTCTGGCCTGCTGTGAGGGCTGGAAAATGACAGATGCCAGCCGAAAGAATAAGGAACCAGATTTCAAAAACAAAGAATTCCTGAAACCAAATTCTCTAAATATGATCTCTTGCAGCGTCTGACCGCCCCCGGCAACCGCGTCGAAATCGCCCGGACAGCAACCCTCGCCCGCCCGCGCCAGCGGAACCTTTCTCGCGCATGGCAGTTTTGGCTGTTCTAGGGCGCGACGCCGCGATTTCAACCGGTGCCCTGCCAAGTTCGTAACGTCGGTTAGATCGCCGGAGCCAGGGAGCGCCTCATGATGGAAGACACGGCAGGACGGATTATGGTCCGCGCGGCAATGAAGGCTCCCTACCTCGAACGCGACGAAGAACATCGGCTGGCCTTGCTCTGGAAGCAAGACAACGACCAGAACGCATTGCACAGCATCACTGTTGCCCATATGCGGCTGGTGATTTCCATGGCCTCGAAATTCCGCCATTACGGCCTGCCGCTCGGCGACCTGATCCAGGAAGGTCATGTCGGCCTGCTCGAGGCCGCCGCCCGCTTCGAGCCCGAACGCGAAGTGCGGTTTTCGACCTATGCGACGTGGTGGATCCGCGCCTCGATGCAGGATTACATCCTGCGCAACTGGTCGATCGTGCGCGGCGGAACCAGTTCCGCGCAGAAAGCCCTGTTCTTCAACCTGCGCCGCCTGCGCGCCCGGCTGGCGAACGGCGCCGAGCCGCTTTCCAACACGACCCTCTACCGCGAAGTGTCGGTGGCGCTTGGCGTCTCCGAGGCTGACGTGGCGATGATGGATTCACGGCTTTCGGCGCCCGACTCCTCGCTCAACATGCCGCTTGCCGACGATGCGGGCGCGACCGAGCGGATGGACTTCCTGGTTTCCGACGATCCCCTGCCCGACGAGATCGTCGGCGACAAGATCGATATCGCGCGCCGTTCGCTTTGGCTGCGGGAGGCGCTTCATGCGCTGAACGCGCGTGAACTCAGGATCATCGAGGAACGCCGGCTGAACGACGAGGGCGCCACGCTCGAGGCTCTCGGCGAGACGCTCGGTATATCCAAGGAACGCGTCCGCCAGATCGAGGCCCGCGCCATGGAAAAGCTCAAAGTGGCGCTGGTGAAGCAGAACCCGGAATTTCTGGCGACGGCCGCCTGACTTTCAACGGCACGGCACAAGAGTGCGGTCAAAACTCGCTCCGCTGAGTCGAATGGCGTGGTTTTCGAGAACCGGAGCGGAGTGGTCTCTAAGTCCATGAGCACCGGAAGCACAGAAAGCCGCGGCAAGCGTCCAGCGAAGTGAGTTTGCAGCGTACTCTTATTTGTCGGTGACGATCTTGACCTTGTCGCCGGTCGAAACCGCGGCGCCCGGCGACAGCGCGTTGAGCACCCGGAACAGATCGAGCTTGCGGTCGACGCCGACCATCTGCGCGGCGAGCGAGCCCATGGTCTGGCCCGGCTGCACGGTAAGCACGCGGATATGCAGCGGCTTCAAGGCCGCCTTTTCAGCGGCACTCAGGATACGGAACGACCCGCTGACAGAGCGTGCCACCGTCTCCAGCGAGGTGCTGGCCGAGGGTGCCGCGGTGAGCAGCCGGTAGACCTGGCCGCCGGCACGGATCACCGCGATGTCGAACTGCCAGCCTTCGGCACTGGCATGCGCCGTCGCGGCCTCGTTGCCGTTGATGGTTTCCTGCTTGACGCTGCTGTCGTCCAGACCGGCCACCCAGCCGCTTCTGATGTAGTCGGTCAAGGCGCGGTTCTTGTCGATCGAAACGCCGTCGAAGCGGATCGCTATGTCGCCAGGCCCGGTCGCCGTCACCGCCGCCGCCGAATTGTCGATGATGAAACCGTCCGGCACCGTGAAGGACACGCCGAGGCCCGGATGAAGGAAGGTCTCGCCACGCACATAGCCTTCCTCCGGCGTATCGCCATAGAGCAGGCCGTCTATGCCGGCGAGGAAGGAATCGCGGTCGCGCGTGCCGACACCGGGCGCGCCGAACTGGCGGGCATGGCGCTGCGCCAGGTCGATGCGCTGCGGCGTGTTGGGGTGCGTCGCCAGAAAGTCGAGGCTGGCGTCGGTGGCGCCGCTGATCGAGCGGAAATCGGTATAGGCCGACATCGACTGCAGGAAGCGGCCGGCGGCATAAGGGTCGTAGCCGGCTTCGCCGATCGACTTGATGCCGATGGCGTCGGCCTCCAGCTCCTGGTTGCGCGAGAACTGCGCCAGCCGGAGCTTGCCGCGGATCAAAGCCGCCTTGGCGGTCGGGCTGTCGCCGAGCACGTCGGAAACCACTTTGGTCGCCAGGCCTTCCTCGGCCTCCAGCTGCTGGCGCTGCAGGCCGTGATTGGCGGTGACGTGGCCCATCTCATGCGCGATGACGGCGGCGAGCTCGGACGAATCATTCGCCAGCGCCAGCAGACCGCGCGTGATGTAGAGATAGCCGCCCGGCAGTGCGAAGGCGTTGACGTTGGGCGAATTGAGGATGGTGATGCGGTAAGTCTGGGTCGGGTTCGCCGACACAACGGTCAGATTGCCGACGACCTTGGCGACCATGCGCTCAAGCTTGGGATCGGAATATTCGCCGCCATAGGTCGCCAGGATGCGCGGATGCTGCGCCTTGGCCAGTTCGGCGAGCTTGTTGTTGGCACTGACATTGTCGACCGTGATCGGCTTGTCGGACGGTTGGAAGCCGGATTCCTGGACTTCCGGAGGCGTGAACATCTGGCAGCTTGCGAGCGCCACGGCAAAGCCGGCCAGCGCCAGAAAGCGCGCTAGCGGGTTCATTCGTAGCTTGTCGACGCCGATCGCCAGAGCGGCTTCCTTTCAGGTCCCGGCGCATGACCACGAAAATCGGGGGCGATCTCCGGAACCTGTCATGCGCAAAAACAAATTTCTACGGTACTCGTCACACGTCCCTAGGGGCGTGTGACGAGTACCGTAGGCAAATCACGGCTTGTGCCAAACCAATAGGGCGGACCTAGCCACACTACTTCTGCCATGGCAAGCAAGCGCCCCGTTGCCTGATACCGGTTTGACCGTAAATTATGTCCGCTTCCGGGCAATATCTCGTGATACGGCATTGCCGGCACCTGCACCGACATAGCGCCGGAACGCCTCCGGACCAGCCCCAACAAAGAAATCGTCCGCGCTGCCGGTGGCCGCGACGGCGCCATTGTCCAGAAACACCACATTGCGGCCAATGCGGCGGGCGTCCTGTGGCTGGTGCGTGACGAACAGCACCGTCATGCCGCGCTCCGCATGCACGCCGGCAACCAGGTCGAGCATATCGTCGCGTAAGGCAGGCCCGAGCGAAGCGAAGGGTTCGTCGAGCAGAAGCACCGGGCGATCGCGCACCAGCACGCGCGCCAGGGCGACACGCTGGCGCTCGCCGCCGGAGAGTTCGCGCGGCAGCCGCTTGTCCTTGCCGCCAAGGCCTGTGCGTTCCAACGCTTCGGCAATGGCGGTTCGATCGGCTTCGGTCAGCCGCAGCGATGGCGAGCGGCCGAGCCCGACATTCTGCTCGAC
The DNA here is from genome assembly GCF_052115225.1 of Mesorhizobium sp. 2RAF45. Classification (NCBI taxonomy): domain Bacteria; kingdom Pseudomonadati; phylum Pseudomonadota; class Alphaproteobacteria; order Hyphomicrobiales; family Phyllobacteriaceae; genus Mesorhizobium; species Mesorhizobium sp. 2RAF45. Next base: position 5,924 of record NZ_JBFRGG010000012.1, on the reverse strand, counting down.
GGAGAGATGCGCAAAAAGGTTGTTTTCCTGAAACACCATCGACACCGGCCGTGCGGCTGGCGGCGCTGCGCCGACATCGGCCCCGCCGATCAGCACGCGGCCCGACTGCGGCGTCTCGAAGCCGGCGACCAGATTGAGCAGCGTCGACTTGCCCGAACCGCTCGGCCCCATGATGGCGGTGATTTCCGCCGCCGCGAACGCGACATCGAAGGTGAGCGGCGCCTCGCCATAGCTGAACGAGACCTTGTCCAGCCGCACCGGAACACCCTTCCCTCTCATCGCTCCGTCAGACATTGCGGACCTTGTCTCTTCCCAGCCAGTCCGCCGCCAGCACCAAGGTGAGGCAAACGAGGCCAAGCAACAGCGCCAGGCCGGCGGCGTCCTGCGTGCGGTAGCTGCCCATGCGCGCCAGGAGAAGGTAAGGCAAGGTCTGCACGGAATCACTGCCGAACAGCGCGATAACGCCGAGATCGCCGAGCGACAGCGCCATGGCGAAGGCGAAGGCGGTGGCGAGCGGCCGCCGCAATGACGGCCAGTCGACCAGCCGCAGCCTGGCCCAGCCGGAAATGCCGAGCTGCGCGCAGAGCCGTTCGTGGCGCTCGCTCGCCGCGTCATAGGCGGGACGGACGGCGCGCAGCGCGAAAGGCATCGCCATGACAGAATTGACGGTGACGACCATGACCGGGGCGATGGCAAAGACATCGCCGGCATGGCGCAGCAGGAGGAACCAGCCGGCTCCGATGACGATCGGCGGCACGACCAGCACAAAACCGGCGCCGGTATCCGTGGCGTGTTCGAGCAGTGTCCTTCGACCGGCGCGGCGCCTCAACGCGAGTGCCCGTCGCGCCATGGTCAGCGCCAACGACAGCATCACTGAAAGCAGCGCCGACAGGAAAGCGAGCACCGCACTGGTCAGCGTCGCCTGCCGGACAGCGGCCTCGCCGGCGAGCCGGCCGAGATCGGCGCCCAAGCCTGCCGAGACGGTCGCGGCCATCGGTCCGATAACGAACAGCAGCGCCAGCACGATGAACACGGCGTTGAGTGACGCCTCGGTCGTGTCGACGGAGAGATAACGGCGCGGCGCCACTGGCAGGGTGGTGTCGCCGACGACATTGGCGCCAAGCCGCGTCAGCGCCAGCACCACGATGAAGGTCAAGGCAATCTGCAGCAATGTCAGGGCGACCGCCCGCGCCGGATCGAAATCGAAGCGCAGCGCCTGGTAGATGCCGACCTCCAGCGTCGTTGCCGCCGGTCCGCCGCCAAGCGTCAAAACGATGGTGAAGGAGGTGATGCAGAGCATGAAGACCAGCCCGGCGACACCCGGCAGAGCGGCGCGCAGCGTCGGCCATTCGATCAGCCGGAAGGCCGGCCGCGCCGCCATGCCGAGCTGGCTTGCCAGCCGCCACTGGTCGGCGGGTATCGTCTGCAGCGCCTCGAGGAACAGGCGGGTCGCCAACGGCAGGTTGAAGAAGACGTGGGCGACGAGAATGCCGGACAAGCCATAGATGCCTGGCCAACCCTGGCCGCCGACGGCGCTGAACAGGCCGGCGAAATAGCCGGCACGGCCGTACAGCGCCAGTATGCCAAGCGCCGCGACGATCGCCGGCAGCGCCAGCGGCACGGCGAAGAGTTGCAGGATGAAGGCGCGGCCGAAGAAACGCGGATGCCGCGACAGGGCGCGCGCCACGAACAGCGCCGGGATCACCGAAAGCAGGGTCGAGAGGACTGCCTGCCAAAGCGTGAAGCGCACGACGCGCAGCAGGTAGGGATCGAAGGCCGCCCAGGCTCCCGAAAAATCATGGGCGCCTTCGACGAGCAGGCCCGCGAATGCGCCGCCGATCAGCAGCGTGATCGCGGCGAGCGCGATGATGCCGGCGCTGACGCGTGAATCCGTGGTTTGCGCCGGCGTCACCACTCTGCCTATTTGCTCATCACCGCCAGCCATTCATCCACCCAGGCCTTGCGGTTGGCGGCAACCTCTTCGGGGCTGAACAGCAGGGTCTTGGTCGGCTTGACCAGCTTGTCGAAGGCCGGGTTGAGCGGCTTGTCGGTCTTTCCGGCCGGGAACATCCAGTTGGTCTCCGGGATCGCGTCCTGGAATTTCGGCCCGGTCATGAAGGCGATGAATTTTGCCGCCAGCGGGTTCTTGGCTCCGTTCGTGGTGATTCCCGCGACCTCGATCTGCAGATATTCGCCCTCCTCGAAAGAAGCGGCCTGGTAGCGCTGCGTGTTCTCGGCGACCATGTGATAGGCCGGCGAGGTCGTGTAGGACAACACCATCGGCGCCTCGCCCTTGGTGAACAGGCCATAGGCCTCGCTCCAGCCCGGCGTCACGGTCAGCACCTTCGTCTTGAGCTTGGCCCAGGCTTCCGGCGCCTTGTCGCCATAGACCGACTTCACCCACAACAGCAGGCCGAGGCCCGGCGTCGAGGTGCGCGGATCCTGGATGACGATCTTGTCGTCGGCACTGCCTTCGACCAGTTCCTTCAGGCTCTTCGGCGGCGTCTTCAGTTTTTCGGTGTCGTAGACGACGGCGAAATAGCCGTAGTCGAAGGGAACAAAAGTATCGTCGCTCCAGCCACCCGGCACGTTGACATCGGAGACCGCGCCATGCGGGGCAAACAACCCGCTAGCCTTGGCATCGGCGGTGAGATTGGTGTCGAGGCCAAGTACGATGTCGGCCTTGGTTGACGCGCCTTCTAGCTTGACGCGGTTGAGCAGGGCCACGCCATCGGCGACCGAGACGAACTCTACGTCGCAGCCGCATTCGGCCTCGAATTCCTTCTTCACCACCGGGCCTGGCCCCCAGTCGGCGGTGAAGCTTTCATAGGTGTAGACGGTGAGCTTGTCCTTGGCCAAGGCCGGCCCGGACAGCGCCACGACCATGGTCGAGACAAGAGCGTATAAAAGCGTGCGCATCGGCGCCTCCTTCGTTCGAATTGCAAGGAATTGAGGCGCCGGACTGTCCGAAACGTCTAATCCCTCCGCCGGTACAAACCGGATCAGGTTCAGCGGGTTGGCGAGACTGCCTCTCAGCCGGTCCGCGAAGATCGCGTTCGGCACCCCGTTAGAGCGTTTCGACACATAGGCCGGGCCGGGGAACCGCGCAAGTGGCAGTTTGCCGGCCTTCCGTTTCCGCTGCCGGGCTGGTACAGGCCACCGGATATGAGCACATTCACCATCCTGCTTGGCGGCGATCTCATCCGCACGCCCCGGCTCGACCGCCAGGTCGACGGCTCGCGCATCATTGCCGCCGACGCCGGCATCGGCCATGCCCGGCTGCTCGGCCTTGTGCCGGAACTATGGGTGGGTGATTTCGATTCGGTGCCGGCCGATCTCCCCGCCGACCTCGCCGCAGTGCCCCGCCGAACCTTCCCGGCGGAGAAGGACAAGACCGACGGCGAATTGGCGATTGCCGCAGCCCTCGAGCGTGGCGCGACTAGCCTGGTGCTGGCGGGCGCGTTCGGCGGCAAGCGCGCCGACCACGCTTTCCTGCATCTGGCGCTCGCCCTGCGCCTGGCCGAAGCCGGAACCGAGGTGCTGTTGACCAGCGGCGCCCAGGAAGGTGTCCCGTTGCTGTCGGGAACGGCCGGCTTCGACTATGCCGACGGCACGCTGTTTTCGATCCTCGGCTTTTCCGAACTTGCCGGCCTGACCGTCACCGGCGCCAAATGGCCGTTGAACCAGGTCGTAGTGGCGTTCGGCTCGTCGCTGACCATTTCCAACGAGGTCCGGGGCCGCCTCGACATCGCGCTCGGCCACGGCCGCGCGCTGCTGCTCGCGCATCCGTATCCACTACCTGAAAGCTGACATGGCCCCGCCTCTTCTCAATCTCGACGGGATAAGACTGACCTTCGGCGGCACACCGCTGCTCGACGGCGCCGCCTTGACGGCTTCGGCCGGTGACAAGATCGCGCTGGTCGGCCGCAACGGGTCCGGCAAGTCGACGCTGCTTAAGATCGCGGCCGGCCTGATCGAGCCGCAGGACGGTGAGGTGTTTCGCCAGCCCTCGGCAACCGTCCGCTATCTGCCGCAGATGCCCGACATGGAAGGTTTCGTCACCGTGCGTGCCTATGTCGAGGCGGGCCTCGGGCCAGCCGACGATCCCTACCGCGCCTCCTATCTCATGGAGCATCTTGGCCTCACCGGCGAGGAACGGCCGGGTGATCTCTCAGGTGGCGAGGCCAGGCGCGCAGCCCTGGCCCGTGTCATGGCGCCGGAACCCGACATCCTGCTGCTTGATGAGCCGACCAATCATCTTGACCTGTCGGTCATCGAATGGCTGGAAGAGGAGCTCGTGCGCACCTCCTCGGCACTCATCGTCATCTCGCACGACCGCCGCTTTCTAGAGCGCGTGTCGCGCGCCACCGTCTGGCTCGATCGTGGCCAGACCCGCAGGCTGGACAAGGGTTTTGGCCATTTCGAGGAATGGCGCGACCAGGTGTTGGAAGAGGAAGAGCGCGAGCAGCACAAGCTTGGCCGCCAGATCGTGCGTGAAGAACACTGGCTGCGTTATGGCGTGACGGCGCGGCGCAAGCGCAACATGCGCCGCCTCGGCGAGTTGCAGACCATGCGCCAGCGTTTGCGCGGCCATAGGGGCGCCGAGGGCACCGCGACCATGGTGGCGAGCGACGCCGCCGAATCCGGCAAGCTGGTGATCGAAGCGAAGAACATCGAGAAGAGCTTTGGCGACCTCACCGTGGTCAAGGGCTTCTCGACCCGCATCCAGCGCGGCGATCGCGTCGGCCTCGTCGGACCGAACGGCGCCGGCAAGACGACGCTTTTGAAGATGCTGACCGGCGAATTGGCGCCGGATGCCGGCTCGGTGCGGCTCGGCACCAATCTGGAAATCGCCACGCTCGACCAGAAGCGCGAGGCAGTCGACCCGCAGGAGACGCTGGCGCAATACCTCACCGACGGACGCGGCGAAAACCTCGTCATCAATGGCGAGCAGCGCCATGTCGTCTCCTACATGAAGGATTTCCTGTTCAAGCCGGAGCAGGCGCGCACGCCGGTGCGCGAACTGTCCGGCGGCGAGCGGGCGCGGCTGATCCTGGCGCGCGTGCTGGCCCGGCCGGCAAACCTCCTGGTGCTCGATGAGCCGACCAACGATCTCGACATGGAGACGCTGGAACTGCTGCAGGAACTGGTCGCCGGCTTTGCCGGCACCGTCATCCTGGTCAGCCACGACCGCGATTTCCTTGACCGCACCGTCACCAGCATCATCGCGCCGGACGGCGGCGGCCGTTGGGTCGAATATGCCGGCGGCTATTCTGACATGCTGGCGCAACGCGGCGGCACCAGGCTCGACGACCGCAAGGCGCGGGCCAAGGCTGAAGCGGCCGATGCGCCGGCGCCTGGCAAGAGCGAACCGGCGGCCCCGAAAGGGCCGGCGAAGAAACTGTCGTTCAAGCAGAAATTCGCCCTGGAATCGCTCCCCAAGAAGATCGAGGCGGTGACCGCGTCGATCTCGCGGCTGGAGAACAACATCGCCGACCCGGCCTATTACGAGCGCGATCCGGCCTCCTTCCAGAAAACCATCGCCGCCCTCGACAAGGAACGCGCGACGCTGGCCGCGCTCGAGGAAGAGTGGCTGGAGCTGGAGATGCTGCGCGAGGAGATGGAAGGGTGAGGAGCGTTCGGCCGTAGGCCAATCGATCGACAACGATTTGTCGATTGAAGCGACGAACGGTGAAAGCCCGGTTCGCCTTCAGGCGAATCGAAAGATCCAGTGGACCTTTGGAACGGATTGAACGCCCGAAGGCCTGGGAGCCATTAGAGCGGTTCACGGCTTGATGGAATCGAAGGGGATTCCCGATTTGTCGGTTTTGTGATTCAAGATGCTGGCTGGAGTGGAGGCCAGCATCTGATGACCCGACCTCTTTCCAATGATCTTCGCGAGCGGGTTGTGGCGGCGGTTTTGG
>NZ_JBFRGG010000011.1:0-221554 GCF_052115225.1 Mesorhizobium sp. 2RAF45 | reverse complement strand
TCAAGCCCAGCCTGGTCGAGCAGATGGAAGATGGCCTTCGCTTCGCCCGGCAATGGCTCGCTGAACTGAATACGCCCGCCGGGCTCGATCATGCTGGCCAGGATCTCGCGGCGCTCCTCCAGCGCCATTTCGCGAAGGTCGTGGCCGTTGAGGTGCAGAAGGTCGAAGGCCACGAAATACAGGTCGTGTTGCCGCCTGGTGATCGCCTTTCGCAACTCGCCAAAGTCCGACAACCCCGCTTCATTGAGCACAATGATCTCGCCGTCGACGATGGCGCTTTCCGCTCCCAGGCTCTCCGCCTCCTGCACCAGGTCACGATATTTGGCCGTCCAGTCATGGCCGTTGCGGGTATAGATGCGTGTCCCGTCTTCGTCGATGATCAGCTGTGAGCGATAGCCGTCGAACTTCACTTCGTGAATCCAGCCGTCGCCTTCTGGAGGCTGCTCGACAAGGGTCGGCATCAAGGGAGCGATGAACCTCAAACGCATGCACGGGAACTCACACAAGCTGGCAGTTAAATAAGCTTTTGCTAAAATAGTTCCGGAATTGGAAATGCCCAGGGCGTTTCGTTTGGCTCGGCCGCCCGAGGTAGGACTGAAGTCCGTTCCCGGCCAGCCAGAAGGCCCACCCTGGAACATATTCCGACCTTTTTGCTTGAATCCGGCGGTGGGGCGCGCCGGGTTGGGAGGATTACGAAATGGCTTTAACCGACGAACTGAGCGACGTGTTGATGGAGTTCAACTGTCCGGCCTGTTCCCACCCTATCGTAAGGTTTGGTTCCTGGCTCCGCACAGTCGGAAGCTTCAGATGCGTCGGGTGCAACGCGATGGTGCGCATAGGCTACGAACAGAAGCTGTCTATCTTTGCGGGCTACCTGAAAAGCCGGCAACAACCTGCCAGCGGCAGGGCGCCAGAACGTCCACCCCATCGGCTAATTCCTGCGGCATGACGAAGCTATCAGACCTTGGGCCGCCGATCCCTGGCAAGCTGGACGGAGGCGAGCCCGCCGACGAGATGGATAATTTCTACAGCTGCCCGATTTGCGGACAACAGGTTGATATGCGCGAACTGCGGCAAGTCATCTGGCATGAGCGCCCGAAGCACAAGCCGCTACTCACGATCGTGGGAAAATAGGTCAGCTATGCGCGCCGGCGGCCACCAGTTGGACAGCAAGCCAGAACCCACTCGCCATGAACAGCCCGACCACAATAGCGAAAAACACCAGTCGCATTGGACGCCCCCGTCACATTGCCCGGCGTCAGGATAGCACGCCTGAAACAAAAAAGCCCGCCGGCCGAGGCCAGCGGGCAAAGGTCTTGGGAGTGGCCAGGGACTCAACCCAGCAGCACTAAAGTACAGCCCGTGCGCTCATTGGGATACGTTAGGCTTCCCTAAGGGAAGGATTCGAGGCGGTGAGGCCGGCAATGGCTTATCGTATCAAGGAGTTTTTGCAGGGGCGGATGATCGCCGAATACCGCGCTGAAGCTCTGCATCCTATCGAGCCGCCGAAAAGGCAACCAATCGACCCGTGACGCTTCACCGGTTTGGAGACTATTTTCTTGAGGTGACAAACGAGACTAGTGGGAGAGTGTTCGCCTTTGAGTATGCAGACTTACCTTACTGAGCTGGTAGTGAAGCGCTAGGCTCTATAAACGCGCAATGGGAGGACGGGCATGACCAATTCCACCGGCAGTTCTTCGGGCGTGGCCGTCATTACCGGCGCATCCTCCGGTATCGGCAAAGCTTTTGCCGAGCACTTGGCCAGCGACGGCTACAACATCGGGCTCGTTGCCCGTCGGCGCGACCGGCTGGAGGATGTAGCCCGCGAGATCGAGGCCCGCGGCGGCTCGGCGGAAATCATCATCGCCGATCTGGCGCGCTCGGAAGGCCTCGACGCGGTGGAGCGACGGATCGCGGTAGGGGACGTATCGCTGCTCGTCAACAACGCTGGTTTCCAGACCTACAGTCCGTTCGTCGACCTTTCAATTGACCGCGCCGGGGAAGAGGTCGCCGTCCAGGTAACTGCAGTCATGCGTCTGTCGCATGCGGCACTTCCCGCGATGATTTCGCGCGGCGAAGGGGCCATCATCAATGTCTCTTCCATTCTCAGCTTCAGCGGAAGCCTGAACCAACCGTATATGCCGAAGCGCTCAGTTTATGCCGCCACGAAAGCCTTCGTCACCACATTCAGCGAGCTTCTCGCGGCTGAACTCCAGGGCACAGGTGTCCGCGTACAGGCGCTTTGTCCCGCAGTCGTCAGGACAGAATTTCATGACATCGATGGCAAGCCGGTCCTCAGGCCAAATGTGCCAGTGATGGAGCCGGCCGATGTTATCATAGCATCCTTGGCTGGTCTTCGGCAGGGAGACACGGTTTGCATCCCGGCGTTGGAGGATAGGGACAGGCTCTCCGCTGTCGCAGACGCAAATCGCGCCCTGTTCGATGCCGGTCGCGGGGCGGAAGTCGCATCTCGCTACCGCTAGCGCCAGAATAAAGCACTCCCGCTCATTCGGAGGCGCCAGCCCTCCTGAACTGGACAAGGCGTCCCTTGGGGAGAGCAGCGGTTCTGCTCTGAGAATATGTCCCGTTTTTGGCCAACTTGAGCTGGCATCGCAATTGCTACGCAATGGGATGGCCCATAACAAACCGTCTACCCCAACTGTAGAAATCAGCCAATCCTTAGGCGAGTGGGTTGTTACGATCGTAGGAGCGGGTGGCAACACATATTCCAGAATCTTCGATCGTCAGCCAGATGCCGTCGCCTTCGCCGAAGATCAGCGTTTGCGTCTTGGATTGCAAGTTTCGACGCCGCGACTAGCCCCCTCGCAGAGCCCTCCAGATATCGGTCCAGTAGGCGGTGACGAGTGACGCCAGCGCCGTCGCCGCCATACCGGTGACACCCAAAGCCCCAAGGCCCATCAGCTTCCACCGTGTCACCTCAGCGGCCACTTACTCGATGCTCGTCATATCGGCGCAGGACGCGACGGCCTTCAAACGCGTCGCGAATAACCCCGTATGTCCTTTGATTTGGCAAAGCACATAGATTTCTGGTCAATTCCGCCGAAATTTACCAGAACAACGGTCATCCCTTGCGCAAATAATAACTTTAGGAGATGCTGATCTTACGCCTTGGGAGGGCTGGGGATATGAACAGAAATATGCTGATGGCACTAGTTGCCATTGCGCCGCTGTGTGGGTGCCAAACAAGCAATCAAGCTGACTACATGCAAATAGGCTATGGGCCTAGTTTCGACGTTGCCCATGCTCAGTGCGAAATGCAAAAAGGATCGGTTGACCAAGGCTATATTGCTATCGGATCGCCTGGCTTCGTTGCCGGGGCAGGAATTGGCAATGCACTTGGTAACCTGGCCGCCGAAGATCAATATATGAAGAACTGCCTCATCCTAAGTGGATGGAAGCGCGCGCCGCGCGGACAAGGCGCCGCGGCTGCGTCAGCCGTTGCCGCGGGTACGCCGCCGACACCCTACGGGATTCAGCGCGCACCGGGCAATTGGATCAACACGGCGCTGCTTGACTGGTCGGACGCGAACAACAAATGCGTCGCTGGCGATAAGGCCGCATGTGGCACCCGGGCGAAGCTCGGCGCGCGGCTTAGAGCCGCTGGCGTCAACCCGGCGCCGGTCTGATGGTTCGAGTAGCCCGTCTGGAAGTGGTGCTTTATCTAGGCGCCATGCTGACGGTCGCCGGGTGCGGCGCGGACTACCTTAACCACTACGACTCCGTGACGCTCGCCGCCGGCGACGCCAACCGCGCCAACAGCCTCGCCCAGACGGTCGACCCGTTCAATCCGAACAGCCAAAACACGCACATTGAGAGCGATGGGCAGCGGATCGCCGGCGTCGTTCAACGATATCGGGGGACGACGTTGGGGCCTGCACCGCAAGCCGGCATCGTGGTGAATGTCGGTTCAGGCGAACAACATCCTTGCGACCTTCAAACACAAACGGACAGCGCGGGCAAGCTTTGCGGCGGCCGAGCTGCCGAGGCCAAGCCAGGCGGTCGTACGGGACACGAGACGGGCTACTAACGGGGCCGAGAGAGACAGACGAACGTGGGCAAAGTCCAGCGTCATGAAGGTGCCGATCAGACTGACAGTTGGCGCAAGAACGCCAGGAAACGGCGCAGACGCGGGTTTTGGCGACCCCAATACCTGTTCGCACTGGTGATGGTTCCTCTTGCGGCTGTTCTCACGGCAAGCCCGAGCAGCCTCGAGACTGTCGCGAAGCTCATTCCGGCCGAATGGCTTGGCAGCATAGACGTTCCTGATCCTTCATCGCTGCTCGCTGGCGGCTGCAACATCAAAGGAAATATCTCGATCAATACCGGGGAGCGCATTTACCACGTGCCCGGCCAAGAACATTACTGGGAAACGCGGATCAGCCCCCAATATGGCGAGCGGTGGTTTTGCAGCGAGGCAGAGGCGCGCGCTGCCGGCTGGCGCAAGGCGCGTCGGTAGAATGCTGAGTATCGCGCTGGGGGCGCTAGTTGGTTCCAGACAGTTGGTGCACAACAGCGGCGCCGGCAGAACTGCGAGCCATGGCTTCTTCGTCATCCGGTCTACCGATGCCCCAGCCGATCACTGCGAGCAACAATCCGCCCAGCAGCATGCCAACCACAGGCTTCCCAGTTGCTGCTCGCGCTCTGATGTTGGTCATGTGCCTCCGTCAGGGTAGTGGCCCGCGACATCTCGGGGATGCGCGGGCCGACCAAGATTTGGGTCTTTGGTCAGCGGACGCCCGCTGAAGAGCGGCCGCCTCTAGTCAAACAACCGGTAACGACCGATGTTCCCTCCAATACGAAAAAGCCCGCCACCTTTCGGCAGCGGGCAATCTTCACACGGAGTAGTCTGAAGTGGGCCCGCCTCATTGGCGAAAGAAGTGGGCCCGGCCAAGGATGCGGGTCTTGGTCAGCAGCGGAGTGCTGCCATCACAGGAACAAGCCGGCGGATATGAGGTTCCGCTTATACGCAAAAAGAGCCCGCCGGTCCTTATTTGGGGAAATCGGGCCAAGGTCTAGAGTACGCTGGGATCAACCAGCAGGGGTCGACGAACGGCGGCAGGGCTGGTTGTCGTCCTACGCCGCCTGAGCTGCCTTGATGACGCCGCGCGCGCCAGGAGCCCGGGCCGAGGTTGTTGACATCCGCTCCATGAAAGGCGTAGGTCGCGGCTCGCACCCCGCGTCCAGGGTGCGCTTTTTACCCATAGAGGTACCAAAATGGACGACAAATATACCAATGCTCGTGAACACTTCTTCGCCGCGATCCGCGCGCTGGCAGCCTCCTCGGACAGCATTCAGACGAGGGTGATCGAAGCGAATGTAAACGTTCTGAATGTCACGATCGACGAATTCGACGGCGACCGCGAACTCAAAATCAAATTCGCAAAATTGCTCGACCTTCTGGCTATCGACCAAGACGATTTGGAGACGGTCGCCGTTGAGAACGCGGCGCACATGTCGGACTTCGAAGCCGTGAAAGTCGCTGATCTTATCTGCGATTTCTATTACGAGATCACCTAACGGAGGTGGCTGGCTACCCGCCCCGCATCACGCGCCAGATATCGGACCAATAGGCCGTGATCAAGGATGCCAGCGCCGCTGCGGCCATGCCGGTGACGCCGAGGGCGCCAAGCCCCATGAGCTTCCAGCGTGTCACTTCAGCGGTGACTTCCTTGACGCTGGTCATGTCGGCGTTGAGCTTGCTGACCGCGCTTTCGGTGGCGCTGACGCGTTCGACCAGCTCGTCGGTCTTCTGATACATTTTCGCGCGGCTGGCGGCGGCGCGCTGTTCCGATTGTTCGTAGCTCAGCGCGGCTCGCGCATCGCTGTCCTTGATGTCACGGCGGATTTCGGTGATGTCCCGCTGCATATCCTGCGTGGCTTGCAGCAGGCCGCCGATCATCATTTCCAGACTCTTCGTTCCYGACGTCGGCATCGTCCCTGCCCTGCTATAATTTCAGTTCAGCCCGGCGCGCTGCGCTGGCCTTGGTGTGCAGATCGCATTCCGCACGGGTGTAGAGCTTGACCGCGCAGCCTGGCGCTACGGTGCGGTCGATCTTGTTCTGATCGGCAACCGTCTTGCCCTGTGCGCCGGGAAGGCTGCTACCGAGGGCCGAGCGTAGCGGCGCCACACCGCTGACGTCCGAAGTCGTACACGCCGCCAGCGTCAATGCACTCATCAAGAGACATGCGAGCGTCGATACCCTTGCGTATCGCATCCTGATTTCCCTTCTCGATTTTGGCGCGAACCTCGTCAGCGCCTTTGTGTTTGATGAACTCGTAGCCGGCGAACACGACGCCCGAGATGGCAACCGCAATCGCCGTCCACGCGATGATGACAGCGACCGGCCGGGGCACGCCGACGACGCCGGCGACAAGGGTGATGAGCCGGGTCACGCCGGCGCCGTTCCAAGCGCCGCGGCGAGACGCTTGGCCTTGCGATTGGCGTACCAGCGATAGCCGAGCCCGCCGATCGCCAGCACCGCGCTTGCGAGTGCCACGACCACGACCACCTTGCCGATCCACTCGCTGGTGTAGGACAGCGGGGACAGCTGGTTCTGCAGATCATAGAGGTAGCCAGACAGACCGAGGCCACCGGTGCCGGCGCCAGTTGCCAAGTCCGCCGGCGCGGTCGACGGTGCGGCGTTGGCATCATCGACAAAGGCTTTCGCTTGGCCGCCGTCGACGAAGTTAGCCGCCTGTGGCACCTGACCGGTTGCCCATGCCTGGCCGATTGCTCGGACTTCAGCAACGCGAGCCGTCCAGCCCCGGCCGAAGGTTCCGAACGTGCTGAGGTGCTTCAGGAAGGCCATGCGGGCGTTGCAGATGCGGTCGATCAGCGCGTCGTTGTTCTTGTCCGCCTTCAGCGCTGCAAGCGTGCCCATGCCGAGGACGCCGTCTATGCGGCCGGTATAGGCAGGCCGCAACGCCTGCTGAAGCCACATGATCGAGCGACCGGGACCGGAATTCACCGCACCGTCAAAAACCACGTAGTCGACGCCGGCCGGCAACGTGTCGCCCTGCACCGCGTCCCAATACTGACGAACATAGATCTCATTTAATTCGGCGGTGGTGATGCTTTTTACTGAGCGAGTGGCAAGGCCTTTGCCCTTCCGAAAGCCGTCATAGACGCGCTGCGTGACGCCCTTCATCGTCGGGCCACCGGGATCATTGGGATTGTTCGAATAGCCGCCTTCATGCGCAAGCACGCGGGCAAGCGATTCCTTTTCACGGGAAACAGCCATGAGTTTTCCTTTCGGGTGATGATGGTATGGTCGCCGGCCCCAGAGGAGGCCGATGCGATGGTGAGGAAGGATGACAAGCTGCCGGATGAAATCCCGATGGATCTCAGCGGGCCAGCCGCCGACAATGATGGGCCAACGGGGGACCTAAGCTATCTCAGCATGCCATGGGCAAAAGCCAGCGCCAGCATTCAGGCGAAAGCCTTGCGGTCATCCGAGATCAACACCTATGACGGCGGACTGCTGGCGCTCGTTGATGGTGTCTGGATTGTGCTGAAGAGCGGCGACAGCAACGATGCCGCTGTGGTTCGGGAAGCGCTTCGGAAGGTGGACTAGGCGGCGACCTCGGCAGAACGCCCAATCATGGCTTTAGACTGCACGCCAGCCAGTCGGGCCACCCATCCGGACTTGTTGATGGGTCGCTCGATTGCGTAGTAGCTGGCAAGGCCGACGAGAACGGCAATCGAACAGGAAGTCAGCGCCAAAACCTCCACCGGCACTTTGCCAATAATCCCCAGGTCCGCGTAGCAGGCGGCCAGCACTGCGAACAGGGGATAGTGCCAGAGGTACAGAGAGTAGGAGGAATCCCCAACACCAACCCACGGCCTCGAGAATACCCATCCGGCCCTGATCTCCATGGCCACCAGGCCATAAACGATGAAGGCGCTGGGCAGGCCAAAACACAGGACACGCCACATGTGACCAAGAGCCCACCAGCCGCCTTGAGAATGGAAATAGATCGCGCCAACAAGCATGCCGCCGACCCCTACGGCCAGCGATGACGCTGCGTGCCCGGAGATCTTCCGCTGCGCCAACAAGGCGACGACTATGCCAAAGACGAATTCCAAGAAAAGATATGCCATTGGCTTAACGATGCCGGCGACACACCCAAAGAAAACGGCCACTCCTACCGGACCCAGCATGAGCAGGATGCGCCGTGGAAACAGCAGGATTCCCAGCGCGCAGATTGCGTAAAAGGTCACCTCATACTGCAGCGTCCATGCCGCCCCAATTCTGTTGTTGGGCTGGTCAATCAGAAGAAGCAGCCCCCACAGGGGTCTCTCCGATATCTGCGGTGGAGCCACCTCCAACGAGGTCGTCAAAAGCAGAACCGAAGCGACGAAAAACGCGATCCAATAGACGGGATAGATGCGAAACACTCGCTTGACGGTGAATTCTCGAAAGGAGCACCACCGGCCAACGATCTCGGCCTTTTTGCCCAGTCTGTCGGCGGACAAATAGACGACGAACCCTGAAATCACAAAGAACAGATCAACGCCGCTGGGTCCAATGGTGCCCACATAAGGAAGCGTCCAATGAGCCTGCATCGGCAATGCTGGGTAGATATGGGCGAACATCACCATCAATGCCGCGATGGCGCGAAGACCCTGGATGTTTTTATAGATCATTGGCGCCAACTACCATCGTGCGCGCCTTTCCATCTCAGGCCGCCTCCTGAACGACTATGCGGTGTCGTTCTTTTCTCCCCGCCATCCGCGAGGCAAACCCCTTGCCCCATTCGTTGAGCCAGTTTTCCCAGCCGTAGAAGGTCAAGGCAGCAGTCGGGATCACGCAAGCCAGCGTCAATCCCAGGGCCAGCGCATAGGTTTCAACCGGGCCTAGTCCCAGCCCTTGAAGTCGCTGGAACGCCGTAGATCTGTAGGCTAACGCAACGATTACCGGGCTGTGCACGAGATAGATGGAATAGCTGATATTGCCAAGCCACACGGTTGCCGCGTTGACCAACAGCCTCAGTGGGAGAAGGTAGAGCCCCACCAAGAGGCACCCAAACATCGGCCCTTGCCAATAGATGGCCGGGCCGAATGGCACCAAGCCATAGATAATCACGTAGAACTGCAGCGGTACCGAAGCCAGCAGGACAGCGCCGATCACTCGTTTATGTTTCCATTCGCCAGCAGCTCGGACCGCATAAAACGCAACGATCCCGAACACGAACATCGGCACCAAACCAAATATGGACTGATTGATGTAGGACGCGGGGGCCGCCACCAAGTTCCCGATGACCGCTCGAAAGGCCGCAGCAACGAAGAAAGCAACGATGAGCGCCCGAATGGCCATCGTCACACTTTTGGTTCTGGCATAGATGAAGGGAAACACCACGTAGAACGCCATTTCCACGCCAATCGTCCAGCCCGCCAGGACCATCCCTGTTTGATACCCGCTGCCGGGAATGAAGTTGAAGACGAACAATATGTTCGCGGCTAGCGCACTCCATCTGAAGGGAAAGATGTGCATCAGGCCTGTCACGATGATCAACAAATAGAAGAGCGGAGCTATCCGGAAAAACCGCCGCAGCATGAACCCCAGATAGGGCCTTTCTTCTTTGTCATGCTTCGGCATTGTCAGGCAAAGCGAGAACGCGCTGACGAGGAAGAACAGATTAACGCCCATAACGCCGTTTCCGACGAACCCCTCTGCCCACCATGGAAGCGCCAAATGCGGATTAGGCATATGCGCTACATGGACCATCACCACCCATAGGGCAGCCATCCCGCGCAGGGCGCTGAGATAGGGAAAGCGATCCGGCCGTTTGATCTGCGTCGTCAATTTGGACACCCGGCGAGCCCCCGCCAGATGCATTGCTCCTACAGGGATTGGAATTTTGGCGCAACGGTTGAGATCGTCGGCCAGCATGTGATATTAGCCCATCACCATGCTGACCAAGTTGAACAAGACAGAGATGCTCGCCGTCGGTCTGGCCGCGCTCGTACTTCTAACCTGGATCATCACGACTACCCCAATCGAGACAGTGCCCAGGGACGGCGAGTGGCATTATTCCTATGCCAGAAAGCCTGTCTTTATTCAGGATGGAACCACGGCAACGGGCACTGTTATGACCCGGTGGGGTGGAAGTTCTTGGGAACACCGGTCACCGAACAGAGATGAGGCAATGGCGCTGGATACCGCTCCTGTCCTCGGGCCTAGTGCTCAATAGACCGCAAGTCAGATATGATCGGGCTACTGCCGCTGACGTTAGATCGCAGCCCCATGAACCCGCCGAGATAGGGCGTTGTGAGCGCCACCGTGCCGAGCAGCGGCCCATTATAGACCTTGAGGCTGCTGGAGCCCGGGTCAATGACAAGCCGATATTGCTTGGAGACCCCACTGAAATCCACCGCATTGACTGCGGTGGCCGTGTAGGTGTTTTCCCCGGTCAACTGATAGACCGTGACAAATCCGGTCGAGGCCGCACAGCCGACGCCGACGCCCATGCGAGCTTTCATGCCTGTTGCGCCGGTCGGCGGGGCGGTGTTGACTCCGTGCAGAACGAATTGTGTATCCTTCGCGAAGGTGGCGGCGAAGGTGATGTCTATACCTTCCGTCGCGATTAGCCGAGAAATGGGAAGCTCGTCCCACAATTCCACAGCATCGGCGCCATTGGCGAAGATCGTGACACTCTGGCCGCCAAGAAGATCCTTGTGCCGGTCAAAGCCAGTCACCGTAGTTCTGCCGAACGACTTCTTGACCGACGATCGGCGCGTCCGGACGTAGCTGAGGCCAAGTGCGGCGGCCCCTGCACTCGATGATAGTGTCACCATGTGCAGCCCGACGGGGACGTTCCGCGCGACGCAAACCTCGTGGTCCTGCACAAACTCGCTGCCAGTCAGGCTGATCGCGGACTGCTGATTGATACTTCCGACGGTGACGCCTTGGTCGAAGCCCACACCGACGCTGGTCAGGCCGCCGCTCCAAATCGGATATCCAATCCAAATGTCGAGCCCTGGCTCATCCACCTTCACCAGAGCTCTGAGGCTCTTCGGCTGGTTGATGGCATCGGAAATCTGTTGGAAACCGGTTCGTGTAGCCTCGGCGATAAGCGGGGTATTCGCCGGGGTGATATTCACCGTCCCCTCGACGCAAGACATAAACTGGTTCGCCATCGACAGCCCAGGCTGCGGATACACAAACGGCATCGCCATCATCTGGCCGATCAGGCGGTAGACGATATTTGTGGGATGCACGCCATCCGGCACAACATCCAGCACTCGATAGTCGCCGGACCTGATCAGGGAATAGACCACCGTGTTGATGTCGACGAGAACGGTTCCGGTCTCCGCCGCCACATCCTTCATGATCTGGACGTAATTTTTCAGCCGGTTTGCCTTGTCCGCAGTGCCAAGTGTGGGCACGGCAAAGATAGGGTTGGGCGTCTGCAGGATGGGGATTTTGCCGTTCGCTCGGCAGATATTGACGAACTGCAAAAGATTGCTGCGATAGGTCAAAGGAGGCGTAGGTGTGCCGTTCTGGCAGTCATTGATGCCGTGGTTGCAATACACAACCTGCGCCGAGCTGACCGCCATCTTTGCGGCGAATGTGGACCCGGAACCGTCTGTTCCATCGAGCATCTGCGTAGAGAGCGTGCCGCTTACTGCGCGGTTGGTGACGATGATGTTGTTGTTGCTGTAATAGTCTCGAAGGAAGAGTTGCAGTTTTTGCGGAGCTGGTAATGCCGCAAGGTAGGGGCTGGAGAGCACGAGAGGATCAACGCCCAATTGAGTGCTATCGCCGAAGCATTCGATCGACACAGCCGACCCGTTCCACATGTCGACGGCAAGTTTGCTAATGCCGCCGCTACCCTGCGTGGCTATCGCATTGTCGACGCGACTGGAGAGATCATTGAAAGTGTCGCGAAGGTCTTGCTTCGTCGGCTGATACGGGTTGCCGACAGGGCCGTCAGCGAAAAGCGTGTTGAAGGGTACGACTGCCATGGATGGTTTTCCTTTTCGCGAAGAACGGGCGAATGAGAATGATCGAGTGGGCTTTAGGTGACGACTTTCGGCCCGGTGGCGACGCTTGTGGTGCTCTCCACTCCGGATCCGTTGGCCGAGCGCAGCCAATAATAATAGGTGCCTGCCGCGCGCCCGGTGTCCGTCCAGGCATCGGCCGATGAAGGCGCGCCGTATTCGGTGCGAACGAGGGTAGCGGTGCCCTCATTGTTCACTGTGTTGCGCCTGATGTTGGTAGCGACATAGTTGCCGGAATTCGGCGTGTTCCAGGTGAGCGCGACCTGGCCGACACCGCCCGTGGCGACAACGCTGGTGACCGCCCCGGGCGGCGTCGTATCGACCGTCGAGACCAGCGTCACGGTGCTAGTCCAGGTGCCGTAGCTATTGTCGGCACCGATATAGGCGGCCTGAATGCCGATCGAGTTGTTAGCCGGAACCGGATTTGTGTTGAGGACGATGAGGCCAGCCGACGGCGTCGCGCCAGGGAACTTCTGCTCCACCCAGGCGCCGGGAACGCCACCGCCGACATCCGTTATCCTGTAGTGAACAACCGGCGTGAGATCGATCCGGTTCGGATCGATCAGCGCGACGCGGATGTAAACGCTGCCGCCCCCGGAGACTGCAACCGCTGTATCGATGATCGGGGTCGGAATGCCGTCCGAGACCGGCTTTGGCGGAACAGGCGGCGCCGATCCCTCATCGACGGCCGGGTCCCAGGCGTCGATATCGTCGGGCATCATCACGAAGGTCATCTGGAAGCCGCCGCGCGACACCGACAGGACGGACCGGCGGTTGTTGATCAGCTTGCCGTTGAGCGACGGCAACCGACGCGGCGTGTTCAGCCGAACCCACGGAGCGTAGATGGCATTGATGCCCGTGAACCTAACGTCGAGCGTGCCGCGCTTTTTGGCGCGCGCACGGGCAAATTCACGCTTGCCCAGCCGGCGGGCCTGGCGCCATTGCTGGCACCAGATGTAATTGCCGTCCTGCGGCAGCACGCGACCAGCCGCGACCTGCGCTGCGGTATCCTCGAAATAGTCGGTATCCGTCGTCGTGTAATCCGTCGCCGGATAGGTGAATTTCGGGATGAACTGATTGACCTCTTCTTCCGGCAACACGTCATGCTGCACGGTATGGCCGACGATGTCGGCATCGGTCAGCGTGGCGACATATTTTTCGCGGAATTTGCCGGCGACGACAAGCAAGGCGCCATCGCCGCGCTCGCACATCCAGCCGTCGCACGTCGCCAGGATGGCGTTGGTGCCGCTTTTCGGATCGTGCTCGGTGGTATCGAAGCCGCCGCACTCATAGCGCTTTTCCGTGCCGCCGGAAGCCCTTGGCACGTCCTCGTCGCAGACATCGGCTTCCTCTTGCCACATATCGAGCACGGGCAGCAGCGCCTTGCGGAAATCGCGCTTGGTGCCGAACGGATTGAAGCATTCGTGCCAGGCGAGGTGAAGGATCGGATTGCGGGAGAACGCCCAGGTTGATGGGTCTTCCGGACTTTGCGACGGTTTGCGGAAATCCCAGACCAAGGCCATCTCGGCAACAACGGACAGCGCCGGCTTGCCATAGGGGAATGACTTCAGGAAATTGTCGGCCCCGGGGCCGACGCAGAGCATGCCGATGGAGGCCTGTCCGTCGCCACGATGATTGTTCGTCCAGATGCCTTGGCCGCTTAAGATCGTAACGAAATCGGTGATCGGCGTCTCAGGCACCAGGCCAAGGGCGGGGTAGACAAAGACAAGATCTCTGTCGTCGTCGACGTAGCGACCGCCGCCGGGCGATTGAACGTGACCGCCGATGACGTCAACCTTGTCATCGTTCAGATAGAAGCCAGTGTAGGCATTGATGCGATGTCCGACGATGGCCTGCACCGAGAACATGCGGTTGTCGAGCGCTTCCCACAGCATCATCGCGCCGGCCAGCCTGGCCTCGCCAACACCCCAGAAGCGATAGGGGATCGGTTGCGTCAGCGGCGCACGACCGTCCTCGGGTTTCGGCGGCTTCGGGGTGAGGAGATATTGCACGCCGGCGACGATCGCCGTGGTGACGATCGCCGAGGCGATCGCCGCGTAGGAAATAGTTGCGCCGAAGAGCGAGAAACCGCCGCTGCCGAGAATGGCGGTGAAGATCGGCGTGAAGATCGGGTCGCGATGGACCGGCCAACGATATTCGCCACTCCAGCCATGGGCGACGATCTCCTGCGTCGTCGCCGTCTCAAAGGCGCCGATGCCGGGATTGTACGTGCCCTTGCGCGACGCTGTCGCCAGCGCCTGGCGTAGCGCATCGTCGAACGGGTTCACACTATGCGCCATGCCACGCCAGTCCAATCGAGATGCTTGACCATGACGCCGCGCGCCGACATGACGGCCCAGAGCGGGCCGAAGCGGATGGCCGGGATTTCCTTGACCCTGGCGCCGGCAGCGTCGAAGCCGGTCATCACCAGGACCATGCCGATATCGCCGTCATGCGGCGCCTGGACGCGATGGAAGCCCAGAGCGGAGAGTTTCGCGCCGACCAGCCGTTCGGCCCCGCCAGAGGCGCGCAGGATTGCGGCAGCGGCATCAGCGTCGAAATAGGTGCCGCGCAATTCGGCACCCGGATCCTTGCCGGTCGCGGCGACAACCCAGTCGGCCGCGAACAGCGTGCAGTCGGTGTAGCCCCACTGCCACCGGTGCGGCAGCCGGATGTATTCTCGCAGCGTCATCTAATGCCTCAGTAATTCGGCCAGGCCGGTGCGACGCCGCGCGCCAGGCGCGCCGTGCCGTCGCAGAACTTGTCGGTCGGATACATCGCCTTTTGGTGTGGCCCCGACCACAGCACCAGCGACGCCCGCGACCTGGTGTTGTTGCCCGACACCGTGGCCAGGGTGATCGTCGTCGTGGGGTTTTCAGAGCCGGACACTGCCGGGCTCGATTCCGTCGGATGCGATGCCGTACCCGTCCATAGCGCGATGATCGGGCTCGTCGGCTGGTAGTAATCGTCGAGAGTGGTGATGCCGATCTTCAGATCCTTGCCGCGAACATCCGGCATGGTGTCGAGGACCTTGGAGGCGGTATCCGGATCGATGCCGGAGATGCCGAATTCGACACTCGAGCTCTGCCCGTTGACCAGCACCTCGAGCATCGGGATGTTGAGCAGCCGGCCGCCGCCGAGATAGACCGTGCCGTTATCGTCGAGGCTGTCGAAGCCGGCCGGGATGTCGTTGACGCCGGCCCAGATGTGCAGGCCGGGGTCCGTATCGAGCCGAAAGAAGATGCCGAGCATATGGCTCGACGCCATGCGGTCGAGAACGGATTGCGGCACATATTGGAGGCTGTAGGAGCCGACAAGATCCTGCCAGGCCATGTTTCAGAAACCCTCGACGAATTGCAATGTCGGAGACGACTGCCACCAGCCTTCAGCTTCCCATGCCAGCGAGAAATTGGCCGGGAATTTCATGACGCTGCGCGGCCGCGCGAATTCGACCCGGGTTCCCTGGATCACCGCCTCGCGCAACGGACGGTCAAGCGACAGCGTGTAGCGCTGGCCGGCACGCGCCACGCCGTCGATGGTCTCAAAGGCCGGGACAGGGTCAGTGTGATCCCAATTTCGGTAGGCGCGCCAACCCTTGTTTGGATGGTAGATCGAAAACCAGTCAGACCAGCGCAGTTTGCGGGCGGCGCCATAGATCCGAAGCGTGATCTTTCCGGCATTGAGCGCGGCGGCATCCATATTGGCGATCACCGTCGTCTGGCTGTACCCGGCGCCATCAGAAAACAACGCTCCGTCGGAATGCGGGATGCCTGATATGACAGGCTGCGGAATACCTCTCGCATCAAGTGGGAAAGGCCCGATCCAGTCGGACATGATCGGCACGTTCATGAACCGGACAGAGCTATTCATGCGCGCGGCGATCCAGTTGATGTATTCGTGCTGCTCTCGATCTTTGACGACGCAGCCCTCATAGGAGCCGACCAGAACCCCGCCGCCGCTGGTCTCGATCGAGACAGATTCCCCGAGACCATTGCGGCCGCCTTCCAAACCGCCACCCTTGGTGTCGAATGACATCTTCGTAGGCTTCAGGAAGTCGACGTCGAGCGTGGGGAGATCGGTGTAGCGCCCCATCGCTTAACCCTTCTGCGACGTGTAGCGCCGCTGTGTTTCGCCGAAGCCGCCGTTGATCTGGCCCTGGTGATACTCGCTGATCGCCTCTTGCGCGCCCTGCCTGGACAGCGTGCGGATGTGATCGTCGCCGCTGGCGCCGGTGACGTGGACATGAAGGTCTATTTTCGGGGTCACAGGTGGCGAACCGTTGTTGTTTTGGGCCGCCATTTGCATCGACCGCGGATTGTTGCGGATGACGTCGCCGGCGCGCAGCTTACGCAGTTCCGGGCCGCGCTCACCGACCCAAGCCCAGCCAGAAGGGGCGCTTTCCGTACCGTCGGCGAAACCGAACAGTTTGGGAAGGAAGCCGAGGATCGCACCAAGGAAACCGCCGCCTGACGAACCGCCAGCGGATGTGCCGACCCCGGAATACCCAAGGATGTCCGAGAGCGTGGTGTTCGCCTGGAAATTCCCCGGCTTCAGTCCATCCAGGATCGAGGCAAGACCGCCCTGCCCTCCAATGCTGCCCGCCAGGCTCTGCACTGTGTTTGTTACCGTCTGGTCGAGACCGCCAAGGCTGTCGGAAGCCTTGGCAACGGCAGCGTTGAACTTGTCGACGTAGACAGAGCCGGAAGTGCCAAGCACGTCCTTGGCCTTGGCGCCGGTAGATAGCGGCCCGCCAGTGAACCAGGCGGATGCTGCATCCTGCGGGTTGCCGTATTTTGTCAGATACTTTCCGAACTGCTTTTCGAAAATCGCATCTTGTGCGGCCGGGTCGGCAAGGAACTGGCTTGGCGACAAAGTCTTGCCTAGCGCATCCTGGGACCATGACGGCAGGTTGCTCTTCATCACCTGGTAGGCGCCAAGAGCCTGGTTGCCGTTCTTCAGAACCGGGCCGAGCGCCGAATAGCCGCCGCTGCCTGCGCTCTCGATCGATCGAATGGCGGCCGCGTAAGCCGCCATATTGCCACCGACCGCTGCCAGCGGAGCGCGCGTCACCGCGCCAGGCGCATAGTTGTCGTTCGAAGCGGAGCCGAAAATCATGTCAGCGAAGCCGCCGGCGGTTCCGAAGGCGGCGCCGCCCACACCCGGCCGCTGTCCAGTGATCGCTGATGCCAACCAGGTCGCCATGGTGTCGAAGATCTTGCCCAACTGATCATCCATCGACTTGGTCAGCGCATTAAGGATCGACGTGCCGAGCGCCTTGCCGACATCGCCGCCGTTGCGCAGCAATTCCGACTTGAAGTCGGTCAGGAACCCGACCGCCAGCCCCTTGGCGTCAGCGAATTTGGCCATGTCGCGCATCTGCTGCGCTTCCGGCGAGTCCATGCCGATGCCGGTGTTGCGAAGGCGGGAGGCGATCTGCTGCTCGCCGGCAGACAGGAATTGCTGCGAGCGCTCGAACGCCAGATCATTTCCCAATTGAGCACGCGCAATCTGGTCGGCCATCTTGCCGTAGGCATCGGCCTTCTGTTTGATCAGCTCGAGTTCTTGTTGATCGACGGGGACATTGTTGCGCGCCGCTTCCTCACGAAGCTGCTGCGTCAACTGGAACTGCATCCGCATCGCCTCAGCGGCGCCGGTCGTTTTGCCGATCAGGTCAAGGTCGAGTTGCTGCGAGGCAAGCGTCTGGTCGAGCGACCGCTTCCGATCCTTCTGCGCTTCATCCAATGCGTGCTGCGCGGCAAGCGCGGCTTGCTGGCCGGCCATGTCGATACGCCGGGCGCGCTCGGCCGGGTTCTCGTTGTCGTTGTACTGTGCGCCGGCCTGAGCTCGCGCAGCGGCCGCCAGTTCCGCTGGCGAACGGGCATAGAGGCCCTGACGCTGAGCATCGAATGCCTGTTGTGCGCGATCGGCCGACACAGAGCCGGCCGCCTTGTACCGCTCATAGGCACCCATGTCTTCGGTGCTGAGAGCACCACGACGCAATGGCAGGCCGCCGGGGCCGACACTTTTCGCCAGAGCCTCTTGGGCGATCTCCAACTGCTTCAACGCGCGTGCTGCGGCATCCGCGTCCTTGGTCAGATCGATCAGTTTTCCGGCCGAAGCCGTCAACGCTGCATTGTTCGGATCAAGCGCCCATTTGTCCTCGACTATCTTGCGGAAGCCGATGATGTCGGGCGTTCCCTCGCGAGCTGTTTTCCGCAGATAGTCGATCGCATCGGAGAAGGGCTTGAACTCCCCAGCAGTGCTGAAAAACCCGCCCGCGCTCTTGCCGGGATTGACGAACCGGCCGAGGTCCGACATCGCGCTTTGGGTCTGGTTCGCGATCTGAATTTTCAGCCCGGCCTGCGTCGAAGAAGACAGCAACTGCAAACCGTTCAGGTTCGAGACGGAGAAGGCGCTCTTAGCCTTATCGGCAATCGACCCATAGATGTCGCCGATACCGCGCAAGACGGAGGCGTGATCCTTCAACAGATCGTCGAGGCTCTTCACTTCCTTGCGCGTCGAGATGATGTAGGTGGCAAGGCCAGCAACAGCCGCCACGCCGGCACCAGCGGCAAGACCAGCCGGCGTCACCATGAATGCGAGGAGCGCCTGCCCAGCCGATTTAGCCGTAGCGCCGATGGCCGACAGCGATCCGCGAAGGCCGCGCGGACCGCTTTCCAACGCGTCGTAGACTTGGCCAATCTGGGAGGCGAAGATCTGCACCGGGGATGCACCCAAGGCGAACATCGTGATGACGTCGTTGCCTTGGCGCGAAAGATTGAGCATCTGGTTCGAAGTCAGCCGCGCTGCATTGGCGTTGTCATTGAGGGCTTTGGTCGACTTGTCCGCCGCCGGCGCCACCTTACCGATGCCGGACACAACCTGCGTCGAGCCGGTGCCGATAGTCGCCAGCGTCGTGTTGGTCTTTTCCGCAGTGGCGACGAGCTTGACCAGCGAGGCATTGCTGCCCTCGGCGATGCTGGCCAGCTTGACGAGCGTGGCGTTTGCCTGCTCGACGCCGGCGGCGATCTTGGTGAGCGCCGCGTTGGACGCCGACGAGGTCGACGACAGACGCTTCTGCGCAGCCTCGGCCTTGGCCGAAGCCGCCGACATGTTGTCGAGGTTCGTCTTCGCCGCGACGGCCTGAGACGAATCTACGGCGAAGCCGAGAGAAGCAACAGTCACTTCGCCACCTCATTCCACCGCAAACATGGCATCGAAATAATGCTCACTCATCGGCTGAGTGGTCACCTCGATCGCCGGCTTTTCGGGCTCGCCAAACACGGCGCATATGATCGAATCGATCATGTCCCCTCGCCCATTAAGGCCGGCTAGAATTGCGTTCACGTCGGCCCGAAGGGTCTGTTCTTCGGTCCAGCCAAGCCAGCCCAAGGCTTTCTCGGCGAGATCGTCATAGAACTCGGCGAGGCTTATTCTTTCCTCTGAGGGTCCGCCGCTTCCTCTCCTCCCGACATCGGTCGGCCGCCATTGGCAATGATCGTGAGGTAGGTCGAAACGGGCCCAATGAGATCGGTCAGGCCGGTGCGCCACACCTTTTCAGGGATGGCCTTCGCTTCCTGGCCGGTCGCGCCAAGGCCAAGCGTGACGACAGAAACGATCACGTCGAAATCGAAGTTGCCGACGGCTCGGACCGCGCTGGATATGCCGCCGCTCTGACGTGAAATGGCCTGTGCCGCCATCAATGACGGACGCAGCACAACAGTCTCGCCGTCGAGATCAATATCGACGTTCCCGGCGCCCAATGCTGGCTTGTTCATGCCTTTTTCTCCGGTTCGGCCTTAGGTGCCTTGATCGGCGTACCCGTGGCTTCGAAAGGCGACGGCATGGCCTTCGCTTCCGCGTGTGTCAGTTCCAGTTCCACGTGATTGCCGGGCGCGAGAAGATACTCCTCGCCCTTGTGCGACAGCTTGTGGGCGTCGGCCCCGCGATTGAACACTTTCATCTCAGCCTCCTATCAGCCCAGCGCGGCGGCTCGGGCATAGTTCGTGTTGGGCAGCACCGTGCAGTTCAGCATCTGGGCGTTGTTGGCGCCGCCCATGCCTTCCTCCGCCGCCAACACTTGGCCCATGAACAGGCGCTGCGGACCTGACGGAATGGTAGTGGCGGTGTGGGTTCCAGATTGGGTTCCAGTCGTGGCGATCACGGGGCCGCCCTTCGTGGCGGAAAGGGTGAAGGTGTCGGCGTCAAGAACCGTCTTCACGTAGTACGTCGCGCCGGCGGTCAGACCGGTAGGCAGCGCGCCAGTGGTGGAGAACTTGACTGCGGTGTTGGCCGCAAGGTTGTGGCCGGTCCACGTCACGACGCCAGGTGACGCGATGGTGATGGTCGCGGTGGCGGACTTCGGGATCGGAGCGCCGTTGAGTTCGACCTTGAACGGATAGTTGAAGTCAGTCGCCTCGGCCGCGATCATGGCAAGCTGGCCGGGGTCGCTCGTGTTCAGGGCAAAGTTGTCGGAGCGCTGCGGGGCCTGGCGCGACCCCTTCCAGTTGTAGGTGCGGCGACGGTTCAGCAAATTGACCGTGTTGCCTTGGGCGGAGTCACCAGAATTGCCCATGGTCTCGTACTGGCCGACCTCGATCCAAGTCACCGCCGAGAAATCGGCTTCGGTCACGTCGGTATCGGGGACGTCGACCGGAGCCGAACCTATATAGAAGCGGCTGCCCGCCACAGGGGACACTTTGATAGGCATTGCTGCCTCCTTTCGGGTTTTTGGGGAGTGGCCTTGCCGAAGGGCGAAGCGGCTATGCGAAGCACTCGTATTCGACGCTCGTCGGCACCAGCCAATGCGTGTCGTCGGCGATGGCTTGGGCGACGTCAGGTGCCTTGGTGACGCGAACGGCGACGGTGCCGTAGATCATCCGGAGATCGGTCGGGAACCAGGCCACGACCTGCCCGACAATCTCGGCCGCGACGGACGCGTCCTGGTTTTTCTTGCTGAACACGTCGACCTGCAGAAGCCCGATGCGCTGGTGGGGTTCGGTTGAGCCGATGAAGAGCCGGCGATTGACGTTGGGTACGTGAGTGACACGGAGATAGCCGGTGATCGGCTTGATGAAATCCTCATTCGGCCATGCGACGGGCAAGGCCGGTGATAGGGTCAACGCGGCGACCCTCGCCTTCAAGGCTAGCCAGATCTGGGTCTCAATGGATGGCATTTCAGAGCCCCAGTCGCGTCTTCACTTCGGCCGCCTTGGCCTCGACGATCATGACCCAGCGCTGCGCCACCATCGTCACCCAAGGCCGCGGCGTCGTGCCGTTGGCCCCGTAGTGCACGAATGCCGCATAGTTGGCCGTGTAGCCGAGGTAGAGCGTGTCGCCGAGATCGGCGCCATTGATCACCAGGATGACGTCACCAAGGTCGGGCGGCACTGCTACGCCTGGATTGTCCCGCGACAGCGTTGGCATTGCCGAGGTCGACGCCATCAACGAGGCGCGGAGGAAGCCGGTTCGCTTGTATCCGGGCGCCTGCGGCTTGGCGTAGACCTCATCGGCTAGCAGCTGGTCGAGTTGGGAAACAAGCTCTTGTGCCGATTCCTTAAACACAATCTCGACGGCGACCGGCACCTTCAGGCACCAGTCGCCGACCGTCGCGGCGAAGGACTGCGCCATTATCGCACCAACTGGGCGACGAAATCGATCTTGTATTCGGCGAAGCACTTGCACCCGAGCGTGTGCCTGGTCGGAACGCCTGGCGCATGCGGGTAAGGAATGGCCGTCCCGTCAGGTGCGGTAAACGACTGATCGAACGGCACGACCTGGCCCTGCATGGCTATATGCTGCATCCTGCCGTGTTCTTGCGGGGTGTGTTTCCAGCCCTTCGTGACGTGCTGGGTCTGAAGGTTGCCCTTCTCCATCTGCTGACGGAAGGCGATGTCTTTCGACGCGCCGAGGGCTGCGAAAGTCTCGTGCAGGCCGATCGTGTCGGCCCTCAGTTTCAAAAGGTTGTCCGCATACCGCCCGGTGATCCTGTCGACCAACGCGGTAGGGATTGGTTTACCATCTCGGATCGCGGCTGTGATCGTGCGATCGAAACGTTTGTCGCGACGCTGCCGGTTCAGATAGGCCTTCCACTGGTCGGGCTCGCCAGTAAGCAGCTCTTGGCGGGCTCGGGCAATGTATTCGCTTTGCGCTGTGGTGAGCCCGATCAACCCGCCTTCACGCCTACCAGTGACGGCGCTGACCTTGCCGACAACAGCCGTCGCGGTCCTCATCGGATTGTCCCCGCGTGCCAGCCCTGTCTCCAGTGCAGTCCTGATCGCCGACTGCTGGTCCTGAACGATACCAATGATCAGCTGGCTAGAATGCGTCTGTAGCCATTGCTCTGCTGCCAGATTGCGTGCATCCCAGCGAACCACGACGCGATGGCCCAATGGATCGTGTAGCGTCGGCATGGCGCCGACAGCGGCAACACCACCGCCGTTGAACGCTGCTCTGATCGCCTCATCCAGTGGCCGGAAGGCTGCCGGGTCGAGGTTCATGGCATTGACCGCGCCGTTTATGTCGCCGCGCTCCAGCCGCTCGACGATTCGGCGCAGAACTATGTTCGAGGTTATATCGTCGATCGCCTGGATAAACGCGTTGCGAACGGCTGGTTCGAACTGGGATACAAGAATTTCAAGGCGCTGACGAGCCGTGAGCCTGACGAGCATTACTGAATTCTCTGTGGGGCAATGATCTTCACTTTGCCACGCATCTCTTCAGTGACTAACTGTCCGTTCTCGAACACCAAGAGCTGGAGATCATCACGCAGGGCCCGCAGAATATAACCGTCCTCTTCATCTGCCGTGATGACATCTTTCAAGTCGATGCCATCAAGGTAGATGCGGACGCCACGGCGGCGCTCTGCAGACACATAGCCAGCGTCGTCATTATCTGCTGAAATGCGCATGGGGTATTCATCGTAGGGGGGATCAATGGACGAATTCCAAGACTTCTTGGACGAGTACGACGATCTTACAGAGCGGCTTCTTAGGGCGCGCTATCAAGACTTTGCCGCTCTGGCCAAGCGCGTCATGCAGATGTTTGATCGAGCCCCGGAGGCGACATCGACAAGAGTCCGATGGCTTCGCTCACTCTTCCCAATCGGGAAAGTAGAGGCTGACGTGTTAGTAGCCCCGCAGGGTATGGTAGGCTCCGGTCGCATGAATTGGCCACAGGACTTGGAGCAATCGCTCGGCGCCCAGCTCAATCTTCTTCAGTCATTCACTGACAAAGAGGATACTGCTTGGCAATTCGCTCACAATTTTTTCTACAGCCGCTCAAACAATATCAACGACACGCTCCACGAAATGACGGAGCACTTGTTCGAGCCGATGTTTCGCGACCTGCGGCGGTACCTCACCCGCCAACGGAACAACCCTGTAGAAATCGAGGAAATCCCGGCTTCCGACCGGATCGTTCAAATCGATCATAATAAAGCCAGCTACCAGGAAGCCATTGGCTCGATAGCCGGCGCAAGTGAAGCACTGATAGGCGACAATACCATCGGGCCAGCCGATCGGGATCGGATAAAATTCGAATTAGATGCCGGCATCCTATTATTAACGGCACAGACAGTGACGATGTCAGCTATTGAGGCTGTTCTCGTGAGAGCATTGCGTTGGCTATCCTCAAACTTTGCAGGTGCCGCGCTCGGGATAGCAGCTGAGCGCGCATTGAGCGCTGTTCTATTGCTCTTGGGCGGAAGTTAGGTAGCGCAGAACGCCTTCCACGCCACCGTTGAACCCGCTGCCGGAATAGGCGTCAGATTTGTGATTGTGCGGTCGGTGCCGTGGATGACGAGAAGATCGGTCAATAGCGGTACAACGGCGGGCACGTCGAACGTCACCATGTCGCCAGTCTCGACGATCAAGACGCCGTTTTCGTAGCGCTGGTGCATGCGCTTCACCGCGGCATTGAGCGGCCAGATCTGCACGGTCGGCTCATCCGGCACCCATGGCTGGTCAGGATCGACGGCGCCGGGCGTTTCGCGCTTCAACTGCACAACGCCCTGCCCTAGCCCGCCGTCGGCGTCTGGCTGCAGCAGTTCGGTGACCATCTCGGCCATGTCATCGTAGAAGCCCGCCATCACACCACCAAGATCGCCGGCAAGCCATGGACAGGCCCGATCAGCGGCGCCAGAAGACCCTCGATGATGGTCGACACTGGCGCGTCAGGCGCGAAGATATTGCCGGTGAATCCCGGTTCGAAGAACTCGCGTTCGATGCCCTCAACCTTCTGGCGTTTTACCTTCTTCGCCGGATCGAAGCTGATCGATAGTGACCCAGGCTTCTTCAATTCGATATAGGCGGCCTCATAGCTGGCCAGCTCAACCCTCGTGGGTACCAGGTCAGATGCAAGGGCCGAACCATAAGCAGTCGCGCCGGTACGGGGCCATTCCCGCTCTTGCACGATGCCGCCGGTGGGCTGGCCCGTAAACCTGAGACCATAAGTCCCATCGATGTAGGCGCTGCCCCGCTGCCTCAGTGCAGCAATCGGGGCATCCGCCGCATAGGTGTAGCCGGCCGCGTCCCAATACGCCTTGAGGGCGCTATCCGATCCGTAGCCGGCCATGGTCGTTACTCCGGCTTCGTTGCCAGATCTTCGAGAGCCGCGACGATCTCGGCCTTCTTCTCAGGTGTCTTATCGCCGAGCAGCTTGGAAGCCGCCGACTTGAACGCCATGAAGTTGCCGTCGGCCAGAGCGAGGACTTCGGGCGCCGTCTTTGCATCGCCAGGCTCGTGGGGCCTGTCGGCCTTACCCCCTCCCTCGAAGCCGAACCAGCCGGTCGCCTTGGCAACCTTCAGTTCCGCGTCCGACAGTTCGACCTCGGCGGACTGACCCGGCTCGACGAGAACCGGTCCATCCTGGGTGTTCAGGCCGCGCGGGCCTGCCTGGTTGTTGGTGACTTTCATGGTCGCCTCCTTAGATGCCGTCGAGGTAGCGAACGGCCTTCGGCCGGCGGATATCGACGCCACCCAGGCGGAAGATGCCGGGCACGTCGAACTTGATCGGGCCTGTCTGCCACGCCGGCAGGAACCGGAACGGCATCGGCATGTGCATTTTCAGCACTTCCGGGCTACGCCGATAGGCGACCATGCGCTTGGTACCGCCGGCGCCGGCCGTATCGAGGTAGCCGAACACCCCGCGGATAGTGAGCGGCTGACCCGTGGTGCGGGTGTAGATGTTGTTGCGCTCGATCCATTCCAGGATCGTGGTCTGGTTGACCGCATCGATGCGGCGCGTAGACAGGTCGAGCAGCACCGAATACGGCAGAAGCAGAGTATCCGCGATCTCCGCGCCCAGCGTCCCGGTGAAGATGCCGGTCAGCTGGCCGTTGATGTCGCGCAGGATCTGATCCGGCGTCTTCGACACGAATGTCGTCGCCGAACCGGTACCGTCGGCCGGAGCCGTGGTTGCAGTCGGGGTCGATGCATTGACGAGACCCGAGAAGCCCTTGCCGGCATCGCCGATGAAGGCGACCTGGTCGATCTTCTCCTCGGCGACGCGACGGGCCGAACTCGCTTTGTCGTTGCTGAGGTTCATCCCGAGCAGCTGGGCGGTGCCGAGCTCCTCGAGATTGTAACCGTAGCCGATCGCCGCCATGGAAACGGTGGTCTCGAACTTCTCGCGGGTCAGCTCGACCTTGGGCACGTCGTGCGCATTGCCGTTGAACCACTGCGCCTGGCCGACCGAATCCATCGAGAAATAGGTGACGGACTGGATCCACTCGGGCGCCGAAGTGTCGACCGGGATCAGGGACGGATACTGGATGTCCTGATACCGGATCGCGTAAACCGTCGGCTCGATGAGCGAGGCCTGACGGATAAGAAAGCTCATCGCGACTTGCTGAGCGTCCTGCATGATGTGTGCGTTCATTGTGGCCGCTCCTGTTAGCCGAGGCGCAGCGCAGCGAGGCCGGCACCGGCGGTGCTGGTATCCCACTGAGCGTTGGCGATGAGGGTGTTGCCGGAAGCGGAGTTCGTGAGAACGCCGGTTGCCGGGACGTAGTAGACGGGATCGCCGACGGCGACCGCGACCGAAGCCTGGACGACGATGACGCCCTTCTTCATGATCGCAGCCGTGGCATACTGCTCGTACTTGCCAGTCGGCTGGGTTTCGTCGAGCACGGCGATGCCGCAGAACTTGACGGTGGCTTCGCTGTCAACGACCTGGTTGTCGGCCGTGCCCTGAACAGCGACCTTGCCGAAGCCGATCCCTTCCGCGTCCTCGCAAAGGCGCGAGACGATGACGGACGGCTCCATGTCGAGGACCATGCCCTCGATCCAACGCGCATGCTGTGCGCTATAGTTGATCTGGATTGCCGGCATGACTAGGCCTCCTTCTTGTTCTGCCAAGCCGACGCGAGATGATCGGTCATGGCCTGGTGCGCTGTGGTGACGTTGCCGGCCGCGTCATTGCTCTGCAGGCCGGATTGAACGACCTGACGGAACGGATCGGCGCCGCCAATCTTCTTCGCTGCGTCCTCAACCAAGATGTCGAAGCGCGCGTCGATGTAGGCGTCGGCCTTGTCCTTCACTGCCGCGTCGCCCAAAACGGCGGTGACTGCGGCCTTGCGGATAGCGCCGTCGCTGAGCCCGTCGGTCTTGATGTCCTTGGCGATTGCCTTGGCCTTGGTGATCAGGTCGGCGCGGGCCGCGACACGCTTGTCGAGGTCGGCATCCGAAAGCACCTTGGCGTTGGCGGCGTCGCGTTCGGCATGGGCCTTGGCGAGGTCGGCATCCTTGGCAGCAAGCGCGGCCTGATGCTTCGTCTCGGCATCGACCAGCTTTGCCGCCGAGGATTCGAGATCCTTGAGCAGCTTGGTGATGGCCTGGGCGCCCTGATCGGTGGTGGTCACCGACAGTCCGTCCACGACCACAGTGCGAAGTGCATCACTCATGGTGATGGTCTCCTTGTCAGTGGTTGAAATCGGGGCGGCGCCCCACGGTCCCACATCGTCGCCGATGCGAGCTTTTGAACCGGCCCGAGCTCGATCGACGAGCGCCAGGTGGTTGATCTTGATGCCGCGCTGCTGCGCGTCGTAGGCCTCGCCATCGGCGGTTACGCCGGGCGTGAAATCCAGATCGCAGGTGTAGCCGGCGGAAAGCTCGCGTTTGCCATCGATGACGGACTTGATGGCGGCCGCATCCTTGAGGACTAGCGGCAGCATGACCCATTGGCCGTCCTGTTTGGCGGCGGTCGAGACCTCGCCAACGGACAGGGCTTTCCAATTCTCGGCCGTCACCTCTTCGTCGGGGTGATCGACCGTGATCGGGGCGTGGGAGAATGACTGCAGGCTGTCGGGCGCGAACACCTGGTCGGCCGCGCGATAGACCCGCACTACGTCCTGACCCGGCTTGCCGACCTCGTGCCCCGCGTAAAGCTGGATGCCTGTGCGGACAGCCCTTGCCGTCGCTACGAGGTAGCCGTCGGCGGTCTGGCGCGTTCCCGCGACAGTTACAGCGTCGGTGAATTGCATTGCTTCAAAGCCTCTGTCAGAAACCCAGGAGCGGAGGGCAATATGAGCAGATGGATAATTGCGGCGATCACCGTTGTGTTGGTGGTCGCATGGGGCCTGTGGGCAGCTCAGTTTTGGGCGTTGCCGATGCTCTTCGATGCGGTTCCTGATCTACCAAGCCGAGGTCAATGGGGAGATAGCTTCGGAGCTCTGAACGCGCTGTTCTCCGCGTTCGCTTTCTCAGCCGTTCTGATCACACTTTGGATACAGCAGCGCCAGATCAATGACGCCCAACGTGATCAGCATCGCCAGCGTTTTGACGAGACTTTTTTCAAGCTTCTCGCACTTTTGCGAGATGTCAGATCGGAGCTTAGATACACTCCGTCAAGCTATGAAAAGCCAATCACGATGGAGGGAGCCCAGGCACTGCAGGGCGCAGCCTCAGACGCGAGATACTACCTGCTGGCCAAGAAGCCTGTGGACCGCGATTTTTCCGCCATCGAAATCGGTAATATTTACAGCAGCAACGTACACAAGCGGTCAGAAGCTGGCCTCGGCCCCTATTTCCGTCTGATCTACACCCTTCTCAAGCGAATAGACTCTGAAACCGTGCTGTCCGCCGACGAGAAAGTGGCGTACAGCAACCTGCTTCGCGGACAGTTGGGAAGCCCGGAAATAGAACTACTGGCTCTTAATGGTCTAACCCGCGAATCCAAGGATTTGGCGACCTACCTGGGCCGATTTCGCATGTTGAAGTATATGACCGCAGGTCCAATTCGTAGCCACGTCGAAAGGTGCTACCCACCGGAGGCCTTCGCGCCCAGAGCAGACTAGGCTGCTGCATTCTGATTGGCAGCAGCCGCGGCCACGATATCCTCCTCGCTCGGCTCCTGCTCGGCCAATGTGCCGAACTCCTCGATCGCGGCCTCGAGCCCAGGGAGCGAACCATCTTCGACGAACGCGTTGATCAGCGCTTCAGAAAGCGCATCGATCGGGATCAGTGGCGATTGACCGTTGCCGCCGGCAAGAGTTCGGCCAGCGTCGGCCTTGGTCTTGAAAACGTCGGCCTTTTCCTTCTCCGACATGCCCCAGAGCGGCGCCCACTCATAATAGACGTCGGAAGGACGGGAGCCGAGAGCGGAGCGGATCAGCGCCTCATCCAAGCGATGCATCGCCGGCGTCATCTCGACTTCCTGCATGGCGCTGAGGCGGTCGTAATAGTTGCGAAGATCGGATTCGCCCGTCGCGTTCATGCCAGCAGGGGCTTGGCCAAGAAGGCGCGTTGCCGGGATATCGGCGGCGCCGGAGACGATCTGCAGGAACCGATCAAGGACATCGGGCAGCGTGGCGAACGAAGCAGACTTCTGCTCGTATTCCTCTTCCTTGTCGAGGAGCAGCGTCCCGTTGATGCCCTTGGCAGTGTTGGCCAAGGTGTACCGCTCCAGGATCTTGGCCTTGTAGTCCTCGCTCGCCAGACTCGCCATGAAGTTCGGCACCTTGATGATGTCGACCTTGGCCTCGAACACCAAGCTGGCGATGTTCGCCGCGGTGCCGTCGGCCTGCTTGATCGCATCCATCACCGACTGGAGCACGCTATCGCCCCAAGACGACTGGCCCTCGACCAAGTCAACGTCTGGCTGGGTGTTGCCCTGGAAGATGACGAGGCGCGACGGGTGGATCTGCACCTGCGCGGTGCCGGCCGTCAGCGTGAAGAATTTCGGCTGGCCGTAGAATTCAGATGCCGGGTCGCGGTCGATCTCTCCGGCGGTCAGCTGGCGGCGCGACAGAACGGTGAGGTATTTGACCCCGCCCTTGCCGACACGCTCAATCTCAAGTAGCGCTGCCAAATCCGCGTCGCCGGTGCCGATATGAATGGCAGCCCCGCCCCATAGCCTTGCCTTGACCTTGGCCTCGAAAACCTTGCCGCGAACGTTGAGCCGCTTCTCCTCCGCCTCGATCGGCTCGATGCTGTCTCCCTCGGCCTGCCAGTCGCGCCAGGAACGAACGGCGTCAAAGGCCGGAATGTCGACGATCTTCCTAGGCAACCATGCCGTGCGATAGGCCGCCAGCAGTTCGGGGTCCGAAAGAGGCGTGAAGGCGTAAAAGCTCGACGCCGCCTTGTCCCGGCCCGTTCCCATGCGGGATACGAGGTTGGTCAAACTGTCGCGAACCAGCGCAATGACATTCGCCATTCCAACCTCGATCCCCGGAACGATTTACTTGGCCTGACGTTGGCACGGCAAAGGAGAGCCCCATGCCGAATGATGAAGAATTTGCCGACGAGTTCTGGGACTCGATCAGGTCTGACATGACCGCGATGATTGGGACACGTAAGTTGCACCCGAAGCCCATGACAGCTCAATTTGATGGCGATCGTCGAACGATCTACTTCTTTACGGCGTCAGACACCGCGTTGGCATCGGGCGCTGCCGCCCCGACCGACGCAACTTTGGTATATGCATCGAAAGGCCATGATCTGTTCGCGACAGTCCAAGGGACACTGCAGGTCGACAACGACCGCGCGCTTATCGATCGGCTTTGGAACCGTTTCGTGGCCGCTTGGTTCGAAGGCGGCAAGGATGATCCAAAGCTCTGCCTCCTGCGATTTGATCCTGGCGAAGCTGAAATCTGGAAAGACGCCTCGAGCATCGTGGCCGGCGCCAAGATGTTTCTTGGGCTGGGCGATCCGAAAGAAGACTACAAGGACAGCGTAGCGACGGTTAGCCTGAACTAGATATTCGCCAAGGTGTAGGTGCTGGCATCGATCAGGGCGTTGAATGCCCTGCTTGTGCTGTCAGCATCGTCATCGTGCGCGGCTTCGGGAAACCCTTCGAGCGCTGAGAACCATGCTTCATTCCACGGCGCTCGCAGGACCAAAACATTGCCCGCTTCAGCCTGCGCAGAGAACGGGCTGAACCGCGTGATCTTATCGCCGGATTCTGGCGTTGCCCTGGCATCGAAGCCGATGAGCAGTTTTACCAGGTTCGTCACCTGCGACTTACCCGCCTGCCCGGGATCTTGTGGAAGCGAGATTTTCGCATTCGCGCCGTCGGCTTCGGCCGTGTTCTTGATCAGGCGCTCGACGCCGGCAGGCGAGAGGAAGTCCTTGACGTGATGTCCGACGATGTAGCGGCCATCGGGTAGCTTTCCGATCTTCGTCCCAGCCGTGCCGTCAGGATCGTTGCCTTCGACCTTCGGTGTCGAGGCCAAGTCCCAGCCGCGCATCCATGTGACGCCAGCGGGCACTGCGTCTACGACTTCGCACCAGCCACGCTGGAACAGCAGGCCAGCAGCCGGGCGGATTTTCCAGTTGCCGCCGAGAAGGCGCTCCCGCTCTACCGTCGGCTGCGCCATCAGGTTGGCGAGGTAGCCGGGGTCCGCTGCCATCAGCAAAGCGTTGTCGCTGAGCTTGGCAGGGATGAACGTCACAGACTTCGGCGGGATCGGCTCGCCGTCAATCGGATTGACGTGGCGAGCAAGCTCCTCTCTGCTGCTTGCCCAAATGATCGTGTCCCCGATGCGAATGAACCAGCGGATGACGCCGGCGCGCTCGGGTATTGCGAATCCCGTATCCTGGTCGATCCACCAGGAGATGAACTCGGCCACCCAGCTATCAGCATCAGGGTTGCAGGTCGCTCGAACGTAGGGCCGCACGCCACACATGGAGCGATTGCGGCTCAGCATGTACCAGAACTGCTTGGCCGAGAAATGCGTCAGCTCGTCGAAGCAGATCAGCGGGATCTGTGCGCCCTGCCAGTTGTAGATCGTCTTTTCGTGCTCGAGATGCGCGAACGAGACGGTGGCGCCGGCTGGGAAGGTCCAGCTTAAGTCGGGCGCCGATCGTGGCTGCGCATTCAGGCCAGGATAGAGCTTTTCGCTTTCATCCCACAGGCCGCCTTCGTTCCTGACCTAAGTGAGGTTGCGACGGAAGAAGACCGCGCCAAACCCAGGATTGGCCACGTGCCGAAGCGGCTCCATGAGCAGCGCCCATGTCTTTCCGCCACCAGCTGCGCCACCGTAGATCGCGATATCCGCCGAGCTGGCCAGGAAGGTTGTCTGTGGCCCGGCCTGTGGACGAACGATAGTTGGGCCGCCCTGCCCTTTCTCAACTCCTGCCATTGTCGGGCAACTGGAAGATGGTGACCGGTGAAACTGGAACCGGCAACTCCTTCCCGTCCTTTCCCGTCAACTCTCGGCGGTTCGTGTAGGCGTTGCCGACTTCCTCGGCCGCCTGCCTGTGAAGCTGCGCGGCCAGGCTCATGTTGCCCATTGTCTCGGCCTTGTCGGCCATGCGTTGGAGAGCGCGGAGACGGACGGCGCGATGACTGATGGCGATGGCGGCCGTGTCTTCAAGGAACGTCTTGCGGGTTTCCTCGAACAGCGACCGCCACTTAGGTGCCAGGCCACTTGCCGCCTTCTTGTTCGGGTCATGACTTTCGACAAGTTGCCGGCTCACTTCCTGAGCGAATTCTGCCTTGACCGCTTTTGCAACGACCGACGGGCTGTCGAAACAGGCCAGCGCTTGAACGATATAGGTCTTCACCTCATCCGACAGTTTCGCTTTGGTCATGGGTGTGTCAAAGCCCTGTCAAATCACAAGGAGAAGCTCATTGCCTGCCCAATTCGTACAAGCCATAGCTCGATATGGCGTCTTTAAGGGAACCACAGAGAACCGGGAGCTTTCGCAAAGAGAAAAGCTTGAAGAGGCTATTATCAACCTCGCAACTGCCCTTGGCGAAGAGACGGTCGAAAGGGCGAGTGCCCAATCAGGGACTATCTATCGCGTCAGCCCGGACAGCTTTCAGAGTGCATCAAATACGATCGTGTCACTTTCAAAGCGACTTGCCGAGAGGTATCAGGCCACACGCAGGCGGCAGGTGCCGCAGGCTTGAGCGATATGGACATTAGCGACCTCCGGCCCTTTGTTGGCCGCATCGATTAATGCACGAACGCCGGCAGCATCAGCACCATATCGCCTGACAACTCCAACGAACTCTTCCACGTCGTGACCGCGAATGGTGAAGGCCGGCAACCCGCTCCTACGGAACTTCGGCTGACCGAACATGTCGCGCTCTTGCCCGCAGTGGTAAAGCTCATGCTCGACCAGGGCGCAGAACTCGGCATCACTGCACTGGCTGGCGTAGTGAGCATCAAACGTCAGGATGAAATCCGGGACGTCGCCGAACCAGTCGAGGATCTGACGCTCGATACGAGCCCGAAGCCATTTTCCCGCCGGCGGCAATCCTCGCTCAGCCTGGCCGATGATCGATCGCCCTGACCTGCCGTTCGGGACGTTTGTCCAAAGTGCTCCGATGTTTGCCTGGTTAAGGTGGCTGTGGTCATCGTTTCGGAGTGAAGCCTCTTCAACAATGAAGGTGGCGAGTGCCCATTGGACCAGTTCCCCGGCTGCCAAGAATTTGATCTCGTTTGCTTCAAGTAATTCGGCAGGAGGAAGCGGACGCTGCTTGTGGACGAACGCCATTGGTGATTTACTTATGATTTCGACCCACGGGAGGCAATACAATGATCAAACTTACACGGTTTGACGGCGTGGCCGTCGAAGTAAAAGCGGAGCTAATTGTCCGAGTGAGACAGTCCGTGATTCCAGTTCTTAAGGAACATGGGAATTCACGCGTCGACGGCCTGGTAGTGCCATTTTATATGGATATGCCTCAAACTATCGCCGATGCAGTTCGCGCTGAGATCAAAACTTTTACGAGTTTAAACCAACCAGGTGGCAAGCCCGTTTGGTTTGACGGCGCAAAGGCGAGCGGCCCAGTGCCGCTATCATCGGTGAACCAGCAAGCTTTAAAGGAAGGCAAAGCCAACTCAGCTGTCCAGATCGGAAATGCGGTCCAGCTTGTCAGCAACAGCCCCCAGGAGGTTTTCAAGTTGATCTCGGACATGGGCGGCAATCCAGAACCGCCAATAGACAATTCCAAGATTGCGAAAATCCAGACTTTAAATAAGGCGGACGGGACAGAGACGCCAGTTTGGGACGAAGCTCTTTATACAGATCCGACAAGCTGACAAATTTGCACTTTGGGCGGGGAGCGGTGACGCTCTCCCCTATGGCCCGGCGAGTATCCCCTCCGACGGAGGTCCGCTACAGAACAGCCAAATCACCTGAGCACGGATGATAGATCACCTGTGCGCCAGAATGCAAGGGATGTTCTTGATGCGTTCCAAAGCCGAGCCTACGGAAAATCGCCCCAAGGTCGGATAGAGCAGTTCAACGGGAGTATGGCGGTTTGCGCCAACTGCCGACGCGATGCACCAGACGATACGGGGCTGTTTGGGGCCGAAACCGGACCGGCAGTTGCTGCCTGAATGACGCCAGAGGCGCATTGCGGTCTGGCAGCTTCGGGGTCAAAAGCTGTCTGCCGCTTCTGGGCCTCCGGGACTGACCGTCTTGTCGTCATATCGCTTTCCTATGTGAGGCAGAGTTAAATTGCATAGCCAGCGACCCACAATGTGATAAGGTGTACCATGTTTTCCGGCCGGGCATGAATTCGGGCCGGCTTTGATGCCGAGTGATGGCTCGCTTCGCGAGCTTTCGGCCCTTGAGGGCCAATTCCATGGCATCCGTTTCAGCATCCCATCTGGAAGCCGCGAGCACGCTCGCAGTGGTCGTTTCGTCGAACGAGCCGCTTCTGTTTCTGACCGATGATCTGAGGATCATTGTTGTCAGTGCCTCGTTTTGCCGGACCTTTCAGATCGATCCCGCAACGGTCTCAGGCAAATTGCTCTCGGAAATCGGCACCGGCGAATGGGACATGCCGAAGCTGAACTCATTGCTCAAGGCAACCGCCGCCGGCAGCGCCAAGATCGAGGCCTATGAGATCGACCTGAAGCGGGCGGGCCAGAAGACCCGCCAGTTGGTCGTGAACGCGCGTGTGCTCGAAGACGGCGATCCCGATCGAATTCGCCTGCTGCTGGCCGTAGCCGACGTCACGGATGCTCGCGCCGAGGCCCGTCAAAAGGACGATCTCATTCGCGACAAGGCAATCCTGATGCAGGAAGTGCAGCACCGGGTCGCCAACAGCTTGCAGATCATAGCCAGCGTGCTGATGCAGAGCGCGCGAAGGGTGCAGTCCGAGGAGGCCCGCGGCCATCTGCACGACGCCCACAACAGGGTGATGTCGATCGCGGCCGTGCAGCGGCACCTCGCCCAGTCCGGCGTGGAGAATGTCTCGCTGCGGACCTATTTTACGCAATTGAGTGAAAGCCTTGGCGCGTCGATGATCTCCGACAGGGACCGGCTTTCAATCGTCGTTTCCGTCGACGACAGCGTCGTGAAGTCGGACATTTCGATCAGTTTGGGGCTGATCGTCACCGAACTGGTGATCAACGCGCTGAAGCATGCGTTTCCGCAGGAGCGGTCCGGCAAGATCTCAGTCGATTACCGTTCGCAGGGGCAGGATTGGACCCTGTCAGTTAGCGATGACGGGATCGGCATGGGCGACAGTGACACAAAGGCCGGGCTTGGCACCGGTATCGTAGAGGCGCTTGCCAGGAACTTGCAAAGTGACATCAGCGTGACCGACGCAGATCCCGGAACTCTCGTATCTGTTAGGCACCTTGCCGACGTCATCGACAACGTGCCGGCGGCAGCATAGCCAGATGACCACCCCAAAATCCGCTGACGCGGGGCAACTATTGCCCAATGCAAAACTTGATTCCGCGCACGCCGGAGACATGACGGCAAACCGCAAGGCCGTCATTTTGATCGTCGAAGACAACGCCGTCATCAGGATGGGAGCCGCCGACCTCGTCGTCCATGCCGGCTACGAGGCGCTCGAGGCCAGCAATGCCGAGGAGGCAATTCGGCTGCTGGAGGCACGAACGGACATCGTTCTGGTGTTCACCGACGTCGGCATGCCCGGGACGATGGACGGGATCAAATTGGCCCATTACATCCGAAACCGATGGCCGCCGGTCAAGCTGATCGTCGCTTCCGGCCGGTCGATCATCGAACAGAGCCGGCTTCCCGCAGGAAGTCACTTTTTTCCCAAGCCCTATAGCGACAGAACGATCGTCGAACAGATGCGCCGGATGCTGTCGCCGATTGAAACGCGTGGGAAGCTTTAGGCGCGGATCGTCTGTCGCATTCTTTTAAGGCTTTAAGTCCGGCCTCACATCCAGTTGAATTTGTTAGATGGAACTAAATTGCGGTCGAAACCGTAGTGGGGGACTGCCGAGGGGATTCTCGAGATGAGCAATGGCGCGGTTCTGGTCGTGGAGGATGAGCAATTGATCCTGCTTGACGTCGAGTCGGCCCTGGAAGAAGCCGGCTTCGAAGTCGTGGCGGCTCACAATGCTGCCCAGGCCCTGGCGGCCTTCGACGCCGAGCCGGGCAAGTTCAAGGGCCTCGTCACCGACATACGCTTAGGGGCGGGGAAATCCGGCTGGGAAGTCGCACGGCATCTGCGCCAGGCCAACCCGACAATACCCGTGATCTACATGAGTGGCGATAGCGCCATTCACTGGGGCGCCGAGGGTGTTCCGGAAAGCGTCATGATTACCAAGCCCTTTTTCCTGCCTCAGATCATCACGGCCCTGTCGACCCTGCTGAATCAACAGCATTCCGACCACACCTGATATGCCTGCCTGCGCTTGATCACGTTGCGCTCTGACCGTTGCATTACATTGAGCGAACCCGCGCTGCCGCCGACGACCCAACCGTCCCTGTCGGCCGAGCTGTTCGTAGAGCGGCAGGGACCTCCAGGGGCCGTCTCAGATGTCTGCTTTTCGGCAACCGCAGAATTGGCCACCACGTCCATGTTGAGGCGCAAAGCCGTACAATGCTTTCACCTTGGAGAGCCGACGAAGGGTCGACCAGGATTTAACGCGGTACGCGCCAGCCACCCCTGCCGCCGAAGCTCAGGCCGCACGGGACGGATAGGGCTCGATATCGTCGGCATCGAATTCAGCCGCTACCAGGCGCCCGAACAGTTCAATCATGCTCTTGACGGTGCCGCGACCTGTGACGCTGACCACCTCGCCGTGGAAACCGGCGAGCATGTGCTTGTGTTGCCAGTCCTGTTTGACGCGGATGGCTTGGCCCTCGGGGAACGTCATAGCGATCGTCTCGCGCCTGGTCTTGCCTTCGAGCTTCCGCTTGATCCTCGATTCCTTAGTGTCATCGAACTCGAGATCGGCTTCGGCGCGCATGTAGCTCTCGACCGCGCCTGTCGGAACCTGCCAAGGCTTGCCGAACTCCCCGTCATAGCTGAGCAGCCGGCCGAGCCCGTCGCAGTCTTTGAGGTGCTCGCCGTTCGCGGACGGCAGGGCAACGAAGATGTAGCCGGTGAATAGAGGGAAGCAGCGCACAATGCGCACGTTCGTCCGGTGATGGATGATCTCTTTGCGCATGCGGGGATAGTAGCACTCGAAGCCGGCGTCGCGGATCGACCGTTCGGCAACGATTTCACCCTTCCTCTCCTCCGGCGTTCCAATCCGATCCTTGGCCGACTTCGCGCCGCCGATGCCGATCCTGGCGATGAACCATTTTGCCGAATTGCTCATGACCGACCTTTCACGATTTTGGTTTGCTCAAGTTTCGAGATTTCCTGTCGGGGCCGCTTGAGCGCGTCGATGCGCTTCTGCTCGGCTTCGTTCAGCCCGAGGCGCGGCAAGCCCTGACGCTTCGCCGCGCCGGCGGTGACGGCTTCGGCCAAGGCGGCTACCCGGCTGCGCACTCCAGGATCCTGCCTTTCCATCTCGACCAGATGGCGCTTGTGATCATCGGTTGCGCGCTCGATCAGTTTCGAGGCTTCAGTGCGCAGCGCGGCCCGCTCGGACAGGAACGGCATCATGATCGCCCTCGCCCGCTTGGCGAACTCGGCGCATGTCGGCATGAACTGGCCGGTGTGATTGTCGACACGGCCGGCAAGAAAGTCGCTGGCTGCTTCGCAGACTGCCCATGCCGGCAGGTCGCGGCATGCGGCGAGGAATTCCCCTGCCATGTCGGCGTGGTCGATGTCCGGCTGATCGCGGAACTGTCCGGCCATGCGGACCACCGACGCGCGAACGTCCTGCGGCTGGCACGGGACCATCAGCCCGTCGATCTCGGCAACGCGGGCTCTGATCGCCCTGGCACGGTCCCGGTACTTTTCCGGCAGCTTGTCGAAATCATCTTTGGCCACGAGGTCATGCATCGGCGAAAGCCTCCTCGATTTTCTGTTTGCGGGATTTTTTCGGCGCGCCTGCGCGCTCTGAAAAACCGTTAGGTTTTTCTTTGATGGTTATGGAAGGATGGCATTGCCCGAGCATCGCTTGAGCATCACCCTTTTTCTTGTCTTTCCAACGGCTTGCGGCGGCATTGCTCGCTTTCGTCTTTCTATCGACCGCCAATCGCCTCTCTTTCTTGAGGCGTTTTTGAGCCCATCTTTTGCTCCGGCCGTCGAGGCTCCAGAAGGCCATGACAATGGCTTTCATCTTCCGCCAGCGGGCGAGAGAAACGCCCGCGACGCGCGCCAGCATGTCATCGTCGTCGGGCAAGGAATTGGTCGGTGATGCCCAGGCTGCCATGAGTAGGAGCAGATAGGCGCCATGTTCCTCCGTGGTGAGGTGGCGGGTGTCGCGCTGGTAGTCGTCGACCCAGAGCGGCATGTATGGGAGGCGCCTTTTGCTCACGCCCGCCTCCGGTCGGCACGTGCGCCGTCCTTGGCCATCTGCAGGGTCCGATAAAC
Organism: Mesorhizobium sp. 2RAF45; assembly: GCF_052115225.1. Taxonomy (NCBI): domain Bacteria; kingdom Pseudomonadati; phylum Pseudomonadota; class Alphaproteobacteria; order Hyphomicrobiales; family Phyllobacteriaceae; genus Mesorhizobium; species Mesorhizobium sp. 2RAF45. The sequence goes on along the minus strand of NZ_JBFRGG010000011.1, from coordinate 183,375 downwards.
AGCATCCTCGCGGCACTGCAGCGCCTTGGCGATGTCGGCCGTGTCGAACTGGCCTGAGCCCCACAGGATGATGGCAGCAAGCGCCTGTTCGTCACGCAAATAGGCGCCGCTGGCGCGACCGTCTTCGAAGACACCATGGCAGTGAGGGCAGCAGGTTTTCATTTTGCCATCATCCGAACAAGGCGAGTTGCGCCGGCGGAGCCGCTGTTGGCGAGGCGAGTTGCAAGAGTGCGGATCGCATTTCCAGCCGCCAACGGGTGAACACCGTTGCCACACATCCGAAGCGCGTCGTGGCGATGTCGCAGAATGCGGGCGGCCAGCCCATCAGGGTCTCGCGGAATGAGACTGACCTGATCAGGTCTGGGCGGTCCATGTCTTCCAACTGGTCGCAGAGATTGGCTACGTGGAGACGATCGCCATTGCCCCTTTTGATCCGGTTGCCTCTTCCCGATTGTCCTTTGGCATCGCGCGTCGTCGGCGACTGCCAGAATAAATAACCGGTCACGCCGGATCGCTGCGCCCGTTTCAGCCGCGCTGAACAGTCCACCCTCCAGCGTAAAGCCAAGTCGCTGAAGGTCTCGCCAAATTCTTTCGGCTCCGCCTTCGTCGACCATGCCGGGGACGTTCTCAATGAGGACGAACCAAGCTCGCGACTGCACAACAATGCGTCGCGCTGCCGGCCATAAGTCCCGTTCGTCGTCCTTGCCGATGCGCTTTCCGGCTCGGCTCCATGGCTGGCAGGGGATGCCGCCAATGAGGCCGTCCACCGCGCCACGCCAAGCTCTGCCGTTGAAGGTTCTGGCATCACTCCAAACAGGAGCTGGAGCCAGGAGACCTTGTTCCATCGCTGCCACCAGGTGCGCGACGGCGAAGGCTTCCCTCTCCACCATGCAGACTGTTCTAGCGCCCGGAATTGCCAGCTCGACGCCGAGATCGAGGCCCGCCCCTCCCGTGCAGAGGCTGAGGATGTCGATGTGTTCGGGACATAGAGCCACATTCACCCGGCCGCCCTCGTCTTCGTGACCTCAACGGCGCGCTCGTAGTCCTCGGCGATGGTGCCGAGCACGAGGAGTTCGGTTCGCTTCTGGTCGATCTCGTGATCAGGCCGCTTGGCCTTCCCAAATGCGAACCGAGAAAGCCAATCCTGCTTTCCGGCGATGAGCGCTCGCACCGTCGAAAGCTTGACGTCGTAGGTGATGGGCTGGCCAGCGGAGATCATGCCGCCTCCGCAGTGAACTCGGCCCTACGGGCGGTCAGCCTGTTTTCATGGTAGGCGCAGTAGGGGCGCAATGGCACGGCGAGATGACCGCAGCACAGCATGTCCGGACCTGGCCGCTCCTCGAGGTCATAGCTGAGCGGAGCCCGGCAGCGGGCCGGAAGGCAGTCAACAAACCGCATCGCTGCGAAGTGCGGCTGCGGCGCCAAAGTCCGCACAACCGGCCGCGTGAGATAGTCGAAAGCGCTCGGATCACGATCAATGTCTGCCGTGGCCGCGATAAACAGCCTGCCGGGCAGTTGGCCAGGCGCCGCCTTCTTCCTGTCGCTCGGCCTGCCCTTCTTGCCTCTGAAGCCGATCTCGTTGAGTTCGGGGGTGCGCCGGATAAGGCTTTTCACCCCAAAACGCGAGATGACCCGCCCGCTCTTAAGGGCAAGCCGCTGGACAATCTGGACGTAGTTTCTCTTCGCCTTCAGACAGTCCGCGACCAGCTTGATTTCCTCGGGCGTGTACGTGCTGGTCCCTTCGGATGCAGGCGATGATTTGGCGCGGCCAAAACCGATTGCAGCGAGCTTAGCGTTGCGGTGAACGATGCCGATGATGGCATTGCGTGAGACCGCACGGCCCCGCATGGTTGACAGCTTGGCGGCGGCTTTGGACGCGGAATCCCCTGCCCTCAGCCAGGCCGCAATGCTGTCGATTTCAGCTTGCGTGTAGCCGATCATTTCGGCCTCGCGACAAAATACCGGCAGCAAGGCGTCCCCGACGGGATCTCTTTGCGATCGTCGCCGGTGAGCTGGCGATACTTGTCACAGATCATCTTGTTTCGATTTGTGACCCAGTGGTCGCACGCACTGCATGATGAGCCGGACGGCCCGGAGCCCGCGAAATGCGCCATGCCAACAACGGTGCGGTTCAGCGCATCCCTCGCCACGGTGGCGGCGTCGGTCATTATCCCCGCATGCTGGAACGCTGGCATTGCAAACTCCTTCGGATCATTCCGCAGCCTCCAGGATCTCGGAAAGCTGCCGTGAGATTTCAGCCAGTCTGGCGCGCTCGATGATCGGCGCGGCCCACTGGCGGGTTGATGGAACTGCTTCGGCGAGGAAGGCCGGGCCGAAGGCGGAAATCATCGCGGCAAGATGCTCGCCCGATGGTCGTGTGTGGCCGCTGAGCCATTTCTCTGCCGTCGACATTGTGGCGCCGACGACGCTGGCGAGATGTGCCGCGGTTGATGTCGGAAACGCTCGCCGCGCGAACCGGCAAAAGCCATCCATGTCGAGCCGCAAAGTTTTGTGGTCGAAGGTCGAAGACATTCTGTGGTGCCCCATGCTGGATTGAAGTCCAGCCAGCCGGGGCGTCGACATCGGGTCGACTTCGCGGAAGAGCGGAGAGCCCGCCTGATGGCGGCTCCAGAGAGGATCGAACAACATGGAAAGGCCCCACAGACACGATACAAACAATGAGTTCGAGACGATTGGTCAGGCCGCGCGCAGGCTCCTGCAAGAACTGGACGCGCGGGTAGCAACGAGGGGGGCGAACGATAATCATGCTGCCTCCCTCGCGGTGGCGATGAGGCGGCGCAACTCCGCCTCAGCCTTGGAACGAGTGGCACCGGTGGCGAATGCCCCGGTGTGTGGATCGCGAGCGGTCCAGGTCCCGTCACATGTGCAGGTGATCACGAAAGACGCGCTCATGACCGCACCGCGTCGATAACCGTCTGAACGATGCCCCAGCACCAAACAAAGGGGATCGTGACAGGCCACAACAAGGCGAGCGCGACGGTGCCAATCGACAGCCGTCCGTCGCCGATCTCGTGGCTGTACTGGACCGCCAGCAATGAACCTGCAGCGTAGAGATAGATGGCAAGGCAGGTCATGCTGCCCTCCCCCGCTGCCGTGCGATGGCGGCGTCGTTGGCGCACTTTGCGCAGGAGGCCTGGCTATGCGACCAGCGGCACGACTGCGGTTTCTGGCAATCGGGATTTGGCGCCGGCGACGGTGCCTTCTTGATGAATGCCGGAACGTCGGCATCCGAAATGGTGACGGCTCGCTCGGAATGGCCCCGTACAGGCCCTTCCTGACCAATGACGGCCTTCTGAGGACCGTCATTTTTTGCGCGAGCAGCTTCCGAGCTTGGTTTGCTGGGCTGGCCGTCAGCAGCCCCCGAAGTGGCGTGGTCAGGAATCTCGGTATTGGTGCCCGACACGGAGGGAGGTTCCGTGCCGGGCTGGTCCGTCTGCTCCGGGGAGGAGGTCGGAGCGGACGAATTCTGTTCGAAAATTTCGCCGGTTTCGGCGTCGTGCGGAACGTTGGTAACCAGCTTGGCCGTATTCCCGCTGGAAGCCCTCTCCGCGCGGGCTTTAGTGGCCGTGGGCTTGGGCTCCTCGTGCACGTGCACGCGAGAGGCGCCTGTAAGAGCCTCCCAATACAGGTCGAAAATCGCGTTGCGCTCTTCGCGCTCGGCACTGTCCAGCTTGCGAGCTGCGACGCACTGCCGAACCGCCTTGACGTCAAAACCGACGCCGCGCAGTTCCTTGTAGATTTCGGACTTGTCGGCGTTCAGCGTTTTGATTTCTTCCTCGACGCGCTCAATGCGTTCGATGAAGGCGCGCAGCTGACCGGCGGCGATTGTCTGGCTGGTTTCGGTGATGTCGGTCATGCTGCCCTCCCACGGCGCGGCGCAGGCATGAAATCGTCCGCCGTCACCGGCAGACCGTTTTCTTTGGCGTGCTGCAAAAGCTTCGAGGCATGAGGCATGGGGATAAGACCGTCGGTCCCACCCTTCTCGCGGGGCTGTGTCCACCGGTAGACCCGCGTGCGACTGGCCCCGGTGATCTCCATGACGGAGTCTTGGCCGCCGAAACGTTCGATTATGGAGTTCGCGGGGTCGAGAGCGGTCTGCATCCGCCATATATGCGATTATCGCACAAGCGCGTCAAGCGAATTATGCGATCTTCGCACAGGACGACCAAAATTTTTGTGTGCGACAATCGCACATGAATTCTGATCCATACCGAGATTGGGTAATCGAGAACTTAGCAAAGCCCGGCAAGTCGCAGACTGGCTTGGCAAACGCGTTGGGCGTTCACCCATCAGCGATGAACAAGCTCGTTTCAGGCAAACGGCAATTGAAGACGTCCGAGGTGGCGCGCGCTGCTGCATACTTTGGCGTCGCTGCACCGAGCGCAGAAACACGGCCAGCACTCGGTGGCCTGGTGCCAGTCCCGGTGGCCGGCCGTGCCGAAGCCGGTATGTTTCGGGAAGTGGATGACTTGGATCAATCTGATCCGGTCATGCTCTCGTTGCCCCCGGACGAACAGTTTCCAAACGCACGGCAGTTCGCTGTCGATGTTTCAGGAGACAGCATGACCGATTTGAAGCCACGCCCGATTCTACCTGGAGACCGGGTAATTTGTGTCGCCTACGAAGACGTTGCTCACCTTGTCCCCCTACGCGACGGCATGGTCGTGGTTGTCGAAAGGACGCGGGATGCCGGGCAATTCCGCGAATGGTCGGTCAAGCAAATCGAGCTTTACCAAGGGCGAACGGAATTCCACCCAAGATCCACCAACGCCAAGCATAAACCAATCGTCATCGACCACGACGCGAGCGCAGACAACGGGGTCGCCGTCGAAATCATCGGGCTTGTTCGTCGCATCGTCAACGAGGTGCCTTTGTCCTAGCTCAACGTCACCGACGGCTTGAAGTCCGCGCACGCTTCAGCGATCTCGCTCACTACCCACTTATCCACCGGCTTGCATATCAAATTGTCTCCATCTGGAGACCGGTAACTCATGATTGGGATGGGGATGAAATGATCCTCGTCCTGCACTGGTGCGAGCTTCGCAATGTCGAACGCATATCGCGGGAAGCGGCGGGCTAGGTAGTCCGCTAGCCTCTCGCGGCATAGCGCGATCTCGTTCTTGCGGCTTGCCGGCGCGACGATAATGAACTGCTTCACCTCTTCTTGCCGGCTCATCTCACCTCTCCACCACTGACACCAATTAGCTGCCCGATCACACTCTCGCACGGGCTACATTGATAGCGAACGTGATCCAGGCAGCCGCTTTCCACCAGATCGTCAGCGTCAGCCGGGGCGCCCTCCTCGTTGGGTATTTCGATGTGCACTGTGCTCTCCCGGAGGCAGTTCGAGCACCGAACGTGGAGCGTGAAAACCCGAGTTTCCTTCCTTAACGCCAAGCCCATTTCGTTCTCCATTTGTTCCCATAGAGAAAGCAGAACCGCGCCGCCGAGTCGAGTCCGATTCGAGCGCTCAGTTTCGACAGAAATTGGCTTATGTGCGATTTTCGCATAATTGCCCTTGACTTCGATTGTGCGATTATCGCATAGTTTCCTCATACCAGATGAGGACCGGCAATGAACGCCCACCTTCGCCAAACCATCGCAGAAAGCGCGGACTTCCGCATTGTCACCAAGATTTTCGGTGGCCTCCTCGGTCCCGAGTACACAGTCGCCGCTGGCGGCCGTTATTACCGCGTAGGTCAGCTGACCCTTGACCAGTTGAAGCGCGGCATTCCTGCCGAAGACCTCGACCTGCTCGAAGTCGATCTGGCTACGGACGGGGAGCGCGACTGATGCTCTCGCCGTTCTTCTCCGACCGCGCCCTGCGCGCCATCGAGGGCAAGCAGCCCTTGGATCAGCTGGACCTGCTTCGCGAGTACGTCGAACAGGCCGAGCGCGACAAGCAGGCCGGCTATGGCCCGCCCGAGGATGACATCAACATCGTCCGCCGCCGGTTCATCCGGATTGCCAGCGAAATCTATCGTGGGAGGCCGTCGTGACCATCGATGTCTCTCGGGGGCTTAGGATTGAGGCTGAAGCCGCCAAGCGGTTGCTCGCACAGCTGCAGGATGCGGGTCACGGCGGCGATACCGACCTGGCCGCTGACATCATCGAGGGCGAAACCTCACTGCACGAAACTGTCGCTGCCGCGATAGACCAGATCGACAACCTCGATGTCATGGTCATCGGCTTGAAGGCCAAAGAAGAGGCTTTCGCGGATCGCCGGAAGGCTATCGAAGCACGCGCTGAAAACCTTCGCGCGGCGATCGAGCAGGCGATGATCGCGGCCGAGCAGATCAATATCCCGCTGCCGACAGCGACAGTTTTCATATCGAAGCGCAAGCCAGCACTGCTCGTCGAGAATGAGGCGGACATTCCGTCTGAGTTCTTCGTGGAGCAGGAGCGGCCGGCTCCGAAGCTCGACAAGCGAGCGCTCGTCGCCGCCCTGGCAGACGGTCGCAAGGTGCCAGGCGCTGCGCTCGACAACGGCACAGTCTCACTATCCATCCGGAGGAAATGATGAACGCGATCACGACATACACTCATTCGCCGCGCCAGTTGGCTTTGATCCAGAAGACGGTCGCCAAGGACTGCAACAACGATGAATTCAACCTGTTCGTTGAGGTCGCCCGCGCGAAAGGCCTGGACCCGTTCCTTGGTCAGATCATCCCGATGATCTTTTCGAAGGGTGACGCCAACAAGCGCAAAATGACGATCATCATTTCGCGCGACGGCCAGCGCGTCATCGCGCAGCGCTGCGGCGATTATCGTCCGGCCAGTAAACCGCCGTCGTATGAATTCGACGCCGAGTTGAAGAGCGAGACGAACCCGCAAGGCATCGTGTCGGCCACTGTCTATCTGTGGAAGCAGGACGCGAAGACTGCAGCGTGGTTCGAGGTCGCCGGGCAGTCCTATTGGGACGAGTTCGCGCCGATCTCGTATCCCTACGACGCTTACAAGATGATCGATACCGGGGAGACCTGGGAGGACAGCGGCAAGCCGAAGAAGAAGCGCGTTTTGCGCGATGGCGCGACACCGCAGTTGGACGATTCTGGCAACTGGTGTCGGATGCCGCGCCTCATGATTGCCAAGTGCGCAGAGATGCAGGCGCTGCGCGCCGGCTGGCCCGAGCAGTTCACCGGCCTCTACGATGAGGCCGAGATGGATCGCGCCAAAGTCTTGGAAATGGCAGCGTCTGAAATCGTCGCGCATGAGCAGGAAGAAAACCGCCTGCGGCTTGTTGCCGGCAACGACGCCATCACGATGTCATGGGGCGACGGCTGGGCTTTGGAGAATGTGCCAGCCGGCGAGTTCATGGACCGCTGCTTGGCCTTCATCCGCGAAAGCGACCATCAGACCGTCGTCAAGTGGAACAGCGCCAACCGCGCCGGCCTCCAGCTCTTTTGGGCGAAGCATCCCGGCGATGCGCTCGAACTGAAGAAGGCCATCGAAAAGGCCAGCCGCGCGCCGGTCGAGATCGACCACATCGCCGACGCTGCCGCGCGCCGCGAGATCGCACAACACCCCGTTTCCGCTGGCTGACCTCCAGCGATCCGGCGCGGCTGTGTCCGCGTACCGCGCCGGGCATTTCTCAAAGGAACGACCCGATGACCGAAGCACCAATCACTATGCGATGGGACGGCGAGGCTATGGTGCCGATCTCGCAGTTTTGGGCCGCCCGCGCCGACAAGGCTTTCGTCGTCGGCGAGGTCTACCGGATCGTCGAGCATCACGACCGTTCCGCCAATTCGCATCGGCATTTCTTTGCCTGCGTCCATGCGGCCTGGCAGAACCTTCCAGATGAACTGGTCGAAATCTACCCGACTGCCGAACACCTCCGCAAAAAGGCCCTGATACGGAAAGGCTACCGTGACGAGCGCGAATATGTCTGCGCGACGAAATCGGCCGCGCTGGATCTGGTTCGCACCATCCGCCCGCTAGACGACTATGCCATCATCGAGGCGCGCGAGAACGTGGTGCGCATCTGGACGGCCAAGAGCCAATCCGTGCCGGCTATGGGCGCCAAGGCATTCCAGGAGAGCAAGCAGGCCGTTCTCGATTTTCTCGACGACCTTCTCGGCGTCGAACGCGGCGCGACCGCGAAAAGCGAGGCCGCATGATCGGCAGCACTGGAAAGATCGATGATCCGAACGGCGGCCGCAGCGTGAAGGAATGGATCGGCAAGACGCCGGATTCCGTGCCGCCTCCGACCGTCCGCGCTCGCATCTTCCTTCGCGCCAACGGCATGTGCCATATCAGCCAGCGGCCAATCGGCGCCGGTGAGAAATGGCAGCTTGAGCACGTCAAGCCTCTGTCGTTGGGCGGCGAGAACCGCGAAAGCAACTTGCGGCCCGCCCTGGTCGAACCACACAAGGCGAAATCGGCGGACGAAAACGCCCTGCGAGAAAAGGCTGATCGCGTCCGCGCCAAGCATCTTGGCGTCTACCCGAAATCGAAAGCTCCGATCCGGTCGCGCGGCTTCGCGCCGACCCGAGATGGCGTTGAGCGGAGAAAAGGATGACGCGAGCGCTCGCTCTTTCGCAACGCCAAGCCCAAACATTGCTGCGAGCGGCCGAGGCGGAGCGCGGGATTGTCGAAGTCAAGATAGGGTCGGCAGTTTTCCGCCTTATCCCCGCTAGTCTCGCACAGGCACAGAAGCCAGTTGACGACGATGATTCGCCCGAAGCCTTTGATACGCTGGACGAGTATCTAGCGTGGAGAGACAGGAGCGGTGCTGGTGGCGCTTAAAGGCATCCATACGGTCAAGCGCAAGCTGGCCGACGGATCGACGCGCGTCTACCACTACGCATGGCGCGGAGGCCCGAAGATTGAGGCAAAGCCGCACACTGAGGCCTTCGCGCTGGAATACGCTAAGCTCAAGGCGCTCGCGACACCCAAGATTGTCGAGACCCTTGAGACGCTGATTGATCGATTCACCGGCCCGGAGGAAAAGCGCAACCCTGATTTCCTGGCGCTGGCCGATACGACCCAGACGGACCATCTCTATGCGTTCCGGCTCATCAAGGAGAAATGGCCTAAGCTTCCGGTCAGGCTGACCCAGCAAAAGGGCATGAAAGCCGAAATCAGGAAATGGCACAGGAGCTTTGCTGCCAACCCGCGCAAAGCCGACAAGCTGCTGTTCTCGCTGTCCAAGGTGTTTTCCTACGCCGTCGCCGACGAACTGATCGACAAGAACCCCTGCACCGGCATCGAACGGCTGTACAACGGCTCACGGCGCGAATCGGTGTGGTCACAGGAGCAGATCAAGGCTTTCCGTGCCGGCGCGCCTGCTCACCTCCTGCTTGCCTTCGAAATGGCGCTGCACACCGGCCAGCGCCAAGGCGACCTGCTTTCCCGATCCTGGAAGGACTACGACGGGATCTACCTTCAATTCCACCAGTCGAAGGGTGGCAAGAAGCTGAAGGTCCGCGTCCATTCGAAGCTGAAAGCGATGCTGGATGTCCTCGACAAGGACAAGATGCGCATCCTGCTCAACTCTCGAAAGCGGCCATGGACCAAGGACGGCTTCAAAACGTCGTGGGGGAAGGAGTGTAACCGCCTCCAAATCGAAGGCGTCACCTTCCACGATCTGCGTGGAACGTTCATCACTGAGCGGGCGCGGGAGGGATCGAGCGTCGAGGACATCGCCAAGATATCCGGCCACTCGATTTCAGAGATCAAATCCGTTCTGGAAAAGCACTACCTGGCCGACGATCAGGACGCCAGCGATGCGGTGATCCTGCGCATGGAACGGAACCCATGAGGAACGAAAACTGTAAAACGGTTTGTAAAACGGCCAATTTCGGTTGGTCTTCCGGCCGCAATATGGCATCTAACTACTTGAAATTGTTGGCGATCCCGACAGGATTCGAACCTGTGACCATCGGCTTAGAAGGCCGGTGCTCTATCCAGCTGAGCTACGGGACCGCTGGCCGGCCGAAGGGCCGGCTGGATATCTGGCGCTGGCGCCGTTCAATGCGTCCAGGGCGTCCTGCGGTCATAGCGGAAATTCTCCGCATAGGAAATCTGGCGGCGCTTGGTCTCTTTCGGCTCCTCGACACGGAAGGCAAGACCTTCCTTTTCTGCGTAGGCCACGGCCTCTTCGCGGGTGTCGAAGGTCAGCCTGATCTGGCTTCTCATGTCTCCCGACGTCGTATAGCCCATCAGGGGATCGATCTTCTTGCGCATCTCGGGGTCGAACTCCAGCACCCAGTGGCCGGTCTTGGCCTTGCCGGACTGCATCGCGGTTTTGGCTGGGCTGAAAATGCGCGCGGACATGGCCACCTCATGGTTGTGCAAGGCAGCATCGCCGCCCCTTCGCCCGTCATTACTGCGCAATGCGCATGGCGGCAAGGTTTTTGCACTTGCCATGTAACACCGAAATGAATAGGCAACAGACCGTTCGGAGTGTAGCGCAGGCTGGTAGCGCATCTGGTTTGGGACCAGAGGGTCGGGAGTTCGAATCTCTCCACTCCGACCATCTTCTTCGTATCCGCCGCGCCAAGGCGCCGTCGCCCGCCACGAGAGCCGGCAGATTTGTCGTGCCTTTGGTCGGATACACGCTCCAGGCCCCGCCTACGCGACGATACGCGTGCCGGTCCAGTTCTGCCGGATGACCGCCGCCACTCCACCCGACTTCAAGTCTGGAGCGCGCCTCCTATGTCGGTCGTGGATAGATCGAGCCCGGTATACAAGAGCGGCTGGAAGGCAAGCTCGCCGGGCGAGAACCCCAAACTCATTCCCGGCGAGCCTACAACCTGATTTGGAACGCAATCAGGACCGGGGTCAGCCGGCAAACTTTGTGCAGCAAGATAGATGCCAGCTGCTCTGTCCCGAAATGGGACATGCCCAGCGTCTGCTGGTGGTCGAGGCATCGCGATCGGCTAAATCTCGAACTCGCGCTGCCCCTCGTCCATGGCGTTGATCGTTTCAGCGGCGAGCGCGCGGGTGATCGGCATCTTGCGCTCGAGCGCGGTGCGGTCCAGCCGCTCCACCACGCGCATGGCTGTCGCCAGCGAGCGCTCGATGCGCCGCACCAGATATTGCACGACATGCGGTTCGACCTCGACCTGGCGGTCGGCGAACAGTTTGGTGATGACACCGGCCAGCAGCAGGTCGTCGGGCTCGTGGATCTCGACCGTCGCCGCCGCCTTCAGCCGCGAGGCCAGATCGGGCAGCGACACACCCCAGGCCGAGGGAAAACGCCGCGCGGTCAACAGCAGCGTCGAGCCGGCGCCGCGCACCGCATTGATCAGATGGAACAGGCCTTGTTCATCGACCGCGCCGGCATCGACATCGTCGATCAGCGCCGGCCGAGCGCCGAGACTGGCGATGCTGTCGCCGATGCGCCGGGCGTCGACGGCGACCGCATTGGCGCGCACACGCCAGATGGCAGCCAGATGCGTCTTGCCGGAGCCGGCGGGGCCTGCCAGCACCACCACCGGCGAGGGCCAGTCCGGCCAGCGATCGACCAGTGCCGCCGCCTGGTTGTTGGTGCCGGAGACGACGAGTTCGTCGCGCGAATAGCCAGTGCCGTGGCCGAGATCGAGCGGCAGCTGGCGCGGCGGATCGGTTCGCTGGGCGGTCACTTCGAGCGACGTGGTTGGGTGCGGTGGCCGCCGCCACGATCGGCCGGCAGCGGCGGCGCGGCCTCTGTCGCGTGGCCCTTGTAAAGCGGCGATTCGAGATAGCGGGCGATAGCGAAGCGCACCAGAACGGCGACGGCGGCGGAAGCCGGCACGGCAATCAGCAGACCGACAAAACCGAACAGCGCGCCGAAGGCAAACAGGGCGAACATCAGCCACACCGGATGCAGGCCGACGCTTTTGCCGACCAGCCTGGGCTGCAGGATGTTGCCTTCGATGAACTGGCCGATGAAGAAGACCACGGCGACGGCGACGATCATCGTCCAGTCCGGCCAGAACTGGACGAAAGCGACGCCGACGGCCAGCACCAGCCCGGTCAGCGAGCCGACATAGGGGATGAAGGAGATGAGCCCGGCGAACAGGCCGATGAGGATGGCGAAATTCAGCCCGGTCAGCGTCAGACCGGTGGCGTACATGGCGCCCAGCACCAGGCATAGCGTGCCCTGCCCGCGCACGAAGCCAGCGGTCGCGGTGTTGATGTCGCGCGCAATGGCGCGCACGGTCGCGACGTTGTCGCGCGGCACCCAGCTGTCGATGACCGCCACCATGCGGTCCCAGTCGAGCAGCATGTAGAAAGCGACGACCGGCGTCACCACGAACAGGCTGACCACCGAGACCAGCGCCACGCCCGAACTCCAGATCGAGGTGAAGACCGTGGTGAGCAGACCGAAACCCGACGTCAGCAGCGAATTCAGCCCATCGCGCAAGCCATTGGCGTTGACGCCGAATTTCTGCTCGAGCCATTTCGGATCAAAGGAGGTGATCAGGCTCTGCAGCCGGGTCAGGTATTCCGGCAGTTTGCCGGCGAAATCGGCCATCTGCGTCGCCAGGACCGGGATGAGGATGACAAAGGCCAGCACCAGCACGATGAGGAAGGTGATGAGGATGACCACCGTCGCCATGAAACGGGACAGGCCAAGCCGCTGCAGCCGGTCGGCGACCGGATCGAGGAAATAGGCAAGCACCATGCCGGCGACGAAGGGCAGCAGAATGTTGCTGAACATATAGAGGAACAGCGCAAGGGCAGCGACGCCGGCCACCCAGAAGGAGATCTGCCGGCGGAACGCGGAGACCGCGGCAAGATCGGCAGCCGCGGCCTCGATCACCGCCGCTTCTTCCTCAGATGTCCGGATTGGAGCCTTCGCCATAGCCGCTCATATGCCTCAGCCAAGCCACGAGATAGGCCGCGGCCGAAGCCACGGTCAAGACCCCGGACAGCAATATGAGGGCTGGCCGCAGCGGGTCGAGGTGCATGGCAAAGGCGAGTTCGCCCAGCACGACCGCCGCCAGCACGATCTGGATGGCTGTATTGGCCTTCGACACCAGGAACGGCTTTATCTCGACCGGATGCGCCATCACCGTGGACAACAGGACCGCGCAGACGATCAGCGCATCGCGCGACACCATGGTGACGACCAGCCACAGCGGCAACTGCCCGATGTAGCCCATGACGACGAACACCGAAACCAGAAGCAGCTTGTCGGCCACCGGATCCAGATAGGCGCCGAGTTCGGACTGCTGGTTGAAACGGCGGGCAATGAAGCCGTCGACGCCATCCGAGACGCCGGCGATGACGAAGCCGGCAAAGGCCCAGTCCCAGCGGGCCTGCAGCATGGCCAGCACCACGGCAGGCACCAGGAGAAGGCGCAGGATGGTGATCAGATTGGGGATGGTCAACTCATTGTCCCGCCATGCGCTGTTTGGAGATAGATGAAGGAGATGGAGAGCCGCCACAAGGGACAGTTCGTTCCAGGTGCGAGCGCCAAACCCGATGCCATTCTATCCACGCTTTTGTCAGGTCAAATGGCGCTCGGCTCCGCCGTTATCCTTGCGGACCGAAACCGTTCATGCGAAGAGCCCGCAAACGAGCAGGAAAATTGCGATGAGCAAGCGCGACACAAGCCAGCGCAAAACGGGCCAGCCCAAAACGGGCCAGGCCAAGACGAGCAAGCGCAGGAACGGGCTCACTTATGCCGAGGCCGGCGTCGATATCGATGCCGGCAATCTCATGGTCGAGAAGATCAAGCCGCTGGTGCGTGCCACGCGCCGGCCCGGTGCGGATGGCGAGATCGGCGGTTTCGGCGGGTTGTTCGACCTCAAGGCGGCCGGCTTCACCGATCCGGTGCTGGTCGCCGCCAATGACGGCGTCGGCACCAAGCTCAAGATCGCCATCGATGCCGGCAAGCACGACACGATCGGCATCGACCTCGTCGCCATGTGCGTCAACGACATCGTCGTGCAGGGCGCCGAACCGCTGTTCTTCCTCGACTATTTCGCCACCGGCAAGCTGGACCCCGACCAGGGTGCGGCGATCGTCGGCGGCATCGCCGAAGGCTGCCGGCAGGCCGGCTGCGCGCTGATCGGCGGCGAGACGGCGGAAATGCCCGGCATGTATCACGGCAAGGACTATGATCTCGCCGGCTTTGCCGTGGGCGCGGCCGAACGCGGCCAGCTTTTGCCCACCGACGACATCGTCGAAGGCGACGTGCTTTTGGGTCTCGCGTCCTCGGGCCTGCATTCGAACGGTTTTTCGCTGGTGCGCCGCATCGTCGCCGCCAGCGGCCTGGCGTGGAGCGATCCGGCGCCGTTCAACGACGAGGCGACGCTGGCCGAGGCGCTGCTCGAACCGACCCGCATCTACGTCAAGTCGATCCTCAAGGCGATCCGCAACACGCATGGCATCAAGGCGCTGGCGCACATCACCGGCGGCGGTTTCCCGGAGAACATTCCGCGCGTGCTGCCCAAGGATTTCTCGGCCGAGCTCGACCTGGAAGCCATAGACGTGCCGGCGGTGTTCTCTTGGCTGGCCAAGAGCGGCGGCGTGGCGCCGGAAGAAATGATGCGCACCTTCAATTGCGGCGTCGGCATGATCCTGGCGGTCGCCTCCGGCCAGGCGGCGCAGGTCGCCGCCGTGCTGCAGGAAGCCGGCGAGACGGTGACGCCGATCGGCCGCATCGTGCCGCGCCGCGATGCCGGCGTCATCTATCGGGGCTCGATCGGCCTATGAGCACGCAGAGAAAACGCACTGTCGTCCTGATATCGGGACGCGGCTCCAACATGACCGCGCTGATCGCGGCGGCCAGCGACCCGGCCTTCCCGGCCGAGATCGTCGGCGTGATTTCCGACAAGGCCGACGCCGCAGGCCTCGGCATCGCCAAAGCGCGCGGCATCGCCACGCAGGTCATTGCCCGCGCCAACCATGGCAGCAAGCAGGCGCATGACGCGGCGATCGACGCCGCGCTCACCGCCTTAAATGCCGAGATCGTGGCACTGGCCGGCTACATGCGCATCCTCTCCTCCGGCTTCGTCCAGAAATGGCAAGGCCGGATGATCAACATCCACCCTGCCCTGCTGCCGGCGTTCAAGGGCCTCGACACCCATGCTCGCGCGCTGGCCGCGGGCCTGCGCATCCATGGCTGCACCGTGCATTTCGTCACATCAGAGATGGACGACGGGCCGATCATCGCCCAGGCGGCCGTGCCGGTGATGGTCGGCGACAATGCCGATACGCTGGCTGCCCGGGTGCTGAAGGCCGAGCACCGGCTCTATCCGCTGGCGCTGGGGCTGGTCGCCGAAGGCCAGGCGCGCATGGAGGCCGGGCGCACGGTGCTCGCCCACTTTGCCGACGATGCCGACAACGGCACCTCGGTGGTGATGGCGCCCGATCCGCTGCGCGAGGAGGCCGATCTGGAACATCTGGCGCGGATTACGCCCTGAGGGCCGAGGCCAATGGGCGTTTTCGACAGTGCGATCCGGACGAGAGGCGACCTGGCCGGCGTTTTCGAATATGACGAGGCGGGAGACCCGCAAAACGCCACCGCATATTTTTACCTCTATCGAGCCCAAGGAGACGAGTCAGGCTCCGTCGTTGATACAATTCACATACGATCGGGCTCTTGGGCCATCAGCGGATCGGATATCGTCGTCCGGTGGGATAAGGATGAGCGGCGCGTCGGGTTGTTTATCTTCGGTGCCCTTGCCGCAGCTTTCGACACTGAAGCCGGCACCAAGCACGGCGGCGGATATGGCAGAGACTTTCATGCCGATATTCCCTGGTCGGGCTCAAAATGATGAAACAGCTACTCCTTCTGCGCCACGCCAAATCGAGCTGGGACGACCCTGCTCTCGATGATGTCGACCGGCCGCTGGCCGAACGCGGGTTGAAGGCGGCCAAATTGATAGGGCGGGAGCTTGCGGCGCGCGACTGGCTGCCGGATCTGGTGCTGGTGTCGTCGGCTCTGCGCACCCGTGATACATGGCGGCTGATCGCCGCGGAACTGCCGGCGTATCCCAAGGTCGTGTTCGCCGAAGCGCTCTACGAGACTTCAGCGGCGGATATTCTAAGCCAGATTCGTAAAGTCGACCCATCAAGCGGCTGCCTGGCGGTGGTCGGCCACAATCCGGGCTTGGAGGATCTGGCGAAACAGCTTGCCGGATCAGGCTCGGAGGCCAAGGCCCACAAGAGGCTCGAGGAAAAGTTCCCCACGGCAGCCATCGCGCGCTTTGTCTTCGACGGCGACTGGTCTGGCTTGTCGGTCGCCCGACTGACGCATTGCCTGCGCCCCAAGGATCTGAGCTAGAAGTCCTGCCGGGCATGCGGCGGGCAAGCCCGCCGCGCCCGAAACCTCAGTTGCCCCAGATACCCTGGCCGGGTTCCGGCCAGTCGGTGGTGGTCTTCATCCTGGTATCGCCCGCCTTGTGCCCGGCCATATCAGTGTTCTTGACCGCGCTGGTGGCGGCGTGATCCACGCCGGCAATCGAGGCAACCGGCTGGTTGGCATTGTCGGAGCCGTAGTGGTCACTGCCGGCAAGGGCGCCGCCGGTCGCAATGAAGATAGCGGCGGCAGCGAGAGCAATCTTGTTCATTTCAATCTCCTGGTTTCTCCGTTAGGCGGCGTCTTGGGAGGACGGTTCCGCTGGGAATAAGACCCGAGGCCATCCGGTTTTATTCCCGGACGCGGAGCTTTCCCTCTGCTGCTCAAACCGATGCCAGCCCGTGCCTGCCCTGCTGCGCAAAAAACAAGAGCGGCGGGCCGAACCCACCGCTCTTTGTCATCGAGGCCTGCTTGAGCGTTGGCTTAGTTGCCCCAGATCCCCTGGCCGGATTCCGGCTGGACAGAATCAGGCGTCAGCTTGAAGCCGTGATGCTCGACCGGCTTGCGGATCGAGGCCGTGTGGCTGTGGTCGATGTTGCCCGCAGGCGCTGTGATGGCCGGCTGGTTGACGTTGTCCGAGCCATAATGGTCGCTACTGGCAAAGGCGCTGCCCGTGGCAACGAGGATGGCAGCAGCGGTAAGTGCAATCTTGGTCATTTTCTTTACTCCAGTATTCCTAGTTCTGTCCGTCTAGTGGCGTGCCCTTGGGAGGAATTTCGCGTCGCTCGGACAGGCTGGAAGTGGGTTTTTCGTTCGCCGACTTCCAATCACGAAGATGTTCCATCACGCGCGAGATCCGGACCTTGAATTTTGGCCAAGGGTCAGGTGTAAGAAAATTTATTAATAAATATCATATGGTTATCGGAAGGCGCCCGTGCACATTGTGGCGATTTGTCGAGTCGGCGTTGACCGTCCGCTCACGGTTCGTCAACATTATTTGAACCGATCGGTTCGATTTCAGATCGGTACAATCGCATGCATAAAAAACAAGAGCGGCGGGCCAGGCCCACCGCTCTTTGTCGTCTTCCGGGGGGTTGAAGGAATTAACGGCCCCAGATGCCCTGACCCGACTGAGCCGGGACGTCGGCATTGGCGTCGCCCTGTGCCTTCAAAGACTTCACGATCGAACCGGTATGCGTGGTGTCGATGTTAGAGGACGACTGGCTGACAGCCGGCTGGTTGACATTGTTGGATCCATAATTGTCGCTGCCGGCAAAAGCGGCGCCCGTGGCGACGAGGATGGCAGCGGCGGTGAGAGCGATCTTGGTCATTTTAAGTACTCCTGAATTGAAGTTCGGGTTGATATCGGCAGTCGCGATTTAGCGGCCGAAGAGGTTGCGGTCGGCGCCCTGCGGAGCCTGGGCCTGGACGGTCGCGGTCGACTTCGAGGTCGAAGCGGTGACCGAATGATCGACAGCGGCGGCGGGCTGGTTGACGTTGTTGGAGCCGTAGTTGTCGCTGCCGGCGAAAGCGGTGCCCGTGGCGACGAGGATGGCGGCGGCGGTAAGAGCGATCTTGGTCATTTTAAGTACTCCTGAATTCAAATTAGGTTGATCTCGGCAGTCGCGATTAGCGGCCGAAGAGGTTGCGGTCAGCGCCCTGCGGAGCCTGGGCCTGGACGGTCGCGGTCGACTTCGAGGTCGAAGCGGTGACCGAATGGTCGACAGCGGCGGCGGGCTGATTGACGTTGTTGGAGCCGTAGTTGTCGCTGCCGGCAAAAGCGGTGCCCGTGGCGACGAGGATGGCGGCGGCGGTGAGAGCGATCTTGGTCATTTTCTTTACTCCAGTATTTATCTGTCCTGTCCGTCTAGTGGCGTGCCCTTGGGAGGATTTTCGCGTCGCTCGGACCACCCCGAAGTAGGGAATGCCTTTTGGGATTACCAGTCGCGTCGACTTTGCAGGATTTGCTTATATTATAGACAATGCATATTGCATTGCAGCAATTTCTGCGCGATTTACGCAATGATTTCAGCTCATTAGGCTCAGCGCCCCCGACCAAACCGGAGTGTTTTCGGAGGCCATTGTTCACCGTTTGCGGTACAATCTGTCAATCAGAACCGAACCGTTCGGTTCGATTTATGGGTATGGACTGACTGATTTGAAGCTGCAAGGGTCTGCAGTTATCCCTCGCCAAGACCGCATTTGTCTTGCGTTGAGATCGATACTGTCGCTCATTCAGGAGAGATCAGGGTGCCGCGGTCATCAAGCCAAGGCGACCCGCTGGAAGGCCGCAAATGGGATTGGGACTGTCATAGATATGCGACTGCTGCTCGTTGAGGACAATCGCGAACTGGCCGACTGGCTGGGCAAGACCTTGCGCCAGGCGAATTATGTAGTCGACATCGTCCATGACGGCGAGGATGTCGAGCACGCGCTGGCGGCGGGCGACCATGCGCTCGTCATCCTCGACCTGGCGCTGCCGCGCATGAGCGGCCTGGAGGTGCTGCGCTTGCTGCGGGCGCGCGGCAACCGGGTGCCGGTGATCGTGCTGACCGCCAATGCCAGCCTCGACGGCAGGGTCAAGGGCCTCAATGAAGGCGCCGACGACTATCTGGCCAAGCCATTCCAGATCGAGGAGCTCGAGGCCCGTATCCGGGCGCAGTTGCGCCGCGCCAATGACCGCACCGCGCCTGTCGTTGCCTGCGGCGATCTCGTCTTCGACACCAACACAAGGCTGTTTTCGCTCGCCGGCGAAGCACTGGCGCTCACACCCCGCGAGCATGCGGTGCTGGAGCAATTGATGGTGAAGGCCGGGCGCACGGTGAGCAAGGCAGCACTTTCGGCGGCGATCTATGACTTCGAGACCGATGCCGACCCCAGCGCCATCGAGATCTATGTGCATCGCGTGCGCAAGAAGCTCGAAGGGTCGCGGGTCCAGATCGCCACCTTGCGTGGCCTCGGCTATCTCTTGCGACATGAAGATCAATAGCCTCCGCCTGCAATTGTTGGCATGGGTGGTGCTGCCGCTGGCCGGACTCGCCACCATCAATCTGTGGACCAGCCATGGCAGCGCGCTGGCCACCGCCAACCTGGTCACCGACCGAATGCTGCTCGGCTCGGCTCGGACCATCGCCGAGCAGGTCGCCATGACCGACGGCGTGCTCGATGCCACGATACCGCCGGCAGCGATCGAGATGTTCGATACGGGCGACCGCGACAGCGTCTACTACCATGTCAAGACCGCCAGAGGGCGGCTGCTGACCGGCTATCCCAATCTGCCGGAGGCATTGACGCCGTCCAGCACCGAGGCAACCTATCGCGATCACCGGCTGCGGCTGCTTAGCTTCAGCCAGGGTGTGGTCGGTGCCGGCGAGGATTCGCCGATATCGGTTACCGTCGGCGTCACCCTTGCCGGACATGACGCGATGGTGCGGCGACTCTGGTTTGGCGCCTTTGCCCAGCAGTTGGCGCTGGTGGCTATCGCCGGCCTGTTCGTGCTGCTTGGCCTGCATCGCGGCCTGGCGCCGCTTATCAGGCTGCGCGACGCGGTGCGTTCGCCGAACCGCAGCGACCTCGATCCGATTGAAGTGCGGGGCGCGCAGAGTGAAATCCGCCCGCTGATCGATGCGCTAAACGCCTATATGGCACGCGTGCGGGCACAGATGGCGTCGCAACGCCGCTTCGTCGCCAATGCCGCGCACCAGTTGCGCACGCCGCTGGCGCTGCTGTCGACGCAGGCGAGCTACGCGCTGCGAGAGACAGTCCCCGATGCCCGCCACGAGGCACTGGTGGCCTTGCAGGCAAGCTCCGGCCGCCTGGCACGGCTTGCCGAACAACTGCTGACCTTGTCGAGAGCCGAGCCGGGCAGCCGACGGCCGCGCGCCGACCGTGTCGACCTGACCGAAGCGGCTCGCCAGGTTCTGGAAACCCATGCGCCGATCGCCGTCAGCCGCAACGTCGATCTCGGCCTTGAGGAGGCCGGTCCCGTGCCGGTCATCGGCGACGGCACCATGCTGCGCGAGATGATCGTCAACCTCGTCGACAATGCGCTACGCTACTCCTCGTCAGGTGGCAGCGTCACTGTGAGGCTGGCGGCCCTCGATGGCGAAGCCGTACTGACGGTCACCGACGACGGGCCTGGCATCCCGGTGGAAGAGCGGGATCACGTGTTCGAGCGCTTCTACCGCATCGCCGGCTCGACCGAGGAAGGCAGCGGGCTGGGGCTCGCCATCGTGCGCGAGGTTATCGAAAACGCCGGCGGCCGCGTCACCCTGCGGGATGGCGCGGCCGGCGGTCTGGTTGTTGACGTGAGGTTGCCACTGGCAAGCAGCTAGCCCATGTCGCCGCTCACTGCGTCTCATGCAACGGCTGGGGACGCCATTTCGCCAGGCGATCCTCGACCATCGTCATCAGATATTCGGCGCCAAGCGCCACCACCATGACAATGACGATGGCCGCATACATGCCGGCGGCGTCGAAGGATCCCTTGGCGATATTGATCAGCAGGCCGATGCCATAGCGCGAGCCGACGAATTCGCCGACGATCGCACCGATGATGGCAAAGCCGAAGCTGACATGCAGGCTGGCGAAGATCCAGCTCATCGCCGAAGGGACGATGACCGAGCGCGTCAACTGCCAGTTGGAGGCCCCGAGGATACGGGCATTGGCAATCATTGCCCTGTCGGCCTCCCGCACGCCCTGGAATGCATTGTGGAAGACAACGAAGAAAACCATGACGAAGGCAAGCGCCACTTTCGAAGCGAGGCCAAGGCCGAGGATCATGATGAAGATCGGCGCCAGAACCACGCGTGGGATGGAATTGATCACCTTGATGTAGATGGAGAAAATGTCGGCGGCCATGCGGTTGCGACCGAGCGCGACGCCGATGATGATGCCGGCTACCGAGCCGGTCACGAAGCCAATGACCGACTCCTCCATGGTAACATAGAGATGATACCAGAGCGGCCCCTCGGACGTTCCTTCCGTCGTCCATTCATAGAGCCGCTGCGCGATCGCGCTCGGCATCGCGTAGAAGAACGGATCGATCCACGCCAGGCGTGCGGCAATCTCCCACAGGCCGAGAAAGGCGACCAGGATGGCGACCCGCCAGAATATGACGGTGCGGCGACGGCGCTGCGATGCTTTTGCCGCGGCCGCTTCGATTTCCGCGTCGGAAGTGCCAGGCTTGAATGCCCCTGCCCTGATGTCGATGGCGGCATCTGTCATGGCGTTCCTCCTCAGGCCGCCGCGCGTGCATAGCTGGTCTCGACCTCTTCCTTGAGGTCGGCCCAGATGGTGCGCGAGTAATCGATGAAGCTTTGTTCGTAGCGGATGTCGGCGACGACGCGCGGGCGCGGCAGGTCGATCGTGTAGACCGACTTCACGGTGGCCGGCCCGGCGGTCAGGACATAGACCTTGTCGGCCAAGGCAATCGCCTCTTCCAGGTCATGGGTTACGAAGACCACGGAAGCCTTTGCTTCGGACCAAAGGCGCAGCAACTCCTCATGCATCAGCACGCGGGTCTGCACGTCAAGCGCCGAAAACGGCTCGTCCATGAGCAGGATCTCCGGACCGTTGATGAAAGTCTGCGCCAGCGCCACACGCTTGCGCATACCGCCCGAAAGCTGGTGCGGATAATGCTGTTCGAATCGTGACAGGCCGACGCGCGCCAGCCAGTCTCGCGCCGCAGCCATGGCTTCGGACTTGGCCTTGCCGCGAAAGAGCGGACCAGCCATCACGTTGTCGATCACGGTTCGCCACGGAAACAGGGCATCGCTTTGGAAAACAAAGCCGATGCGCGGGTCTATCCCTTTGACCGGCGCGCCCATGACACGAACCTCGCCAGCACTTGGGCTTGCCAGTCCGGTCACCAAGTTGAGGGTGGTAGATTTTCCGCAGCCGGTCGGGCCGACAACGGCGACGAATTCGCCGCGCTGTACGGTCATGGTGAAGTCGCGCAGTGCCGTCAGCGATTTGCCGGTGGGTGAAAGGAAACGCCGGCTGACGTTGATCAGCTCGATCGCCGGTGCATTTTTTTCAATAGCCATGGTGGAACTCCTGGATAAGAGCAGACGCCCGCCGTCGGCCCCAAGGCCGCCGGACGTGAAGAACTGACGGGTGCCGGCGTGATGGCTTCATCGCGCCGGCACGGCCTGCTACTTGGCGTTCTTGACGAATTCCGAGGTGTAGGTCTTGGCAAGGTCGATCTGCTTGCCCTGCAGTTCCTTCTTGAAGGCTGAAAGAACCGTCAGCACTGTCTCAGGTCCACCCTCGGGCATGATCCCGTCGGGGGTGAACATCGCCTTGCCGGCATCGAGGGCCTTCACATAGCCTTCCTTGTCGCCGACATAATAGTCCTTCGGCATCTTGTCGGCGATCTCGGCGCCGCTATGCGAATTGATGAACTTCTGCGTCTTGACGAAAGCGTTGGCCAGCTTCTGCACGATGTCCTTGTGCGCTTCGACCCAATCTGTCTGCATATAGAGGGAGGCGGCCGGGTAGGTGCCGCCGAGCGCGGCCTTGGTGCCTTCCATCGTGCGCATGTCGATAAGGACTTTGGCCTCACCAGTCTTCAGCAGCCGCGTGATCGTCGGTTCGGTCGTCATGCCCGCCTGGATCTTGTCCTGCTGCATGGCGGCAATGAAGGTGTTGCCGGCGCCGACCGGAACCGAAGTGAATTCGCCGAGCTTCAAGCCGTTCTTGACGGCAAGATATTCGGTAAGAAAATTCGTCGATGAGCCTAGACCGGTCACGCCCAGGCTCATGCCCTTGAAGTCGGCGGGCGACTTGATCTCGGGATGCTTGGTCGAAACGAGCTCGACCTCGCCCGGCGCCTGGCTGAACTGGACGATGGATTCGACGAATTTGCCCTTGGCCTGCAGATCGATGCAGTGATCATAAAAGCCGACAACTCCTTGCACGGCACCGGCAAGCATCTCGTTTTCGGCGTCGACCCCGGCCGGCTCATTCAGCAACTCGACGTCGAGACCCTCGTCCTTGAAGTAGCCCAGTGCTTCGGTCAGTTTGGCTGGCAGGTAAATCTGCTTCTCGTAGCCGCCGACCATGATGGAAACTTTGTCGGCGGCGTGTACGGACGGCGCTGACAAGGCCATGGTGGCGACGAGTGCGGTTGTGGCGGCTGAATCAAGCAGAATTCGCGCGAGCGACATGGCCTCTTCCCTTTGTTCGTTTCCCGCGCCCCTCTCTCTCCCATCGCGTTTGCACGACAATATGGGGGCGCCGGACAAGAGTTATGGCACCAACCTTTCATCCAGCTTTCAGGGTAAAGCCGAAAATGACGGCAAAGCTTACGGATCAGTAAGCCGTGGCCAGCAGGCCGTCGCGGCGTCGTGAAAATGCCCGCCGTGCCAAGTTCAGCGGTCAAACCCAAGCACGTCGCGCATATCATATTCGCCGGGCGAGCGTCCCGACACCCAAAGTGCCGCGGCGATGGCGCCACGGGCGAACATGGTGCGGTCGCCGGCAGCGTGCGACAAGGTAACAAGCTCGCCTTCGGCACAGAAGCTGACGCTGTGTTCGCCGATGATGCTGCCGCCGCGAACCACCGCAAAACCGATCTCGCCGGCCGGCCGCGCGCCGGTGACGCCGTCGCGGACGCGCCTTGCGACCGCGTCCAGGTCGACGCGGCGTCCACCGGCGACGGCCTGTCCCAGCATCAGTGCGGTGCCCGACGGCGCATCGATCTTGTGGCGATGATGCGCCTCGAAAATTTCGGCATCCCAATTTTCGGGGGCAAGTGCCCTCGCCGCCCGCTCGACCAGTCCGACCAGCATGTTCAGTCCAAGCGAAAAACTGCCGGAGCGGACGATGGGAATCGTTTTCGCGGCATCGGCTATATCAGCCAGTTCGCCCGCATCGAAACCGGTCGAACCGATCACCAGGGCCGGTCCGCCCCAATTTGCGCAAACCCTCGCCAGATCGGCGGAGGCGGCGGGCGTGGTGAAATCGATCACCACATCGGTCATGGCAAGCGCCTCGTCGCGGCTCGCCAGCCCATCGCCGACACTGCTTGGGCGATGGAAGCGGGCAGCAAGCGCGAGCCGCGGATCGGCCTGCACGGCCTCCGCCATCTGCCGCCCCATGCGGCCCAGCGCGCCGGCGATGGCGATCCGGATCGGCGGTTGCACCATGATCTCGACTATTTCCACATGCCGCGCATGCGCGCGCCGATGTCGACGCGCACCTCCGGCCGGGGCGCCCTGCCCTGTGCCGCCTGTGCGCTCGGCCACGACATCTGCTGGAACGCTCCAAGGATCGAGGCGGGGATGAAGCGGGTGCGTGAGGCGTAGAGGTGACGGTCGCCGCGCGCGGCCTGGCCATGGGGAAAGAAGCGCTGCGGCATGACCAGGTTGAGGCTGTCCTTGGCCCGCGTCATCGCCACATAGAGCAGCCGGCGCTCCTCCTCGATATCCTCCTTGGTGCCGACGCCGAGATCGGCCGGAATGCAGCCATCCA
The DNA here is from genome assembly GCF_052115225.1 of Mesorhizobium sp. 2RAF45. Classification (NCBI taxonomy): domain Bacteria; kingdom Pseudomonadati; phylum Pseudomonadota; class Alphaproteobacteria; order Hyphomicrobiales; family Phyllobacteriaceae; genus Mesorhizobium; species Mesorhizobium sp. 2RAF45. Next base: position 158,639 of record NZ_JBFRGG010000011.1, on the reverse strand, counting down.
CGGTGTTGAGCACGAAGACGTTCTTCCACTCCTGGCCCTTGGCCGAGTGGATGGTCGAAAGGATCAGATAGTCCTCGTCGCGATGCGGCGGCCCCGCCTGGTCGCTGGTCGCGTCCGGCGGATCGAGCGTGAGTTCGGTCAGGAAGCGTTCGCGCGAGGCGTAGCCAGAGCCGATCTGCTCGAGCTGCAACAGGTCGGCGCGGCGTGTGACGGCATCCTCATGGATGCGTTCCAGATGTGGCTCGTACCAGAGCCTGACCTGTTCGAGATCGGCCGGCCATTTGGCGCCGGCCCGCAGGCCGGAATAGAGCGAGACGAAACCCGGCCAGTCATCTGCAGCGCGTTGCGGCGGCCGCCAGCCGGCCAGCCCCATCGCCTCGTCCAGAGCCGATGTCATCGTCTCGACAATCTGCGCAGCAGCCGAAGGGCCAATGCCCGGCATCAGTTGCAGGACGCGAAAGCCGGCGACGCGGTCGCGCGGGTTTTCGGCAAAACGCAGCACCGCCAGCACATCCTTGACATGGGCGGCATCGAGGAATTTCAGGCCGCCGAACTTGACGAAGGGAATGTTGCGCCGCGTCAGCTCGATCTCCAGCGGCCCGCTGTGATGCGAGGCGCGAAACAGCACTGCCTGCGATTTCAGCGCCGTGCCAGCTTCTCGTTCGGCCAGAATGGTATCGCAGACGAAGTTGGCCTGCTCGACCTCGTCGCGGACGCTCACCAGCCTTGGCTTGTCGGTGGATTTGCGCTCCGACCAAAGGTTCTTGGTGAAGCGCTCCGAGGCCTCGCCGATCACCGCATTGGCGGCGGCCAGAATGGTTTCTGTCGAGCGGTAATTGCGCTCCAGCATCACCACATCGGCGGCCTGCGCGAACTGTTTTGGAAAATCGAGGATGTTGCGCACCTCGGCGGCGCGGAACGAATAGATCGACTGCGCATCGTCGCCGACCACCGTCAGCCCGGCGCCGTCGGGTTTCAGCGCCATCAGGATCGAGGCCTGCAGCCGGTTGGTGTCCTGGTATTCGTCGACCAGAACGTGGTCGAAACGCCCGCCCAGATGCGCCGCTATTTCCGGCTCGGCCGCCATCTGCGCCCAGTAGAGCAGCAGATCGTCGTAATCGAGCACGTTCTGCGCCTGCTTGGCCTCGACATAGCCGGCGAACAGTTGCTTGAGCTGATCGGCCCAACCGGCGCACCAGGGGAAAGCAGAACCCAGCACTTCGCCGAGCGGCGCCTGCGCGTTGACGGCGCGCGAATAGATGGCAAGGCAGGTGCCCTTGGTTGGGAAACGCGCCTCCGTTTTCGAGAAGCCAAGTTCGTGGCGCACGAGGTTCATCAGGTCGGCGGAATCCTCGCGATCATGGATGGTGAAGGCCGGGTCGAGGCCGATCTCCAGCGCATAGTCGCGCAACAGCCGGGCGCCGATGCCGTGAAAAGTGCCTGCCCAGGTCAGCGCATCGGTGATGACCGCGGCGTCGCGGCCGAGCACCTCGCCAGCGATGCGCTCGACGCGCTTGGCCATTTCGGACGCGGCGCGCCGCGAAAAGGTCATCAGCAGGATACGGCGCGGGTCGGCACCCCTGACGATCAGATGGGCGACGCGATGCGCTAGCGTGTTGGTCTTGCCCGAGCCGGCGCCGGCAATGACCAGCAAGGGCCCGGCGATCTTGCCGTCGCCATGCTCGACGGCCTGGCGCTGGGCGTCGTTCAGCCGCGCGAGATAGGCGGGCTGGGGAGTCGGTTCCACAAATGTCGAATCATGGGCGGCGAGGTTCATCGCCCATCAAGCATCGTTTCCGCTTTGTTCGCAACATGCAAGCGGCGCGACGGACCCTTGATTTTGATGCAATTCCCAACGCAAAGCGCTGTGCGCTTTTCCTGGAATTGCCCTACCGCCGGGGATCGACACCCATGGCCGCCGATTGGCGGCGCAGAACGTCGCGGTCACTTCTCGACGCGGGCAGCAACAGGGGATCGATGTCGCCGGGCACGTCATCGATCATCTTTCGCGCGAGGCGATAGGCGAGAAAGGCGAATGTACCTGCTAGAAGCAAACGGATCATGCCGCGGTTCTCCTCTGATGAGAGTCAACCGGAAACATGACGGTTTGTTCCATCACGCGAAGTTCGCAACCAAACCGATGGCGCGTCGTTGAAAGGGTGGAGGCGACAGCGATGAAGAAGCTAGGATTAGCCCTCATTCTGGTGGTTTTGGCTGTCTCGGCCTGCGACAACAAATTGCCACCGACCAAGGCCCCTGGTGCCGAACAAAGCTCTCACGCCAGCGATCCTGTCATGGACACGGAGACTGTCAGCAACTGAGATAGTTCCGGTGCAATGAGGACCGCAAAACCTCAATGCATTGCAGCGATGCATTCTTCAAGCAGCTCAAGGCGGAACTTGGCATTGCGCAGTTCGTGGCCGGCGTCCTGCTGCAACTGACGGCCTCGGGCCGGCGATGCCACTGTGAGGTTTCTTTCCAGTTCGGCGATGCGCGCACGCACCTGCCGCGCCTCGTCCTGACGCAACGCCTTTATCCAGCTCCGCCCGCGCATCCGTCTTCCCGCAACAGCCCAAATACCGGCACCTTCCATGCCATAAAGACGCTAACGCCCTGCAAGTGCGAATATTCTAAATTTAATGGATGCTAATTTAGAAGGAGATCGGCGCGCGGGAAGAAGGCCGGCGCCGCTTGGGAGGAGAAGGCGCCGGCCAAGCGGATAAATCAGGTCCGCCGCACCATACAAGGTAGCTGAGTCTTGCCCCTGCGTCATGCGGGATCGCGGATTTCGGCCTTTTCCAGGCGTTTTCCACCGGCAAAGGCGTGCCGACGAGGGTCCGCAGCCGATCAAAATCCGAGCCGTTGCCTGGCGATGGCGGCATGGAAACTGGCTCCGAACACCAGCCCTTCATCATTGAAGTCATAGCTGGAATTGTGCAGCGGCGCCGAAGCCTCGCCATTGCCGAGGAAGACGAAGCAGCCCGGCACGTGATCGAGGAAACGGGCAAAATCCTCCGACGCCGTCATGGGCTCGCGGGCAATCGCGATATTGCCGGGCTCGAAGACATTTTTGGCGGCGGCGAAGGCCGCCTCGACCAGTTCGGTGTCGTTGTGCAAGGGCACGAATTCCCTGGTGTAATTGACCTCGGCGGCAACGTTGTAGGCGGCCGCGGTGCCCTCGGCGATGATGCGCATCTGGCGTTCGATCTCCGCGCTGACTTCGGGGCGAAAACTGCGCGCATCGCCGAGGATGCGGGCAAGACCAGGCAGCGCATTGCGGGTGCCGTCGGTGATCAGTTCGGTCACAGAAACCACGGCTATGTCGGTCGGGCTCAGGCGGCGCGAAACGATGGTCTGCAGATTGGTGACCAGCGCGCAGGCGGCGACCAGCGTTTCGTTGCCCGATTGCGGCCGTGCCGCGTGGCCGCCGAGCCCCTTGAGCACGATCTCGAAATTATCCTCGGCCGACATGACCGGGCCGACACGGGTCTCGAAGTGCCCAACGGGAAGGCCGGGCATGTTGTGCAGGCCAAAGATCTCGTCGAAGGGGAAGCGCTGCATCAGGCCGTCGTCGAGCATGGCCAGCGCGCCCCTGCCCCACTCCTCGGCCGGCTGGAAGATGAAGCGCACGGTGCCGTCGAAACCACCCTCACCCGCCAGCAGCTTTGCCGCGCCAAGCAGCATGGCGGTGTGGCCATCATGGCCGCAGGCGTGCATGATACCGGGATTGCCGGAGCGGTAGGGCGCGCTTGATTGCTCCGCGATGCGCAGCGCATCCATGTCGGCCCGCAACGCAATGGCGCGGTTGCCGCTGCCGCGCTTCAGCGTGCCGACGACGCCGGTGCCGCCGACGCCCTCGGCGACATCGTCCAGGCCGAATTCCCGCAGCTTGGCCGCGACGAAGGCCGCGGTGCGTTTCTCCTCGAAGCCGAATTCGGGGTGCGCGTGCAGGTCGCGCCGCCAAGCGGTCATCTCGCGCTTCAGCGTTTCTGGATCGAGTTTAGCCATGTCTTCAGCCCTCGAGTTCGGCAAGTTCAGCGACCACATCAAGCAGGATGTTGGCGCCGGCAAGAAGCTCGGCATCCTCGGTGTGTTCATGCGGGCTGTGGCTGATGCCTCCGGCGCTCGGCACGAAGATCATCGCCGCCGGCGCGATGCGCGCGATCATCTGCGCGTCATGGCCGGCGCCCGAGGTCATGCGCCGCGAGGCAAGCCCGCGCTTCCTGGCAGCAGCCTCAATCAACTCGACGACCTGCCCATCGAAAACAACCGGCTCGAAGCAGGCCAGCCGTTCGACCGACACGGTGATGCCCTCGGCGGCGAGCTGCTCGAGAAAGGCGGCCAGCGACGCCTCCTGTGCTTGCAGGCTCTGCTCGTCGGGATCGCGCAGGTCGACCGTCAAGACGGCGCGCGATGGGATGACATTGATGGCGTTCGGCTCGAAGCGCATCGTGCCGACGGTGGCAACGGTCGGCGCGTTGGAGGCCGCGGCAAGGTCATGCAGGAAGGTGACCACGCGTGCCGCGGCATATCCGGCGTCGCAGCGCATCGACATCGGCGTGGTGCCGGCATGGTTGGCGACGCCATCGAGGGTGATGCGCTGCCAGGAGATGCCCTGCAGGGTTTCCACCGCGCCGATCGGAATGCCTTCGCGCTCCAGGACCGGCCCCTGTTCGATGTGCAGTTCGACATAGAGGTGCGGCTTGAGAAAGCCAGGTTCGCGCTCGCCGGCGTAGCCGATGCGGACGAGTTCCTGCCCGAGCGTGCTGCCGTCGGTGCCGACAGCGGCGAGTGCCGCCTCGACATCGACGCCGCCGGCATGGACCAGCGACCCCATCATGTCGGGGGAGAAGCGCACGCCCTCCTCATTGGTGAAGGCCGCGACGGCGAGAGGGCGCAACGGCGAGAGACCCGATGCCTTCAGCGTCTCGATCACCTCCAGCCCGGCAAGCACGCCGTAGCAGCCATCATAGATGCCGGCGTCGATGACGGTATCGATGTGGGAGCCGATGAGCAGCGGCGCCTCGCCTACATTGTCGGCACTTTGCCAGATGCCGAAAATGTTGCCGATGCGGTCGATGGCGACATCGAGCCCGGCCTGGCGCAGCCAGCCGACAAAGAGGTCACGGCCCTGCCTGTCGGTGTCGGAGGCGGCCAGCCGGGTCAGCCTGCCCTCGCCGTCGCGGCCAACAGCGCCAAGTTCGCGGATGCGGCCAAGCAGGCGCTGCGCGTCGACCGCGATCATGGCGTTGCCTCGGCAACGAGCTTGCCGGCCAACACATCAGCAGGGCTCATGCCAACCAGTTCGGCATAGCGATGCGGGTCGGTGGCGCCTTCGGTGTTGATCACCAGCACGCGGGATTTGCCGTCGAGGCCAAGATCGGCCCTGTTTTCGGCCATCGCCCGGATCAGTCCGGCAAGACCGACCCCGCCGCTCTCGCCGGCAACGATGGCCGGATCGCTGCCGGCAGGCAGGGCCAGCCGCCGCATCGCGCCGACCGCGTCGTCCTCGTCCACGGCCATGAAGGCATCGGCGGCGCGCGCCAGCACGCGCCAGGCGACCTGAGAGGCCTCATAGCATTCAAGCATGGCCATGACCGTCGGCTGGTCGTGCGCCACCTTGACCACATGCCCTGCCCGGGCAGCCGCGACAACGCAGGCCGCGCGCGCTGGCTCGACAACGATGAAGGTCGGCCTGGCGTCGCCGAGCACGATGGCGAGATGGCCGGCCACCGCCGCGGCAATGCCGCCAACGCCGGCCTGGACGAAGACATGGGTTGGCGGTTCGCCGAGCTGGCGCAGCGCTTCGCGCACGATCGCCGTATAGCCTTGCATCACCAGGCCGGGAATCCGCTCATAACCCGGCCACGACGTATCCGACACCACGCTCCAGCCCTTCTCGGCCGCGACCTGTGCCGCTTGCCTGACAGAATCGTCATAGTTGCCATCGACGCGAACCATCTCAGCGCCGTAGCGGGCTATGGCAGCAATGCGTCCGTCGCTGACGCCGGCATGGACAAAGATCACGGCCCTGGCGCCGGCAAGCTCGGCGCCTTGCGCGACCGAGCGGCCGTGATTGCCGTCGGTGGCGCAGGCAAATGTCATCTTCGCGGCGACCGAGCGAACATCGGCACGATCGAGATCCTCGATATCGACGGGGCGGCCAAGGCGCTTGCCTGCCTCTTCCAACACCAAGCGGAAGACAGCATAGGCGCCGCCCAGCGCCTTGAAGCTGCCCAGGCCGAGACGAAAGCCCTCATCCTTGACATGCAGCGCAGCGAGGCCAAGTTCGCCCGCCAGCGCCGGCAGCGCGTGCAGCGGCGTCATCGCGTGATTGTCGCGATGGGCAAGAAAGCGCTCGACCGTGTCCGCGCCCGCGATCCCGAGGGTTTCGGCATCGGTCGCATCAAGCGGCTCACCGTGCAAGGCATTGCGATTGGGCAGGAACACTGGCGCCTCCTTGGCAGTCAGCGACAACATATTGCAGGACAGGCGCAAAGAGCGCTGTAATTGAGCCTGCGAAATGCAAGTTTGTTTCACCGGGATACCGCCATTGCCTCCATCATCGCCCCCACTCGACAGTTTCGATCTCGCCATCCTTGCCATCCTGCAGCGCGACAACACGACGCCGCAGCGGCTGATCGGCGAAGCGGTGAACCTGTCGGCACCGGCGGTGCAGCGCCGCATCAAGCGCATGGAGCAGGCCGGCGTCATTGCAAGCAATGTCGCAATCATCGAACCCGCGGCGGTCGGCCAGCCCATCACCATCTTCGTCGAGGTGGAGCTGGAGAGCGAGCGAACCGAGCTGATCGACGCGGCCAAGCGGCAATTCTCGCAAACGCCCGAAGTGCAGCAGTGCTATTACGTCACCGGCGAGGCCGACTTCATCCTCGTCATCACCGTGGCCGACATGGGCGCCTATGAGGCGCTGACTCGAAAGCTGTTCTTCGGCAACAACAATGTCCGGAAATTCCGCACCTTCGTGGCCATGGACCGCGTCAAGGTCGGGCTGACGGTGCCGTTGCCGGATTGAGCCTTGCCGGCAGGCAGGCTCCACCGCCATGCTTTTGACATTCTCAGGACGCGAATTGAGCTGGGAGGCGTGCTTGGACCACACCACGACAGTAGCGATCATCGGGGCCGGGCCGGCGGGCCTGGCGGTTGCCGCATGCCTGCGGCAGGCCGGCGTCGACTTCATCATCATCGAAAAAGAGCAGCAGGCCGCCCCTGCCTGGCGGCGCCATTACGAGCGCGTCCATCTGCATACGACCAAGCGCTATTCGTCGCTGCCCTTCGTGCCCTTTCCTAAACACTATCCGCGTTATGTGCCGCGCGCTCTCTTCGTCGACTATCTCGATGCCTACGCGCAACGCTTCGACCTCAGGCCCCAGTTCGGAGAAACGGTGAAAGCGGTCACCCGGGACGGTCGCGGCTGGCGTGTGGACGCGCCATCCGGACCGTTGCGCGCCAAACATGTGGTGATCGCGTCAGGCTACAATGCCGAGCCCTTGCGGCCCGGGTTTGCCGGTATCGACACTTTCACGGGCAAGACATTGCACAGCGCGGACTATCGCAATGCCAAACCGTTCGCCGGTCAGTCGGTGCTGGTCATCGGCATGGGCAACACCGGCGCGGAGATTGCGCTCGATCTGGCGGAAAACGGTGCACAGCCGACCATTTCCGTACGCGGCGGCGTTCATATCGTGCCGCGCGAACTGTTCGGCGTGCCCATCCAGATGGTCGGAATGGCTGCGCGCCTGGGGCCGCAACGCTTCAACGATGTTCTTTTCCCGGTCATTCTCGACGTGGTGCTGGGCAGGCTGGAAAAATACGGGCTCAAACGGCCGGGACAAGGACTGCTGGAACAGATTGCGATTGCATCGCGCATTCCGGTGATCGATGTAGGCACCATCGGCAAGATCCGCGAAGGCGCGATCAAGGTCGCGCCCGATATCGCCGAGATTTCGCAACGCGGCGCCCGTTTTGCCGACGGCAAACACAGCAAATTCGACGCGATCATCTTCGCCACCGGCTACCGGCCGGGCTATGCCAGATTTCTCGAGCCCGGCATCCAGCCGGACCGCAGTGGCGTTACCCCCAAAGCCTCGGATCTCGGTCTCTACCTCATTGGTTTCCACAATGCAGTCACCGGATTGCTGCGCGAGATCGGGATCGAGGCGCAGGCCATCGCCGACGATATAAGGCACCGGCTGAACAGGAAAAAGGCTTCCGAAATCCTGCCAGTGTGATCTGCGGCCTGCCCTATCCCAGTGCAGTCTTCAGCATCATGCCGGCGATCTCCTTCGTCAGCTTGGAGGCGACAAGCGCCGTCATGTTGGAGAGATCCTGGCTTGGATTGTATTCGACAATATCGGCGGCCACGATCGGCTGGTCGATGCCTTGAATGAGGTTGATGACCTGGCGGGTCGACAGCCCGCCGGGCTCGCGGTGCGAGACGCCGGGTGCAAAGGCGGGGTCGAGCCCGTCGAGATCCATCGAGACATAGACTGGTGTTGTGAGGTCGAGCCGCAGGCCCTCGCTGACATGGCGCGCCTCGACCACCTCGATGCCGAAGCGCCCGATCTGGCCGCGAAGGTCGTCGTTGAGGGTGCGCAGGCCGATCTGAATCAGCCGGTCGGCCAACCGCTCCTCCATGATGCGGGCGAAGGACGAGGTGTGGGAGCGCAAATTGCCCTGATAGGCAGGATAGATATCGGGGTGTGCATCGATTTGGACGATCGTCAGGCTAGGGTGGCGCCGCCGCACGGCACGCAGAACCGGCCAGGCAATGGCGTGATCGCCACCCAGGCTGATCAGCGGATGGCCGGCATTCAGCGCGCGTCCGACCTCACTTTCGATGCGTTCCCAGGGGTCGCCGGCGCCGGCAAAGTCGATGTCGCCATGGTCGAGGAAGCGATCCGTCAGATCGAAGCCGGTTTCGCTCCACGAACTGTGGGCGTCGCTATGCAGCTCCCGCCTGATCAGCGCTGGGGCGTCGGCCGAGCCGCGCAGATGGGACGAGTTCTCGTCATGCGGTATTCCCAGAAGCGAAATCGCGCCTGTCATCGACGTCCTCCCCGATGCAGAGAGAGCCTCTATACCGGTACGAGTTGGCCGTTGCGACGAGAGCTGGTTGGGCCAGGTCCGTGCCAGGGATTGAGATCGGCTAGGCCTTGCGCAGCCAGACCTTGTTGTCGTGGAAGGCGGCGCCGCCATAGGGCGCCGGCGCATCGGCTCCGGTCAGCACGTTGATGCCCTCGCCGCGCTCATGCGCGCTGTTCGGCCAGATGCCTTCGGCGATCACCACTCCGCGCTTGATGCCGTCGAAGAATTTCGCGTGCAGCACCAACTCGCCGCGCGGGTTGCCGACCTCGACACGGTCGCCGTCGGCAAGCCCAAGATCCGCCGCGTCGTCGGGATGGAGGAGCAATGCCGGCCTGCCTTCCTTTTCCTTCGACACCGGCGTTTCGGCAAAGGTCGAGTTGAGGAAGTTGCGCGCCGGCGAGGTCGTCAGCCGGAACGGATGCGCCTCGTCGGCCACTTCGATCAGGTCGACATGGTCGGGAAACTCTGGCAGGCGCTCCACCGGTCCGAACAGGCCCATGCTCTTCGGCGGCCGGTTGGGAGCCGCCTGGCCGGTCCAGTCGGCGCGGAAGCGAAATTTACCATCCGCATGGCCAAACCCGTTGATAAAATGTGCGGCCTCGAAATCCGGCTGCAGATCGACCCATTTCTGCTCTTTCAAGCTGTCGAAACTGCCCAGCCCACGCTTGCCGAGAATGATGTCGATGTGCTGCTGTTCTGTCAGGCCGAAGCCCGGGCGGTCGGCGACGCCGAGGCGCTCGGCCAGTTGCTCGATGACGAAATGGTTGGTGCGCGGCCCTTCCGGTGGCTCGATCAGCTTTGGCCCGAGCGTGATGTGCTGGTTGCCGCCGCCCTTGTAGACGTCGTCATGCTCCAGAAACATCGTCGCCGGCAGCACCACATCGGCCAGCCTGGCGGTGTCGGTCATGAACTGCTCGTGCACGCAAGTGAACAGGTCGTCGCGCAGAAAGCCCTGCTTCACCAGCCGCTGCTCAGGCGCGACATTCACCGGGTTGGTGTTCTGGATCAGCATCGCCGTCACTGGCGGTCCGCCGTAGAGCGCGTCGCCAGCGCCAGTCAGCACCGGACCGATGCGCGAATGGTCGAGATAGCGGATGGACGGATCGCGCATCCTGGTGCCTTCCAGCACCTCCTGGTTGAGCTTGAAGATGCCGGAATTCGAATGGAAGGCGCCGCCGCCCTCATACTGCCAGCTTCCTGTGACCGCGGCGATGCAGGAGGCGGCATGCATGTTGACGGCGCCGTTACGCTGGCGGGCAAAGCCGTAGCCGAGACGGAAATAGGTTTTCCTGGTCGTGCCAACGAGGCGGGCAAAGGCTTCGATCTCGGCGACCGACAAGCCCGTGATCTGGGCCGCCCATTCAGGGGTTCGCGTCCTAAGATGCTCTTCCAAACCCTTCGGATCGTCGGTGTATTTTTCGAGATAGGCACGGTCGGCCAGGCCTTCCCTGAACAGCACATGCATGACCGCGCAGGCCAGCGCGCCGTCGGTGCCGGGTTTCAGCACCAGGCCCATGTCGGCCTGCTTCATCGTCGCGTTTTCATAGACGTCGATGACGACGATTTTAGCGCCGCGTTCCTTGCGCGCCTTGATGGCATGGGTCATCACATTGACCTGCGTGACCACGGCATTGGTGCCCCAGATCACCACACACTCGGATTTCGCCATTTCGCGCGGGTCGGGCCCACGCAAGGCGCCCGCCCCCATCATCCAGCCGGTCCAGGCGAGATTGGTGCAGATCGACCCGAAGAAGCCCGAATACTTCTTGGCATGACGCAGCCTGTCGATGCCGTCGCGCTGCACCAGCCCCATCGTGCCGGCATAGAAATAAGGCCAGACCGTCTCCGAGCCGTATTTGTCTTCGGCCGCGATGAACCTTTCGGCGACGAGGTCGAGCGCGGCCTCCCAGCTCGCTTCCTGCCAGACGCCGTCGCCTTTTGCGCCGGCGCGGATCAGCGGCTTCAGCAAGCGGTCGGGGTGGTGGACGCGGTCGGCATAGCGCGCGACCTTGGCGCAGACGACGCCGGATGTGTAGGTGTTGGCCTTGGCGCCATGGACACGGCCGATGCGGTTGGCGTCGAGCAACTCGACCTCGAGCGCGCAGGTGGACGGGCAATCATGCGGACAGGCCGAATGGCCGATGCGAAGCTTGGCGTGCTGGTTCATGGGGGATGTTTAGCTGGTTCCGAACGTGGCGTGTAGGGCCAGATTTGCCCATAGACTGCCTTTCGGGGATGCCTTTTCTACCCGATATGTGGCGACTTCCACCCGATGTGTGGCGACGCATTGCAAGCACCGCATCCCGCACAGCGTATGTAGCCGGACATGCGCTGCCTGCTTCGATCCATAGTTCCATCGACATCGATGGCCTCCGGTATCGATTACAACCCAACGGCAATCTCCTGGATAAAATCCAGGAATGCCCTGACCTTGGCCGGCGGCAGATGGCGTGATGGGTGGTAGGCGTAGAGTGGGTAAAGTTCTTCCGACCACTCCGGCAGGATCGGCACGAGGTCTCCCCGTGCCAGGAACGGCGCCAGGCCGATGGCGAGGCTTTGGAAAATGCCTTGGCCCGCGACGCAGGCCGTGACCGCGACGGAAGGATCATCCAGCACCAGACGGCTTGGGATCTTGACCTCGACGATCTCTCCGCCTCGGTGAAACTCCCATGGAAAAGGAAGGCCGGTCTGGGGATCGCGGAAGAGAAGCGCCTCGTGGTGGACGAGGTCGTGCGGCGATCGCGGCTCGCCGTGCCGTTCGAGATAGGCCGGCGCCGCAACCGTCAGAATCTGGGCTTCCAGGAGCTTGCGCACGATAAGGGACGATGCATCGGGCGGCCCGAAGCGTATCGCCACGTCCACGCCGCTCATCATCTCCTCGCGATAGTTGCTGGTCAATAAATCCAGCACGAGCAGTGGATAGCGAGCGAGGAACCGCTGCAGCCCGCCTGCGAGCACCGTGCGTGCGAACCACGGGTCCACCGATACGCGCAGCCGGCCGCGCACCACCGCCGCCGCGCCCGCGGCCTCGGCCGCAGCCTCATCCAAGCCTGCGAGCAGCGGCATCACCTGCGCATGGAAGCGCCGGCCTTCCTCGGTCAGGCTGACCTCGCGTGGATTGCGATCGAAGAGCCGCACGCCGACCCTGGCCTCCAGACGCGCGACGGCCCGACTTACCCCCGATGGCGTCAGGCCGAGCATCTCCGCGGCACGGGCGAAGTTCCCGGCCTCCGTGACCGCTGCCAGGACCCCGACGCCGGTGAGAAGCCGCGTGTCGAAAACCATTCGATCTCCCTTCGCCTACACCCCGATGACGAGGATCGGTGATTTCTAGTCATCATAACACTGATCTTAATGCGCGTGAATCACTGGATGGCGAGACGTACAAGCATGGCGTCACCGCTGTGCCGGCCGAGAGAGGCTGAGCAGGTCGGATTTCCTTCGATCCGGAAAGGAGTTAGCCATGAATCACCTCACACGCAGAACGATGCTTCAGCGCGGCGGAATGCTGGGGGCCATCCTGGCTCTCGATGCGGTCAGCCCCGCTCTGGCCAAGACAACGCCAGCCGGTTCGTCGATGCGGTTCAAGGCGATCGACGCCGCCCTGCGCGAAGGCGTTTCGAAGAACGACGTGGCCGGCGTCATCGCCGTCGCGGCGACGCCGAAAGGCATGGTCTATGAGGGTGCCTTCGGCAAGGCGAACACTGCAACGGGGGCGCCGATGACGCTAGACACGGTGTTCTGGCTGCTGTCGATGACCAAGGCTTTCACGGCTACGGCCTGCATGCAGCTGATCGAGCAGGGCCGCCTCAATCTGGACGACGACGCGGCGAAATACCTGCCTGAGCTGGCCTCGCCGCAGGTTCTTGACGGCTTTGCCGAGGATGGAACGCCGCGACTGCGGCCGGCCAAGCGCGCGATCAAGGTGCGCCATCTGCTGACGCATACTTCCGGCTACACCTACTCGATCTGGAGCGAGGCTCTGACCCGCTACGAGAAGGTGACGGGCATGTCCGACATCGCGACCTGCAAGAACGCAGCTTTCACCGCCCCGCTTGAATTCGAACCCGGCGAACGGTGGGAATACGGCATCAGCATGGACTGGATCGGCAAGCTCGTCGAAGCGGTGTCCGATCAGTCGCTCGAAATCTACTTCCGCGAGAACATCTTCGCGCCGCTCGGCATGAGGGATTCAGGCTTCCTGATCGGCACCAAGCAGAAGCGGCGCGTCGCCACCTTCCACAACCGCGGGGCCGATGGCGGGCTGGAGCCGGCGCCCTTCGAGATGCCGCAACGGCCGGAGTTCTTCATGGGCGGCGGCGGTGCCTTCTCGACACCGCGGGACTATATGGCCTTCCTGCAGGCACTGCTGAATGGCGGCGCGCTGCATGGCGCGCGAATCCTGCGTCCGGAGACGGTCGCCATGATGATGCAGAACCAGATCGGCGAGCTGAGCGTCCAGGAGATGCGCTCGGCGCAGCCGTCCTATTCCCGCAGCTTCGACCAGTTCCCGCAACAGCCGCATAAATGGGGCCTGTCCTTCGACATCAACACGCAGCCAGGACCGAATGGGCGCTCCGCCGGCAGCATCTCCTGGGCAGGTCTGCTCAACTGCTACTTCTGGCTCGACCCGGTGAAGCACGTCACCGGAGCGCTTTTCACCCAGGTCCTGCCCTTCTACGACGAGCGGGTCGTCGCGCTCTACGGCGCGTTCGAGCGCGGTCTCTATGCCGGGCTCGCCTGAACCCCTGGCGATCGACACCAACCTTTTGGAGAACCACCATGTATGCAATCACCGGAGTAACCGGCAAGGTCGGCGGCGCGCTTGCGCGCAGCCTTCTCGCCGAGGGATTGCCTGTCCGCGCCGTCCTGCGTGACGCGGCCAAGGCAGCGGAGTGGAGACGTCGCGGCTGTGATGTCGCCTTGGCCGAGATGGACGATGCGGCAAGCCTGGCCTCGGCCTTCAGGGAGGCTGCGGGCGTCTTCATCCTGCCGCCCTCCGAGTTCGATCCGGAACCCGGCTTTCCCGAGGCTATGCGCGTCATCTCGGCCGTGACCGCTGCCTTGGCCGAGGCGCGTCCCGGCAAGGTGGTCTGCCTGTCGACCATCGGCGCGGACGCGCCGCACGAGAACCTGCTGACCCAGCGCACGCTGATGGAACAGGCGCTGGACGGGATCGGGCTTCCGGTCACCTTCCTAAGGCCCGGCTGGTTCTTGGAGAATGCGCTCTGGGACATTCCCTCGGCGCGCGACGAAGGCGTGCTGCGCAGCTTCCTGCAGCCGGCCGACAGGCCGTTGCCGATGGTCGCGACGCAAGATGTCGGGCGCCTGGCCGCCGTGCTGCTTCAGGAGAATTGGATCGGGACGCGGGTCATCGAACTGGAGGGGCCTGTCCGCGTCTCGCCCAACGATCTCGCCCGCGCCTTCGCCACGGTGCTGGAGCGCCCGGTCAAGGTCGAGACGGTGCCGCGCGAGAGCTGGGAGCAAATCTTTCGTTCCCAGGGTACGCAAAATCCGTTGCCGCGGATCCGGATGCTTGACGGCTTCAACGAGGGCTGGATCGAGTTCAGCGACCAAGGCCGGTCGGCGATCAAAGGGACAACGACGCTCGATAGCGTTATCACCAACCTCGTCGCGGCGAGCCGGTCAGCCACCTGACACGGTCACGATTTGGCGCATGGACTTGCGAACCAGTCGCTGGCGCGAAGCGGTGGCGGTCGCCCGTGCCCTGCCATCGCCACAGTTTCGAAAGGAAATCATCATGGAATCGATCATCACGCAGGGCGTTGCGATCCCGCGCCTCGGTTTCGGTACGTTCCGCATGCCAGGGGACGACGCCCAGCCGGTCGTCGAGAGCGCCATTGCGCTCGGCTACCGACATATCGACACCGCGGCGATGTACGAGAACGAAGCCGCCGTCGGCGCCGCCATAGCAGCGTCCGGCGTGAACCGGAACGAGCTCTTCGTCACGACGAAGGTATGGCACGGCCAACTTGCGCCGGATGCGTTGCGCCGGGCCTTTGACATCAGCCTGGGCAAGCTGAGGCTCGACCATGTCGATCTTTACATGATCCACTGGCCGTCCAAAGACTTCGACATCAAGGCGACGCTGGAAGCGTTGATGTCGCTGCGGGAGCAAGGCCTCACGCGTGCGATCGGCGTGTGCAACTTCAACCTGCCGATGATCCGCCGCGCCGTGGAGGAGATCGGTGCGCCGATCGCGAGCGTCCAGCTCGAATACCACCCATTCCTGTCGCAGGACCGGATGCTGTCCTACCTGCGGGGCAACGGCATCCCCTTGACGGCCTACGCGCCGCTCGCCCAGGGCCGGGCCGCCAGTGACGCAACGCTCGCCGGCCTCGGGCGCAAGCATGGCTGCAGCGCAGCGCAGATGGCCATCGCCTGGCTTCTGGACCAGGAGGGCGTCATCGTGATCCCGAAAGCCGCGCGCCCCGAAAGCCAGAAGTCCAATCTCGATGCGCTCGGCATTCGGCTCGACGATGAGGATCGCGCGACGATTGCTGCTCTGCCGAAGGACCAGCGCTTCGTCCGGCCACCCTTCGCACCCGATTGGAATGCCGCTGCATGAAATCGCGGCATGGGGCTGGCGCTGTGATCGGTCCCAATCGCGGTTTGCGACGAGGTCGGCCGCCCTACTCCGCCGTGCCTTCCTCATACTCGGCCGACATGGTCAGCCATTTTTCCTCGTGGCCGGCCAGCGTCTGGGCGAGCTGCGAGCGCTCCTTGGCCAGGCGCGTTGCCGTCGAGGGATCCTTTTCGTAGATCGCCGGATTGGCCAGTTCGTCCTCGATGCCGTCGATGCGTTTGCGGATGCGGTCCATCAGCGCTTCTGTGGCGCGGATTTCCTTGGCCAGCGGTTCGAAGGCGGCGCGGCGCGCCGCCGCATCGCGGCGGCGGTCGGCTTTTGACGCCTTGTCGGCCTCGCGCCTGCCGCGGCGGTCGCCGGACACGCCGGTGACCAGCGTCTTGTAGTCCTCCAGGTCGCCCTCATACGGATTGACCGCCCCGTCCTTGACCAGCCAGAGCCGGTCGGCGGTCGCCTCAAGCAAATGGCGGTCGTGCGAGATCAGGATGACAGCCCCGGGAAATTCGTTGAGCGCATGGATCAGCGATTCACGGCTGTCGATGTCGAGATGGTTGGTCGGCTCGTCGAGGATGAACAGGTTCGGCCCCTCGAAGGCCGACAAGCCCATCAAAAGCCGCGCCTTCTCGCCGCCGGACAAGTCCTTGGCTGGCGTATTCATCTTCTCGGTCGTCAGACCGAACTGGGCAACACGACCGCGCACCTTGGACTCCGGCGCCTCCGGCATCAGCCGGCGGACATGCTCATAGGCGTTTTCCTCCGGACGCAGATCGTCGAGCTGATGCTGGGCGAAGATCGCCACCTTCAGCCCGGGCGCCACCGTCATCGTGCCGCTCTCCTGCTTGAGCCGGCCCGACAGCAGCTTGGCGAAGGTCGACTTGCCGTTGCCGTTGGCGCCAAGCAGCGCGATGCGGTCGTCGGCGTCTATGCGCAACGTCATTTTCTTCAGGATCGGCTGGCCTTCGGTGTAGCCGACATTGACGTTATTCAGCGCCACGATCGGCGAGGCCACGGTCTTCACCGGTTCGGGAAAAGAGAACGGCCGCACCGAATCGTTCACGATCGCCGCGATCGGCTTCATCTTTTCCAGGGCCTTGATGCGTGACTGCGCCTGTCTGGCCTTGGACGCCTTGGCGCGGAACCGCTCGACGAAGGATTCCATGTGCTTGCGGGCGGCCTCCTGTTTGACGCGACCCTTTTCCTGCAATTCCTTCTGCTCGGTGTATTGGCGCTCGAACTGATCGTAGCCGCCGCGCCAGAAGGTCAGCTTCTTCTGGTCGAGATGAACGATCGAGTTGACGGCACGGTTGAGCAGGTCGCGATCGTGCGAAATCAGAAGCACGGTGTGCGGGTATTTCGACACGTAGTTTTCCAGCCACAGCGTGCCTTCGAGGTCGAGATAGTTGGTCGGCTCGTCGAGCAGGAGCAGATCAGGCTCTGAAAACAGCACGGCGGCCAATGCCACGCGCATGCGCCAGCCGCCGGAGAAGGACGAGGCCGGCCGGCGCTGCGCCGCGTCGTCGAAGCCGAGGCCGGCGAGGATGGTGGCCGCGCGCGACTCGGCCGAATGCGCGTCGATGTCGGCCAGCCGCATGTGGATGTCGGCGATGCGGTGCGGATCGGTGGCGGTCTTTTCCTCTTCGAGCAGCGCCGTGCGTTCGAGGTCGGCCTTGAGCACGATCTCGATCAGCGGCTCCTCGGTTCCCGGCGCTTCCTGCGCCACCTGGCCGATGCGCGTGTTCTTCGGCAGGCTGATCGAGCCGGTCTCGGAGGGAAAATCGCCGGTGATGGCCTTGAACAGCGTCGTCTTGCCGGTACCGTTGCGGCCGACAAGGCCGGCCTTGGTGCCGGCCGGCAAGGTCAGCGAGGCATGGTCGAGAAGCAGGCGCCCGGCCATGCGGAGCGAAAGGTCGTTGATGATCAGCATGGCCGCGCTTTTGCACTGGACATCAACGCTTCGCAAGACCTTCCGGGCCAGTTGGCCGCACAAGGCCTGAAACACAGGCGGGAGCGCGAGGCGAATTGGTGGCCTTGTCCGTGAAATTCGTGCCTGTCCTCGACGACCGCCGAAGGCCTGATCGCGAAACGCGCCTGCGCTCATCACCGGAAAATCCTCGAAGGCTAAAGGCAAAGTCTATCGCCACACTGTCCGCGCCGTGGTGGTCAATATTGAACAGACGGGCGCCCGACGCGCGTCCTACGCTTCACGAGCTGACGAAACCGGACTGCCCCCCAACCACGTTTGGTTACGACAGCAGGAACCCCGGCCGGGGATTGTTCAGCATGGCAAAGGAAACGGCTCGCCATCAATCGGAAAACCGGGTCCGATGAAACTCCCATCAGGGCCCGAATGAACCAAGGCGGCATGGAGATTCGAGGATGCCCACGCTTCCGTTGGCGCTCAAGATCGCAGACGCCGTTTCCGATGCCCAGCGGCGTCGGCGCAGGCTGGACATAGCAGCCGTTGCCAGTCTGTTGCTCGACGCCCATCCCGAGGCTGGGCATAGTTTGATGGAAATTGCCGACACATTGCGGGATGAAGTTGCATCCCAAGGAACCTTGGCACAGGGAACTGCAGCGACGTCTTGTTAGCATCGACATCGCAGGCCGACTTCCCAACCATTCCGAACACTGCGGCGGGCGTGCCTTACGTGACGAAGCCCCGGCCAGGGACTCTTCAAGACGCCAGGAGATCGGGTGAGGAAGACCCGAATGACGCCGACCGCATTTGGATAGTCTTCGCAGCGGGCCGCGTCTGGTCAATATTGACCGGTTCCGCGAGATATCGGATTCTGTTTCATCAAGGCTGAAGCCTCGTCAGCATCGTGATAAAATCCAATCTGGTCAGTGGATGGGGTCATTGATGGAAGGAAGATCAGATCAGCCGTTCGACCCGAAGGTTTTTCTGGCGAAAGCAGATCTCGGGCGCACCATCACACGCTATGGACCCAACCAGAAGATATTCTCGCAAGGCGATGTCGCGGCTTCGGTCTTCTACATCAATGAGGGCCAGGTCAAAATCAGTGTCCTGTCCGAACAGGGAAAGGAAGCTGTCGTCGCCATAATGGGGACCGACGATTTCTTCGGCGAAGGTTGCTTGGCCGGCCAGACCCGGCGCATGGCAACGGCGGTTGCGATGACCGATTGCGAGATCATGCAGTTGGACAAGAAGGCGATCATGCGCGTCATTCATGATGAGCCGGCCTTTTCGGAAATGTTCATCGCGCATCTTCTGACACGAACCATCCGTGTCGAAGAGGATCTGGTCGATCAGCTTTTCAATTCGAGCGAAAAGCGCCTGGCACGGGCACTTCTGCTGCTTGCAAATTTCGGCAAGGAAGGAAAGCCAGAACCCATTCTCGGCAAGGTCAACCAGGAGACGCTTGCCGAAATGATCGGCACAACGCGACCGAGAGTGAGCTACTTCATGAACAAGTTCCGCGACCTCGGATTCATCGAGTACAATGGGAAACTCGTGGTGCACAGTTCGCTGCTGAACGTGGTTCTGCACGATCAACCACAAATCAGACGGTGAACCCGGAAGGGCAAAGCCGCCTTCCGGGTTCTATTGGCTGTCGCGTCTAGGCCAACTGGCCGGGGCGCTTCCCGCTTAGCCAGCCGCCTTGCGCTTGGCTCCCTTTGCCACGGCGGCCGGTGCGGCTGCCGGTTTGCGGCCAAGTCCCGTCGACTTTGCCAGCGCCGACCGGGTCGCCGAGTAATTGGGAGCGACCATCGGATAGTCCGGCGGCAAGCTCCATTTGGCCCGATAGTCGTCCGGGCTCAGACCATAGTCTGTCCTGAGATGTCGCTTGAGCGACTTGAACTTCTTTCCGTCTTCCAGGCAGATGATGTAGTCGGGAAACACCGACTTTTTCGGGTTTACGGCCGGAACCAGGCTCGGGCTTTCTACGACGACCGCGCCAGCCAACTTTCGAACCGAGGCGCTGACGCTGGCAATCAGGTCAGGCAGGCCGGAAGCTGGTAGCGGATTGTTGCCTACATAGGCCGAGACAATATCGGCCGTTAGCTCTATAACGGTCTTATCCTCGATATTTGACAATTCTTTCATCCTATTTGCGAGAAAGTCATCCACCCCAGCGAAGACTTCGTCGACGTATCTCTTTAACCGCGTCCCCCCAACGGCCCGCCAAGTACCAAAACGAATCAAGACTTGGCGTCAACTATCTTTATGGGAAATGCACGCTGCGCAATTTAGAAAATCTAATACTTGGAAGCAGCAGACTTGGTCGTCCGGGTATCGGCCAATATCTCAAGAATACGCCGCCAACGGGCACAGCGCCCGAAATCCTTCTGCTCAATTGCCTTTTCGGCCTTCATCGCCGCGTAGAGCGGTGCTTCGGCACCAAATTCCTTGATCAGCCAATGCGCTTCCTGCCTGGCGAGACGTTCATTGTCGTCAAACATAGTCTTGCGCCTCCGAGCGCTCCAGTCCGACCGCGATACAACTGCCGATGACGAGGACGGCCCCGGCAATGGCGGTTGTCGTCAACCGTTCGCCGGACAGGGTCAGCAGCAACGTCGAGGCAATCGGCGTGAGATAAGCGACGACCGCGACCTTGCCGCTGCCTTCGAGCTTCAAGGCCCGCGACCAAAAGTAATAACCCAGCCCCATCGGACCGGCGCCGAGATAGAGTCCCAGGGCGAGATCGACGCCGGAGGGCCAGGCGACGCCTTCGCCAGCGGACCAAAAAAGCGTCAAGGCGACACCGACCAGCGACGAAGGCAGCAGCAGGCGATCGGGCGAAGTGGCGAGCCGTCCCACCATCACCGAATAGAAAGCCATGCACAGCGCAGATCCAAATGCGGCGAAATAGCCGACGATATCGCCCTGGAACCAGCTGCTCTCACGCCCTCCCGAAATCACTAACGCAACACCCACGAAGCCAAGGGCCGCGGCAAGACCCAGCAAGACCGGGCGCCGGGGATTGTCGAAGGCGATCACTGCCGCGGCGACCATCAAGGGCCAGGTGTAGGCCACGAGATTGGCTTCGATCACCGGCATCGAGGCGAAGGCGATGTATTGCAGCACCATGGTGCCGACCAGACCGATGAATCCGACCGCGAGAGGTGCGAGTGCCGCCCTTGGCGCCATTGGCGGCGCTTCCTCGCGGCTCATGAACCGGATCAAGGCGAAGACCAATGCAGCTCCCGCAAATTGCAGGAACTGCACTTGCGATACCGGATGGGTTGCCAGCAGGGATTTGCCGACCAAAGCATTGGTCGACCACAAAGCCACCGCGCCGGCAGCAAAGACCAGCGCCGATATCGAGCCTGATCCATGCCAAAACAATCGGCCTGGGGCTCTATCCCTGTGTTGGACCATGATCTCGTCCGAAGACCGGCTCCCACTTTTCGGGATTATGGTTGATTACCATGATTCCCTGGCTCCGCCCGAAACCTGTGCTTCGGCGGCCGGGGTGGGCGTCGGATGTTCCGCCTCGAACCGGCGATAGGCCGGCAACTGGTTGGTCCAGACGTCTTCAGCCAGTTCGTTGACCCATTCACGGTCGTGATCATTGTCGGCGGCGAGATAGAACATGCGGTTGTCGTCGACATAGGGCTTGGCCACAGAACGCTGGTTGAGCACAAGGGTGACGCGCTCGCCATACTGGATCGGGGCGGTGCGATGCAGGACGCCAAGGAACTGCCCGAGCGTCGCGTAGTTCATCTTGTGATCGATGCGCATGATGCGGTTGCGCGGGATCTCGCGGCCGGATTCGAGGATGGCGCGGCCGGTCTCGGAATCGTCGCAATAGATTTCGAGATGGCCGCCGACGAGCGGATCGCTGATCGACAGCGGAATGAGTTCGGTAACCGGAACGCCGTCGCAATGCCATTCGACGGCGCCATCCCTGGGATTCATGAAGGTGACGGTCGAACCGACGATCGACAGCGGATAGGGCTCAAGTTTCGTGCCCATCATGTCGGACAGCCGCTCGAGGCGCAGCTTGTCGTGCAGCAACTCCTTGATTTCGGGAATGAAACGGTCGGCGCCGGTGATGAAGGTCAGGTCGAGGTGCTTGTGCACGGCGTGGCTGTCCTTGAGCTTCAAGGCGGCCTCCTCGATTGCCGCGAGCAGCGCCGGGTCATAGCCATGCAGATACTGTGCAACGCCGAAACTCGACACTTTCCAGGCGGTTTCGTGGCCGATAATGGCCTCGCGGCTCATCGCATAGCGCAGATCGGGTATGGTATGTGCGTTCATTGTACTTCTCCAAGTGAGGGGCAAACACTTGGTTAACAGTCGATTAAATTAGCACCCCCTGTAAAATTAGGAATGCTGGTGCTAGTGTAAGCCCAGCTTAAGGTCGAAGCCGGTGCGTTTGCTCAGTCAGGTCAACCTCAATTCGCTGAAAATCGTGGAGAGTGCTGCGCGCCACGGGAATTTCACGCGAGCCGGAGAGGAGCAGTTCATCACTGCGTCAGCGGTCAGCCAGCGCGTCAAGAGCTTGGAGGATCAGCTGCGCTTCAAGATTTTCCAGCGCGGTGGCAATGCGGTGTCGCTGACGCCGGAAGGCGAGACCTATGTCTCGCGCGTTCGCGAGGCGCTGGAGCGGATCGTCGCCGCCAGCATGGAAGCGACCGGGCAATCGCAGGAACATGTGCTGAAGATATCCGTGCTGCCGACCTTCGCAGCACGCTGGCTGTTTCCGCGCCTGCCGGAGTTCCAGCGGCGACATCCCGATATCGTGATGCGGGTTTCGACCTCCTACGCGACGCATGAGTTCTCGACCTCGGATTTCGATCTCGAAATCCGCTATGGCGACGGCCATTTCAACGGGCTGCCATCCGATCTGCTGTTTCGGGAGGACCTGACACCGGTGTGCAGCCGCAAACTGTTCCATGAGGTTCTCGGCGACAAGCCGGTGTCCAAGGTGGAGCCGGACGATCTCAGGCACTTCACACTTCTGCATTCCGACACCTGCACCCAGAACTGGCAGTCCTGGCTTGGCTTTGCCGGTGCCAGCTTCGTGCTCAGCGAGACCAAAAGCATCTATTTCGACTCGTGCATGATGTCCTATGAGGCCGCCAATGCCGGAATGGGCTTTGCCGTGGCCAACCGTGCCTATATGGCCAGCGACATCCGCGCCGAAAGGCTGGTCGCTCCCTTTGCCGTCCACCATCCGAATTCCGCCGGCTGGTATTTCGTCTCCCCCCAGAAGTGCTTTGCCGCACGTAAGGTGCTGCTGTTCAAACAATGGGTCATGGCGGAAGCGGCTTCGACGCAACGCCAATTGGACAGTGAAATCCGCGACCTGGCTACCGAAGCTGTCTGAAATTCGTATCAGCGCCCAATTGTCCCCCGATGACCGCCGGTCAGAAAATTGAGGACTATCGGTTAATGGACGTCCAATCCATGCAACCTGTCCTGGCCGGCAAGATTGTGGAACTTAAGCCGCTTCAGCCGGGGCATTCGCAGGGCCTTCTGTGTGCGGCCGCGGACGGTGAGCTGTGGAACCTCGCGGCCACCGTGGTTCCCGGGCCAGCCACGATCGATGACTATGTAGCCTGCGCCCTGGCTGGACGACGGGCCGGGACCGTCATGCCTTATACAATCGTGCTGCGCGGCACGGGAGCGATCTGCGGGAGTACGCGGTTCTGGAAGATCGATCGCATGAACAGAAAATTGGAGATTGGGCACACGTGGCTCAGCGCTTCGGTTAAGCGATCAGGGGTCAATACCGAGGCAAAGTACCTTCTCCTGGCCCATGCCTTCGAGGTCATGGCGTGTGTGCGAGTGCAGTTCACCACCGATGAACTCAATGACGCATCGAGAGCGGCCATTCTGCGGATAGG
Organism: Mesorhizobium sp. 2RAF45; assembly: GCF_052115225.1. NCBI lineage: Bacteria > Pseudomonadati > Pseudomonadota > Alphaproteobacteria > Hyphomicrobiales > Phyllobacteriaceae > Mesorhizobium > Mesorhizobium sp. 2RAF45. The sequence continues at coordinate 135,112 of NZ_JBFRGG010000011.1, read as the reverse complement.
GGCAAAGCAGGAAGGGATCGTTCGCAACGAGCGGATCATGCCAGACGGCAGGAAACGCAATTCCGTGCGGTTCAGCATCATCGATTCCGAATGGCCTGACGTGAAGGCCATGCTTCTGCAGAAGATGCGGCGGTAGTCGGCGCAGGCCGTTCGCCCGGATCAGGCGAAAGCCCTGCCCTCTTCGGTACGCTGGAAATGCGCCAGATCGAGCGGCACGGAAGGACGGCCGAGGACAGTCAGGATCATATGCGCCTGGCCGCGATGATGGGTCTGGTGGTTGAAGACATGCGCCAGCGCGGGCGCAAGACGCTGCGACACGGTGCGCATGTCCGACAGGGTCATATAGGTGAAGCGGCCCGACAGCGCCTTGTCGCTCAAGCCGGAGAGCCAGTCGATGATCCGCCGGTCCTCGGCCTCGCGCGCCGTCCTCAGCTTGGGCAAGGCCCGATGCAGTATGGCATCCAGCGCCGTCGGCGCGTCGCCCTCGCCGGTGAAGCGCTTCATCCAGATGCGATCGGCGGCGAGCAGATGGTTGAGGGTGCCCATCAGCGAGCCGAAGAAGGCGCCGACGTCGCGATTGAATTCCTCTTCATCAAGGTCCGCGGCGGCATCATAGATGCGGCCATTGGCCCATTGATTATACGCCGCAAACATCATGAAGTGCTGTTTCATCTTTTCTCCCGCCGCCCCGTTTCGGGGTGTCGCGAGCGATACCTAGACCGCAAAGAGACCCGCGCCAATGACCATTCTGCTTTATGAGCTCGTCGGGCGTGACGAGAGCCGTCCGTTCAGTCCGCATTGCTGGAAGGCGACAATGGCGCTGGCCCACAAGGGGCTCGATATCTCGACCGCGCCGACGCGTTTTCTCGAGGTGCCCGCCATCGAGGGCGGCGCCTCGAAAACCGTTCCGGTGATCCGCGACGGCGACAAGGTCGTCATCGATTCCTTCGACATCGCGCTCTATCTCGAGGAAGCCTATCCGGACCGGCCGACGCTGTTGGCGGCGACGGTGGCAAGGCGATGGCGCGCTTCATCGAGCGCTGGTCGCAATTGACCATCCATCCCTACGTCACCACTGCGGCGCTCGTCGACCTCCATGCCATGCAGGACGAAGAAAACGCCGTGTATTTCCGGCAGAGCCGGGAGCAGCGCTTCGGCAGGCAGCTGGAAGATGTCGTCGCGGCGCGCGATGCCGGCCTGGCGGCGTTTCGGACTTCGCTCGAACCGCTGCGCTCGATGCTGGGCTACCAGCCTTTCATCGGCGGCGCCTCACCGCTGTTTGCGGATTACATCGTCTTCGGCGCGCTGCAATGGGCGCGCATCGCCACGCCCTACCAGCTGCTTGAAGACAGCGATGCCGTGGCGCAATGGTTCGCGCGTTGCCTCGACCTGCATGGCGGGCTGGGACGAAAGGTTGCGGCAGCGGCCTGACGGCCGCAAGCGCTTGCCCTGCCCGCAAGGCAGATTGGACGCGCCGTCTATCCGTGGCGAGAATCAGCGGCAGGACAGCGGGCCTACTTGGCAGCCTTCTTTGGCTTGCTGGTCTTCGGCTTGCTGGCTTTCGCGACAGCTTTCTCTTCCTTTGGAGCGGCTTTGGCCTTGCTGGCGCCAGATGCCTTCTTGGCCGGCTTCTTGGCTGCCGACGGCTTGCCCGCATCTTCCCGATCGATATCGGCTGCCGCCTGGTGCCAATGGCGTTCGTGGTGACCGGCCGGTTGCCCCTCTTCCTGCCAGATCTGATGTGCGCGGTTGCGAATGCGCTCCTGACGATCGTCTGCCATGGTCATGTTGTCTCCATTCGGGCCGACTTCAGCGCGGCGCCGACGCGCGACTATAGCAAGCAAAGCGTTGCTGTGCAGCCGTCTGATGTCGCCTGACGGCTTGCCGGCCTGACATAGATGTGCGTAGCGTTGCGGCCCTTCAATCCCCGCTTTGGGCACTCGTCATTCTGAAAGCCAGGCAATCGGCTTTCCGTCCGCTTCGCGGACCGCTCCTCACCCCTTGGCAATGGGCCGGGCGGCTTGTATAGAGCCCGCCACTCTCAATTCCATTTCTCAGACAAGGAAACCCCATGGCGCTCGAACGCACCTTTTCCATGATCAAGCCGGACGCGACCCGGCGCAACCTCACCGGCGCCATCACCCAGATGCTCGAAGACGCCGGCCTGCGCGTCATCGCATCGCGCCGCGTCTGGATGAGCCGCCGCGAGGCGGAAGGTTTCTACGCCGTCCACAAGGACCGTCCCTTCTTCGGCGAACTGGTCGAGTTCATGTCGTCGGCTCCGACGATCGTCCAGGTGCTGGAAGGCGAGAATGCCATTGCCAGGAACCGCGAAGTGATGGGCGCCACCAACCCGGCCAACGCCGCCGAAGGCACCATCCGCAAGGTCCACGCGCTGTCGATCGGCGAGAATTCGGTGCACGGCTCCGACGCGCCGGAAACCGCCGCGCAGGAGATCAAGTACTGGTTCTCGGACACCGAGATCGTCGGCTGAGCCGATACTGCAAAATCTCATGCAAAAGGCCGGCGCTTCGCCGGCCTTTTCATTTGGCGATCAGCTCGCGGCGCTGAAGCGCAGGATTTCGCGGCCGTCCTTGTCCGATATGGCGAGCTTGCCGGCATCGACCTTGTAGGACGCCGCCTTGGCCAAGGCATCGAACAACGCCTTTTCCTCGGCCATCACCTCCGGCGCGCAGGCCTTGTAGGTCGAGCCGATGTCGCTGATGGCGATCGCCTGGCCATCGACCTTGGCGGTGGCGAAATAGGTGTTGCAGGGGCCGCTGCCGCCCGCCTTGCCAGCCTCGCTGACCCTGAGCGTCGCCTGCGGCGCGGTGATGGCGCCAATGCCATCGACGTAGTCGAGCACCCAGAGCTGGCCAAAGACGGAAGCCGCCGGCTCGGCGCCTGACGCCACCATTTTCAGCATGATGGTCTGCGGCGCGTCAGTCAGCGGGTCCAGCTGATGGCGCACATCGGAAATGAACATCAACTTGCCGTCAACGGTGATCCGCGCCTGCAGCGCATAGGTCATCTGCGACCGGATCACCGAAGGATCGAACTTGATCTCGAAGCTGATCGGCACCTGGCCGGCCGGCTTGACCGTCTGCTCGCCGATGATCTTGCCCGGTGCATCGGCCAGTGAAACATCGGCAAGCTGGACGGAAAGCACGGCGCTGGGCGGCAGGGCGATGCGTTCGCGATAGATCACCTCGCCCCTCACCGCCTTTTCGGCGGCCACGGACAGTTCCGGTACCGCCAGGATGCCGACGACCAGAGGCACGAAACCGAAGACGAAGAACTCCGCGAGCCTGTCCAGCATGACCACCTCCCTTGCCCGGACTGCCAATCCCCGGGGCTGATCAACCTCACGCAATTGGCCAAAGGATTGCGGTCAATACATGGCTGCGACTGGATTTATTCGGACGGTGACTTCCAGCGCTTTGCCGCCTGGGCGTCGGTTTCCTTGGCCTCGACCCAGCCACCTTCGGAACCATCGGCGCGATGCTCCTTCTTCCAGAAGGGCGCGCGCGATTTGAGGTAATCCATGAGAAAGTTCGCCGCTTCGAACGCGGCGTGGCGATGGCCGGAGGCGGCCACCACCAGCACGATATTCTCGCCCGGACGAACCTTGCCATGGCGGTGGATGACGGTGAGGCCCTGCAGCGGCCAGCGCTCAACCGCCTCGGTGGCGATAAGGCCGATCTCGGCCTCCGCCATGCCGGGATAATGTTCGAGCTCCAGTGCTGAGAGCGCGCCCTGCTCATCGCGGCAGAGGCCGGAGAAAGAAACCACCGCGCCAATGTCGCTGCGGCCTTGCGTCAGTCCGGCGATCTCGGCGGCGACGTCGAAATCCTCGCGCTGGATGCGCACGGTCGGCGCCAGGACGGCCGACATGGGTGTCAACCTCCGGTCATCGGCGGGAACAGCGCGATCTCGCGCGCGCCCGATATCTTTTCGCGGTGGTCGACATGTTCCTGGTTGATGGCAACGCGGATCACGTCGGGATATTGCAGCGCGTGTTCGTAGCCCTCGCCGCGCGATTGCAGCCAGCGCAAAAGGTCGGCGACCGTCTCGATGCCGGCGGGCAATTCGACATCCTCTTGAGGCATGCCGATCCGTTCGCGCACCCATGCAAAATAGATAAGGCGGGTCGTCATCTCACTCGTCCATGATGTGCTTGAGGCCGGCGCGGAAATAGTCGTAGCCGGTGTAGAGCGTGACGAGTGCGGCGATCCACAGCAGCACAAGGCCGGTCTGCGTCGTCAGCGGGAAGATCTTGTCACCGGCCGGTCCTGCCAGCAGGAAGGCGATGGCGACCATCTGGATGGTGGTCTTCCACTTGGCAAGCTGCGTCACCGGCACCGAGACCTTGAGTGCCGCCAGATATTCGCGCAGGCCGGAAACCAGGATTTCGCGGCACAGGATGATGATGGCCGCCCACAGCGACCAGCCGGCGATGCCGGCATGGCGATCGGTGTCGGCCGCCAGCAGCAAAAGGCAGGTCGCGACCAGCAGCTTGTCGGCGATCGGGTCGAGCATCTTGCCGATATTGGAGGTCTGCTGCCAGGCGCGCGCAAAATAGCCGTCGAAATAATCGGTGACGGATGCCAGCAGAAAAATGACCAGCGCCGACCAGCGGGCGAAGTCGCTCGATTTCAGATGGCCTTCGAGAAAAAAGCACAGCACCACCAGCGGCACCGCGATGATGCGGGCGTAGGTCAGCATGTTGGGCAGGTTGAACGCGCGCTGGGCCATATCTGGTGGACTCTTTCTGCCTGCGTACTCAAATCAGAAGCGAATGTAGGGGGTCAACAGGTCAGATTCGACTGGCCAGCTGAAAGTGCCGAATTTTTCAACTTTCGTGAAAATGATTGTAGACCAGTTTGGCGACCTGTTCGGAAATACCGTCGACTTTCCTCAGATCCTCGATCGCGGCACGGCTGACGGCCTTGGCGGTGCCGAATGCCAGCAGCAGCGCGCGCTTGCGGCCGGGGCCGATGCCGGCGATCTCGTCGAGCGGGCTTTTGACCATCTCCTTCTTGCGCCGCGCCCGGTGCGAGCCGATGGCGAAGCGATGGACCTCGTCGCGCAGCCGCTGGACGAAATAGAGCACGGGGTCGCGCACCGGCAGCGAAAAAGAATCCCTGCCCTTGACGAAAAAGCGCTCGCGGCCGGCATCGCGGTCCTGCCCCTTGGCGATGCCGATCGCCACGACGCGGTCCTCGATGCCGAGATCGGCGAGAATCTTGCGCACGGCCGTCATCTGGCCCTGGCCGCCATCGATCAGGATGACGTCGGGCCAGGCCGGGAAGCTGCCGGAGATGTCGTCTTCGACATCATCGCCCGCTTCCACCGAAGCGGCGTCGTCGGGCGCGACATCGCCATGCTCCTTGAGCAGTCGCGAAAAGCGCCGCTCCATCACCTCGCGCATCATGCCGAAATCGTCGCCCGGAGTGATCTCGGTCGAGCGGATGTTGAATTTCCGGTACTGGTTTTTCACGAACCCTTCCGGTCCCGCGACAACCATGGCGCCGACGGCATTGGTGCCCATGATGTGCGAGTTGTCGTATACCTCGATGCGCACCGGCGGCTTGGCCAGGCCGAAGGTCTCGGCGAAACCGGCAAGCAACCGTCCTTGCGTCGAGGTTTCGGCCAGCCTGCGGCCCAACGCCTCCCGCGCATTCTGCAGGGCGTTGTCGGTCAGGTCCTTCTTCTCTCCGCGCTGCGGCACAGAGATCGCAACCTTGCGGCCGGCGCGGGTCGAGAGCGCCTCGGCCAGCAATTCCTGGTCCTCGACGCCGTGCGACAGAAGGATTGCGCGCGGCGTCGGCTTGTCGTCGTAGAACTGCGCCAGGAACGAGCCCAATACCTCGGCCGCTTCCAGGGCAGGATCGGCCTTCGGGAAATAGGCGCGGTTGCCCCAGTTCTGGCCGGTGCGGAAGAAGAACACCTGGATGCAGACCTGCCCGCCTTCCTGATGGATGGCGAAGACATCGGCCTCGTCGACGGTCGCCGGGTTGATGCCCTGATGGCTCTGCACATGCGACAGGGCGGCCAGCCGGTCGCGATAGATGGCGGCCCGTTCGAAATCGAGGTCTTCAGATGCCTGCTGCATGGCGGCCGAAATCTCGGTCTTCACCTTCTGGCTGCGGCCGGACAGAAAATCCTTCGCCTCGGCGACCAGTTCGGCATAGCCGTCATGCGAGATTTCGCCGGTGCAGGGGCCGGCGCAGCGCTTGATCTGATACAGCAGGCACGGCCGCGTGCGGTTCTCGTAGAACGAGTTGGTGCAACTGCGCAGCAGGAAGGCGCGCTGCAGCGAATTGATGGTGCGGCCGACGGCGCCGGCCGAAGCAAAGGGGCCGAAATAGTCGCCTTTCCGCGACCGCGCGCCACGATGCTTGTAGATGCCGGGCGAGACATGGTCGCCGGTCAAAAGGATATAGGGAAACGACTTGTCGTCGCGCATCAGCACGTTGAATCGCGGCCGCAAGCGCTTGATAAGATTGGCTTCGAGCAGCAGCGCCTCGATCTCGGTGCGGGTGACGACGAATTCCATCGTCGACGTCTCGCGCACCATGCGGCCGATGCGGTTGGTGTGGAACCGGCCTTGCGCGTAGTTGGTGACGCGCTTCTTCAGGCTGCGCGCCTTGCCGACATAGAGCACGTCGCCTGCGGCGTTCATCATGCGGTAGACGCCGGGTGCGTTGGGCAGCCGTTTGACCAAGGTCTGGATCACCTCGGCGCCGACCATGCCTTCGGCATCGCCGGCATGCGGCGTCCAGTCGATGGCGGTGAAGGCGACATCCGGGCCTGTCGGTTCGACGATCTCCTCGAGCGCCTCGTCCTCGAGGTCGATTTCGGGAGGCAGGTCATCGGCGCCGCCACGCGCCTTGTTTTTGTGATCCAAAGGACTCATTCCGTCATGCCTGTCACATCGGGCGTCTGCCATGCAAGATGCTGGCCGCCATCGAGCGCGATCATCTGACCGGTGACCGAGCGCGCATCCCAGAGATAGCGGATGGTGGCGCCGAATTCCGGCAATTCCGGGCCGCGCTTCAGGATCAGGCCAGCGAGCTGTGCGCCAAAATCGGTATCGTCCTGGCGCACATTCTTCAGTGTCGGGCCAGGCCCGATCGCGTTGACGCGAATGCGCGGGCCGAGCGCCTGCGCCAGCATCTGGGTCTGGGTCCACAAAGCCGACTTCGACAACGCGTAGGAGAAGTAGCGTGGCGTCGGCCTCCAGACGCGCTGATCGATGATATTGACGATCAGCCCCTCGCGCCCTTCAGGCAAGGCGCGGGCGAAATTCTGCGCCAACAACGCCGGCGTTTTCACGTGGATCGCAAAGTGGCGGTCCCAGGCCTGCCAATCGAAGCCCTCAATGGAATCGTCGACGAAAAGCGAAGCATTGTTGACCAGCAGAGAGATTGGACCCAGCGCGGCCTCCGCCTTGCCGACGAGGCCGCCGACGGCGCTCATGTCGGTCAGATCCGCCCCAACCACGGTGGCGCGGCCGCCGGACTGATTGATCCCCGCGGCCAAGGCATCCGCCTCGTCGTGCGAGCGATTGGCGTGGATGGCGACGGCAAAGCCATGGCCGGCGAGGTCTTCGACAATTGCCTTGCCGATCCGTTTCGCCCCGCCCGTCACCAGGGCCGCGGGAGTGGCTTTGCTCATCTGCTGTCAATCCTCGATTTCGGGCCGAAAACACGACGCCGACGAAATATGGCCCGGCATGCGTTAAACGGCATTCGCACTTGGGGCAGCATTGTGGCGAAACGCCCGGTTCGGCATGCCGACTCGTCTTGGAGTCGGAACCGCCGGAACGCAATATAGGATGCTGGACTCCTTGCACCAAGCGGTGTGCAGCGCAGCATGAAATCGCTGCTGACATTTCGCTGTTGCGAAGATGCAACGTCAAGGTTCCGCCTCATTCGCGCCGGGTAATGACCCAAGTTCAGGTTCGCTTCAGCCGCATTTTGACACGACATTTGGAACCGACGAACGCCAGATCCGTTTCACCCCCCGGACGGGTTGATGGCGATCGTGAGAAACAAGCCTGTGTCCTGTGGCTTAAGGAGTAAAGAACAATGCAAGCCAATCTCAAATTCGCACGGCCGCTGGCCGTCGCGCTCGGGCTCTTCGCCCTCGGTGGTACTGCCTTTGCCGCAGACGTCGTCCAGGAAGAGCCCCCGGCACCCGCTCCGGTTGCCGAACTGCCTGTCGCATCCTGGGCTGGCCCGTATGCTGGTCTTAACGTTGGCTACGGCTTCAGCGGCCGTACCAAGGAGAAGGATTTCGACGTTTCGACCGGCACAAAGGGTTTCGTCGGTAGCGTCTTCGGCGGCTATCAGTGGCAGCAGGAGAACTTCGTGTACGGCGGTGAAGCCGAACTCGGCTACAACGGCGTCAAGGGTGACGACAACGGCATCAACTCGAAGGGCGGCTTCGAAGGCTCGCTGCGTGCCCGTCTCGGCTACGCCGTGACCCCGGAAATCCTGCTCTATGGCACCGGCGGTCTCGCCGGCAGGAGCCTGAAGGTGGAAGACTCGGTCATTCCGGCCAGCGATACCGCCACGATGATCGGCTGGACCGCCGGCGTCGGCACCGACATCAAGCTGACCGACAACGTCTTCGGCCGTGTCGAGTACCGCTACACGGACTTCGGCTCGAAGAGCTTCGATGGTATCGGCAAGGTCAAGGCGACCGACAACCGCGTCACTTTCGGCCTCGGTATGAAGTTCTAAGTCGTTCAAGCCACGACACGAAAAAGCCGGGCCTCGCGCCCGGCTTTTTTATTGCCGGTGCTCAGGCCGGAACCGCCGTCTTCAGCTCCGGAAATTTTTCGTCGAAACGCGCTGCCCAGCGGGTCAACCGGCCACGGCCTTTTTCCCATTTGCCGGCGAAACGCAGCGCGAGATAGCCGAGGCAGGCACGCAACGCCATCTGGCCGGCAGTGATCTTCTTCGGCAGTTTCGGCGGATTGGCATTGAGCAGATCGAGCGCGGCGGTGATCTTCGTCCACTGCCTGTCGAGCCAGGGCTGATAGACCATCTCTTCGGGCCGGGTGCGGCGCTCATAGACCATCGACAGCGCGCAATCGCAGATGCCGTCGGCCAGCGCCTCCAGCACCTCCGCCTCCAGCCGCTTGTCGGGATTGCGCGGAAACAAAGCGTTCTTCGAAATCCGGTTGAGGTGCTGGATGATGGCGCGGCTGTCGTGAACAGAACGGCCATCGTCGAGCACGAGCGCCGGGATCTTGCCGAGCGGATTGGCGCCGATCAGTTCGGCTGGTTTGTCCTCGGTCTTGACCGGCACCAGATCGATCGCGACCCCGGCATAGGCCGCGGCCATCCTTACCTTGGAGCTGTAAGGAGAGGTGGACGCATAGAGCAGCTTCGGCATGATCGGTTTCCTGTTTGCAGGCGCCCAGTGTTGACTGGACAGGCACTTGCGATCAACCGCCAGAGCGCGAAAAAACAGCAGCCAGAAACCCATGGCGGTTTCCGCTCCAGACATCACGGACTGGTACGCCGAAACACGCGCAAACGATGACGGCAGGTTGACGGGATTCAAACCTGCATTCATCCCCCGAACCCGAAGCATCGCACCCGGGCCTTCGCCGACCGCGGCAAGGAGACGATCCAAAGAGCGAGCGAGGCAGCCAACCGGCGCCTCGCTTTGCTTGCCCCTCGATCCCATCCCGATGTTCAGCCCTCAAGGCTGAACCCCGCTGCCGGACAGCTTCGATCCAGAGCGTCAGAGCGTCCTTGCGAACCCCGAAGGGATACGCGACGCCCCAACGACTGGTCTACTTCTTGGCCGGAGCCTTCGCCTTCGCAGGCGCTGCCTTGGCCTTCGGCGCGGCGGCTTTCTTCACCGCGGGCTTTGTCGCGGCCGCCGCTGCTTTCGCGGCCGGCTTTGCCGCCGCCTTCGCGGCGGGCTTTGCCGCTGCCTTGGCGGGCGCTGCCTTCTTGGCTGCGGGCTTGGCCGCGGGCTTCGCCGCTGCCTTGGCCGCCGGCTTCTTCGCCGGTGCTGCCTTCGCTGCCGGCTTTGCCACTGCCTTGGCGGGCGCTGCCTTCTTCACTGCCGGCTTTGCCACAGCCTTGGCCGCCGCCGGCTTCTTGGCCGGTGCTGCCTTCGCCGCAGGCTTTGCCGCCGCCTTCGCAGGCGCTGCTTTCTTCACTGCTGTTGCGGCCTTCGCCGCGACTGCTTTTGCGGGTGCTTTCTTTGCCGGTGCCTTGGATGCCGGCGCTTTAGATGACTGCTTAGCCATGTCATGCCCCTTCACGTTATGCCGTTGGCCGTGAATGACCCCGGCGCGCAATGCATATCTGACTCGCGGCTCGCTAGCCAGCGAAGCAATGGTATGATTTTCTCAGCTTAAATTTTGGTTGAGATCGACACACGATCGCACTCGTCATCGCAAAAATCCGCTGCTGATCTTCCGATACCGCCAGCAATTTCACTCCGGCATTCTCGATGCGAACCGACCATGAAGCCGCGAAGATTAGCGAGCAGCTTCACGCATGATCTTTGGCCGCGAATATCACGACCTGCCACCTCATCGAAGCAATCATCTTCTACGAGCGAGCGATCCATGCGGATCACGAGCGCGATGCGACGACCGATCTGAAGATCACCTTGTCAAGCGTAGTTCCATCGCCATCGGCTGATTGACAGATAACTCTGCAAGGCAGAGTATTCTGCGTAAAGTCAGGAGCTGGCGATTTGATTTCGATCACACAAAGGCAACAGACAGGACCGCAGCCCGTAATCGCCGAGCCACGTTGCGACGGTCCTGGGCTTTGCCGCAGTAGAGCCTATCGGTGAGCGCCGACGACATCATCCATCAAAGCATACGGCTCAGGATCATGGCCATCCTGAACACGTTGGAAAGGCGCGAGGCGCTGGAGTTCACCCAGTTGAAGGCCATGATCGAAACGACCGACGGAAATCTCGGAGCGCACATCGATACGCTGGCCAGAGCGGGCTATGTCGATGTCGAGAAGCTTTTCGTCGGGCGACGGCCGCAGACCCGGGTCAAGGCAACGACGATTGGGCGGCGAGCCTTTCGCGGCCACATTGCTTTTCTTCGCAAGATCATCGATCAGGCCGAAGCGACGCAACGCAGCAAATAAGCGCTGCGACCGAGCGATCTCCAACTCTATGCGTTGACGCAATTGCCAAGGGGAAAGCGCTATGCGCTTTTCCCGGGGAAAACCGTTTCACACTTTTCCAGGAATTGCTTTAGCGCGTGGCGACCACGGCAACGCCGGCGCCGATCATGACGCCGCCTGCCGCGCGGTTGACCCGGCGCACGATCCTGGGCGTGCGCAACAGACTGCGGGCACGGCCGGCGAGGAGGACATGCCCGCCGATCACCACAATCTCGACAGCCAGGATCACCGCGATCAGGATGCCGAGATGCGCTGATGTGAGCGAGGCCCCGACGACGTTGGGCAACAGCGCCACGTAGAACAGCGGCATTTTCGGATTGCCGAGATTGAGCGCGACACCCGTGGCGAAGATCGTCAGCAGCCCGCGCCGCCCTGAGACGGGCTGCAACTCCGGCACGACGGGCACGGCCGTCCACAGCTTGATGCCCATCCAGATCAGATAGGCCGCTCCGCCGTAGCGAAGCACCGTCATGACGATTGCCATCTTGGCGGCAATGATCGACAGGCCGAAGGCTGCGAGCATCAGGAAGATAAGGATGCCGACCACCGTGCCGGCGCCATACGCGATGCCCGACGCGGCGCCGCTGGAGATCGTGCGGGCGACGATGGTCATGTTGTCGGGGCCAGGGCTGGCGGCGAACACGAAGAAGGCTCCAGCAAAGGCAATGATGGTGGCAAGGTCCATGACGGTTCCCGAAAGTGACGTGTTGCTCTCGGGTGTTCAGGTTAGCCGATTTGCCTGCCGGCGACAGCCCGAAAGTTCAAGGCCTTCGTGACGCCAGCAGCGCGGCCGCGGCGGATGCCGCGCCGAACAGGCAGGTGCCGCTCCAGCCCCACACCGCATAGGCAAGTCCTGCGAGACCTGAGCCGCAGGCACCGCCGAGAATCATCGTCGCGCGTGCCGGCAGGCGATTTGATTGTCGTTACGATTGATAAGCGAGGCAGATGGCGCCGAGCGCGACTACGGCGCAGGCGCCGACACGGCGGGGCGTCAGCGTCTCGCCAAGAAACAGCCGGCCGATGAAGGCCGCGAAGACGACGCTGGTCTCGCGAATCGCGGTGATCGGGCCGGCCGGCCCGAGCGCGAAGGCCGCCACCACGACGCCATAGGCGAGAAGCGCGAACAGGCCGCCGCCCAGTGCCTTCCAGGTTTCCGGCGCCCGCGGGTCGACAGCAAGCCGGCCGCGGCAAGCAACGAAGGTCGCCGGCAGCAACGCACCATAGGCCAGCAGCACCCAAGCCGTGTAGGCGCCGACATTGCCCGCCGCACGGACGCCGATCGCATCGACCGTCGCATAGGCGGCGATGATTGCTCCTGTTGCCAGCGCGTAGAGGATCGATGTCGTGGCGGCCCTTCCGCGTCCAAAAGCGACAAACCAACGATGCCGCCACCGACCAGGCCAACGCCGACGGTCTCCAGAACGGTAAGCTGCTGGCCGGCGAGCAGGAAGCCGCCAAGGGTGACGAGCAGAGGCACGCTGCCGCGAACAATCGGATAGACCTGTCCCAATTCGCCATATCTGTAGGCAGCCACCAGGAACACACTGTAGCCGACCTGCAGGCAGGCCGAGAGGGCGACATAGAGCCAGGCCGATGTGGCTGGAAAACCGTTGAAGATGGCCAGCGGAACGGCCAGCGCCGTGCTGGAGAAGCTCATGACGGTGACGGTCCACAACCTGTCGGCGCCGGTTCGCAGGAAAGCGTTCCAGCTCGCGTGCAGGATCGCCGCGAAGAGCGCGAGCCCGATGACCAGCGGGCTCATTGCGGCTTGCGCGAGGCGGCGACGACGTCCAGGGCGGTCTTGCGGGCTTCACGCAAGGCGGTGTCCGCCTGCCCCATCTGCGCCATCAGGGTGGCGCCTTCGATCAGCATCAAAAGCGTCGCTGCCACGTTCTCGGCCCGGCCGCGCGGCATCACCTCCGACAGGATCGACCGCATGCGCTGCCTCAAGCCATTCTTCTGCCTGGCGACAGCCTCGAACACCGGGTGACCGGGATCGCCGAACTCGGCCAGCGCATGCGCGAACAGACAGCCGTGGAAATCCGGGCTGCGGAACCAGCGCCCATGCCAGTCGAATATCTCTGCGATCTTCTGCTCCGGCGTGATGCTCTTCTGGGCAAGCTGGTTGAGCTGATCGTCAAAACGCCTGGCGCGATAGTCGAGCACGGCGACGATCAGCTCGTCCTTGCTGGGGAAATGCCGGTACATCGTCATCTTGGCCACGTCGGCCTCGGCGATGATCCGGTCGATGCCGGTGGCATGGAAGCCGGCGCGCTTGAACAGCGCATAGGCGGTTTCGACAACTTGCTGGCGTTTGTCGGAGACAGGCGACGGTGTCATGATGCGCACCATGTGATGAGACAGGTCTGTCTCATACTCATGTGACGAATCTCACTTTCTGTCAACACGGCACAAAAAACGCCTGCGGCTGATCGAGCCGCAGGCGCCAAAGCAGTCGGGAATGGAAGGCTGCGTCTAGCGCAGGACGCGGCAGCGGCCGTTATAGACCATCCAGCGGTCGAAGCCCGAGACGCAGAACTCGACATTGTCGCCGATCGAGGCGAAGCCCTGGCCTTCCTCGATCAGGTACCAGATGGTGCGGTCGCGTCCGTCGGAGAGACTGACGGTGGCGCCGCAATAGCGGCGGCCGATCGGCCAGGTGTCGTTGGCCGGCAGATAGCGATGCTGGTGGATGCGCCGGAAATCGGTGATCTGCACATCAGGCAGATGCGGCACGTGATGCACCTGATGGGAGAAGCGGCTGGTGATCTTGCTCAGCACCCAGGGCTGGCCGCAGACGCCGCCATCGTCATCGGAATAGACGGCAAGGTCGGCCGCCTGCGCCGCCTGGGTGATACCGAGAGGCGCGGCAAGCGGGGTGCAGAGCGAAATCAGGGCGGCAAGTGCGGATTTGGCGAAGCGAGTCATGGCAGCCTCTCAAGGTCGATTGCGCGCACTGTGCGGATTCGCTCGGCGGCGGTCAAGCGGTTGCCGAAACAATGGTTTCCAGAACAAGACTAGACGGTTGCCGCAAGCAGCAATCCGCCAATAACGGCGAAATTGACCAGAAAGGCGGATCGCGACGTTTGCCGTTCCAGGCCCTCACAGGCCCAGAACCGCAGCAGGAGCATGTTCGCCGCCAGCGTAAACACGACCAGTGCGCCGGCGGCGAAAGGCACCGCAATGCCCATGGCAAGCAAGGAGCCGGCGACGATCTCCAACGCCGAACCCGCGGCGAGCAGGAAGGCCGGGGCCGGAAAGTGCCGGCCGGCCAGATACTCGGTCATTGCCTTGAACTTCACGAAATGTTCGACGCCGGCCCATACAAACACGCCGCCGATCAGAAGCGCGCCCAGCGCCTGAACCGTTTGAGCGAACATGCCAACCTCCTGCCAGATGCCTGCCAGGGTTCAGTCCTCGGGAAGAAAGGCAGGGTTGAAGACGACTTCCCAGAGATGGTCATCCGGATCCTGAAAATAGCCGGCATAGCCACCCCAGAACGTGTCCTGGGCGGGCTTGACGGCGCGCGCGCCGGCGCTGATGGCCTGCGCCATCACGGCATCGACCTCGGCCTTGCTCGTGACATTGTGACCGATGGTGAATTCGGTCGGGCTGCGGCCGGTTTGAGCGACGCCGGCGTCATGGGCGATGTTGGGGCGTTCGAAGATCGCGAACTTCAAGCCGTTCCGCAGATCGAAGAAGGCGACAGCGCCGTGCTCGAACTCCTTGCCGATGATGCCTTCGGTCGGAAACCCCAGTCCGTTTCGGTAGAATTCGAGCGACGCCTCCAGATTATCGACACCAAGCGTGATGACACTGATGCGAGCTTTCATTTTGGTTTCTCCTTTCTATATTCTGGGCTTGAATGGTATCGGTGACCTCGGCGCCGATGTGGCCGCGATGACACCGAAAAGCTTCGTGCAGGTTTGCCATGGCGAGAGCGGCCCGCATTGAAGATTTCGGCCAAAATGGCCCCGGACCCGAATGGCGAGCGAACGAGAAGACCAAGGGCCGAGCAGACTGACGAAAGCTTAAGGGATGGAAGCTGTACTGGCGCAGACCACCGGCTTTTTCCAGGAACGCCCCGCAGACAGGCGGCTGGCTGCCACTTTCGCGTCCGTCTGGGTTCACCGCATGCGGGACCGGGACGCTCCACCTGTCTTGATAACGCCGGACGCCACGATCGACCTGCAGTGGATCGACGGCCGGTTCCGGATCGCGGGACCGGACCGGGAGCCGCAGATCGAGACACTGCCGTCAGGAGCGACGATTGTCGGATTGAGATTCCGGCCAGGGGCGGCCGCCGGCTGGCTAGGCGTGCCGGCCAACCGGATCTTGGGAGAGCGCCTCGACCTCGGTGACCTCTGGGGTGTGCGGGCGCGCCATCTGGCAGGCAACGTCCGCGCCACGCCCGATCTCGCGAGCATGGTGGGACAATTGGAGAAGGCAATCGGCGCGTACACGCAAAACCAGCATGCGCCCGATACGGTCATGGGCTTTGCCTTTGACGTCATCGACCGGGGTCTGCCAGCCGACAAGCCGCTGGTGCCGTTCCTGCTGCGCACCTTGCATATGAGCGAGCGGACGCTGCGTCGCCGTTTCGAAGAGAGTTTCGGCTACGGCCCAAAGACGCTCGACCGCATCCTGCGCTTTCATCGCTACCGGCGCTTGAAGCAAACGTCAGGCGACGCTTCAACCGCGGTGCTGGCGGTCGAAGCCGGCTATTCGGATCAGGCTCATCTGATACGCGAGAGCAGGCGATTGTCCGGCGTCACGCCATCTGCGCTCGCAGACGCCTCTTCGAGACGATAGCAGCGCCGCCCGACGAGGCCGAAGCCGAGGCCGCCTACTCTCCCGCCAGCCATTCCAGCGACCAGTGCGCCGGCTTTTCCACGGCGAGCAGTTTGTGCAGGGTCGGCAGCACGGTTCGCAATTCGCCTTCCAGCGTGAAGGGCGGGTTGACCACCACCATGCCGCTGCCATCGAGGCTGGGTTCCAAAGAGGCCGGCCTGATCTCGAATTCTATGTCGAGGATTTTCGGGATGCCGGATTGCTTCAGTGCCTTCCTGAAGGCGATGACCGCCTTGCGGTCCTTGATCGGATACCACAGCGCATAGATGCCGCCGGGCCAGCGCTTATGTGCCCTTATGAGGCCGTCGACGAGGCGGCCGAACTCGCCCTCCTCCTCGAAGGGCGGATCGATGAGCACCAGGCCGCGCTTCTCCTTCGGCGGCAGATGCGCTCCGAGCGCCAGCCAGCCATCGAGTTCCATCACCCGCACCTGGAAGTCGCCGGCGAATTCCGCCTTCAGCTTGGCGGCGTCTTTCGGGTGCAGTTCGATCGCCGACAACCGGTCCTGCTTGCGCAGGAGATGGCGCGCGAGCAGCGGCGAGCCCGGATATTTCTTCACGCCGTCCCCGGGATTGAGCGACCGCACCGCGTCCAGATAGGGCGCCAGCAGCGCGCCCGCCCTGGTATCGAACGACGCATCGATCAGCCTGCCGATGCCGCCCAGCCACTCGCCGGTCTTCTGTGCCTCGACCGAGGACAGATCGTAGCGGCCAATGCCGGCATGGGTGTCGACGACGCGAAATGCCTTGTCCTTCTGCTTGAGATATTCAAGCAGAAGCGTCAGCACGACGTGCTTGACGACATCGGCGAAATTTCCGGCGTGGTACGCGTGGCGGTAATTCATGATCTGCTGCCGTTACGCATGTCGTTGCCCCAAAACCGCTGCACATTTTTGGGCGACATGCGTCAACCCCTGCCCCAGCGCGGTGGCGGCGGCTGCGAGTTCGGATTGTCCGGCCGGCCTCCACCCGAACGCCGGGACAGCAGGAAACCGATCAAGCCGACCGCCATCAGGGCGAAGCCGATCGGCCGCGCACGCCCGTCGGTTTCGCCGACACCGGAGCGCAAGATGAGATCGACCGCTCGCATCGGGATGTCCTCGGCGTCGCCCGGACCGACAGTGAAGACATAGGGACCGGAATTGACACTTGCGATGACGCCTGCGTCGTCGCGAAAGATCTTGTCGGGCAGCTGCGGGCTGGCCTGGCGCGGATTGTCGACATGGTTGAACTGCAAAGTCGAGGCAAGCACCGTGCGGCCATTGGTGGCGGCGGTCAGCGTCAACACAGTGCGCTGCTGCGAGACGATGCGTTCGGCCCTCGCGGTGAGGTCGACCAGGACGCGGACCGGGGCGTCGCGGCTTGAGAGCGACACGGTCAACGGCTTGAAGCGGCCTTGCTCATAGACCCGCCAGGTGCCGATCTCGCGGCCGGAAAAATTGGTCATCGCCCAGGGATAGATGAAGCCGATGCCGGTGCCGGCAAGCAGGATCAGGACAAACAGAAAGCGCATTCAGACACTCACCTCGTATTCACACCTTGCCGGACACCTGGCCGGCGCCGACACCGTCGCGCAGGCGTTCCATCTCGTCCAGCAGCATGTCGAGGCCAAGCTCGAATGTCTTGTCGAATTCGGCGGTACCGAAAAAGCGCCCGGCGGCCATGACGTTGGGAAAATCCCGGGCCAGTTGCTCGTCGCTGACCGTGTTTACCGCCGACGGACCTTTGGCATAGCCCGCATTCTCATCCAGCACGGCACCCATCAGATAGTAGCCGACGGCGCGAAACAGCCGCGCGCTGAGTTCGGTGTCGAAACCGCCATCCCTGAACAGGCTCAGAATGCCGTTCAGCCAGGCAAGGCAGATCGGCGAGTTCATCCGGTAGGTGACAAAGAAGGTGGCATAGGCGGGATGGTCGCGGCCGATACGGCGAAAATCCTCGATGGCGATGCGCATTCTTTGCCGCCACGGAAGGCCGGCGTCGGGCATTTCAAGAGCACCGACCAGCCGGTCGACCAGCGCTTCGTGCAAATGCGCCACCGAAGGAAAATGGTGGTAGATGCTCATCGCCTCGCAGCCGAGCGCCGCCGCCAGCTTGCGCATCGAAAAGCCGGCGAGTCCCTCCTTCTCGATCACCTCGAAGGCCGCGTCCTCGATCATTTCGCGCGACAGGCGCCCGCGCATTCGCTTTTTTTTGATTGATGTGTCCATTGCGCCGCTTGACAACTTACACTGTAAGGTTCATTTTCCACATCACCTTACATCGTAAGGCTAACAAAGACCAGAGGAGAATGTCATGTCTAATTATCGCATTCTTTCATCCGTGCTTTCGTCGATACACCACGGTTGCCTGCTCGCCGCCACCGGCTGTGCGCTGGCCCTGGTCGCGGCACCTGCCTATGCCGACGACTATGATGCAACGCTAAAGGATATCCAGTCGACCATGGGCGGCGTACCGAGTTTTGTGAAGCAGTTTCCGAAGGCCGGTCTGCCCGGCGCCTGGGCCGAGGTCAAGGCCATCGAGCTCAGCGACAAGACGGCACTGCCGCCAAAGGTCAAGTCGCTGATCTCGCTTGCAGTGGCGGCGCAGATTCCGTGCAACTATTGCATCTGGTCGGATACGCAGGACGCCAAGCGCGCCGGCGCCACCGACGAGGAGATTCAGGAAGCCGTGGCGATGGCCGCGCTGACCCGCCATTGGAGCACCATCTTCAACGGCATGCAGGTCGATTTCGACACATTCAAGAAGGAGATGGGCGGGCAGTAGGCTATTCGGCCTGGAAGCGGTCGACCGCTTCCAGGTCGATCCATGCCCAACCGACAAAAGGACAATGCGACCGTTTTGTCGTGCCCCGCCAGGGGATGGCCCGCGGATGCGGACCATCCCCTGGCTCAGGCATTTTACGACCGGTTTTGCCGAGGTGCCGCTGCTTGCATACGCGATCGCGCAATGGACGGCGCTCTCTACCTATGCGCTCAATGCCATTGTGGAAATCATCGATGTTTCGGCATCGAATGGACGCTGGCGCCTTTCCCGACCAAAATGACCGTTGATCCCCGCCATGCGAATGAGAGGCCTTATGCACAAAGCCTTTGAGCAGTTCTATGGAACAAAATCGCGGTCCAAATCCGCCGTGATGCAGCGGTTTTCCATTCAGTTTTTGGCTCTCGGCTTTCTCTTGGCTATAAATGGCTGCGATGCCTCCGATTTTCGTAGAGAAATACTGGCAAAGTATTCACATCCCGACGTTTATGTTTGTAGCCCAAGCGGCTTTGGCCAGCAGTCTCATTGTGAACTGAAAATTTGACATCTGCGGGGATCGCCCAGGTCTGTTCTTCATGAGTATATTTCCTCGGACGCAGACCGATACGCGCGATGGAGTGGCGGCGTCGGCATTCTCAGCCCCGGCATTGTATCAGCCGCCAATCCAAACCATTGACTTGCAACGAGTATCTCCCTGAGCGCTTACGGTCCGACGTTGCGAAGCCGAGCCCAGCTGAGGGTTAACCATCCGCAAAATGTTATAGTTAAGAAAATACTAATTTAGTTGACTATGGTCTCCGCAGGTATATTTTTGATGCGTTGGGATGTGCAATTTGGGCGAGCAATCGACGATGATGGCACTGTACGTGTGATCGCGATTTTGGGGCGTGGAGACGGGTGAGCGGCAGCACTTAAAGCGTGCGGCGCCGACTTGGCGAGCCCAGAGGACAATTAGCGCACATCAATGAACAGCGAATCCGCTGATGCGGAGGGTTTGTCACGTTCTGAAGGCGTCGCCGGGCTGTCGCCCCGGCGCGGCGATAGCGTGCGGGTTGCGTAGGGGAAAAGCATGAGCAAGGTCTTCAAGGTTCTGAAGCTGGGATCCGGGATCGGTCAAAGGGAGCCGCACCAAAAACGACGTCGCGCCCTGGTTGCCGGGGGCGCGGGCTTCCTGGGGTCGCATCTGTGTGAACGCCTGTTGCGGGACGAATATGACGTCGTCGCGCTGGATAATTTCCACACCGGCAAGAGATACAATCTCAACACCCTTCTGCGCGATCCCAGATTCACCTGCATCGAGCACGACATCGTCGATCCGCTGCCGGCCGGCCTTGAGGTCGACGAGATCTACAATCTCGCCTGCCCGGCCTCTCCGCCGCACTACCAGGCTGATCCGATCCATACGTTCAAGACAAGCGTGCTCGGTTCTCTGAACCTTCTGGAACTCGCGCGCCGGAGCAATGCCAAGATATTCCAGGCCTCGACTTCGGAGGTATATGGCGACCCGTTCGTGCACCCACAGCCCGAGAGCTATTTCGGCAACGTCAACACGCATGGACCACGGTCCTGCTATGATGAAGGCAAGCGTTCGGCCGAAACCCTGTTCTTCGACTATTCGAGGACATATGGGCTCGACATCCGCGTTGCCCGCATTTTCAACACTTACGGCCGCCGCATGCAGCCCGATGACGGGCGCGTGGTCTCGAACTTCATCGTCCAGGCGTTGCGCGGCGAAGACCTGACGGTCTATGGCAGCGGCCTGCAAACCCGCTCCTTCTGCTACGCCGACGATCTCATCGAGGGTTTCATCCGGCTGATGAATGCGCCGCATGCGCCCGCCCATCCGGTCAATCTCGGCAACCCCGGTGAATTCACCATCATGGAACTCGCGACGCTGGTCGTCGGCTACACCAACTCCAGATCGAAGATCGTGCACCGACCGCTGCCGATCGACGATCCAAGGCAGCGCAAACCGGATATTTCCTTCGCCAGGGACAATCTCGGTTGGGAGCCGAGGATCAACCTGGCCCAGGGGCTCGCCCATACCGTCGACTATTTCGACACCCTGCTCTACGGCAGCCGGATGATCACCGGGGCCGCGGCTTCATGAGCCGACGGGCGATCCTGGTGACAGGTGGGGCGGGCTTCATCGGCAGTCACACCTGCAAGCTCCTGGCCGCCGCCGGCTATCTGCCCGTGGCTTTCGACAACCTTTGCCGCGGCAACCGGACATCCGTCGCCTGGGGTCCGCTTGTCGTCGGCGATATCCGGGATCGGGATGCGTTGCGGGCGGCGATCGGGACGTACAGGCCGACATCGGTCATCCACTTCGCGGCGCTGGCCTATGTCGGGGAATCCGTTCAAGAGCCGGCCGACTATTATTCGACCAACGTGACCGGAACCATCGCCGTGCTCGACGCGGCACGCGCGCACGCCATCGACAACATCATCTTCTCCAGCAGTTGCGCTACCTACGGTGTGCCGGAGGCGCTGCCCGTTCGCGAGACCTCCTTGCAAAATCCAATCAGCCCTTACGGGCGCACCAAGCTGATGGGAGAGCAGATCATCGGCGACTATGCGTCCGCCTATGGGATGAAATTCGCGATCCTGCGCTATTTCAACGCCTGCGGCGCCGATCCCGACGGCGAGCTCGGCGAGTGGCATTCACCCGAAACGCATCTGGTTCCCAGGGTGCTGATGGCGGCGTCCGGCATCATCGACGAGATCGAGGTCTTCGGCACGGACTATGACACACCGGACGGAACCTGCGTGCGCGACTATATCCACGTCAGCGACCTGGCCAGTGCCCATCTGAAAGCGCTCCAGCACCTCGAGGGCGGCGGACAAAGCCTGGCGGTCAACCTTGGCACAGGGCGCGGCGTATCCATCAGGGAGATTATACAGGCGGTCGGCCGGATAACCTCAAGACCGGTTCCGGCCGTCTTCAAAAACCGGCGCCCGGGAGATCCGGCAGAGCTCTATGCCGATCCGGGCAAGGCGCGCGCGCATCTTGGCTTTGTGCCGCAGCTTTCCGACATCGACACGATCGTCAGGACGGCGGCCCCGTTCTTCGGATTGCGGACAAAACCGGCGGACCTGCCGCCAAGCAAGGCGGCAGCATCCCTCGCTGCTGGCTAGATCAGAGATAGCGCGGGTGGCAACTGGCGCGCTGACCAAATCCGCTGGGGCTGCAGATATAGGGCGAATTGCCCGGAAACGACCCACCAATGACAGGGTTGTAAGCGATCTTCGCGGGTCCCGGCGTGCCGATTTTGATCGGCTGTGGTGATACGAAAGCGTAGTCAATTTCGGTCGACCCTGTCGTGCTCGTCATCAGAAGCTCAGGCTCGACTCTAAGCGAATGAACCGCGGTCATGGCGTAGAGCGGCAGGACCGCGGGTTTGCTGCGGACCGGATGGGCCACAGGCTTGAAAGCGACCGCATCGGTTTTTGTCGCATCCAGGGCCTGGCAACCCGAGATCATCGCCACGGCCGCAACAATGCGTAGACTATATATGCCTGGACGAAATGCGCCCATTGTGGAATTGCTCATCACGTATCCCCTCTTATCAAGCCAAGGGCGAGGTGCGGCACTCTATGCTCTCGTTGCCTTCACGACGCTGAGTAGCCACCTGCCACTTAGGAATCACGCCGAATATTAGACAATGCTTATTAAACAAACCGTGCGATTGGGCGCAACCTCTCGCCGTTTTATAGGATTGAATGCAATTCATCGAAGAGTGCGCCAGCAACTCCGGTCGGACCCCACCCTCACCCTTCACGATAAGTGATTCGTAAGTTCCCGGACAGGCTCCCACCAGGCAGCCTGCCGTCGAACCAGAGACCGGTTTGACGGTCTGCCCAACCTGCCACAATGGGACGGAGCAGGATCGCGAAAATCGCCGGCCGCGACAAACTTTCATTCCGGCCACGCCGCAAGGCATCACCGGCTCAGTATGGCTGAAACATGACCTAATTCTTGGAATCGATCAGCTTGCGGGTCTGTTCGAACTGCGCGCCCTTGGTGTCGCCCACTTCGAATTTCCGGTATTCATCGGAAAGGTCCTCGGGGGTTCGTTTGAAACTGTACCAGTCCCCGTCCGGATCCTTGCGCTGCTCAATGGTCCCGCCCCTGACGCGGTGACTATAGCAGATCCGCTGCTGCTTGCCCTTGTAGCTCTTGGATCGCCAGGCGGCGTCCATGCACATCTTGCCGTCCTTCGTCACCAGCCACCTGCCCTCGGCGACAGAGGCTGAATCCTGCCCCGAAGTCCAGGCCCGGAAGGGGCGGCCGGTCTGTCCAAAATAGGCCGCTCCATCTTTCCACAGCCATGTGCGGTCGGTGTAGAGACGCTGCAGCTCGAAAGCCGTCGGCACGGTGGCGGCGGCTTCCGCGGGCTTGGGGTTCTTTTCGTTGGCCGCGTGAGCCGCTCCGGAAAGCGCCAACTGACCACAAACGACCAGCAGGGGCACAAGCCAGGCGCGTCTGGCAGACTGGCCGCCTTCCCGCTCACGACTTGTGCAAGGCCAAGGCAATCCGGTCGAAACTGTCAGCGCAATCTGCGGTCGCATTTCGGTTTTCGTACCCCCGATCCAGCATAGCGCCGACACGACCATGACCCAGAACGCCCCGCCCGGAGCGTTCTCTCCATCGACACAACGCTGGATTTCCCAGGTCGCGCGGTCAGCAGTTGGCTTGCGAGCATTAACAGTCGGGCAAAGACCGATGTCAATCTTTTGCGCCGTGGCGAGGTGGCCAAGGTCGAGGGATCGGCAAGCTCCGGTAAACCAGACCCGCCCGAGACTTCGACGTCAGGCCACGAGAGCCGATCGAAGACGCTTGTCGATTGGTATCGGCGCGAATGGAAATCCGGGCGCAGGAGGTGCTGGCGCGACCCGTGCCGCCTGACCTCTCACGCCCGGATTCCGGCCCCCCAACTCAACTCTTGTTAGCGCGCGCGGCAAGTCGCGCGCTGGCCAAATCCGCTTGGACCGCAGATCCAGGGCGAATGGCCCAGGAGCGGGCCGGCGCTGCCCAGCCTGTAAGAAACCTTCACCGGCGCCGGCGTGACGATCCTGGCCGGCTGCGGCCGGACGAAGGCGGCGTAGGCCGTTTCAGTCGTGCGCGTCACACTGGTCATCTGCATGAGGCGCTTGTGGCGGAACACGCGAACCTGCTTCTTGCCGACGGTGTGAATTTTCTTGGCGGATGCATGCACCATGGGCGTGCCAGCGAGTGAGCCGGTCGTGGTCGCGTCCATGCTCTGGCAACCGGAAACGATCGAGATCAGTGCAATGGCGGCTATAGACCAGGCATTTTTTCTGCCCTTGGCAGCCAAATCCCTCATCAACTTGTTCATCACCTATCCCCTGCCGAGAAATGCAAGTCGATTGGACGCGGAGATATTTTTCTTTGGTGTCTTCCACGCCGCGTGAACAGCCAACCGCCATTCACATCATGTTCGAATATTAGAGGATACTTATTAAAATTCGCGCAAACGGCATGGTCAGTGCCGCCTTTCAGCGCTCGATCGGATATTATTAAAATTTGATCTTATTTGCTCGTGCCTGAAGCCGCATCATGTCACCGGCCGGCAATCGAAGCCATCCATCAAGGTGAATGTAGTGCAGGAGAACTCTTTGCGCGCGGATGAAGCTGGGCGTCAGCGCCGCGTTTCCCAACCCGGATCGAAGTAGAAATTGCGGGTGCCGATGTTGCCCTGGCCGGCGCCGGAAACCACATAGGCGATGCGGACGATGCGGAAGCCGCCCGCTCCCTGCTGCAGCCCGTAGACGCCTTCCATGCCCCGATCGTAAAAACCCGCGGTCGGCACGGCAAGCGCCAGCATCGCCAGCGATGCCTGAAAGGCGAGTTTCGCGGCATTCGCGCGCAGCGGGATCCTGTTCTCGATGACATGCCTCACGACGATGACCAACACCAGAAGCCCGTAGAGGAAGGCGTTGAGGGCAGCGAACCAGTAGAAGCCGGTGGCGTCGAAGGGGTGGTCGACGAGCAGGACAGGCAGCGCCGCACCGACCGCCAGCACCACGTAGGGAACGAAGGCGCGCAGCGGAATCAGGCTCTTTGGGCCACTGCCCTTTGGCGTGACGCGGAAATCCACGAACGACTTGGTCAGATAGTCGCGCAGCGACGACACCGTGCCGGCCAGCACCCACGGCCAGCGCGCGAAGAAAAGGAACAGCGTGCCTTCCCAACTGATCGTCTTGGCCGTCATCGGTCGCGAGAGGCCGAATGCCTTCAGCATCATGACCAGGCCAACCAGGGCGCCGGCGTTGGGCAGGTAGTAGAAGAGGAAGTCGGCATACATGACATTGGCAAAGTTGCGCCCGGTGACCAGCGCATACATTGGCATTGCGTACATCAGCAGCGCAAAGACCGCGAACAGCGGATACCAGAGCTGGCAGAACAGAAACTGGAACCGCAGTCTCGGCGACAGCTTGGGAAAGTATGTGGGCGAATATTCGAGCAGGATCGTCATTAGGCTGCGCGACCACTGGAATTCCTGAGTGACAAGATCGGCAAAGGTTTGCGGGCCATCGCCATGGGCAATAGCGTCCGTCGCATGCACGCCGCGCCATCCGGCCGCGTTGATCAGCATCGAGGTCGAATGGTCCTCCGCCAGTTCCGGGCCGAGACCGCCCGCCTGCTTCAGTGCCTTGGTCCGCACCGCATAGTGTGAGCCGATGCAGAGCGGCGCCCCGCCGCCGGTATGGCCGGATTGCAAGGGGCCGTGGAACATCCCTTCCGGAAACAGCCGGCCGCGCGCCGACCAGCTTTCGGCGGCATTGTTGTCGCAGATGCTCGGCGCCGAGACATAGCCGACCGCGGGATCGGCGAAGGGATAAAGGATTTCCCTGAGATAGGTCGGCGTCGGCACATGGTCGGCGTCCATCTGCGCGACGAAATCGTAACGCTCATAACCATAGTGGTCATAGAAGAAGGCCAGGTTGCCTTCCTTGCAGCGGGTGCGGCGCGGCCATGTCTTGCGGTGGTAGTCTTCCCTGCCGCGCCGCGTCGATATCAGCACGCCGCGGGCATCGCACCAGCGGACCGTCTCCTCGGAAGGATCCTCGTCGGCCAGCCAGGTGTCATGCGGATAATCCTGCGCGAGCATTGCTTCCAGCGTGCGCGCGACCACGGCGAAGGGTTCGGATGGAGCCTTGGTCACCACCATGGCGACTCGCGAACTCTTTGGGACGCTGTAAAGCTTTGAAGGTTTCAGTGACGCGTGCACGTTGAGCAGGAAGTACATCGGCATCAAGGTCAGCCAGGCCAGCACGAGTGTGGCGAAGGTGAACGATCCGATGTGTTCGATATGTTCCGGCTTCAGCCACCAGGCCCAGAAAAAACCGAGGGTGGCGAACCAGAAAGCCAGGCCTGTCCGCAGGATCCATTGCTGGATCGGAGAGAGTACGGGCACGAGAAAAGGAGCCTTCTCAGCCGAGACGGCCGGAATTGACCCGGGCCGCTTTGCCCGTCTGCCCGTACGGCTGACGATGCCTACGTCTAAACTCATGTCCCTACACGCCGCCACTTAGGGCTGCAGCCAACGACCGCTGCAAGGCCCTTAAATCCCCGCAGGCAGAATCGGCGGTCGCTCCGTTAGTGTCAACTAAATTAAATGCTGCTTAACCATCCTTCTTGAACGTTGGTTAACCTAACCCCTTGAACGGGAGCCCAAACTTTCGCCACGAGGCCAATGGCCGGCTCCGGAATAGACGTTCGGTGAAATTTTTCAGCGTTGGAAAATAGCTGATGGGGCCAAAGGCGCCCGGTGGGATTCCGGCAAGGTCGGCCCGTTAACCATGCCCAGCGAATCATGGTTAAGCAACCGTTAATTGTACTTGACTCTCTATGGCGACCGGCTCTTAAATTAGCCCGGGATGATATATCGGAATATGACGCGAATTTGTGAGTATCGCGGCGAACCTTTTCTCTTGAGCTCCTCGTGCCGGCGTTTGAGAGATGATTTTCTTGGCGGGAATCCGTGCGCAGCACTCCCGCCAATCGTCGCTCCGAAATCCCGCAGATTCCGCCGATAAAGCCGATCGGGTTTGGATGGTTGCGTCGATCACGTGTCGACGCGTGGGCGAGGCTTCGACTTCCGCAGGATGTCGAAGCCATGGGAGATTATCATGAAACATATCGCAGCAAGTGCGCTTGCAATCGCGTTGGCCTTGGGCGGCAGCGCCGCGTTGCCGACTTCGGCGGACGCCGGCTCGGCAGCCGCGACGGATCCCGTTCAGACGAGCAGCGCCGCGTCGGCGTTCGGATCCTATGACCCTTACGGCGACTTCAGCGCCGACAAGACCGCCAGCATCGAGGAGTTGTTCCTACCTTGGGAAGACGTCGATCTGACGACCCTTCCCTTGGCCGATGCCTATGCCCTTCAGCGAAACCGGTCGCTCTTGATCACCATCGAGCCTTGGACCTGGTCGAAGGATTGGCGCATCACCCCGAACGAACTGCGCGACGGCATATTGAGCGGCAGATATGACGCCAACATGCAGGCGATCTGCAACCTGGTGGGGGCCATGAAGAGCCCCGTCACCATTCGTTGGGCGCAGGAGATGGAAGACAAGAACGGCCGCTTCACCTGGGCCAACTGGGCTCCCAAGGATTGGATCGCCGCCTACAAGCGCGAGGTCGATCTCTGCCGCAAGGCTGCTCCGGCCGCCAAATACATGTGGTCACCCAAAGGTGAAGAGGGTCTGGAGAAGTACTACCCCGGCGACGACTATGTCGACGTCATCGGCCTGTCGGTATTCGGCCTGCAGAAAAAGGACAATGACGAGGCCGGTCGTGACCGTACGTTCGCCGAGACGCTGAAGCCCGGATATGACCGCGTCGCGGGTTTCAACAAGCCGGTCGTCGTGGCGGAACTCGGTTATGTCGGCAAGCAGGAGTATGTCTCGCAGTGGGAGGCCGATTCCCGCAAATCCTATTCGGAGTTTCCGGCCCTGACCTCGGTGGTCTACTTCAACCAGAAGGAGGTGTGGCCATGGTTGGGTGGCTATGGGCTACCCGACTGGAGGGTTACTCAGCATGTCCTGCCCTAGGCGTACTCTGTCAGGGTCGAGTGCAAGCGTAAAAACTGAGTGTACGTAAATTGTAGGGGTGGGGTCGTGAAACGAATATTGGGGAATTCCATTGGAACGGCACTTGCCTGTTCCATAGCCGTCCTGGCTTTCCAGCTTCCGGCAACAGCCAAGACGGCGTCGCAAACCGCCGACCTGGCCATGAAGGCCGAGGCGGTGCCCGACGAGGGCATCTATCAGATGTACCAGAACCGTTCATGGCTCTGGGGTCGAAATGGTGCGGGCTATTTTGCCGCGCAGCGCCGTCAATTCAGCGCCTGGACTTCGGACAAGGGCAAGCTGGGTTACGGTGACGGCATCTGGTTCATTCCCGGCGGCGGCAAGGTTTGCTTCCGGGCAAAATGGCATGGCGCGGGAGGCGACTCCAACGCCCTCACCTGCTTCGAGCATCGTCAGGCCGGACGGGTGATCTACCAGCGCAAATTACCGGATGGCGACTGGTACGTCTTCAGGAGTTCGCATCGCAACCTGGCGGACGAGTTCATGAAATTGAAACACGGCGACTACGTCAGCTGGAAACAGAAACGGATCAAGGCCCGCGACTAGAGCCTTATCATCCGCGGCACATCGCTGACCAAAGCGCATCGCGTTGATGCGCTTTGGGTCTTTCTTGCATGCATAGCGCTAGGCCTTGCGCTCCCAGCGGCGGTCCGATGTCTGCTGCCAGTAGGTCACGGCATGGCCCGCGTCCTTCATCGTCTTCCAATGCCCCCTCGCCGCCTCGACCTGGGCGGCGTCATGGCCATCGAACAGGAACACGGCACGCTCGTAGCCGGCAAGGTCGGACGGCACCGCGCCGTCGACCAGGAACCTTATCTCGGCTTCGTTGGGATTGCCGTCGCCGGTGGTCAACAGGATAGGCTGCTCGCCGGGATAAGCCTCGCGATCGGTCGCGTGCGCCAGGAAAGAATCATCGCGGAATGTCCAAAGATGCTGGTCGAGCGCGTCGCGCCGTTCCTCGGTGCCGGTCTGCACCACGGCGCGCCAGCCACGATCGACGCTGCGCTCGAGCAGGCCTGGCAGCGCCTCCTCCAGGGTCGATTCGGTCAGATGGTAGAACAGCACGTCGGCCATGGATCGTGGTCAGCTCTCGTAGTGATCGCGCACCAGCCGGTCGAGCAGCCGCACGCCGAAGCCTGAGCCCCAGGACTGGTTGATCTCATTCGACGGCGAGCCCATGGCGGTGCCGGCAATGTCGAGATGCGCCCAGGGCGTGTCCTTGACGAAACGCTGCAGGAATTGCGCCGCTATGATGGCGCCGCCATAGCGGCCGCCAATGTTCTTCATATCGGCGTTCTTGGAATCGATCAGCTTGTCGTATTCGGCGCCGAGCGGCATGCGCCACAGCCGCTCCTGCGTCGCCTGCCCTGCCGCCGCAAGCCTGTCCGCCAATTCGTCATTGTTGGAGAACAGGCCGGCATAGTGGAGGCCGAGCGCGACCATGATGGCGCCGGTCAGCGTCGCCAGATTGACCATGAATTTCGGCTGGAAGCGGTCGTTGCAGTACCACAGCGCGTCGGCCAGCACGAGACGCCCCTCGGCGTCGGTGTTGAGCACCTCGATGGTCTGGCCCGACATCGAGGTGACGATGTCGCCGGGACGCTGGGCATGGCCATCGACGGCGTTTTCGACCAGGCCGATAATGCCGACGACATTGGCCTTTGCCTTGCGCGCGGCCAGCGCATGCATGAGGCCGGTCACGGCGGCAGCGCCACCCATATCCCCCTTCATGTCCTCCATGCCCGAAGCCGGCTTCATCGAATTGCCGCCGGTGTCGAAAGTGACGCCCTTGCCGACGAAAGCGATCGGGCCGTCCTTGGGCTTGCCGCCGTTCCACTGCATGACGGCCATGCGCGCGCCGCGGGGCGAGCCTTGCGCGACGCCGAGCAGCGAGCCCATGCCGAGCTTCTTCATCTCCTTCTCGGTCAGGATCTCGACCTTGACGCCGAGCGTCTCGAGTTCCTTGGCGCGAGCCGCGAACTCGACCGGTCCCAGTATATTTGCCGGTTCGTTGACAAGGTCGCGCGCCAGAAGCACGCCGTCGATCACCGCCTCGGCATCGGCGAAGGCTTTCTTGGCGCCTGCCGGGTCGGCGGTGTGGATGGTTATCTTGGCCGGCTTCTTCGGATCAGCCTTTGTGTCATCCTTGTCCTTGCCGGTCTTGTATTTGTCGAAGGAATAGCTGCGCAGGAGGATGCCTGCCGCAAGGTTGGCGGCGTCCTTGCCATCAATCGAAGCGCCGGCAAGGTCGAGCACCACGGCGACGTCGGTTGCCTTGCGCAGCGACGCCGCAATGGTGCCACCAAGTTTCAGCCAGGCATATTCATCGAGCCCCGCCGCCTTGCCCGCGCCGATCGCGACCAACCTGTCGAGCGACGCTCCTTCCGGCGCCAGTATCTCGACGACGCCGGCGAACTTGCCGGTGAATTCGGCCACCGGGAAGGCCCGTTCCAGCGTCTTGCCAGGATCGTAAGCCCTGGCCGCATCGCTCAGGCCGCCGTCATCCGCCGACAGCACGAAGACCGTGCCCTTCCGGTTCGCCGCCGTCTGCGGCGCGGCGAATTTTGCAAAGGCGATCGATGGTCTCGGGTTCATCATGTCCTGCTTTCGGGGATGGCGTGCGAAGCGTTTGAAGCGATCCGCGACATTTGGTCGTTTTCCGGCATTTGGCAAGACTTTGCCAAAATGGCTACCCATATGACAGTTGGAATCGATGGCGATTCGTCGCGGCACGGCCCCGCTTCATGCCGCAACCTGTTGTTAACCATCGATGTTCGTCCTTTCTTATCCATTCCCTCCGACACTCCGATCCATTGCGGCACGCGACGTGGGACGGGAACCGGATCGCCTGCCTGATCGAGCCTATCGGAGCCAGTTGTGCGGGCGTCGCCGGGCAGCTACCCTTAGCGTGGTGGCATGATGCCGTTCGAGAAAATCGAGTAAAGCCTTCATGAAGGTCGTTGAACGCTACATCATGCGCCGCGCTTTCGTGGTCTTTCTGGCAGCGCTGGTCTGGACGCTGGCCATCGTGTGGACCACGCAGGTGCTGGCCAAGATCGACCTGGTTACCGACAGCGGCCAGTCGTCGCTGACCTTCTTCGAGGTCGCCGCGCTTATTCTTCCCTCGATCATTCCGATCGTCGTGCCTTTCGCGCTGGTGGTGGCGGTCGCACAGACACTCAGTGTCATGAATTCGGATTCCGAACTTGCCGTCGTCAACGCCGCCGGCGCATCGCGCTGGACGATCGTGCGGCCAATCATGCTTCTGGCCCTTGCGGCGAGCGTATTTTCCTTTGCGGTCGACAACGGCATCGACCCCTATGCGCGGCAGAAGAACCGCGCTTTGGTGGCGCAATCGCGCGCCGATCTGTTGTCGCTGATCATCCAGGAGGGCACATTCCGCAAGATCGAGGATGGGCTGTTCCTGCAAATTGGCGAGCGGCTTCCGGACAATCGGCTGGGCGGCATCTTCGTCGCCGATTCGCGCGAAGAAGGCGTCAATCTCGTCTATTATGCCAAGACCGGCAGCGTCGTCGAACGCGGCGGCGAAAAGGTGCTGATGATGAATGACGGCGTCATCCACCGCAAAACGCTGACCGGCGACCTCAGCGTCATCCGGTTCACCTCCTATGCTTTCGACATGTCGGCCTTCATGGCGGCGGCCTCCGAGGTGACGCTGCTGCCGAAGGACCAGACCACCCAGTACCTGCTCAATCCCAACGTCAACGACAAGCTTTATCAGCAGGCCCCTCAGCAATACCGGGCCGAGATCGACCAACGATTTTCGGAATGGCTGTATTCCATGGTGTTCGCGCTGATCGCGCTGGCGGTCGCAGGGGACGCGCGCTCGCATCGCGAGGCTCGCGTCAATCCTTTGATCACGGCCATCACCATATCCCTCTTCGTGCGCTGGCTGGGTTTCTTTGCCGCAAGCAAGGCCGATGAAGTGCCGCAATATGCCTACATGGTCTATGGCGTGCCCATAGTGGCCTCCGCGGTGGCGATCTGGTTCATCGTCTCCAACCGGACCATGGAACTGCCGGTGGCCTGGGCGGACTGGATGACAAATCTGGCCAGCCGAGTCGGCGACAGCTGGAACGCCCTCAAACTGCGCTGGTCCAGGCGCGGCACCTCAGGTCAGGGGATCGGCTGATGGGCTGGACGCTGGGTC
The DNA here is from genome assembly GCF_052115225.1 of Mesorhizobium sp. 2RAF45. Lineage (NCBI taxonomy): Bacteria > Pseudomonadati > Pseudomonadota > Alphaproteobacteria > Hyphomicrobiales > Phyllobacteriaceae > Mesorhizobium > Mesorhizobium sp. 2RAF45. The sequence goes on along the minus strand of NZ_JBFRGG010000011.1, from coordinate 103,025 downwards.
GTTATTTCTTCTTCCGTTACGTGACGATCACGATCTGGTTCTTCCTTGGCCTGCTGGCGCTGGTTTTCCTGATCGATTTCACCGAGCTGTCCGGCCGCACCACCGGTCTGCCCGGCTTCACTTACGGAACGGCGGTGGCCATTTCAGGCCTTCGCATGCCGATGATCATGCTGCAGACCGTGCCGTTTGTCGGCCTGTTCTCGGCGATGGCAACTCTGGTTTCGCTCAACCGCCGCTACGAACTGGTCATCGCGCGGTCCGCCGGCGTTTCCGCCTGGCAATTCCTTTTGCCATGCTGCATCGGCGCGTTGCTGTTCGGCTTTGTGTCGGTCGGGCTCATCAACCCGCTGGCCGCGCATGCCTTCTCCTTGTCCGAACAGATCGAAACCCAGTTGCGCTCCGGCAAATCAAATACGGTTTCGGCCGACGCCGCCCCCTGGATTCGTCAGAAAACCAGCACCGGCGACACCATCATCGGCGCGCGGGCCATCCTCGACCAGGGCCTGGAGATGGCCGACGCAGTCTTTTTCGTCCTCGACCAGCAAGGCAACATCGTCGAGCGCAAGGACGCCGCGCGCGCTTACCTGCGGGACGGCTATTGGGAATTGCAGGATGTGAAGACCTTCAGGAACGGCACCATCCAGCCCGCGGCAAGCGATCGTGTGCCGACCAATCTGAAGCCTGAATTCGTGCAGGAGCGGCTGGCGCGCCCGGAGACCATCCCGTTCTACGACCTGCCCGGAAAAATCGAGGTTGCCCGTTCCTTCGGCCTCAAGGCAAATGCGTTTGCCATGCAGTTTGATTCGCTGGTGGCGTTGCCGTTCCTCCTCGTCGCCATGACGCTGATTGCGGCAACAGTTTCAATGCGATTTGCGAGGATGGGACAATCGGCAACGATGATTCTGGGTGGCGTCGTTGCCGGGTTTCTGCTTTATGTCGTTTCGGTGCTGGTGAAGGCATTCGGCGTGGCGGGGTTCGTGCCGACTGCCATAGCCGCCTCGGTGCCAGTCGTGGTAGCTATGTTCTTCGGGGTGACTTTCCTGCTATACAAGGAAGACGGCTAGTGAGGGAGGCGTTTTTGCCCAGCAGCAGGCAGGCCCATTTGGCGCGCCTTTATGCGGCGAGCGCCTTGGCGTGCCTGCTTGCCTGCGCCGTGCCGTTGCCTGCGTTCGCGCAGGAAGTCGGCAAGATGGCGACCAATGTTCCGTCCGGCTCGCAGATGCTGCTGGCGGCCGACACGCTGGTCTACAACAACGACAACCAGACGGTGACCGCCGTCGGTGGTGTGCAGATCGACTATGGCGGCAACCGCCTCGTCGCCCAGAAGGTCATATACGACCGCAACACCAAGCGGATGGTTGCCACCGGCAATGTTGAAATCGTCAACAGCGACGGCACCAAGATCAATTCGCAGCATATCGATATCACCGACGATTTCGCCGACGGTTTCGTCAATGCGCTGCGCGTCGAAACCATCGACAAGGCCTATTTCGCCGCTGAGAGCGCCGAGCGCATGGGCGGCGTGCTGACCACCTTCCACAATGGCGTCTACACCGCCTGCGAGCCGTGCGAAGACAAGCCAGACAAGGCTCCGACCTGGCGCGTGAAAGCCAGGAAGATCATCTGGAATGGCGAGAAGAAGACGGTTCGCTTCGAGAATGCGAATTTCGAATTCTTCGGCTTTCCGCTCGCCTATCTGCCGGCTTTCGAGATCGCCGACCCGACGGTGAAGCGCAAGAGCGGCTTCCTGATCCCGGGCATCAGCTACAACAGCCATCTGGGATACAGCGTCAAGGTTCCCTACTATTTCGCGCTTTCGCCGACATATGACCTGACGGTGTCGGGAAGCGGCTATACCAAACAGGGTTTCCTCGGCGAGGCCGAGTGGCGCCAGCGCTTCAACAATGGCGAATACAGTTTGAAGATCGCCGGAATTCAGCAGCGCGATCCGGACGCCTTCATCGACCGCGCCGGGCGCAACGTCGATTCGGGCACGGCGGGCGATCCCAACAAACTCCGCGGCATGATGGGCACGCAAGGGCAGTTCGCTATCAACGAACGCTGGAATTTCGGCTGGGATGTGCTGCTGCAGACCGACAAGAACTTCTCGAGCACCTACAACATCGACAAGTACAACGGCAGCACCCATCAGTCGACGGTCTACCTGACCGGGCTCAATGGCCGCAACTACTTCGATGTGCGCGCCATGCACTTCGATGTGCAGGAAAATACACTCAACAGCAATATTGCCGCGCGCAGCAACCAGCAGCCCTGGGTGCTGCCGTCGCTTGACTACGCCTATATCCCCGACGCGCCGGTGGCCGGCGGCCAGCTGTCGCTCAACGTCAACACGCGGGTCCTCCGCCGCGATGAACTCGACCAGACTTTCAACGTTCCTTACAATGCCGGCACGCCCGTGCAGCGCGTGCGCGGCATCGAAGGCGAATCCGGCCGCCTCACCACCGAGGCCGAATGGAAGCGGACTTTCGTAACCGACGACGGGCTGGTGCTGACACCGCTGCTGGCGCTGCAAGGAGACGTCGACTACGTCAACGCGTCATCGGGTTCGCTCGCGGCCGTCAACCAGATGGCGACCAATCCGCTGATAAATGCCAACGACGATATGCGCTCGTCGTTCGCCCGCTACATGGCAACCGCCGGGCTCGAGATGCGTTGGCCGCTGCTGTTTTCCATGGCCAGCGGCTCCAGCCACGTCGTCGAGCCGATGGCGCAGCTGTTCCTGCGTCCGAACGAACAATATGTCGGCGGCCTCGCCATTCCGAATGAAGACGCCCAGAGCATGGTGTTCGACGCGACCACCCTGTTCGAGCGCGACAAATTCTCCGGTTATGACCGCATCGAAGGCGGCTCGCGCGCCAATGTCGGCTTCCGCTACTCGGGCTCCTATATCAACGGCTGGGGCACCAATGCGATTTTCGGCCAATCCTACCAGATCGGCGGCGAGAACTCCTTCGCCGCGCCGGATCTGGTCAATGTCGGCGCCTATTCGGGCCTTCAGGACACCAAGTCCGACTATGTCGGCCTGTTTGGCATCAGCAGCCCGAACGGGTTCGCGGCTTCCGTCAGCGGCCGCTTCGACGAACAGACTTTCGAGGTTCGCCGCGCCGAGGTGAAGGCAGCCTATTCAGGTCTGCCGGTGTCGCTCAGCGCCAAGTACGCTTTCATCCAGGCCCAGCCGCTCTACGGTTTCACGACCGACAGACATGAGGTGACACTCGGTGCGTCCACGCATCTTGCCGAAAACTGGCGCGTGTTCGGGACAGGAACCTATGATCTGCAGCAAAGCCTGCTGGTCAAGGACGGGGTCGGTTTCGCCTACAACGATTCCTGCTTCACCTATCTGATGACGTACTCGCAGTCGCGCGACTTGAATACCAGGGAAGTGACGCAGAGCATCGGCTTCAACCTGTCGTTCCGCACCCTTGGCGACTTCGGCTCGTCGACCAGCGCTATCGACACCATCCAGTAGCCGGCGAGACATCGTTTCGCCGCATAGGGCTGGCACGGATTCGCGCACCCGGAAGAGGACGAAATTGGGCGGAACCGGGATAGAATTGGGATGCTAACGATGAGGAAATACCTCTTTTCAGCAGGGTTCGCGCTGCTTGTGGCGGCGACATCCGTGTCGATGGCGGTCATGACGCCGCCGGCTTTCGCCAGCACGATCAAATACGTCGTCAACGACGTACCAATCACGTCGGGCGATATCGCGCATCGCGCCGCCTTCCTGAAGCTGCAGCGCAAGAAGGGCGATGCCGCCCAGGAAATGATCGACCAGACGCTGCGCCTTGCCGAAGCCAAGCGACTTGGCATACGCATCAGCGACGCTCAGGTCGAGGCGGCCTACCAGCGCTTTGCCACCAACAACAAGATGCAGCTCAGCCAGCTTGATGGCGTGATGGAAAAATCCGGCGTCGGCAAGGATCATTTCAAGGAATTCATCCGTGCCCAGATGGCCTGGAACCAGGCTTTGAGCGCGCGTTACCGTTCCGGTGAAGGCGGCAGCGTGACCGAGCAGGATGCGGTCAGGCGCATGCTCGACAAGGGCGGGGCCAAACCGAGCGCCACCGAGTACATGCTGCAGCAGGTCATCTTCGTCGTCCCGGCATCTGAACGCAGCGCGACGCTGGCCAAGCGCAAGCGCGAGGCCGATGCCATGCGCGCCCGCTTCAACGGCTGCAACACGACGCGCGAATTCGCCAAGGGCCTGCTCGACGTCACCGTTCGCGATCTGGGCCGGGTGCTGGCGCCGCAGCTGCCGCCGGACTGGGCCGAGCAGATCAAGGCGACCAAGGTCGGTGGCGCGACCACCACGCGCGAGACCGAGCGTGGCGTCGAGTTCATCGGCATCTGCTCGTCGCGCGAAGTGTCCGACGACAAGACGGCCCAGATGGTGTTCCAGAGCGAAGGCTCCAGCGACAAGGCCGCCGACGAACTCAGCAAGAAATATGTCGACGAGCTGAAGGCGAAAGCCCGCATCGTCAAGCGCTGACGTGAAGAGCGCAATGACCGCGCTGGCGCTAAGCGTCGGCGATCCGTCCGGCATCGGCCCCGAAATCGCCATCGCCGCCTTCCTGGCGCGCGAGGCGGTCGCCCTGCCCGCCTTTTATCTTTTGGCCGATCCGGCGCTGATCGCCTCACGGGCAAGCCGGCTGGGCGTGTCGTTGCCGATCGTCGAGACGACACCGGCACAGGCGGCGCAGGCTTTCGCCCGCACCTTGCCGATCGTTCCACTGGCGGCCCGGTTCATCGACAGCCCCGGCCGGCCGGATCCGGCCAACGCGGCCGGAACCATCGAGGCGATCGATCGCGCTGTCGCCGCCTGCCTTGCCGGCGACGCCGCCGCCGTGGTCACCTGTCCGATCGCCAAGAAGCCGCTCTATGATGCCGGTTTCCGCTTTCCCGGCCATACCGAATATCTGGCGCATCTGGCGGCCCGGCACAGTGGTGTCCAGGCAATGCCGGTCATGATGCTGGCAGGCCCGGACCTGCGCACGGTTCCCGTCACCATCCACATCGCCCTGGCCGAGGTGCCGAAGGCCCTGACCACAGAACTGATCGTCGCGACAGCGCGCATCACCGCGGCCGACCTCGCCGGCCGCTTTGGCATCGCCAGGCCGAGGCTGGCCATTGCCGGCCTCAATCCGCATGCCGGCGAAGGCGGTTCGATGGGCCTGGAGGACGAGCATATCGTGCGGCCGGCGGTCGACATCCTGCGCGCCGAGGGCATCGATGCTTTCGGCCCCCTGGCGGCCGACACGCTGTTCCATGCGCGGGCGCGGGCAGGCTACGATGCTGCACTTTGCATGTATCACGACCAGGCGTTGATCCCGGCCAAGACGCTGGCCTTCGACGATGCGGTCAACGTCACGCTCGGCCTGCCTTTCATCCGCACGTCGCCAGACCATGGCACCGCCTTCGATATCGCCGGCAAGGGCATTGCACGGCCGGACAGCCTGATCGCCGCATTGAAGCTCGCCAGAACGCTCGCCGACACCGACAAAAAGGCCGCGGCCGCATGAGCGCCTCCGTTTGGGGTCCTAACGCATGAGCATCGACGGGCTGCCGCCGTTGCGCGATGTCATCGAGCGCCATGGGCTGCAGGCGAAAAAGGCGCTCGGCCAGAACTTCCTGCTCGACCTCAATTTGACCGGCAAGATCGCCCGCAGCGCGGGCGACCTGACAAACACCACGGTGATCGAGGTTGGTCCTGGCCCCGGCGGCCTGACAAGAGCGCTGCTTTCCAACGGCGCCCTCCGGGTTGTCGCCATCGAGCGCGACGAGCGCTGCCTGGCGGCATTGGCCGAAGTCTCCGCTCACTATCCCGGCCGGCTGGAGGTGGTTTCCGGCGATGCGCTGAAAACCGACTTCGCCGCCCTCGCCTCCGCGGCCGCCGGAGCCAGCGGTCAGGTACGGATCGTGGCCAATCTGCCCTACAACATCGGCACTGAATTGCTCGTGCGGTGGCTGACGGTCGTGGACTGGCCACCCTTCTACGCCTCGATGACGCTGATGTTCCAGCGTGAGGTTGCCCAGCGCATCGTCGCCGAGCCGGGCAGCGACGCCTATGGCAGGCTTGGGGTGCTGGCCGGCTGGCGCACTAAGGCCAGGATCGCCTTCGACGTGCCTCCCCCGGCCTTCACGCCGCCGCCCAATGTGACCTCTTCGGTGGTGCATCTGGAGCCGCGCGTGACGCCCCTGCCCGCTGACGTCAAGAAACTCGGCCGCGTCACCGAAGCCGCCTTCGGCCAACGCCGCAAGATGCTGCGGCAGAGTGTGAAGAGCCTCGGCGGCGAGGCCTTGCTGGAGCGTGCGGGCATAGATCCGACCCGCCGCGCCGAAACGCTCAGCGTCGAGGAATTCGTCAGGCTGACCAATTCTGTTTAGCGCCGGTCTGGAATTGCGACGATGCAGGAATAGATAGTCCGGCGAGCATGCCGGAGAAACCTAAATGCCTGCCTATATCATTTCCGATGTCACCATCCGCGACCAAGACGCATTCCAGACATACCGCTCGCGTGCCGCGGCTTCCATTGCCCATTATGGCGGGCGCTATCTCGTACGCGGCGGCCAGGTGGATACGCTGGAGGGCGAGTGGCATCCCACACCGCTGATCGTTGTCGAATTTCCTGACATTGAGCAGGCACGGCGCTGGTACGCATCCGCCGAGTATGCTGCAGCGCTGGATGTGCGCGACGCCGCGCTCAGCCGCCATCTGATCCTGGTCGACGGCATGGCGGCCTGACGCCAATCAGACGGTTTTCTCGTCCAGCAGCCCTGAGACGAAATCGAAGAGACCTGGCCGACGGTCGCGCCGCAATCGTTCGGCGACAACGATACCGCGCACCTCGGCGAAGGCGCGGTCGAGATCGTCATTGACGATGACGAAATCATATTCCTTCCAGTGCTCGATCTCGTTGCGGGCATTCTTCAGCCGCGTCTCGATCACCTCTTCCTGGTCCTCGGCGCGTCGCTTCAGGCGGGCCTTCAATTCCTTCATCGATGGCGGCAGGATGAAGATCGAGACGATGTCGGCGCGCATCTTCTCCTTCAGCTGCTGTGCGCCTTGCCAGTCGATGTCGAACAGCATATCGCGGCCCTGCGCCAGCGCCAGTTCCGCGGGCTCGCGCGGCGTCGCATAGCAATTGCCGTGCACCTCCGCCCACTCGAGCAGCGCATCGGAATCACGCAACCGTTCGAACTCGCGCATGGTGCGGAAATGATAATGGACACCCTCGATCTCTGAGCCGCGGCGCGGTCTGGTGGTGACCGAGACCGACAATTCGAGGCTGGAATCGCTTTCCAGGAGGTTGCGCGCGATCGTCGACTTGCCGGCCCCGGATGGCGACGACAGGACGAGCATCAGCCCCCGGCGGCGGATGCGGGATCCCAAATCCCTGGGAACCATCGGTTCCTTGGCGACCATCGGCTACTCCAGATTCTGGACCTGTTCACGAAACTGGTCGACCACCGCCTTCAGCTCCAGCCCGATCGCGGTGACGGCTGCGGCGTTCGACTTCGAACACAGCGTATTCGATTCGCGGTTAAATTCCTGTGCCAGAAAATCGAGCTTCCGGCCGACGGCGCCGCCGCCCTCAAGCAGCGCCCGGCCAGATGCGACATGCGTCTTCAGCCGATCGATCTCTTCGCGAATATCAGCCTTGGTGGCGAGGAATGCCGCCTCCATGTGCAGCCGGCTCGCATCCAGATTGACGGACGCGTCGATCAGCAGCCTGACCTGCTCGGCTATGCGTTCACGGATCGCCGCCGTCTCGCGGGACGGATCCGCCTCCGCGCGCAGCGTCAGTGCCTCGATGGCGTCGATGTGGCCAGACAGCAGCAAAGCCAGGGCCGCACCCTCACTTTGCCGTGCCTGCTCGAGTCCTTTCAGCGCGACGTCGAGCGCAGCCATGATGGCGCTGTCGAGCGCGGCGCGCGCCTCTTCGGTTTCCACGGTTTCGGGAATGTCGAGCACGCCACGCAGCGACAGCAACCCGTCTGCCGTCGCGGGAGCAACGCCGAACTGTTCCTGCAGCCGCTTGGCGAGACCCGCAAGGTCCTTTAGGAACGCCTCGTTGACGACGGGTTGCGCCTGCGTGCCGGCGGCGCGGCCAATGGTCAGCGTCGCCTGGAAATTGCCGCGGGCAAAACGCTTCTGCAGCGTTTGCCTGACCGCCGGTTCCAGCCGCTCGAAACCTTGCGGCAGCCGCAGCCGCACCTCGACGCTCTTGCCGTTGACGGACTTGACCTCCCAGGCGATCGAGGTCCCGTCATGTTCGGCGACCGCACGCGCAAATCCGGTCATGCTCTGTAAATTCATGTCGCCTGCACATCCCTGGCGCATCACCCCGAAACCAGTTTCCGGACAGGGCAAGTGCTGCTTGAAAATAACCCCGCCGTAGGTGCGTCGAAATCGGACGCGTGGCGTTCCTTCAAATGTCAGGCTGTCGCCTTTCGGGCAATGCCTTTCTTCGCCTATTGGGCATCGCCCGCATCGCCGCCGGCGTCGCCATTGTCGCCACCAGTGCTGCCGTCGGCAGGTTTGTCGGTAGCAGGCTTGTCGGCGTTGCCGTTTGCACCAGCGGGAGCGGCGGCCTTGGCCGCGTCATCGGCCTGCTTCTTCTGCAACGCACGATATCGGGCGACGTTCTCATTGTGCTCGTCGAGCGTCGCCGCAAAGACGTGACCGCCCGTGCCGTCGGCGACAAAATAGAGATCGTCGGTCTTCGATGGATTGGCCACGGCCTCAAGCGCTGCGCGGCCCGGATTGGCAATGGGCGTCGGCGGCAGGCCGTTGATCATATAGGTATTGTAAGGCGTCTGCTTCTGGATGTCCGACTGGTAGATCGGGCGGTCAGCGGGCTTTCCCTTGCCGCCGAACAGACCATATATGATGGTCGGGTCGGATTGCAGGCGCATGCCCTTGGCCAAGCGGTTGAGGAAGACGGCGGCGACGCGCGAACGCTCGTCACCCTTACCGGTTTCCTTCTCGACGATCGAGGCCAGCGTGACGAAGTCCTCGATATTGGCCAGGGGCAGGTCCGGCGCGCGCCGCTGCCAGACCTCGTCGACCAGTTTCTTCTGGTCGGCCACCAGCTTGTCGATCATCTGCTGACGCGTCGCACCGCGCGTGAAGCGCAGCGTGTCGGTGGCAACGCTGCCCTCGGGAGGCGTTGTCGCCGGCATGTCGCCGCTCAAGGCGGGTTCATCGGCGATACGCTGCAGAGCCTGCTCAACCGTCAGCCCTTCCGGAATGGTCAGCGAGTACATCACCGACTTGCCGCTTTTCAAAAGCTCCATGATGTCGCGCATGGATGCCCGGGGCTTGATTTCGTATTCGCCGGCCTTGAGCGCGGAATCGTTGCCGAAAGCACGCACGCCAAGGCGGAAGACGCGGGCGTCACTGATCAGTCCACGGCGCTCAAGCTGGTCGGCGATGTCCTGGACGCCGGTGTTCGGCTTGACCAGGAAGGTGTCGCCATTGGCCGATGGACCGGGTTCAGTGAATTCCTGCTTGCCGAAGTAAAGTGCCGCGCCCGCGGCCAGAACCATCAGCATCACCAGGGAGATGACGAAGTTCATGAACACCACGACCTGGCTGCGCGAAGCGCGCGAGCGCTTCGGCGGCGGCGTTCCGGCTTCCGGCCGCAAGGCCTCGCTGGCTGTCTTCGGCACGATCGGTCCGGTATTGTTCGCCGGCCGTTGCCCGACTTCTCCATTGCCCGCCGGATTTGTGGTCATCTCGCCCTACCGTTTGATCTCTCAACGAATCCCCTGCGGCAGAGTAGGGGCGAATATGGCAAAATTGACGACATGCCGAAGCATCGCCCGGCAGCCGGACGATCAGCCATTGTAGCGCTGGAACACAAGCGAAGCGTTTGTACCGCCGAAGCCGAAGGAATTGGAGAGCGCCACGTCGATCTGGCGGGAGCGAGGCTTGTTCGGCACCAGGTCGATCGCGGTTTCGCGCTCCGGTTTGTCGAGATTGATGGTCGCGGGCGCGACATTGTCCCTGATCGCAAGGATCGAAAAGATCGCTTCGGCGGCACCCGCCGCTCCCAGGAGATGGCCGATCGACGACTTGGTCGACGACATTGAGATCTTCGACGCGGCATTACCGACAAGCCGCTCGACTGCGCCGAGTTCGATCGTGTCGGCCATGGTCGAGGTGCCATGCGCGTTGATGTAGTCGACATCGGCGGGCGCAAGCCTGGCCCGGTTCAGCGCCGCGGTCATGCAACGGAAAGCGCCATCGCCGTCTTCAGCCGGTGCGGTGATGTGATAGGCGTCGCCGGTGAGGCCGTAGCCGGTCACCTCGGCATAGATTTTGGCGCCACGCGCCTTGGCATGCTCGAGTTCTTCCAGCACCACAACGCCGGCGCCCTCGCCCATGACGAAGCCGTCGCGGTCACGGTCATAGGGACGCGATGCCGTTTGCGGCGTGTCATTTCGCTCGGTCGACAGCGCCCGGCAGGCGGCGAAACCGGCGATTGACAGCCTTGTCACCGGCGCCTCGGCACCGCCGGCGACCATGACGTCGGCATCGCCCCACATGATCAGGCGGGCCGCATCGCCAATGGCGTGCGCACCGGTCGAGCAGGCCGTGACCACGGCATGGTTCGGGCCTTTCAGCCCGTGCCGGATCGAAACCTGGCCGGAGACGAGATTGATGATCTGGCCGGGGATGAAGAAGGGGCTGATGCGGCGCGGACCGCGCTCCTTGAGGATTATCGCGTTCTCGGCAATGCCCTCGATGCCGCCGATGCCGGAACCGATGAGCACGCCTGTGGCGCATTGTTCTTCGTGGGTCTTGGGCTCCCAGCCGGAGTCCTTCAGCGCTTCGTCGGCGGCCGCAATCCCGTACAGGATGAAGTCGCCGATCTTGCGCAATTCCTTCGGCTCGAGCACGGCCTCGGGATTGAAGGTGGCATTGCTGCCGTCACCACGCGGAATGACGTGGGCGATCTTGCAGGCAAGATCCTCCACCTCGAACTCGGTGATGCGCTTGGCCGCGCTGCGGCCGGTCAGAAGTTCCTTCCAGCTGTGCTCGAAGCCCATGCCGAATGGCGACAACAACCCAAGGCCCGTGACGACGACACGCCTCATCGCAGGTCCTCCCCAGTGATGACTGCGGAAAGCGTCAGGCCGAAGCCTTGTCGATGTACTTCACCGCGTCGCCGACGGTCAGGATGGTCTCGGCTGCGTCGTCGGGAATTTCCACGCCGAACTCTTCTTCGAACGCCATGACGAGTTCGACCGTGTCGAGGCTGTCAGCGCCCAGATCATCGATGAAGCTCGCCTGCTCCGTCACTTTGTCGGCATCGACGCCAAGGTGCTCGATGACGATCTTCTTGACGCGCTCTGCGGTGTCACTCATTTGGGGCATCCTCGTCTTTTGTTTGTCTGTCTTCGTTAGCGGGCAGAATGCCGCTAATCAAGCTGAAAGATGGTCCTGCCGGAAACGCAACGGCCACGAACCGGTTTTTGCCCGAACCGCCGGGTTGCGGGCCGCATTACACGAAAAATGGCTGAGGTCCAAGGTGAAATGGTCTCTTTTCACAGGCCCGCCATATCCGTCAAATCATGGCCATGCCGCCATTGACATGGATGGTCTGGCCGGTGACGTAGGCGGCTTCGTTGGAGGCGAGGTAGGCGACGGCGGACGCCACTTCAGCACCCGTGCCCATGCGGCGCGTCGGTATCGCCGCCATGATCGCGTCTTTCTGCTTGTCGTTGAGCTTGTCGGTCATGGCCGATTCGATGAAGCCCGGAGCAACGCAGTTGACGGTGATGTTGCGGCTGGCGATCTCCTGCGCCAGCGATTTGGAGAAGCCGATCATGCCGGCCTTTGAGGCGCAGTAATTGGCCTGGCCGGGATTGCCGGTCACGCCGACCACGGAGGTGATGTTGATGATGCGGCCATGGCGGCGGCGCATCATCGGATGGGTGAGTTCGCGCGTCAGCCGGAAAACGGCGGTCAGGTTGACCTCGAGCACGGAGTCCCAATCGGCGTCCGACATGCGCACGAACAGGCCGTCCTTGGTGATGCCGGCATTGTTGACCAGTATGTCCACGCCTTCGAGTTCGGCCTCCGCCTTCTGGCCGAGCGCCTTGACTTCGTCGCGGTTCGACAGGTTGGCCGGAAACAGCTTGACCCGGTCGCCGAGTTCGCCCGCCAAGGCCTCCAGTTTCTCGATGCGGGTGCCGTGCAGGCCGACAATGGCGCCTTGTGCATGCAGCACGCGGGCAATCGCCTCGCCGATGCCTCCCGATGCGCCGGTGACGAGCGCCTTGCGGCCGGTCAGTTCGAACATTTTCGTCTCCTGATCTGAGAAAACACCCTTCACACGGGTGGGGTCAAATCGCCAGTGGATTATGCGAATGTGGCAAGTGCGGCCGCGACATCGGCCGGCGTGCCGACGGCCGATGTCGCGATGTCGCGGTTGATGCGCCGTGCCAGGCCCGACAGCACCTTGCCGGCGCCGATCTCGTAAAGCGTGGTGACGCCGTTGGCGCCGAACCATTCGACCGTTTCACGCCAGCGCACGCGGCCGGTGATCTGCTCGACCAGGCGCCGGGCGATCTCGTCGGGATCGCTGGTCGGGGTCACCGTGACGTTGGACAGCACAGAAACCGCCGGCGCATGCTTCGTCACACCGGCGAGCGCATCGCGCATGACATTGGCCGCCGGCGCCATCAGCGCCGAATGGAAGGGTGCCGAGACCTGCAGCATCAGCGCCCGCTTGGCGCCCTTTTCGGTGCACAATTTGGCGGCCAGTTCGACCGCGGCCTTGGCGCCGGAAATGACCAGCTGGCCGCCGCCATTGTCGTTAGCGATCTGGCAGACCTTGCCGGAGCCTTGCACAGCCTCGGTGCAAGCGGCTTCGACATCCGCCTGCTCCAGTCCGATGATGGCCGCCATGGCGCCTTCGCCGGCCGGCACAGCCGCCTGCATGGCATTGCCGCGAATGCGCAGCAACCGAGCCGCATCGGCGACGGAAACGAAACCCGCGGCGGCAAGGGCCGAATATTCGCCCAGCGAATGGCCGGCGACATAGGCGACCTTGTCCTTCAGCGAGAAACCGCGCGCTTCCAGCGCCCTGATTGCCGCCAGCGAAACCGCCATCAGCGCCGGCTGCGCGTTGGCCGTCAGCGTCAAGGTCTCTTCCGGACCTTCCCATATCAGCTTCGACAGGTTTTCGCCGAGCGCGTCGTCGACCTCCTGGAAGACCCTGCGCGCCTCGGGAAAGGCGTCGGCGAGATCCTTGCCCATGCCGACAGCCTGGCTGCCTTGTCCCGGAAAGGTGAATGCGACGGCCATGCGTGGGCTCCCGAAGACTGGTTTTACTTGACCTGATAACACGAATTTTCCCTGCCTGTGGCGCAAGGCAGGCCGCCAAGTCAAGCCCGGTTCAACCCGGCCCCAGTTCCGAACCGTACGCCGAGTGCCTGTTCCGAAAGGGCTTTTTGGCGATCACTCCTGATGAAAACCGCTCACGAATCGTTCGCTGGCTCTTCTTATTTCCGCCACAGGCGCTAGCTTTGCGTGACAATTATATGACAATCGCGTGACTTGGGTTGTCGCCGGGTGGGAAGTAAAGTGGCAAAGAGTTCGAAACGCGCCAGCAAAGCTGCGCCTCAATTCCTGGAAGACGATCCGTCCACCGGCTATTTGCCGGGCCGGAGATGGCCGGTCGTCCGTTACGGGCTGATAAGCTTGGCGATCTCCGCCATCCTGGTGTTCGCCATCGAATTGATCGTGCGCGGTGACGTCGCCGGCACCGTTTTCTTCTTCCTGCAGCCGCTCAAGCCGGGTTGGACCACCATCGTCGTGTTCGCGCTGATCCTCATCGGTCTCGACGCCGTTCTGGGACGCAGCCATCAGAGCCTGATGATCGTCGCGCCCTTGACGCTGGCGCTGGCCTTTGTCGGCCATCAGAAATCGCATTATCTCGGCGATCCGCTCTACCCGACTGACTTTCTCTACGCTCGCCAGATCTTCGCGCTGCTGCCGCTTCTGGTGCGTGACCGGCCGATGACCGCGCTCGCCATGGTCGCCGGCATCATCGCCGGCCTGTCGCTGCTCGTCTATGGCTGGCGGCTGTGGCGCCGCAAGGTTCCAGCGCTCAGCCACAAGGGCCGCCTTGCCCGGCTGACGCTGGCGGTGCCGCTGCTCGCCTTCTTCGTCTCGATCATGGACTATGCCACCTTCTCCTGGACCAGGGATCGGCTGCAGATCATCCCGATCATGTGGGACCAGAAGGAAAACTACGCCTCCAACGGCTTTGCGCTCGCCTTCGCGCTCAACGTGCCGATGGCGCATGTCTCGGCACCGCCGGGCTATACGGACAAGGCGATCGCGGCGATCGACCGGCCGCAGACGACGGCCTCGGTGCCCGATGAAAAGCCCGACATCATTATCGTCATGAGCGAATCCTTCTGGGATCCGACCAGGCTGCCCGGCGTCACCATCACGCCGGATCCCATTCCCACCGTGCGGGCATTGCGTTCCGGTTCGATGTTCTCGCCTGAATTCGGCGGCATGACCGCCAACATCGAATTCGAGGCGCTGACCGGCTTTTCCAACGCTTTCCTGCCGGCTGGCAGCATCCCCTACCAGCAATATGTGCGCACGCCGACGCCTTCCATGGCGACCTTCCTGAAAAGCGAGGGCTACAGCGCGCGTGCCATCCATCCCGGCACCAACTGGTTCTGGAACCGTGGCGCGGTGTACGCCGATTTCGGCTTCAACGATTTCAAGTCGGAAGAGACGCTGCCGCCCATGGAAAAGCGCGGACCGCTGGCATCCGACGCGGCGATGACGGACGAGATCATCCGCGAAGCCGACGCCAGCAACGAGCCGGTGTTCTTCTTCGCGGTCAGCCTGCAAAACCATGGCCCCTATGAACCGAACCGCTATTACAACCCGACCCACGCGGTGCAGGCGCCGATCAGCCAGTGGGCGCGCGACTCGCTGTTGAGCTATGCGGAGGGTTCAGCCGACGCGGACCGGGGCCTTGAACGGCTGATCGAATGGGCCAAGAAGCGGGAGCGGCCGACGATTGTCGCCTTCTTCGGCGACCATCTGCCGCCGCTCGGGCCGGTCTATGTCGAGACCGGCTTCCTCAAGGACAATGTCGCGCCGCGCAAGGAGCCGACGCCGCAGGCCGCCCTTGACCATCACGAAACGCCGCTGATCATCTGGTCGAACCGGTCCGGTCCGGTCGCGAACCTCGGCACGGTGAGCCCGGCATTCCTGCCCTATCATATCCTGACTGCCGCCGGCATCACCCATCCCTACTATACGGGCTTCCTGGGTGAGATGCGGGAGCGCTACCGCGTCGTCGACCGCAACCTGCTTCTGACCCCGGCCGGCGAGGCCACGCCCGACTGGTCGCGCCAGAAGGAGATCGACCCGGCGATCCGCGATTTCCGGCTCATCCAGTACGACATGATGTTCGGCAAGCGCCACGCTGCGCCCGACTTCTTCCCCGAGACGGTCGACAAGGTTGTCGCCCACACGAGTTGATCAGCCGACCCATCGGGTTCAGCCTGGACCTGGCGGGGCAAACACTCAATTCGTCAGTTGCAGCCTTGAGAACTTGTTGGCGATCTGCTGGAAAACGTCCGGCAGCTTGGCCGGATCGTTGACGGCATAGTAGCCGCTCGGGTCCGAGGCGCACGCACTGTAAAGCGCGCGGTTGGCGGCAGTGTCGGATTGCAGCACCATGGTGTAGATTTGCACGCCCTCGTTCTTCAATTGCGTGCAGACGCTTTTGGTCCAGCCGTCGACATTGCGCGCCGCGGCGGCCTGGTCGTCCGATCCGAAACGGCCACCCGCCAGATAACCATAGGATGTGTAGTCGGACTTCGTCGGCTGTTCGCTGGCGCCATAGACGACGTTCTCGCCGTCGGTGAGCAACAGCACGATCTTGCTGATGCCGCTTGTCTTCCACGGCGCTCCATCGGTGTAGGGCGCGGCGGGCGACAGCACCCGCATGCCCCACGACAGGCCTTCGGAGACATTGGTTCCCGAACCGTTCCACTCGGTCATCTCGCTAGCTGCCTTGCGCAGCTTGTCGAAATCGTCGGTCAGGGGGACGATGGGTGTCGGGCAAGCGCGGTTCGGGCCGACGGTGATGGCGGAACCCGTCTCGGTGATGAGCTCCTTGGTCGGCGCAACGTATTTGGCCACCTTTTCCTTGGCACCCTTGTCGGCCGGTGGCACAGGGTCGGCCAGACTGCTGAGATCGATACCGAGACGGTTGCCTTTCAGCTTGGCGACCTTGGTGTTGTCGCTGACGTCGTCGAGATAGGAATTGTTGTAGTATTTGGCCGCATTGCCATAGGAGCTAGATGGCTTTTGGGCACCTTCCGGATCGTCCGGCGCAAAATACGGAACGAACAGCGTGTCGGGCTTGTCCGGGTCGGGTGGGGTATCGGAAATGTTATAAGCGCCCGGGCGCGCCTCGACACAGCCCTTCCATCCGGTGCCGTTCCATCCGGCCGCGGTCCATCCGGTGTCCTTGAGCTGCTTGAAAAGCGCCATATGATTGGGACGCTTGCCGTCGATGACGGGGAAATTGACGCCGTTGGTGGAAGACTTGCCGTCCATGTCGATCCAGGACGGGTCGAATTCATCGCCATTGACGTTGACGGCCGTGACGAACGGAACCAGGGAGGCGCGAATCTGGCGCGTCGGCGATTTTGTCGCCTCGAGTGTGTCCAGCAGGGACTTCGTTGCTGTCCTCAACGCCGTCATGCGGGCACCGGCCATCGAGCCGGTATTGTCCAGCACCAGCACGACTTCGAGCTGATTGTTCGATTCGACCGCCGAGGCATCGACGGCGATGTGTCTGTTCCGGCCGAACAGGAAACCGAAGTTCAAATTGACGTCGGCCGACGCAACCGCCTTGGTCTTGATGAAGTTGACGCCCCTGTCGACGGTCAGCGTCGCCTGCGCGTTGGCGAGTTCGCCATGCCCGGCGATGTTGGCCTGAAAATAGCGATCGAAGGCATCGGTGCGGCTAATGTCGAGGTCGCCGAGATGCGAGGAGGCAAGATTTGCGGCGTCGAGCGCGTTCTGCAGGTTGCTCTTGGCCCGCATGACGGTGGACACGTCGACCGCGAAGGCCACGGCCGACAGGATGGCCGGCAGCCCGAGCCCCATCAGCAGCGCGAAATTGCCGCTCTTCGAGCGCCAGAACCTGTTGAGAAGCATCCTTACCCCCGAAAATGCTTACCGCTTGATCTGCGCGGATCGCCCGGGTTTTTGCGCCTTCCATGATGAATCGACCGTTGACGGCGAGGGCGCAACCTGCACAACCTGACATTGTGGTTAAGGGCCGGTTGCCGGAAATCACCAGGCCATTCCGGCGCTGCCGCCTGATTTTCCGGCGCCCTGCGACATCGGGATCGCCGCCTGCCCTTGCCTTATCAGTGGATTGCTGTATAGACGCCGCCAATCTGCCGGTCCCAGCTGGGGGCTGAACGGAGGGCCGGAGGTTTTATCAAAGCCTTCGTGTGAAGCCAGAAGGGCTTCCGCCTCCCGTGTCTCCGCTCTCGACCGTCTCGTCATGCTCCTTTCTTCCCTGCCCCTTTAACCGGGACAAGCGGGTCAGAGAAGTTGCAGAGGCTTTTGCCGCCGGGAACCGGGAGAGAAACGAAGAAAGGCACGAAGACATAATGGCTCTTTACGAACATGTGTTTCTTGCCCGGCAGGACCTCTCGCAGCAGCAGGTCGATGCGCTTGTCGAACAGTACAAGGGCGTCATCTCCGCGAATGGCGGGTCCGTCGGCCGGGTCGAGAACTGGGGATTGAAGTCCCTCACCTACCGGGTCAACAAGAACCGGAAGGCCTACTACACGCTCATGGACCTCAATTGCCCGCCGGCAGCGCTCAACGAAATGGAGCGCCAGATGGGTCTGTCCGAGGACGTCCTGCGTTTCCTGACCATCAAGGTCGAGGCGCATGAGGAAGGTCCGTCGGCCATGATGCAGAAGCGCGAAGAGCGCTCCGAGCGCGGCAGCTTCGGCGACCGCGACCGTGGCGATCGTGGCCCGCGTTCGTTCGGCGACCGTGATCGCGGCGACCGTGGCGATCGTCCGCCGCGTTCGTTCGGCGACGCCGGTGGCGATCGTGGTCCGCGCCGTCCGCGCGAAGGCTTTGAAGGGGGTGCAGAATAATGGTCGACATCAACCAGATCCCGACCCGGCGCCCGTTCCATCGTCGCCGCAAGACCTGCCCGTTCTCCGGCGCCAACGCGCCCAAGATCGACTACAAGGACGTGCGTCTGCTGCAGCGCTACATTTCCGAGCGCGGCAAGATCGTGCCGTCGCGCATCACCGCCGTCAGCCAGAAGAAGCAGCGTGAACTCGCCAAGGCGATCAAGCGCGCCCGTTTCCTCGGCCTGCTGCCCTACGTGGTCCGCTAATTCTCCCGAACGGGCGGTTCGCCGCCCGTTCCTCTCACCGGCCATGACGGGCATGACCGGTTCAGCCATCAAATCCCGAGTTGAGGTCAAGGCCTCTAACTGCCGCGACAGGCAGGACAGCGACACCGGCGCTCAAGGCGCTCAAGCTTCCTGACCTGTTCCCAGAGAATTCGGCGCCTGCCTTCATGGACGGACGCCAACCAAAAGGAACAAAACCATGGAAGTCATTCTTCTCGAACGCGTTTCCCGCCTCGGCCAGATGGGCGATACCGTCAAGGTCAAGGACGGCTTTGCCCGTAATTTCCTGCTGCCGCAAGGCAAGGCGCTGCGCGCCAACGAAGCCAACAAGAAGAAGTTCGAGGGCCAGCGCGCCCAGCTCGAGGCCCGCAATCTCGAGCGCAAGTCGGAAGCCAGCCAGGTCGCCGAAAAGCTCGACGGCAAGAGCTTCATCGCCGTGCGCTCCGCCGGTGAAACCGGCCAGCTCTACGGTTCGGTGTCGACGCGCGACATCGCCGAGCTGCTGACGGCGGAAGGTTTTTCGGTCAACCGCAACCAGATCCTGCTCAACCAGCCGATCAAGACCATCGGTCTCACCAATGTGGCGATCGCGCTGCATCCGGAAGTCGAAGTCACCGTCACGCTCAACATCGCCCGCACGGCCGACGAAGCCGAGCGCCAGGCCAAGGGCGAGACGCTGACCACCGCCGAAGCCATCTATGGCGACGACATCAACGACAATGCGCGGCCGGAAAACTTCTTCGATCCGAATGCCGAATTCGACGGCGGCGAAGACAACGCCTGATCGCGTACGGCAAGCGAGGGAGCAGCGCTCCGATCACTTTGTCTTAATCCAGCCGTTCTGGACCAATGCCCGGGCCTCTCGCCCGGGCATTTTTGTGCCAAAAGGAACTTTCCGAACCCCCATATATTGTTGCAGAATTAAGGCAGCCAGTCTGACCGTGAGGGGACATTTGGTTATGAACATTCTGCTGAAGCGCGTTCTCGACCGCCTGGTGCGCACGGGCAATCTCAAGGTAACCGGGCCAAAAGGCTTGACAGTCATCTTCGGCGACGGCACCGGCGAGCCGGTGCACATGCACATCAAGACCCGGCATGCCGAACGCGCCATCACCTTCGATCCGATGCTGGCGGTGCCTGAATCCTACATGGACGGCGAGCTCGACATTCTCGAAGGCGGCGTGCTCGGACTGATGCGCATCGCCTTCCAGAACATGGGCAGCGGCGGCATCGACGCGACCTGGTCGAAGGCCATCGAAGGCCTGCGCCACGCCTTCCGCCGCCTGCAGCAGATCAACACTGCCTCGCGCTCGCGCCGCAACGTGCAGCGTCACTACGATCTGTCGGGCGATCTCTACCGGCTCTTCCTCGACGAGGACATGCAGTATTCCTGCGCCTATTTCGAACAGCCAGATATGACGCTGGACGAAGCGCAGGCCGCCAAGAAGCGCCATATCGCCGCCAAGCTCAGGCTGAAGGCCGGCCAGACCGTGCTCGACATCGGCTCCGGCTGGGGCGGGCTCGGCCTCTATCTGGCCAAGGCGTTCGACGTCGACGTCCAGGGCGTGACGCTGTCGACCGAACAGCATGGCGTGGCCACCGATCGGGCGCATGCGCAAGGCCTGGAAAGCCACGTCCATTTCGAGCTGAAGGATTATCGCGAACTCAACGAACGCTTCGACCGSATCGTKTCGGTYGGCATGTTCGAACATGTCGGCGTCAACCACTTCCGCACCTTCTTCGACAAGGCGTCGACGCTGCTGAAGCCCGATGGCGTCATGCTGCTGCACACGATCGGCCGCTCCGGCGTGCCGTGGGCAACCAGCGCCTTCATCCGCAAGTATATTTTCCCGGGCGGCTACATACCCGCCATGTCGGAAGTGCTGCCGGCGATCGAGAAGTCCGGCCTCGTGGTTACCGACGTGGAGATTTTGCGGCTGCACTATGCCGACACGCTGAAGCACTGGGGCCAGCGCTTCGCCGCCAACCGCGACAAGGCCAAGGCAATCTACGACGAACGCTTCTGCCGCATGTGGGAATTCTATCTGGCCGCTTCGGAAGCCGCCTTCCGCTGGCAGGACCTGGTCATCTTCCAGTTCCAGATCGCCAAGAAGAACGACACGCTGCCGATGACCCGCGACTACATGGCCAAGTGCGAAAAGGCCTTGGAGATGCGTGACTTGGGCCGCCGCGAGGCGGCTCCCGTCGAGAAGCCAGTCAAGCCCGCCCGCCGCCGCAAGGTGGCGGAGTAGACACGCCGTTCGCCATTGGCGCTTGCCATTCCCGGCCCATGCCCTGAAAAAGGCCTCGTGATCGTCGCGAGGCCTTTTTCATGACTTATATCCTCTATGCCGCCGCGGCGCTCGCCGAGATCGCCGGCTGTTTTTCGGTATGGGCCTGGTGGCGGCTGGAAAGATCGCCCTTGTGGCTGGCTCCAGGCTTTGTCTCGCTGCTTTTGTTCGCCTGGCTTCTGGCGCTGGTCGACACCAATGCGGCGGGCCGCGCCTATGCCGCTTATGGCGGCATCTACATCGCCGCCTCGCTGGCTTGGCTGTGGCTGGTGGAAGGCGTGCGGCCCGACCGCTGGGATCTTGCTGGCGCCGCACTGTGCATAGCCGGCGCGTCGCTCATCGTGCTCGCACCGCGAGGAGCATAGCGTGGAACTGCCGGCCCCTCTTCGACAAGCCGTCGATCGCATCCTGGAAAAAATCCCGCTGCCTGAGCTGAAGCAAGCGGCGAAAACCCTGTCGGACCGCTACCGCGCTGAACTGCGCGACGGCCGCCTGCACATGGCGCAGGACATGGCGGTCAAAGCCTATCTGGCGACGCGGCTGCCGGCGACCTATGCCGCGGTCCGCGCCAGTCTCGACGCACTGAACGCGACCCGGCCGGACTTCGAGCCGAAAACCCTGCTCGATGTCGGCGCCGGTCCTGGTACGGTGCTTTGGGCCACCAACGATCTCTGGCCCGATCTCGAACAGGCTGTGCTGTTGGAAGCGAGTGCCGCGGTGCGCAAGGTCGGCGAGATGCTTGCCGCCGATGCCATCACAACCCGAACCATCTGGCGTGCCGGCGACGTCACGATAGACCTTGCCGATCTTCGGCCGGCGGACCTCGTCACTTGCGCCTATGTGCTGGACGAGATCGTGCCGGCATCGTTGCCCAAAATGGTCGACCGGCTGTGGCAGCTGACGACAGACACGCTGCTGATCGTCGAACCGGGCACGCCGGCGGGCTGGCAGCGCATCCTGGCGGTGCGCGCGCAGTTGATCGCCGCCGGGGCGCATCTGCTGGCGCCTTGTCCGCACGAGGCGCCCTGCCCGCTTACCCCACCCGACTGGTGCCACTTTTCCCGTCGCGTCGCCCGCTCGCGCCTGCACCGGCTGGCCAAGGACGCCGATGTTCCGTGGGAAGATGAGAAATTCATCTTTGTCGCCGCGTCGCGCCAGCCGGCCGCCTCGCACGCCGCGCGGGTCATCGCACCGCCGAAATCCGGTTCGGGCAAGGTTCTGCTCAAGCTTTGCCAGGAAGACGGCACGGCCACGGAGCAACTGTTCACCAAGCGTGACGGCGCCGACTTCAAGCTGGCCCGGCGGCTCGACTGGGGCGACAGACTGGTGTCCGAATAGAGCGCCACGGCACTCAGACAGCGCCGCCCAAGAAAAATTTCGCAGCCATGTCGAATCCGGGCTGGGCCGTTCGACCATTGGCGTTCTCGGAGCTTCCGGGAAGCCAAAGCGTCAAGCAGCATCAGCCAACAGGAGAAAGACAGTGAACTATATCGCAGGATTTGTCGCCGCCGTGCCCGCCGCCAGCAAGGAAGCCTATCGCAGGCATGTCACCGACGCGGCATCGGTGCTGAAGGAATTCGGCACGACCCGGATGGTTGAAGCCTGGGGTGACGACGTGCGCGGCGGCAAGACCACCGACTTCAGGCGCGCCGTGAAGGCAACGCCGGACGAGGTCGTCATCTTTTCGTGGCACGAATATCCCGACAAGGCAGCGGCGGACGCCGCCTACCACACGATGATGAGCGATCCGCGTCTGGCGAAGATCGTCGCAACGATGCCCTTCGACGGCCAGCGCATGATGATAGGCGGCTTCGCATCGATCATCGACGAGGGCGCTTCCGGCAAGCCCGGGTATGTTGATGGCTCTCTGGTGCCAGTTCCCATCGCCAACAAGGCCGCTTACCTTGCCGTGGCGTCAAAGCATGCCGCCGTGATCAGGGAATTCGGCGCCACCCGCATCGTCGAAGCCTGGGGCGACGACATCTCCGACGGCGAGGTCACCGACTACAGGACAGCGGTGAAGGCGACGGACGGGGAAGCCATCGTCTATTCCTGGGTGGAATGGCCGTCGAAGCAGGTTCGTGACGAAGGCTGGAAGAAGGTGATTGCCGATCCGCGCATGTATGCCGACATCATGCCCTACGACAACCATCGAAGGGTCCATGGCGGCTTCGCGCCGATCCTCGACGCCTGACATCGCAAATTAAGACCAGGAAACCATCATGCGCTATGCCTGTCTCATCTACTACCATCCTCAGACACTCTTCGGCGGAAGTCCGCAGGCCAATGCGGCGCTTGCCGAGTGCGCTGGATACGACGAGGTGCTCAAGGCCAGCGGCCATTTCGTCGCCGCCGAGGCCCTGGTGCTGCCAGAAGAAGCGATGACCTTGCAGGTCCGCGACGGCAAGATGTCGGCGGTCGACGGCCCGTTCATGGAGACCAAGGAAATGCTGGGCGGGATCATCGTCATCGAGGCCCGCGACCTCAACGAGGCCGTGCGAGTGGCAAGCGGACATCCTTTGGCCACGATCGGCCACATTGAAGTCCGTCCGGTCGTCGACTTCAGCCAGCCCCGGCCGGTGCTGTGAGCGTCGCCGGCACGCATGCCTGCCTGGAGACGGTGTATCGCACCGAGGCGCGGCGCGTGCTGGCGACCTTGATCCGCCTGCTCGGCGGGTTCGACGCGGCGGAGGAGGCCCTACATGAGGCCTTTGCCGCCGCCGCCGAGCAATGGCCGCGCCAAGGCCTGCCGGCCAATCCCTATTCCTGGCTGGTCTCAGCCGGCCGCTTCAGAACCATCGATCGCTGGCGCCGGGAAGCGCGGCTGGCCGGCACTTTGCCGGAACTGTTGGCCTTGAGCGAACAGACAGCGGAACCGATCACGCCTGAAGACATAGCGGACGATGAACTGCGGCTTATCTTCGTCTGCTGCCATCCGGCGCTGGCGCCGGACGCACGCATTGCCTTGACCCTGCGCGAGGTGGGCGGCTTGACCACCGAAGAGATCGCCCGTGCTTATCTGACGCCGGCGCCGACCGTCGCCCAGCGTATCGTTCGGGCCAAGGCAAGGATCCGCGACGAGGCCATCCCCTACGAAGTCCCCGACCGCAACCAGTTGCCGGCGCGCCTCGAAAGTGCGTTGCAGGTGATCTACCTGATCTTCAACGAGGGTTACGCGGCAACCCAGGGACCAAGCCTGACGCGGGCCGATCTGTGCGCCGAGGCGATCCGCCTCGGCCGGCTGGTGGTGGATTTGCTCGACCAGCCCGAAGCACATGGGCTGCTGGCGTTGATGTTGCTGCATGAGGCAAGGCGTGCGACGCGGGTCGGTGCGAATGGCGACCTCGTCCTGCTCGAAGATCAGGACCGGTCGCTATGGGACCGCGGGCTGATCGGCGAAGCCAACGGCCTCATTGGGCGGGCGCTCGCTTCGCGACAGGTTGGACCCTACATCCTCCAGGCGGCCATTGCCTCCATCCACGCGGAAGCGGCGAGGACGGCGGACACCGACTGGACCCAGATCGTTGCACTTTATGATGTGCTGGGGCGCGTCGCCGCCTCCCCGGTGGTGACGCTGAACCGTGCCGCCGCCCTTGGCATGCGCGACGGGCCACAAGCCGGTCTAACGGCGATCGAAGACGTGATGGCACAAGGCAGCCTCGATGGCTACCATCTGGCACACGCGGCGCGGGCCGATATGTTGCGCAGGTTAGGCCTAGCCGAAGCTGCACGCGCCTCCTACCAGCGGGCGCTGGACCTGACCCGCCAGCCGGCAGAACGACGTTTCCTAGAGACTCGTCTCGATCAACTCGCCGAACATCGCACCCTGCGCGACTAGACTCGTCCGACCTTGTTGCAGTGTATTTTCCTGTTTTGTTCCTGATGCAGATTCGCTACGGTCGGCCGCCTGATTCGAGTCAATCGGGATTCTTTCCACCGATTTTTTTGTGCTGTGAACAAGCAGGAGAGGACGACGAATCTTCACCCGCCCTTAACGTGGTCTGCTACGGCAAGGTGGGATTGAAATCGGGGATGTCATGGCAGAGGCAGCGCGGAAATTCGGCGTGGCGGAGCAACCGCTCTATCGCGAGGCACCGAACAATATCGAGGCCGAGCAGGCGCTGCTCGGCGCGATCCTCGTCAACAACGATGCCTTCTACCGCGTCTCCGACTTCCTGAAGCCAGGCCACTTCTACGAACCCCTGCATCGCAGGATCTTCGAGATCGCCGCCGAGCTCATCCGCATGGGCAAGGTGGCGACGCCGATCACCCTGAAGACCTTCCTGCCGGCCGACGAAAAGGTCGGCGACATGACGGTGGCGCAATATATCGTGCGCCTGGCGGTCGAAGCCGTCACCGTCGTCAACGCCACCGACTACGGCCGCGCCATCTATGATTTGGCGACGCGCCGCGCGCTGATCACGGTCGGCGAGGACATGGTCAACATCGCCTATGACGCGCCGGTCGACATGTCGCCCTCCGAGCAGATCGAGGACGCCGAGCGCCGCCTGTTCGAACTGGCCGAAACCGGCCGCTACGATGGCGGCTTCGAGAGCTTCACCGACGCGGTCAAGACGGCCGTCGACATGGCCAACGCGGCCTATATGCGCGACGGCCATCTGTCGGGTCTTGCCACCGGCATGCGCGATCTCGACCGCCGCATGGGCGGCCTGCAATCGTCCGATTTGATCGTGCTCGCCGGACGCCCGGGCATGGGCAAGACGTCGCTCGCCACCAACATCGCCTTCAACATCGCCGAGGCCTATGTGCCGGCGCAGCAGGCCGACGGATCGTTCAAGGCGGCCAATGGCGGCGTGGTTGGCTTCTTCTCGCTCGAAATGTCGTCGGAGCAGCTGGCGACCCGTATCATTTCCGAGCAGACGGAAATCTCGTCGTCGAAAATCCGCCGCGGCGAAATCAGCGAAATGGATTTCGAAAAGCTGGTCGCCTGTTCGCAGACCATGCAGAAGATCCCGCTTTTCATCGACCAGACCGGTGGTATTTCCATTGCCCAGCTGTCCGCCCGCGCGCGTCGCCTGAAGCGGCAGCGCGGCCTCGACCTGATCGTCATCGACTATATCCAGCTGATGCAGGGTTCATCCGCCAGGGCCTCGCAGAACCGCGTGCAGGAAATCACCGAGATCACCACGGGCCTGAAGGCGCTGGCCAAGGAACTCGCCGTGCCGATCATCGCCCTGTCGCAGCTGTCGCGTCAGGTCGAAAGCCGTGAGGACAAACGTCCACAGCTCTCCGACTTGCGTGAATCCGGCTCGATCGAGCAGGACGCCGATGTCGTGATGTTCGTCTATCGCGAGGAGTATTACCTCAAGAACCGCGAGCCGAAGCTTGGCACCGAGGAATACGTCAAGTGGGAAAACGAGATGAACGAGATGCGCGGCAAGGCCGAGGTGATCGTCGCCAAGCAGCGCCACGGCCCGACAGGCTCGGTAACGCTCGCCTTCCACGGCGAATTCACCCGCTTCTCCGATCTGGCGGAAGAGCATCATATTGCGGAGAGGTTTGAATAGCTTGGTCGCGGAGCAACCGATTGGACTTTAGCGATATTTATCAGAGAATGAAGTTTGAAGCGTACGAAATCTCCGAGGACGAACGCACTCAACTGGCTAATTATTTGAAATCTGCCCAGTCAATTTCTAGCCCGAAATCGCACGCCGGTTTGCTGGTGTTTTGCTATTCGAGCGAACCGACGTCCGAGAACATCGAATTGGTGCGGAAATTCCTTGCCAAAAATGTCGACGACTACACAAGAAGCGCGGCAGTGACTGGTCTCTATCGAATATGGAAGCTTGGAAGGGCCGCCGACATCGATGATCTTCTGAGCTTTTTGGCTCTTTCGCTGCAAGAATCCCGGCACGATACGTCCGTGTCTGCGATCGGATGTTCATTCCTTCTGATGCAACGGCTCAAGGAACGCCGCCTTTCGACCGCACTTATGAAATTACTTGAGACGCTCCACGAGGAAGTCAGACGAGAGAACAACTTCGCCGTCAATTATTCACCTATGCGTGTTGGTCGGCATATGACAATTGGGCCCAAAGCAACGGTCAGCGCCGCATCCATTTCGATATGATCGAAGAGGCGTTGCCGATCTATTGGGATCGCCAGAAATATCTTTTGGAATCGATAAACTGATGGCCAAATCGCGCGTCCAGTTCATCTGCCAGAATTGCGGATCGGTGCATCAGCGCTGGGCCGGCAAATGCGATGCCTGCGGCGAATGGAACACGCTGGTCGAGGAAGGCACCTCCGGTGGCATCGGCTCGGGGCCTGCCAATACGCGCAACGCCCGCAAGGGCCGAGCGGTGGTGCTGACCACGCTTTCGGGCGACATCGAGGACGCGCCGCGCATCATCTCGGGCATCGGCGAGCTCGACCGCGCCACCGGCGGCGGCTTCGTGCGCGGCTCCGCACTTCTGGTCGGCGGCGATCCCGGCATCGGCAAGTCGACGCTGCTCACCCAGGCTGCCGCCGCGCTGGCGTCGCGAGGCCACCGCATCGTCTATGTCTCGGGCGAAGAAGCCGTCGCGCAGATCAGGCTGAGGGCGCAGCGGCTCGGCGTCGCCGACACACCGGTCGAGCTGGCGGCGGAGACCAATGTCGAGGACATTCTTGCCACGATCGCCGACGGCAAGCGGCCGGATCTGGTCATTCTCGATTCCATCCAGACGCTGTGGACCGACCTTGCCGATTCGGCGCCGGGTACGGTCACCCAGGTGCGCGCCTCCGCCCAGGCGATGATCCGCTATGCGAAATCCACGGGTGCCGCGATCGTGCTGGTCGGCCATGTCACCAAGGAAGGCCAGATCGCCGGCCCGCGCGTGGTCGAGCACATGGTCGACGGCGTGCTCTATTTCGAGGGCGAAGGCGGCCACCATTACCGCATCCTGCGCACGGTGAAGAACCGCTTCGGACCGACCGACGAAATCGGCGTCTTCGAAATGTCGGACAAGGGTTTGCGCGAAGTCTCCAACCCGTCGGAGCTGTTTCTCGGCGAGCGGCATGCCAAGTCTCCGGGTGCCGCCGTTTTCGCCGGTATGGAAGGCACGAGGCCGGTTCTGGTCGAGATCCAGGCGCTGGTAGCGCAATCCTCGCTCGGCACGCCGCGCCGGGCAGTGGTCGGCTGGGACGGCGCTCGACTGTCGATGGTGCTGGCGGTGCTGGAGGCGCATTGCGGCGTTCGCTTCGGCCAGCACGACGTCTATCTCAACGTCGCCGGCGGCTATCGCATCAGCGAGCCGGCGGCCGATCTCGCGGTCGCCGCCGCACTGGTTTCCTCGCTCACTGGTCTTGCCCTTCCCGCCGATTGCGTCTATTTCGGCGAAATCAGCCTGTCGGGTGCTGTGAGGCCGGTCGCGCATGCGCAGCAGCGCCTCAAGGAAGCCGAAAAGCTGGGTTTTGGTAGCGCGGTTCTGCCCTTGGGCAGCGAGGAACTTGCCGGAGGGATCGGGGCCGGTGCTTTCCAGCCCACCGAGCTTGCCGACCTCGTGGCACGCATAGCCGGCTCACGTCGAAGCCGCGTGGACGACGAAGAATGACGCGGCTCGCCGAGCCGTGAAAAAGAGATCGGAGTGGGGCGAAAGACATGCCGATTACGCTGCTTGACGGAATCCTGGTCGGCTTCACCCTGGTCTCGGCGATGCTCGCCATGGTTCGCGGCTTTTCGCGCGAGGTCCTGTCGGTCGTCTCATGGGCGGCAGCGGCGGCGGCGGCTTTCTTCTTCTACAAGCCCGTCCTGCCCTATCTGAAGCCCTACATCGAGAATGAGAAGATCGCCATGGCGGCCTCCGCCGGCGTCGTCTTCGTCGTCGCGCTGATTGTCGTCTCCGTCATCACCATGAAGCTGGCCGACTGGATCATCGATTCGCGCATCGGCGCACTCGACCGCACGCTCGGTTTCCTCTATGGCGCCGCGCGCGGCATCCTGGTCGTCGCGGTGGCGCTTTTGTTCTTCAACTGGCTGGCCGGCGCCAAGGCCCCGGCCTGGGTGACCGACGCCAAATCACGGCCATTGCTGGAATCGATCGGCGCCAAGATCGAGAACCTGCTGCCCGCCGACACCGAAAACGCAATCCTCAAGAAGCTCAGCCCGAAAGCGGGTGGCGAGACTCCGGCCGCCCCGGATGCGCCAGCGGCGGATGTGCCGGCAACAGGTGACGATGCAAATGCGCCGGCCCCGGACGACAATGACGCTGGCCCCGCGGACAACACAGCCAAGCCAGCACCGGCCGCACCAGCAGCACCGGCAAACTGACACCCGAAAGGGCGCCCGAGCAGACGATGGTGTGAACGACTTTACGGCGCGCGTTGCTTTCGACGCGAACCCGCATTATATGGCGATTTTAGCGGAGCTTAAGATGGCAGACGCAGACGACGTGCTTTCCGCCGAGGCCGACGACCATTTCCACGACGAATGCGGTGTCTTCGGCATTTTCGGCCGGCAGGACGCAGCGGCAATCGTCACACTCGGCCTGCATGCGCTGCAGCATCGGGGCCAGGAAGCGGCAGGCATCGTTTCCTATGACGGCAGCCAGTTCCATGTCGAACGCCATGTCGGCCTGATCGGCGACACTTTCACCAAGCAGCGCGTCATTGACAGCCTGCAAGGCAACCGCGCCATCGGCCATACGCGCTACGCCACGACAGGCGGCGCCGGCATGCGCAACATCCAGCCCTTCTTCGCCGAGTTGGCCGATGGCGGCTTCGCCGTCGCCCACAATGGTAATTTGACCAACGCCATGACGGTGCAGCGCGCGCTGCAGAAGCAGGGCGCGATCTTCTCCTCGACCTCCGACACCGAGACGCTTCTGCATCTGGTTGCGACCAGCAAGGAACGCGACCTCAACTCGCGCTTCATCGACGCCGTGCGGCAGGTTGAAGGTGCCTTCTCGCTGGTGGCGATGACGGCCAAGAAGATGATCGGCTGCCGCGATCCGCTCGGCATCCGCCCGCTGGTGCTGGGCGACCTCGACGGTGCCTGGATCCTCGCTTCCGAGACCTGCGCGCTCGATATCATCGGTGCGCGTTTCGTGCGCGACCTGAAGCCCGGCGAGATGGTCGTCGTCACCTCCAAGGGCATTGAAAGCCTGTTCCCGTTCGAGCCGCAGAAAACGCGCTTCTGCATCTTCGAATATGTTTATTTCGCCCGGCCGGATTCTTCGGTCGAGGGCCGCAACGTCTACGAGGTGCGCAAGCGCATCGGCGCAGAGCTGGCACAGGAAAACCCCGTCGAGGCCGACATCGTCGTGCCGGTGCCGGATTCGGGCACGCCCGCTGCGATCGGCTTCAGCCAGGCGGCCGGCATTCCCTTCGAGCTCGGCATCATCCGCAACCACTATGTCGGCCGTACCTTCATCCAGCCCGGCGATTCGATCCGCCACATGGGCGTCAAGCTGAAGCACAACGCCAACCGCCGTATGATCGAGGGCAAGCGTGTCGTGCTGGTCGACGATTCGATCGTGCGCGGCACCACCAGCCAGAAGATCGTGCAGATGGTGCGCGATGCCGGCGCCCGGGAAGTGCATATGCGCATTGCTTCGCCGCCGACCAGCGCCTCCTGCTTCTACGGCGTCGACACGCCGGAGAAATCGAAGCTCCTGGCTTCGCGCATGTCGGTGGAAGAGATGGCCGAATTCATCCGTGTCGATTCGCTGGGCTTCCTCTCCATCAACGGCCTCTACCGCGCGGTCGGCGAGGCCAGCCGCAACGATGAGCAACCGCAGTTCTGCGACGCCTGCTTCACCGGCCAGTATCCGACCCGCCTGCTCGACTTCGAAGGCCACGACAATGTGCGCACGCTGTCGCTGCTGGCGAACAGTGGGGCGTAGGCCAGACCTTACGGAAATTCTCGCATGACCCTCGACCTTACCGGCCGCGTCGCGGTCGTCACCGGCGCCTCGCGCGGCATCGGCTATTTCATCGCCAAGGAATTAGCCGCCGCCGGGGCTCATGTCATCGCGGTCGCGCGCACGGTCGGCGGGCTGGAGGAACTCGACGACCAGATCAAGGCGGCCGGCGGCCAGGCGACGCTGGTGCCGCTCGATCTCGTCGACATGGCCGGCATCGACCGGCTGGGCGGCGCCATCCATGAACGCTGGGGCAAGCTCGACATCCTCGTTGCCAATGCCGGTGTGCTCGGCGTCATCTCGCCGATCGGCCATGTCGAGGCCAAGACCTTCGAAAAGGTGATGACCATCAACGTCACCTCGACCTGGCGGCTGATCCGCTCGGTCGACCCGCTGCTCAGGCTTTCGGATGCCGGCCGGGCCATCATCCTGTCGTCCAACGCGGCGCATTCGGCACGCGCTTTCTGGGCACCTTACGCGGCTTCGAAGGCGGCGGTCGAGACCATGATGCGCTCCTGGGCGCATGAGACGCAAAGCCTGCCGCTGCGCGTCAATGCCGCCGACCCAGGCGCCACCCGCACCGCCATGCGGGCCCAGGCCGTGCCAGGCGAGGATCCGGAGACGCTGCCGCACCCTTCCGAGATCGCCAAGCGTATCGTGCCGTTGGCCAGCCCGGAGCTGAAAGAGACCGGGTTGATCTTCCAGGCCAAGCACAATCGCTTCGTCGCCTACAGGCAGCCCGAATAAATTCGCGCCCTGGTTTTTGACGGCTCCCGGAACCGCATTTGGGTAGCCTATGCCAGGGATTAAAAGAGCCTCCGGCTACGTTCTTCGAACGTAGGACATTCGAAACAGGAGGATCGATATGCGCAGACTTCTCTTCGTTGCCGCCACCGCCTTTGCAGCCGCTCTCGGCGCGACATCAGGTGTGGCCGTCTCGCAAGATGCCAAGATGAGTTTCTTCGTCACCAGTGTCGGCTCCGGCAAGGGCGCCGATCTCGGCGGCCTGAAGGGAGCCGACGCGCATTGCGCTTCGCTGGCCGAAGCAGCCGGCGTCACCGGCAAGAGCTGGCATGCCTATCTCTCAACAAGCGCCGAGGATGCCCGCGACCGCATCGGCAAAGGCCCTTGGTTCAACGCCAAGGGTGAGAAAATCGCCGACGATGTCGCCTCGCTGCACGGCGACGCCAACGGCATCACCAAGCAGACGGCGCTGAATGAAAAGGGCGAAGTAGTGAATGGCCGCGGCGACACACCGAACCGGCATGACATGCTGACAGGGTCGAAACCCGACGGCACCAGGATTGCCGACCAGACCTGCGGCGACTGGACGATGAGCGGCGCCGAAGGGGCGGCAATGATGGGTCATCATGACCGCACCGGGCTCGACGATTCGGCGGCGGCAAAATCGTGGAATTCCTCGCATGCCTCACGCGGCGGCTGCAGCCAGGAAGCCCTGAAGGGCACCGGTGGCGACGGGTTGTTTTACTGCTTTGCAACCAACTGAGCAGCGTAGGTCGCAAACCCTACTCAGAGACCCGCCACATCATCACGCGGCTGTGATCTGAGGGGGAAAAGCTGCGCGGCGGTCATGCTTTCGTCATTTCCCCGGAGTTGTTAGGATCGTAGCGACTCCCACAACAGCGAGAGCCCAAACTGGGCAGAACAAGGAAACTCCCATGGCTACGACCGCAGCATTGGTCTGGTATCTGGTAATCGCCGGTCCACAGGGCGGCATGGTGGTGCTGCCCAGCACCTTCGACAAGCGCGAACAGTGCACCGCAGCCATCACCGAATATCAGAAGCAGCCGACCCCCGCTGGCTGGTCCGTGCAGTGCGTGCCGAGCGCCTCGCCCTTCACCGATGAGGGCGATGCCGAGGAACCGGCCGCGCAGTAAGCATCCGTCGCAACAAGGCCCGCAGCCGTTGGCTGCGGGCCTTGTTGTTTTCAGTGCCGGGCACTCACCGTCAATTCCGGCTTCTGGCTGATGGTCTGGAACACCACGCAATAGCGTTCGGTCAGCTTCAGCAGTGAATCAATGCGCTCCTGCGGTTCATCCGTGCCGAGAGCGAAATTGAGCCGGATGGCACGAAAACCGACCGGTGCATCCTTGGCGACACCAAGGGTGCCGCGAAAATCGAGATCGCCTTCGGCTTCCACCGTTGCGGCGCCGAGCTTGAACTCGAGCGCCGTCGCCACTGCCTTCAACGTCACCCCGGCGCAAGCCACGAGTGCTTCCAAGAGCATGTCGCCGGAGCAGAGCTCGAGGCCTGAGCCGCCGGTTGCCGGATGCAGACCAGCGACAGCGATCGCCCTGCCCGTCTCCACCTTGCAGGCCACCGACTGGTCGTCGATAGAGCCCTTCGCTCTCAGCGTGATCAGCGCCTGCGAGGCATCCTCGCGATAGGCCTGCTTCAGCGGCGCCTGCATCGCCTTAAGTTCGGTGGCGTCCATTTCGTTGCCTCTTTCGTCTGTTTGCTTAGCGTCGTGATCGAGACAGTTCCGGCAGATCTGCAGAATAGGATTTCTGCCACAACCCGAAGCTATGGTTGTCGCGTTCGGTCGGTTTGAGGGAGCTCGGCATTGGTTGGGAAATGTCTGATGCACGCGCTGGCGATGGGGTTTGGCGCCCTGGTGGTCTTTGCCCCGACCGACCAAGCGGCCTCATTCGTCCTCATGTCCTGTTCACCCGGCCAGTTTGCAGGAAAGCCGGCAGAGCCAAATGGCTTGACGGTCGCCTGTGGTGGCAGTTTCAACCTGTGCGGCTACGTTGACCAGTCAAAAAATCAGGTCATCCCATGGCGGTTCGAAGTCGCACTGCCTTTTTCCGACGGATTCGCCGGCGTCAGAATCAACGGAAAGTTTGGCTTCATCGACCGTGCGGGCAAGCTCGTGGTTCCCGCCAAATTCGACGTGGTTGCGGGCTTCACAAAAGGCCTTGCCGAGGTCGTGCTTGATGGCAAGGCGGGCGTCATAGATCGCTCGGGCAACTTCGTCGTCGAACCCAACTATGCGCGCGCGATGCCGTTCGGAGAAGATACGGTTCTTGTCAGCGAAGGTGCCTGGCAGGCGGCTGGTTTCAATGGCTGCGAAAGCCTGAGGGACGCTAAACGGACTTTGCAGCTCGACTTTGTCAAAAACCCCTCGCCGCAATATCGCCTCTGGCACGTTCGGACCCGATCCCTGAGTTCGGAAATCTACAGACTTCGATACTTCGACGACCCGGACCATCTGTTGCTTTGGGCCAGCACCGAAGACAACAATTTGGGCGAGTTCGGGCTCCTGCGATCGGATGGAACCTGGCAAATCACTCCCCGATATGAGGACGTGTCCCCACTCACCGATGGGTTCGCCACCGTGTGCAATATAAAGCCGACCCCGTCCGATCCGTCGAAGCGGAAGGTATGCGGCGCGGTAGACTCCAAAGGAGATCTCGTCGTGCCGATCAAGTTCGATGGCACCTTCTATTGGCGAAATGGCCTCAAGCTGGTTCGAAACGATGACAAAAAGGGAATCGTCGACATAAGCGGCCAACTCCTTGGCAGCCGTTATTTCGACGACGCCAGATTGGCTGAGAAAGGCGATGTCAGTATAGTTCGCATCGGCGATCAATGGGTTGGGCTCGACCGGCGCGGCCAGATTGTCGCGAACCCGGAAGACGGAGAAATCCTTTCCCAATGCCCTTCCGGCATCAAGGTGGAAAAACGGTCAGGCAAGTTTCGCTTCGTCGATGCGAATGGCAAGCCCACCGAATCCTATCTGTTTGAGCAGGCTTTTCTCAAGCTGGACTGCGACCGGCCAACCCCGGTTACCCTCAACGGCCAGTGGGGATTTGTCGACACAGGCGGCCATTTGCTGATGTCGAAGCCAAGCTTTGACAACGTCTACAATTTTCAGGACGGATATGCCGCTGTCGAGGAAGGTGGAAAGTGGGGCGTGATCGATGCCAAGGGCAGATACTCGGCAGCTCCGCAGTTTGACAATCTCCGGCCCGATGATGATGGCGTTTTCGTAATTGACGTCGATGGTCGGAAGTCATGGGTCAATGCTCAGGGACAGCAGGTACCCGAACCGACCCGCAAGAAGGATCGAGCAGCGGTACTTGCCTGCGGCGAGGATGGCGGTCACTTCTTCAGCACCGACACCACCGGCCAAACATTGTGGGGACTTGCCGCAGCCGACGGGACCGTTTTCGTTCCGCCAAAATATCGGGCGCTGCGGTGCTACGCGAACGGTCTTGCCTGGGTCGCTGACGACATGCGTCGGATGTGGTGCCAGATCGATACCCAAGGCGTCATCCGCAATCCGGCTGAATGCAGCCCAAATTTCAACGGCAGAATCATCTTTGACGCCAGTTTTGAGAAATTTTCCGATGATCGATACGAGAGCAGCGTGCTTTGGGAGCGCGCGCTTCTCGACTATGGCCGCGGGGTTCGCAAGGCACCGCCCAAGATTGTTGGCTCAGGGTTCTAAGTGACTTGTCAGCCGCTGCTGCAAGACCATGGCGGATGCGTCAGGCCGGCTCGCACTCATAAGGACGGTCGCGGTGGCCCCTGCGCCAATGCAAGCTCAGGGCTGGCGTAGCGCGGTGTCGGCTTTCACCCGTATAGCTGGGAGCCGAGGCATGATTTCGCAGAGTCCTCAAGCCATCCCTGTCGCTTCCCGCACCTTTGGTCCGCGCCTATGGCCGATGTCGCCATTCTCGAAACACGCGAAAGGGTTCTCGCTGGCATCCTGCTGACCGGTGCCGCCTATCTCTTGTTTTCGACGCAGGACGCCTCGATCAAGCTGCTGGTCACGGGAATGACGGTCTGGCAGATCATGTTCTACCGCAGCATCACCATTCTTGGCGCCTGCGCGGCAATTGGCGGGCGGCAGCTGTTTGCCGACACGGTGCGCTCGCCGATCGTGCGGCCCATGCTGGTGCGCAGCGCCTTCACCCTTGCCGCCTGGCTCTGTTACTATAACGCCGCGCGCAGCCTGCAGCTCGCCGAGCTGACCACCGTCTACTACGCAGCGCCGATCATCGTCACCGTGTTTTCGGTGTTCCTGCTCGGCGAAAAGGTGCCGATGTTGCGCTGGCTGGCGGTTTTGATCGGTTTTGCCGGCGTCTTCGTCGCTTGCGACCCGACCCATCTCGGCCTGTCCGTGCCGGTGCTGCTGGTGCTTGCGGCCGCCCTCTTGTGGGCCATTGCCATCGTGCTCCTGCGCAAGACAGCGCTTGCCGAACGCTCGATGATCCAGCTTCTCCTCAATAACTTCTATTTCCTGCTGTTTTCGGCGGTGCCGGCGCTGTGGCATACGCCTGGTCTGGCCCAGTTGCTGCTTCTTGCCAGCGTCGGCGCGCTTGGCGGCCTGGCGCAATACCTCCTCTTCGAAGGCATGAAGCGTACGCCGACATCGATCCTCGCGCCTCTCGAATACAGCTCGCTGTTGTGGGCGTTCGCGCTCGGCTTCGCGATCTGGGGCGACGTGCCGCGCCGCGAAGTGTTCCTGGGTGCCGCCCTGATCATCGCCGCCGGGCTGCTGATTGTCGGCGGCGAGCATTTCCGCAAGCGGCTGTGATGCGGATGGCGCTCACTGCTGACCCTACGATGTCAGCACCGGACGGGGTAGGTTGCCGGCATGACTGACGTCGCAGCCGCCACAACCGAAACCACCGAACGCACGCTTGGCATCATATTGGTGTCGTCATCGGCGGCGGTGTTCGGCCTGACCGGTGTCTTGACCAAGTCGATCCATGCCGATCCGCTGACCATCACCTGTTGGCGCGGCTTTGTCGGCTCGATCCTGATCAGCCTCTATGTGCTGTGGCGCCGCCATCGCTCGGGCAACCGCGGCACGCTGCGGCTTGGCTGGCGGGGCTGGCTGCTGGCGGTGGAAGGCGCGCTGGCGAGCATCGCCTTCATCTCGGCGTTCAAATTCACCTACGTCGCCAATGTCGCGGTCATCTACGCCACGTCGCCCTTCATTGCCGCCCTGCTGGCCTGGGTGCTGGTGCGCGAGCCTTTCCGCCTGCAGACGATGCTCGCGGCGGCCGTGTCGCTGTGCGGCGTAGGCATCATGGTCTGGTCGGGCTTCGGCACCGGCCATCTGTTCGGCGACGGGCTGGCGCTGCTGATGACGGCCGGCAGCGCGCTCTACATGATCATGGTGCGCGCCTTCCGCGACACGCCGGTGGTGTGGGCCGGCGCGGTTTCAGCCTTCCTGCTGTTCATTCTCGGCTGGTTCATCACCGATCCCCTGGCGGTGTCGGCAAGGGATGCCGTTCTGCTCGTCACCTTCGGCGCGTCCTTCGCATTGTCGTCGATCCTGTGGACGGAAGGGGCGCGGCTTATTCCGGCGCCTGAATCCGGCCTGCTCGGCTCGGCGGAAGTGCCGTTCGCGATCCTGTTTGCCTTCCTTTTCCTGGCCGAGATACCGCCTGTCGCCAGCATGGTCGGCGGCGCCATTGTGCTCTGCGCGGTGCTCGCCCATGCCGGCCGCGACTGGCTGGCAGCCCGCTCGAAGCAGGCAGCGTGAAATATTTCTTAATAAAGTGACGCGGTCACGGAACCATCATCGGACTCAGACATTATTGGTGTGACGGGCCACCCCCCGAGTCCCCCCAAACCCCTCGGCCCGTCCTACTCCCAAGCCGACCGCAAGGTCGGCTTTTTCTTTCTAAATAGGCCCGACCGCAAGGTCGGCTTTTTCTTTGCCAAGGAGCCCGACCGCAGGTCGGGGTTTCTTGCGATAGGCTGGCGCCAAATCAGCCGGGCGGCTGGGACAGGGCCAGGTTGCCGCTGAGCAGCGCCGCCAGATCGCCCGCGGAAGCATCGGCACCGGCACGCAGCCGGATCGCGAATTCGGCCATCGGAACCGGCGGCAGGCCCAACTCGCGCGGCGCTTCGACAATGCCGAAATGGGCAAAGCGCGGGGTTCGCAAGGTCAGCGCAACGCCGGCATTCACCGCGGTGCGCAGTCCGGCCAGGCTGGCGCTGCCGGCGGCGATGCGGTAGCGGCGGCCGGCAGCATCGAGCGCCGCCAGTGCGGCCTCGCGGAACCCGCAATAGGGATCGAGCAGCGCCAGTGGCAATTCTTCCTGCCGCGAGGCCAGCCCTTTCCCTGAACACAGCCACATCATCGGCTCACGCAGGACGCCGACCTCGTCCGGCGCGGCCGCCTGGCGCATGACAATCGCCAGATCGAGGCTGCCGGCCTGCAGTGCCTGCGCCAGTTCGGCGGAGCGGCCAACCCGCAATTCGATCCTGACGCGCGGATGGCTGGTGGCGAAGGCACGCAAAAGCTCCGGCAGGCCGCTGTCGGCGAAATCCTGTGTCGTGCCGATGGCGACACGCCCTGCAGCCCGCGCGCCCTTCAGCGCCAGCCACGCCTCACGGTGCGCGGCAAGAATGCGCCTGGCGTGGCCGACGAGGTCCTCGCCGGCCGGCGTCAGGCCGCGCCCCCTGCCTTGCGGCGCCAGAAGCGGCTCGCCGACGATCTCCTCCAGCCGCTGCATCTGGGCGGTCACGGCCGAAGGCGAACGGCCAACGCTGATGGCCGCCCGCGCCAGCGAACCGCTGTCGACAAAAGCGAGGAAGGTTTTGAGCAGATCCGGATCGAGCGCTTCCATAGTTCGATAATATCGAATCTTTATTTCAAAACAATTCGATTTTTTTGACTAAATGACAGTGACATAATCTCTCCAACGGCGGTCAGATGCCGCCAGAAACCAAGGAGATGAAAAATGCCCATCATCAATGTCAGCGTCACCGGCAAGCCAGATGCCGCTTTGTCCGCCAGTATCGCCAGGGAAATAACCGAGATCACCGCCACGCAATTGCGCAAGGATCCGACGATCACCGCCGTTGCCGTATCCTATATCGATCCGCAGCACTGGTTCGCCGGCGGCAAATCCTTGGCCGAGCATGGCACCAACACGTTCTGGCTGGATATCAAGGTGGTCGACGGCACCAACACCAAACTCGAGCTGGAAGCCTATCTCAAGGCTCTCTTCGATGCCTTCGGTCGCCTGCTGGGCGGCGTGCACGAGGAAAGCTATGCCTTCGTGCATGAAGTGCCGGCAGCCGCCTATGGCTATGGCGGCAAGACGCAGGAGTTCCGCTTCATCAGCGGGCGGTTGAAGGCGGCGTAGGGGTCGTTCCTTCTCCCTCCGGAGGGAGAAGGAACACCGTCTCTTCCCACATTGACCTAGCGCCCACTTGCGCTAGGCTCTGCGCCGACGCGGCCGCGTAAGAGCCGCGATGACAAAGATCGTTGGGAGAGAAGCGGCATGATCCTGACACTGGCGCTGCTTGCGGGTCTCGTTCTGGCCTGGCTGCTGATCGGCGTGGTGGAAAAATTCCGCCTCGGCCTGCGTTTCAGCCAGGCGATGCTCTACGTGCCTTTCAAGCTCGCCTACCGGATCAGCGACAACCGCATCAGGATCGCGCGCAAGGCGCAGGCTCCTGTCATCTACGTCATCTCGCACCAGTCGCGCTTCGAACCGGCGTTGATGCTGTCGCTGCTGCCGGATGACACGCTGCACATTCTGGACGAGGTCTCGGCGCGCTCGCCGTGGCTAGAACCCTGGCGTGAGGTTGGCCGCACGATCGCCTTCAATGCCGAACATCTTTTCGTCAGCCGCCGGCTGGTGCGTGTGCTGAAGGGCAAGGGCCGGCTCGCCGTCTATCTGCCGGATGCGGTCGAGCCTGACGTCAAGACGTTTCGGCTGTTTCGCGCCGTCACTCGCATTGCCATGCAGGCCGACGCCCGCATCGTGCCGATCTTTGTCGCCGGTGCACGGAGCCTGCCGGTTTCCCTGACTCCGGCGGCCAAGGCCCCGCGGCACTGGTTTCCGCAGCTCGCGATGAGCGTGCTGGAGCCGATGACCATCGCCGAACTGGTGGCGCGCAATCCGGACCAGGCCTCGAACACCAATGCGCTGTTCGACCGCGTCGCAGAGGCCCGGCTTTTCGGCAACGACCTCGACCGCGGCCTGTTCCTGGCCATGCGCGATGCCGCGGCCAGGGTCGGCGCCTCGCATCCGATCATCGAGGACGTCATCTCGGGCGCGCTGAGCTACCGCAAGATGTTCATCGGCGCCCGCGTGCTGGGCAGGCGCTTCGAGGCGGTGACGGCGCCAGGCGAGGCGGTGGGAATAATGCTGCCCAACGCCAATGGCGTCGTGCTGTCATTCGTCGGTCTTCTCTCGGCGGGCCGGGTGGCGGCGATGATCAACTACACCGCCGGGCCGGCGAGCGTCACCGCCGCCGTGCGCACGGCCGTCATCCGCACCGTCATCTCCTCGCGCGCCTTCGTCGAGAAGGCCGATCTTGCCGATATCGTCGCTGCGGTCGAGAAGGGCGGCGCCAGGCTGCTGTGGCTGGAAGATGTTCGGGCCAGCGTCACCGCGCTGGACAAGCTTGCCGCCGCCTTGCTGTGGCGCTTGCCGCTGCAGAGGCAGGATGCGGCCAAGCCGGGCGTCATCCTGTTCACCTCGGGCTCGGAAGGTACGCCGAAGGCGGTTGTCCTGTCGCAGAAGAACCTTCTCGCCAATGCCATGCAGGCCGAGGCGCGCATCACCATCTCGCCGGCCGATATTCTGCTCAACGTGCTGCCGGTGTTCCATTCCTTCGGCCTGACGGGCGGCACCATCCTGCCGCTGGTCACCGGCGTAAAACTGTTCCTCTACCCCTCGCCGCTCCACTACAAGATCATCCCCGAGATCGCCCGCAAGGTGAAGCCAACGATCATGTTCGGCACCGACACCTTCCTCGCCAACTATGCGCGCACCGCCAAGGATGGCGACTTCTCCAGCCTGCGCTTCGTCGTCGCCGGCGCCGAGGCGGTGAAGCCGGAAACCCGCCGCGTCTATCGCGAGCGCTTCCAGGCCGAGATCATCGAAGGTTTCGGGCTGACCGAGGCGGCACCCGTGGTCGCGGTCAACACCGCCATCCACGGCCGCGATGGTACAGTCGGCCGTCTGTTGCCGGCCATGCGCATGAAGCTGGAGCCGGTCGAGGGCATCTCGGATGCCGGCCAGTTGTGGCTCGACGGACCCAATCTGATGATGGGCTACATGACCTCGGACCGCCCCGGCGAGCTACAGCCGCTGAGCGGCTGGCATGACACCGGCGACATCGTCGCCGTCGACCGCGAAGGCTTCATCACCATTCGCGGCCGCGCCAAGCGCTTCGCCAAGATCGCCGGCGAGATGGTGTCACTGGGCGCGGTCGAGATGCTGGTGCAGTCGCTGTGGCCGGAAGAACGCCATGCGGCGGTGGCGGTGCCCGACAAGAGGCGCGGCGAGCGCATCGTGCTGGTCACCACCGCCGACGATGCCAATCCCGAAGAGCTGCGCCAGTTCGGCAAGAAAGCCGGGGCCGCCGAACTCATGGTGCCCAACGACATCGTCAAGGTGGAGGAAATCCCGGTGCTGGGCTCCGGCAAGACCGATTATGTCTCGACCAGAAAGCTGGCGATCGACAGGCTGGGGCGGGGCATTGCGGCCTGAGTCAGATCAAGGACTTCGGCGAACCTTCTAACCTATGTCCGAAGGCGGCACCTTCTCGCCTTCGAGCTTGGCGCGCTTGGAATAGGCGCGCACGGAAA
Source organism: Mesorhizobium sp. 2RAF45 (assembly GCF_052115225.1). Taxonomy (NCBI): domain Bacteria; kingdom Pseudomonadati; phylum Pseudomonadota; class Alphaproteobacteria; order Hyphomicrobiales; family Phyllobacteriaceae; genus Mesorhizobium; species Mesorhizobium sp. 2RAF45. The sequence goes on along the minus strand of NZ_JBFRGG010000011.1, from coordinate 61,801 downwards.
ACGGCAGGAAGATCAGATAACCCGCGACCGATGCGGTCAGCGTGTACCAGGGATAGGTCATCAGCAAGAGGATGTAGAGCACGACGGCCAGAATGACCGGCAGCACCCTGTCGCCAGGGATCTTGATGCTCTTGCCGGAATAGACCGGCAGCCGGCTGACCAGCAGGAAGGCGACAAGGATGGTGAAGCCGGTGGCGACGAAGGCGGCCGGCCGGCTTGGCTCCAGCCCGAGCCTCAGGAAAAACAGATAGAGCGGGAGCATCACCAGCACCGCGCCCGCCGGCGCCGGCACGCCGACGAAATATTCCGACTGCCACAGCGGACGCTCGGCCTTCTCGTCGTCGAGCACGTTGAAGCGGGCGAGCCTGAGCCCGCAGGCGATGGCGAACAGAAGGGCGGCGATCCACCCGGGCGAGCCGGCGCGGTCGAGCAGAAAGGCATAAAGCACCAAGGCCGGCGCGACTCCGAAATTGACGATGTCGGCGAGCGAATCCATCTGCGCGCCGAATTTGGAGGTCGCCTTCAGCATCCGCGCCAGGCGGCCGTCGATGCCATCGAGAAAGGCGGCCAGCAGCACCATCACAACCGCCGTCTCGAAGCGGTCCTCGAAGGCAAAGCGGATGCCGGACAGGCCGGCGCAGATGGCCAGAACGGTGACCAGATTGGGCAGCACCATGCGCATCGGGATCTCGCGGATGCGCGGACCGCCGCTGGCATGGGCCTCGAACTTCTTGAACGGCGCGCCCAAGGCTCAGGAAATCCTGACCAGCGGGGTGCCGGCGACGCCGCCGAATTCGGCGAGCACGGTTTCACCGCCGACGGCCGTCTGGCCAACGGCGACGCGTGGCGTCGCGGTCAAAGGCAGGAACACGTCGACACGCGAGCCGAAGCGGATCAGGCCGAAACGCTCGCCAGTGCCGATCGAGCCGCCGGCCTCGGCCCAGCAGACGATGCGGCGCGCCACCAGGCCGGCGATCTGGACGGCCGCCACCGTGCCGTTGGGGCTTTCGATGACCAGGCCGTTGCGTTCGTTCTCGGTGCTGGCCTTGTCGAGTTCGGCGTTGAGGAATTTTCCCGGCCGATGCTCGATCTTGGCGATGCGGCCGCGCACGGGCGAGCGGTTCACATGGCAGGAAAAGACGTTCATGAACACCGAGATGCGGGTCATCTCGACATTGCCGAGGCCAAGCTCGCGCGGCGGCACGGCCGGCCCTACAGCCGAGATAATGCCATCGGCGGGGCTCACGACCAAGCGGTCATCGACCGGCGTGACGCGTTCGGGATCGCGGAAGAAATAGACGCACCAGGCGGTCAGGATCAGGCCGATCCAGAACAGGACCGAGGAGAAATAGCCAAGGAAAAGTGTGCCCGCGCCAAAGGCCGCGATGAAGGGATAGCCCTCGCGATGGATCGGTACGAACGCGTTCTTGACCGTATCGACAAGGCTCATCGGGCTGGGCCGGGCTCCGTTTCAGGTCGGGCCTCAATAGCTGAAAGCCCCCTTCGCCGCAACGCAACAATCGGCGACGCCGCATTCGTTGCGGCTGGCGGGCCTGACGATGGGCTACAGTACCTGCAAAATGCTGGCGGCGCGGTCAACACCCGCCGGCGCCGATACCGATGACAACGAACAAGCCACCGTGATGCGGTGCCAGCGCCCTATCGGCAACTTTTCCTAAACGAAATAACAAAGCGGCTGTCGGAAAGAAGCCCCCTCGCCCGTCCTTGGTGAGACATCCAAGGCTTTCAGCCATGATGACGCGCAACAAGGAGTTCCGTAATGCGGATACAATCGGTCACCCCGGCGCGTCTCGTTAGTGCTGGCCTCGCCTTCGGGGAATCGCCGCGCTGGCATGACGGACGCCTGTGGTTCTGCAACTGGGGCACCGGCGAGATCATAGCGATCGATGCCGACGGCAATCGCGAAATCATGCTCACTGTGCCGGCCGTCCTGCCCTATTCCATCGACTGGCTGCCGGATGGGCGGCTGCTGGTCGTCTCAGGCCGGGAAGGCTTGCTGCTGCGACAGGAGGTCGATGGCAGGCTCGTCACCCATGCCGATCTGCGCGGCCTGTCGAAAAGCCCGTGGAACGAGATCGTCGTCGATGGGCGCGGCAACATCTATGTCAATGGCGGCGGGCCGGCGCCGGCTGCCGGTGAGTATTTCGGCCCGGGCACCATCGTGCTGATCATGCCGGACGGCGCGGTCCGGCAAGTGGCTGACAACATCGCCTTTGCCAACGGCATGGCGGTGACGCCGGACAACAAGACGCTGATCCTTGCCGAATCCCATGGCAACCGGCTGACCGCCTTCGATATCGCCGCCGACGGCAGCCTGTCCAACCGGCGCGTGTGGGCCGACCTCGACGGCTATCCCGACGGCATCTGCCTCGATGCCGAAGGCGCGGTCTGGTACGCGGATGTTCCCAACAAGCGCTGCGTACGGGTGCGCGAAGGCGGCGAGGTGCTGCAGATCGTCACCGTCGATCGCGGCTGCTTTGCCTGCATGCTGGGCGGCGCGGACAGGAGGACGCTGTTCATCGTCGCCGCCGAGTGGCGCGGCTTCGAGCACATGGTCAGCGACGCCCGCACCGGCCAGGTGCTGAGCGTTGAAGCGCCGGCACCCGGTATTGGCTGGCCGTAAGCCTAGAGCAGTTCACGTTGCTCTATGCCTCGGGAATCCGCTGATAGTTGGCGATGTCGGCCCGCACGCCGAGGCGCGCGATCGTCTCCTGCGGACTGAAGGCGATACGCTCATGCGCGGCCTTGACGATCGGAACGACCTTGTCGACGGCCGCCTGGCTTTCCCATTCGACGATCGTCACCAGGTTGAATTCGCCTGGCCCCGAAAATTGCTCGAGCAGGAAATCCTGCACGAACCCCTGCTGCTGGCGCAGCAATTCATGCGTCGTCTTGACCTTGACGAGGATCTCCTCGCGGGCGGCGGCCGGGACGACGAACTTGTCCACCCTGAACACGCTGCCGCCGTTAACGTTCTGATTTATGCCGTTCATTTCGATTGTTCCGTTCCTGGATAATGGCGTTTTCGGGCTCCACGAACGGCGTACAATCTCAACCTAAGTCGAGGTCAAGCGGAAAAATCAATTGACCTCCGACGTCCGCCGGCGAACGACAACACCGAGCTCGTCGCCCTCGCGGGCAAGGCGCAGGCGCTCCTCGGCTTCGGTCGCCTCGCGCTGGCGGTCCCACATCGAGGCATAGAGGCCGTGCTTGCGCATCAGCTCGACATGGGTGCCGCGTTCGGCGATCTGGCCGTCCTTGAGCACGATGATCTCATCGGCGGAAATCACCGTCGACAGGCGGTGGGCAATGACAATGGTGGTGCGGCCCTTGCTGACAAGATCGAGCGCGGCCTGGATCTCCTGCTCGGTGTGGCTGTCCAACGCCGAAGTCGCTTCGTCGAGCATCAGGATCGGCGGCGCCTTCAGGATGGTGCGGGCGATCGCCACGCGCTGCTTTTCGCCGCCGGAAAGCTTCAGCCCGCGTTCGCCGACCATCGATTTGTAGCCGTCTGGCAGCTTTTCGATGAACGGCCCGATCTGGGCGAGTTCGGCGGCCTTGCGCACTTCCTCCTCGCTCGCGCCGACGCGGCCGTAGCGGATGTTGTAGGCGATGGTGTCGTTGAACAGCACCGTGTCCTGCGGCACCATGCCGAGCACCGCGCGCAGGCTGTCCTGGGTGACATCCCGGATGTCCTGGCCGTCGATCAGCACCTGGCCGGCCTGCACGTCGTAGAAACGGAACAGCAGTCGCGAGATGGTCGACTTGCCGGCGCCCGAAGGCCCGACAATGGCGACCGTCTTGCCGGCCGGCACCTCGAAGGAAACACCCTTCAGGATCTTGCGGTTCGGATCATAGGAAAAATGCACGTCGCGGAACTCGACCTTGCCCGCGCCGACGGTGAGCGGCTTGGCGTCCGGCTTGTCGACGATCTCCTGCGGCACGTCGAGCAGGTCGAACATGTGCTCGATATCGGTAAGGCCCTGGCGAATTTCACGGTAGATGAAGCCGATGAAGTTGAGCGGCACGGAAAGCTGCACCAGCATGGCGTTGATGAAGACGAAATCGCCGACGGTTTGCGTATGGGCCTGCACCTCCAGCGCCGACATGCACATGACGACGACCGTGCCGAGGCCGAAGATGACGCCCTGGCCAAAATTCAGCCAGCCGAGCGAGGTCCAGGTCTTGGTGGCGGCGACCTCGTAGCGCGCCATCGAACGGTCGAAGCGGTCGGCTTCCATGCGCTCATTGGTGAAGTACTTGACCGTCTCGAAATTGAGCAGAGAGTCGATCGCCTTGGTGTTGGCGTCGGTGTCGCTGTCATTCATGTCGCGGCGAATCGAGATGCGCCAGTCGCTGGCCTTGACCGTGAACCAGACGTAGAGCCAGACGGTGATTGCCACGACGGCCACATATTTCCAGCCATAGGTGAAACCGAATATGCCTGCGGTCAGCGCGAATTCGAGGATGGTCGGCGCGGTGTTGAGCATGATGAAGCGCACGATCGTCTCGATGCCCTTGGTGCCGCGCTCGATGATGCGCGACAGACCGCCGGTGCGGCGCTCCAGATGGAAGCGAAGCGACAGCTGGTGCATGTGAACGAAGGTGCGGAACGCAAGCTGGCGCACCGCATGCTGGCCGACGCGGGCAAACAGCGCGTCGCGCAACTGGTTGAAGCCAAGCTGAACCAGCCTCAGCACATTGTAGGCGACGACCAGCATCACCGGGGCAAGCATGAAAGATGGCAGCGGCGGCGGCGTCTTGAAGCCGCCCGCCAGCGCATCGGTTGCCCATTTAAAGAAATAGGGACCGGCGACCAGCGTTAGCTTGGCGACGACCAGCAGCAGCGTCGCCCAAGTCACGCGCGCCCTGAGATCGGCGCGCTCGGCTGGCCACATATAGGGCCACAAATTGCGCAATGTCGTCAGCGTTGAGGTGTCGGCGGAGACGGTTTTTTCGACCACTTTTCTTGCCTTTTGGGTGAGAGGGTCAGCGGCCGGAGCAGCAGGAATTGACGAGGGCGTTCAACGATGCCGATACATCGGCAAGGGCTGCGCGATCAACGGCATAGCGCGAGCGCTGACGGTCGGACTCGAAGCGGACCAGACCGGCCTCGACCAGAATTTTCAGATGCTGGGACACGGTGGACTGCGCCAGATCGAAACGGTCGACGACCTCGCGGCAGCAGCAGGAATTGCTGGCCGAGAGATGTTTCAGTATCTCGATCCGGGCCGGATGCGACAACGCCGAAAATCGCGCCGCGACGGCGTGGCTATCCGAGCCGCGGTTGGGTAGAGCGCCGGCAGCGCGGTCTGTTTCAAGGGCGGATTCGGTCATCGTTCATCGGCGATAAACGATGGACGGCACCGCCGCAAGCTACTCTTCCGGGCAGATCGGACGGCAGCTAATGCTCCGGGATTTCTCGATCCCTGGAATGGCGGCAATCTGTTCAACCAGAAACTCAACCAGCAAGCGGACCCTTGCGACGCCTGCGCGCTCCGGGACGATCAACATGTTCAACGGAACGGACGGCAGCGAATAATCCGCCAGTATCGTCTCGAGCAAGCCCGCAGCCAGAAGATCGTCCACAAGCCATCGATGCGCCGGCGCGATCCCCCGAGCGGCGATCATGGCCTGCCGCGCGGCAAGTCCATGATCGATCCGCAGCCGCCCGGCGAAAGGCACCGTGTGGCGTTCGCCGCCGGCGCCTTGCAAAACAAGCGTTTCGCTGCCCGCCACGTTCGACATCCGGATGCCCTCATGGCGGGACAGATCCGAAGGGACGGTCGGTCTTCCCCGCGCCGCCAGATAGTCAGGAGAGGCCACGAGCAGACGCCGCGACTGGCCGAGGGTCCTCAGCTTCAACGAACTGTCCGTGAGCGGCCCCAGCCGAAGTGCGATATCGACACCCTCGCGGACGAGGTCCACCCGTTCATCGGTGAGGCTGAGGTCCACTCCAATGTCGGGATGACGGTCCTGAAAAGCGAAGATCAGGCGGCTGACGTGCAAGACACCGAAAGCCGCCGTACAGCTTATCCGGATCGTGCCGGCGGGCGCGCCGCGCGTGCCCCGGGCCTCATCGCTGGCCTGTTCGACGAGGCGCAGGATCTGAACGCTATTGGCATAATAGCGGCTGCCTTCGGCGGTCATCGTGACCCGCCGGGTCGTTCGGCTGAGCAAAGGCACGCCGACCGCTTCTTCGAGCTCCCGAACGTGCCGCGTGATCGTTGACTGCCCGACACCAAGCTCCGGCGCGACGGCCGACAGGCTGCCACGCTCGGCGACGCGAACGAAGCTGCGCATGCGCTCGAATGTAATGTCTGATTTATCCATTATTCGGCACAATGTTATGCATTACCTGCATATAGTGGATCGTATCACCGTTGGCTACGTTTGCGTCAGTTTCCTCAATACCGGATCTGACCCATGAAAGTTCTGCTTGTCTTCGCCCATCCTGAATCACGCTCGCTGAGCGGCGCCCTTCGTGATGTCGCTATCAGGGAACTCGAGGCTCAAGGGCATGAGGTTCGCGTATCGGACCTGTACGCCGAAGGCTGGAAATCCGAAATCGATCGCGCCGACTTCCCGTCGCTGGAACCCGATGCGCGGCTCATCCCGGTCGTGGCTTCCAAGAAGGGTTTCGAGGCCAACACGCTAACCGCAGATGTAAAGGCGGAGATCGAGAAGCTGCTGTGGGCCGACACCTTGATCCTGCAGTTCCCGCTCTGGTGGTTCGCCATGCCGGCAATCCTCAAGGGTTGGGTCGACCGTGTGTTCGCCTATGGATTCGCCTATGGCGTTGGTGAGCATAGCGATCGGCGCTGGGGCGATCGCTATGGCGAGGGCACCCTTGTCGGGAAACGCGCCATGTTGATCGTGACCGCAGGAGGCTGGGAGGAGCACTACACGCCACGCGGGATCAACGGCCCCATCGACGATCTGCTGTTCCCGATCAATCACGGGATCCTCTACTACCCCGGATACGACGTACTTCCGCCGTTCGTCGTCTACCAGGTCGATCGTCTCGACGAGACCGGCTTCGAACCCGTGGCTGAACGGCTGCGTGAGAGGATGCGGACGCTGGCGACGACGGCGCCCATCCCATACCGTCGGCAAAATGGCGGAGATTATCTCATTCCGAGCATGAATCTCCGCCCTGAACTGGGCGATCCCGGGGCAAACGGTTTCGCGCTTCACTCCAACCAAGCAGGCGATGTCAGCTGATCGATGCGGGCTCCTACTGCTTCTTAGTCGGCGCCGTCGTCGCCTGCTCGCCCATTGCCTTGAGGTCGGCGGCTTCGCCTTCCTTGGACTTTTCCGGGACCTTGAACACCTGGCCGGGCCAGATGTGGTCGGGATCCCTGATCTGGTCCTGGTTGGCGAGATAGATGGTGGAATAGCGCACGCCGTGGCCGTAGACGCGTCGCGAAATCCGCCACAGCGTGTCGTTGCGGCGGATAATCACGGCGCCGTCGGCATGTTCGAGCTTGGGCGCTACGGCCTCCGGCACGTCGCTTGGCGGCGTGGTGGCAGCGACAACGGCCGGAGCCTCCGCAGCGGGCGCTGCCGGTGCGGCAGGTGCTTCGGCGGCTGCCGGTGCGGCTGGCTTGGTCTCAGCTGGCTTGGCATCCGCCGGCTTGGTCCCGGCAGGCGCCACGGCGGCAACCGCTTCGCCCGGCTCGCGCTCGAACGGCACCGCGGCGCGGGCCACGACCTTTACGCCGTCGGCATCGAGGCCGTCGACATGGATGGTGTAGCTGCCGACTGGAATGTCGCGCGTCGCTTCGATGAGGAAATGACCGTCCGGCGATGTCAGCGCGTCACCGAGCAGGATGTCGTTGGCATAGGCGCGCACCTTGCGGCCCGGATCGGCGAGACCGGCGACGAAGATCTTGTTGCCGTCGATCTCGACCGCCTCGACGACGATCTTGGGTCCGGCCACGGCGGCGGGCGGTGTCGCCGGCGCGGCGGGCGCCGGAGCGGCAGTTGCGGGCGCTTGAGCGGCCGGAGCTGGCGCCGGTGCAGCCGGAGCGGCAGCCTGGTCGCCGGTGGCAGGTGCTGCCGGTTTGGTCTCGGGCGCGGGAACCGTCAGCAGTTCGGCCGGCTTGCCCGGCTCCTCGACCATGGCCAGCACCTGGCCGGCGGCATTCTTGGGAACCGAAACGACAGCGGTCTGCACCGAGACGGTTACGACCGTGCCGACGGTCGAATGCAGGGTAATCGTATAGTCGCCAGGCTTCAGCGGATCGTCGAGCACGATGACAAAGGCGCCATCGGGACCCGCCATAGTCGAGCCAAGCACCGTCGTGCCGCTCAGGATCTCGACCTTTGAATTGGGCGCTGCATTGCCGGCAATGACGATCGAGCCATTGCCCTCGACGCGCACGACATCGAAAGTCGGCGCGGTCGGGCCGGCCGCTGCGGGTGCGGCCGGTGCAGGCGCTGCCGGAGCTGTAGCCTCTGTCGCGGGCGCGGCTGGAGCAGTCGCCTGAGGCGCCGCGGCGGGAGCGGCCGGCACAGCCGGCGCCGGCAGTCGCCCTTCCGTGCCGGTATCAGCCGGTTTCGGCGCCTCGGGCGGCGTCGAGGCCGCGACCTTCGCCGGCGGCGTTGGATGAAGATACGGGTCGAGTGCGCCCGATATGTAGGCAGTTCCCGCGGCCGCGACGGTCCCACCCGCCGCGAACAGGAACGCCTTCAATGGATTAATTGCCATATTTCCCTACCCCTTAGCCACCTAATGCCGGTCTAGCGTGTTTTGCCAATGCCGACAAGAAAAACGGGCAGTCAAGAAAAAGCTCAGCTTGTCAACCCTTAGGGCTTGACCACGCTTTCAGACCCAATCACCAATCATCAGCATGAACACGATTCGATCCGTCTGCGTCTATTGCGGCTCGTCTCCGGGCCGCAATGAAATCTATGCCAAGGCCGGGCACCTGCTTGGACGCTCGATTGCCAAAGCGGGCCTGCGGCTGATCTATGGCGGCGGCACCAAAGGCATTATGGGCGCCGTCGCAGAAGGCGCGCTCAAGGCCGGCGGCAAGGTGACCGGCATCATTCCCCGCTTCCTGATCAACAGAGAAGCAACCGAAACCGCGCTCGACCGGCTCGACGAGTTGCTGGTCACCGACAACATGCACGAGCGCAAGCATAAGATGTTCGAGAAATCCGACGCCTTTGTGGCGCTGCCTGGCGGCATCGGCACAGTCGAGGAAATCGTCGAGATCATGACCTGGGCGCAACTCGGCCATCACCGCAAGCCGATCGTCTTCGCCAATATCAACGGATTCTGGGACCCGATGACGGCGTTGCTTGATCACATGACGGCAGAGGGCTTCATCCACACCGCGCAACGGGTCAAGCCGCTGGTCGTCAACGATCCGGAGGCCATCGTCGCCGCCATCATGGTGGCAGGCTCCTCCGTCGACGCCCCGACCGAGGGTGTGCAGTCGGTGATAGACAAGATGTAGGGAATAGGCAGTGGGGAATAGGGCCTGCCTACTGCCTACTGCCTACTGCCTACTGCCTACTGCCTACTGCCTACTGCCCACTGCCTACTGCCTACTGCCTTCCGCAAATCCCCAATCACCGGGCGCTCATCCTGCCGGCGCCAGGCGAGGTAAATCGCCACGCTGCGCTTGAACCAGGGAAGGTCGCGGAAGACTATTCCCGGCGGCGCGGCGCTTCGCAGGCTTTCCTGCACCGTCGCCAGGCCCAGTCCGGCGCTGACCAGGCCGAGCGAGGTCAAGGGATCGGCGGTCTCATAGGCGATGTCGGGCACGAAGCCGGCCTCGATGCAAGCGGCCAGGAACTGGCCGCGGTTGGTGTCGGCGGGCTGGCGCACCACCGTGATCCACGGGCGTCCGTCGAGATGATGCGGGCCGATGTCGGCGACATCCGTAAGCGCATCGCCCTCGGGTATCGCCAGCACCATCGGCTCGCGGCGGACCTGCATCGAGGCAATTTCAGGATAGTCGGCCGGCGGCGGTGAATAGACCAGGCCGAGATCGAGCGTGCGCTGGCGCAGCCCTTCCAGTTGCGCGGCAGAGCGCAGGCTCATCAGGCTGAGATGCAATTGCGGCCGCTCGCGGCGGAATTGCCTGAGCATATCGGCGACCAGCCTGGCATGCACTGCGCCCTCGACATAGCCGATGGCGAGACGGCCGACCGCGCCGCTGGCAAGGCTGCGGCCGAACTCCTCCACGCGCCGCGCATTGGCAATCAGAGCGCGGGCCTCGGCGAGGAAGGCTCGGCCCTCGGCGTTGAGATGAACCCGCTGCTTTGCCCGTTCGAACAGAGTGACGCCCAGTTGCTCCTCGAGCTGCATGATCCGCCGGCTGAGTGGCGATTGCGAGATGTGCAGGATCTCGGCGGCGCGACCGACATTGCCGGTTTCGGCGACGGTGATGAAGTAGCGGAGCTGGCGCAGGTCGAACACTTTTTCTCCGACGATTTAGTCCTTTCAGGTCTGAACTCTATCCTAATCAGTCTTGGACAGTCTGACCAGCCGCAGGGATAGTCGGCCACCAACCAAAGGAGACCCACATGCAGTTCTTCGCCCTTCTCACCCGCAACACCGCAAAGTTCAGTGACGCTGACTTTGCACCGCTTCTGCCCGGCGAAGCCGAACAGCGCCGCACGCTCTACGCCGAAGGTGCCGTGCGCCAGGTCTGGAACCGTGGCGACATCCCCGGCAGCGGCATGATGTTCGAGGCGGCCGACGACACCGAAGTGCGCGGCTACCTCGCCACCTTGCCGCTGATCAAGGCCGGCATGATGGACGTCACCGCGATCGTGCCCCTCAACCCCTATCCCGGGTTTGGGCCGAAGCGCTGAGTTACCCCCAATCGCAATGCGGTGGCGGTGAAGGTGCCGCCACCGCGCTTCCCTGCTCGACACACTGTGATCGACTGTCAAGAAACTGTCACACGAAACCGGCTTCCCGCATGCTAAGACCTTGCAGTGAGCCGGTTGCGCGGTTCGTTGCTTGGACCATCTGGAGAAGCGACAGTGAACATCGCCCTCCCCGCCGAAGGCACCGACCTTTCGCCCTATTTGCCCGATGAGCACGGGCTGTTCTTCATCTACCATTTCACCGCTGAAGGCGTGCGCACCAAGGATCCCGCGCACGCCCACTGGACCTGGCGCAGCTACCAGATCACCGACCTCCACGCGCGCCAGGAGATCGGCGCCGAGCAGGCCCTGCCGGCCCCGGCGCGTGACGCATTCCTCGCCCCCAGCCATGGCTGCCACATCGATTATGAGGATGGTTGGCTCTATGGCGATCTGCCGGACCTCAAGCACGATTTCTCGGAGGCGCGCGGGCTCGTCCATTTCCGCTTCGCTTTCAACGACACGATGCTGATCGGCGCCCGCAAACAGCCGCTGGAGTCGGTCGACGCCATCCGCAAGGCGGTGGAGAATGGATCGCGGAAATTCCGCTCGCCGTCGGACCTGATCGAGGCGGTCATGGGCCAGTCGCTCGATGGCATGTCGGGTGAACTCGGCAAGCTTGGCGATGCGCTTGACGGCATAGAGGACCGCGTCGTGCGCGATGCATGGCACAATGAACGCCAGGCGCTGGTCGAGGCGCGCCGGCAACTGGTGGTGATTCACCGGCAGATGGCGACGCTCACCAACCTGTTCCGGCATCTCGACCATTCGCATCGCGACGAGCTGCCTGATCTGATCAATGATATGGCGGCCAGACTCTCGCACCGGGCACTCACCCTCTATAATGACGGCGAGCAGTTGCAGGCACGCACGAGGTTGTTGCAGGACGAGCTGATGGCGAAACTGACCATGCAGTCGAACCAGCTTCTCTACGTTCTCTCCGTCATGACGGCGGTGCTGTTGCCGATGACCATCATCTCGGGCCTGTTCGGCATGAATGTCGGCGGTTTGCCCCTGGTCGACACGCCGATGGGTTTCTGGGTGGTGACCGCGGTCTCGCTGCTGATCGCCGGCGTGACCTATCTCTTCGTCAGGCGGCTCGGACAGATGTAGCCGCCGCCCGTCGCGCGGTGATCAGCATCGACCAGGAATACATCGCCAGCGCCGTCCAGATCAGGGCAAAGGCTATGGCTTGTGCCGTGCCGAACGGCTCGTCGAAGATCAGAACCGCGATCAGGAAAACCATGGTCGGCGCGATGTACTGCATGATGCCGATGGTGGAGAGGCGCAAAAGCTTGGCGCCGAACGCGAACAAAAGCAGCGGCACCGACGTGACCGGACCGCAGCCGATCAGCAGCGCCGTGTCGGTGCCGGTGCTCGACACGATGTGGTCCTGTCCGGTCGCGATCAGGTAGACGATATAGCTAAGAGCCGGCACGGACAGCAAAAGCACTTCGAGCAGAAAGCCCTGGCTTGGCCCGATCGGCAGCGTCTTGCGGAAGAAGCCGTAGGCGGCGAAGGAAAACGCCAGCGCCAGCGACACCCAGGGCAGCTTGCCGCCCTCGATTGTCAGCACCGTGACGGCAACCGTCGCCAACGCGACCGCCGCGATCTGCAACCGGTCGAGCTTTTCGCCCAGCAGCACGGCTCCGACCACGACCACCACCAGCGGGTTGATGTAATAGCCAAGCGCGGTCTCGACGGTGCGATCGACGGCGATCGCCCAGACATAGATGCCCCAGTTGACCGAGATCAGCGCCGCCGTCAGCGCCGCCATGGCGATGGTGCGAGGCGAACGAATGGCCGCCTTGAAGTCCGCCGTGCGGCCGGCCCAGACCAGGACCGCCGCGGCGATCGGCACGGACCAGACGATGCGGTGGGCGATCACCTCGGCAAGAGGCAGATGCGCCACCGCTTTCATGTAGAAAGGCAGCACACCCCACAAGAGATAGGCGCCCAGCGCCAGCAGGAAGCCGCGACGGGCCTTTGACTCTGCGTCCAGGGCAATTGCTTCAGTGACCATGGCCCAACCCTATGGCCCAGTAACCTTGGCAAGACCATCACAAAGTTCTGATGGATCAATGGACTTCCGCTGATGGTTCAACCTTATTCGGCAGCAACAAGTCCGGCCATCTCGCGGTTCTTCATCAGCTTGTAGATGATCGAATCCATCAGCGCCTGGAACGAGGCGTCGATGATGTTTTCGGAAACCCCGACCGTCCACCAGCGCGCACCAGTGCCGTCATGCGATTCGATCAGGACGCGAGTGATGGCCTCGGTGCCGCCATTGAGGATACGCACCTTGAAGTCGGCGAGCTCGAGGTCGACGATCTCGCTCTGGTACTTGCCGAGATCCTTGCGCAGCGCGATGTCAAGCGCGTTGACCGGGCCATGCCCTTCCGCCACCGACATCTTCTCCTCGCCGTCGACAAGTACTTTCACGATCGCCTCGGACACCGTCTTCAACTGACCATTGGCGTCGAAGCGGCGCTCGACCATGCAGCGGAATGAGGTGACATTGAAGAATTCCGGCAGGCCGTGCAACATCTTGCGCGCCAGGAGCTCGAAGGATGCATCGGCGCCCTCATAGGCATAGCCCTCGGCCTCGCGCTCCTTGACGACTGATATCAGCGCGTCGAGCCGATGATCGTCCCGGGGCACCTCGATGCCGCGCCGCTTCAGCTCGGCGAGGAAATTGGCCTTGCCGCCCTGGTCGGAGACCATGACGCGGCGGCGGTTGCCGACGGATTCCGGCGGCACATGCTCATAGGTCGCCGGTTCCTTGGCCAGGGCGGAGGCATGGATGCCGGCCTTGGTGGCGAAAGCCGAGGCACCGACATAGGGCGCCTGCGCTTCCGGCGCGCGGTTCAGCAATTCATCGAATGCACGCGACAGACGCGAAATCCCGGTCAGCGCTTCGGCCGAAATGCCTGATACAAAGCGATCCGCGAAGGCCGGCTTCAGCGCCAGCGTCGGCACGATCGAGATCAGATTGGCGTTGCCGCAGCGCTCGCCTATGCCATTCAGCGTGCCCTGGATCTGGCGCACACCGGCCTCGACCGCGGCCAGCGAATTGGCGACCGCCTGGCCCGTGTCGTCATGGGCGTGGATGCCCAGATGATCACCGGGAATGCCTGATGCGATGACCTTGGCGACGATGGTACGCACTTCCGAAGGCTGCGTGCCGCCATTGGTGTCGCACAACACCACCCAGCGTGCGCCGGCATCGTAGGCCGTCCTGGCGCAGGCCAACGCATAGTCCGGATTGGCCTTGAAGCCGTCGAAGAAGTGCTCGCAATCGACCATCGCCTCCTTGCCCGAAGCCACAGCGGTTTCGACCGAAGTCTTGATCGACTCCAGATTCTCCTCGTTGGTGCAGCCGAGCGCTACGCGGACATGATAGTCCCAGCTCTTGGCGACGAAGCAGATGGCGTCGGATTTCGATTGCACAAGCGCTGCAAGGCCGGGGTCGTTGGATGCCGACACCCCTGCCCGCCTGGTCATGCCGAAGGCAACGAATTTGGCGCTTGCCGTGCGTTTCTGCTGAAAGAACGCCGTGTCGGTCGGATTGGCGCCAGGATAGCCGCCCTCGACATAGTCCATGCCGAAATCGTCGAGCAGTTTTGCAATCGCGATCTTGTCCTCGACGGAAAAGTCGATGCCCGGCGTCTGCTGGCCATCGCGCAATGTGGTGTCGAAGAGATAGAGACGCTCGCGGGTCATGGTCATTTGCCTGCAAATTTGTCCGTCGCGCGGATCAGCCGATCGAGGATGCCCGGCTCCGAATAGGCATGGCCGGCGCCCTCGATCAGGTGGAAGTCGGCCTTCGGCCAGACCTTGTGCAGCGCCCAGGCATAACGCGCCGGACACGGCATGTCGTAACGGCCATGGACGATGGTGCCGGGGATATCCTTGAGCTTCCAGGCATCGCGCAGCAGCTGCCCCTCGTCGAGCCAGCCGGCATGGACGAAATAATGGTTCTCGATGCGGGCGAAGGCGATGGCATAGTCGTCCTCGCCAAACTTGTCGCTGGTTTCCGGCTCGGGCAGCAGCGTGATGGTTTCGCCTTCCCACAGGCTCCACGCGCGGGCTGCTTCCAGCTGCGCCTTGCGGTCCGAGCCGACCAGCCGCTTGCGGTAGGCGGCCATCATGTCGCCGCGCTCAGCCTCGGGGATCGGCGCCACGAAACGCTCCCACTTGTCGGGAAACATCTCGGAGACGCCGAACTGATAGTACCATTCGAGCTCGGCGCGGGTCAGCGTGTAAATGCCGCGCACCACGAGTTCGCTGACACGATCGGGATGCGTCTCGGCATAGGCGAGCGCCAGCGTCGAGCCCCAGGAGCCGCCGAACACCAGCCATGTGTCGAAGCCGGCCATTTCGCGCAGTCGCTCGATGTCGGCGACGAGATGCCATGTGGTGTTGGCCTCCAGCGAGGCGTTCGGCGTCGACTTTCCGCAGCCGCGCTGATCGAACAGGATGACGTCGTAGAGTTTTGGGTCGAACAGCCGCCGGTGTTTGGGCGAGATGGTGCCGCCAGGTCCGCCATGCAGGAACACGGCCGGTTTGGCGCCCTTGGTGCCGGAACGCTCCCAATAGACCTCATGGCCATCGCCGACATCGAGCATGCCGCTGTCGAACGGTTCGATCTCCGGGTAGAGGGTGCGCAAGCTCATAGTTTCAGGCCCTGTTGCGGCCAGTTGGCCGTTTCGTGATCGGGATGCTGGAAGGAGATGATCTGCTCCTGCCTTGCGTAAAAGTCGGGATCGTCATGAACCGGCGCCTCGAAGATTTTTTCCACCCAGGGCAGCCGGGACGCGTAATTGACCTGAATTTGCGGCGCCAGGTCCGAGCGGTCGTCGAAGGCGCCGATGGCGATCTCCAGCCCGCCGGGCTGGCGGTAGGTCAGCGGCGTGCCGCAACGGGCGCAGAAGCCGCGATCGATGTTGACCGAAGACTGGAAATAGCTCGGTTCCTCATGGGTCCATTCGATACCGTCCCTGGGCGCCGTCACCAGCGCGCCGAAGAACGAGCCGAACTGTTTCTGGCACATGCGGCAATGGCAGATGGACGGGCGCCCAAGCGCCCCCTTGACGCGGAAGCGCACGGCGCCGCACTGGCAACCGCCGGTTCGGACAGTCTCGGTCATGGTCTTTCCTCCGGCGGCCATTGGTCGGTGTCGTGATCGGGATGCTGATAGGACACAAGCTCGGCGAGATAGGGAGCCGAACCCATGTCCGCCATCGTATCCTCGCCCGGCAGTTGCGGGATCGAATCCACATAAGGCAGTTTTGCCTCGGTGCCCCACTGGATGGTCGGCGCGATGTCAGCCGGATCGTCGAAGGCGGCGATCGCCAGCGCCATGCCGTCGGGCGCCTCGAAGGTCAGCGGCGTGCCGCATTCGGCGCAGAAGCCGCGCCAGGCAGCATTGGAGGAACGAAAGCGCTTGGGCTCGCCGCGCGTCCAGTCAACCCTGGCGCCGCGCACCGAGACCAACGGCAGGTAGAAATTGCCGCTCGCCTTCTGGCACATGCGGCAGTGGCAGATCGAGGCGTCGCCAAGCGTGCCTTCGACGCGGAAGCGCACCGCGCCGCATTGGCAGCCGCCTGTGTAGACCGGCCGGTTGTCAAGGCTCATGGCTCACTCCGGCTCATGGCAGACGGCCTCGACATTGTTGCCGTCGGGGTCGAAGACGAAGGCGCCATAATAGTTCGGATGATAGTGCGGGCGCAGGCCCGGCGCGCCATTGTCCTTGCCGCCGGCTGCCAGGGCCGCGGCATAGAAGGCATCGACCTCGGCGCGACTGCGCGCGGTGAAGGCAACGTGTTGATGGGCCTTTTGACCACCCTTGCCTTCCTGCAGCCAGAACACGGGCCGATCACGGCCATAGCCACCGACCTTGGCACCGCCGGTGTATTCCAGCGGCACCATATAGAGCAGCGAAGCGCCAAGCGGCGCCATCGCCTTGTCGAAGAAAGCCTTCGAAGCCTCGAAGTCGGCAACATCGATGCCGAGATGGTCGATCATGGAAATGCCTCCCTTGCTGGCTCACGTGCTGGCACTTCGGCACCGACCAAACCGGCCTCGATCACGATGTGCTGGCAGACATTGTCGATATCGCGAATGACGTCGTCGTTCCAGAAACGCAGGATGGTCCAGCCGCTGGCCTTCAGATAGACGCTTCGCGCCTCGTCGTACTGGAGATGTTCCGCGTCAGCATGCTGGCTGCCATCGACCTCGACAATGAGGCGATGAGCCGAACACGCAAAGTCCACGATATAGGGCCCAATCGGCACTTGCCGCCGAAAGCTCATCTCCATCAGCCGGTGAGCACGTAACTCGTTCCAGAGTTTCAACTCTGCATCGGTCATGACGCGACGCATGGATTTGGCGTTTCTTCGCTGACGGGATGGAACGAGGTCGTGCCCCATCAAACACTCCTTCGCCGGCAACTAGCGAAATCGGCCACGAGGGCTGATCTCCCCCCTTGCGGGGGAGATGCCCGGCAGGGCAGAGGGGGGTGCTGTCCCGCCGGCCTGTCAGCTTGCGACCGCTGCCTTCTCAAGAAGTGATTGGAATAAGGGGGGACAAACGGAAACCTTGGCGTTCCTTCACACCCCCCTCTGTCCTGCCGGACATCTCCCCCGCAAGGGGGGAGATCGGCTGTCACCGGCGCCTCCGCCAAACTTGCAAAGGTGCTTGGCGCTACCCTCACCGCTTGACCTCCCAAGTCGTCACACGTTCGCCGGTGGCCGGATCCTTGCCGTCCTTCAACTGTACACCCTGCGCCAAAAGCTCGTCGCGGATGCGGTCGGCTTCGGCCCAGTTCTTCGCCGCGATAAAGGCGAGGCGATCGGCGATCGCCTTGGCAACCTTGTCCTCATCCACCTTTGCCGAGGCAACATCGAAGCCGAGGAACAGCAGTGACGCCTTCAGCGCGGCGGCGGCTTCGTTGCCTTCCGCGGCCTCGCTGGCCAACTGCGTCAGCACCTGGAAGGCGGCATAGGTGGCGAGATCGTCCGACAAGGCACTGATGACCTCCACCGGCAACTGCCCGGCCGCAGGCACCAGATCCGCGGCGCGTTTCCATTTGCGCAGCGTGTTCTCCGCCTCCTCCAGCTTGCGCACGGAGAAGTCGATCGGCTCGCGGTAGTGCGTCATCAGCATCGCCAGCCGCAGCACCTCGCCCGACCAGCTGCGGCCGCCGAAGGTCTCTGTCTCCAGCAGTTCGTGGATCGAGTAGAAATTGCCGAGGCTCTTCGACATCTTCTGCCCCTCGACCTGCAGGAAGCCGTTGTGCATCCAGACATTGGCCATGACTGACGTGCCGTGGGCGCAGCGCGACTGGGCGATTTCGTTCTCATGATGCGGGAAGATGAGATCGAGGCCGCCGCCATGGATGTCGAACACCTCGCCGAGATAAGCCGCCGACATCGCCGAGCATTCGATGTGCCAGCCGGGCCGACCCCTGCCCCATGGGCTCTGCCAGCCCGGCTCTTCCGGTGAGGACAGCTTCCACAGCACGAAATCGCCGGGGTTCTTCTTGTGCGCATCGACGGCGACGCGGGCGCCGGCCTGCTGTTCGTCGAGATTGCGCTTCGACAGTTGGCCGTAGTCCGGCATCGACGCCGTGTCGAACAGAACTTCACCTGCCGCGACATAGGCATGGCCGCGTTTGATCAGGCTTTGAATCAAGGTGATCATGTCGGCCTTGCCATCGGCGCGGGGCTCGACGAATTCGGTGGCGCGCGGTTCGACCGTTGGCTCCAGGCAGCCAAGCGTGGCGACATCCCTGTGGAACTGGTCGGCGGTCTTTTCGGTCACCCGCCGGATGGCTTCGTTGAGCGACAGCTTTCCGGCCGATATCTCGCTGCCGAAATCGCGCAGTGCACGCGCGTTGATCTTGTCGTCGACGTCGGTGATGTTGCGCACATAGGTGACATGCGCCTCGCCATAGAGATAGCGCAGCAGGCGAAACAGCACGTCGAAGACGATGACCGGCCTGGCATTGCCGATATGGGCGAAGTCGTAGACGGTCGGGCCGCAGACATACATGCGCACGTTGAGCGCATCGATCGGAACGAAATTCTCTTTCGTTCGCGTCAGCGTGTTGTAGAGGCGCAGGCCCTGCGATGCGTCGGACATTCCATGCCTTCCCGGTTCAGAACTTTTTATCTGGATGGAGCCAGTCCCGCGCCGAGGCGCAAATCAGACTCCAGCCTGCTGGCCGGGGCGTTTGTCCAATCTGGGGAAAGATGAGGCGAAAACGTCCGGACCAGCGCGAGGCTAGCCAATAATGCAAATGCCACAAATGGCGAAAGACGTTTTCATGGGCGGCTTTATCGCCTTGGTCAGTGTTGCCGTCAAGCCGCTGCTTCCAAGAAAAACGCCGTAAAGATTGGCAAACGCGTCGCCCGATCACGCGGAATCAGGCAGTGAAACATTTTATTAAACATGTCGGCACAGTCATGAAACATTCGCCGGCTAGATCACCAAACGTCACGATTTGGTCGGATTCAACGGTCAAACGCGAACACGAAAACGTTACCTGGGAAGAGAAACATGCCTCGAAGCAAGCAGGAAGCCAACCGCGCCAAGCAACCGGCGCTGGCCAGCCACTATCGCGCCATCGGCCCGGCCGCGATCGTCGCCGCCCTTCTTCATACCGCGAAGAAAAAGAAGCCGGCGCCGAAGATCGTATCACCCCGCGCTGCCTGAAGGAGTGTGCGGCCGGCGCCAAAGGCGCCGGGCATGAGGCGCTCACATACGCCTCGAAATAGCGGTATCCCTTAGAACAACGTCATCTGACTGTCGTCCGCGCCAGGCTTCTGGCGCCTGGTCTTCTCGGGCTCCGGCCCGACCTCGCCCCTCTGCTGAATCTCCGGGCCGGTGTTGGCGACCTTGTTGACGAGGTCGGAGACAGGGATAGCCTCGAAGAAATCGGGCTGCGCCGGCCGCAGCAGGTCGGCAACATCGCGMGGCTCCAACGTGCGGCAATCCAGCCAGCGGGCGAAATCCCCGGGATCGATCACCACCGGCATCCGGTCGTGGATATGAGCGATGTCGGCATTGGCATTGACCGTCAGGATGGCGCCGGTGTCCATTTCCGAGCCCCCAGGCTCGGCATAGGTCTCGATCAGGCCGGCAAAGGCGACCAGGCCGCCATGCCTGGGCCGGATCCAGTAGGGTTGCCCCTTCTTGCCCCCGCTCTGCCGCCATTCGTAGAAGCCAGACGCCGGCACCAGCGCGCGGCGATGACGCATGGCGGCCTTGAACGAGGCCTTTTCGATTGCGCCTTCCGAGCGCGCGTTGAACAGCAGCGGAAACTCCCTTGTGTCCTTGACCCAGGTGGGAATGAGGCCCCAGCGCACCAGCATCGGTTGCCGATCCGGCAAATTGGAGCCCGGTGCACGCGGCGCGCCGGCGGTCGCCATCAGCACGGGTTGCGTCGGCGCGATGTTGTAGCGCGCCGGGAAATCCTCCAGCTCGGCCAGGCCGAGAAAGGCGGCGGTCTGATTCGGTGTGGCGGCCAAGGCAAAACGTCCGCACATGATCGATTGCTCCTGCCTTCGAATGGTTCCAGAAAGTGGCGATGGAACAGCCGCACTGCAACCGCTAAAGCTGTCCGGCGCTGACCCGTCCACAGCGGGCTGCGGCGGTCGAACGGTTGGGAAGCCATGAGCGATACACGAAAGATACTGCCGGCGGTCTCGGTAGCCGTGGTGCGTGGCGACACCGTGCTCTTGGTCAAGCGGGCGCGGCAACCTTCGCAGGGTCTCTATGCCTTTCCCGGCGGCAAGGCCGAGGCCGGCGAGACGCTGGAGGATGCCGCCAAGCGCGAGTTGCACGAAGAGACCGGTTTGCGTGCCACCGGTTTTCGCCCGCTTCGGGTAATTCATATCGACGGCAGGGACGATTCTCACCCGGTCGATTACCGCCTCACGGTCTTCGGCGCCGCCTATGCCGGCGGCGAGGCCGTGGCGAGCGACGATGCCGAGACAGCAGCCTTCTACACACTCCGCGAGATGGCGGCGCTGCCGCTTGCCGGCTCGGTGTTCGCGGTGGCGGAAGATCTGCTTGGCCGACTTGCTGGTTCCCCCTGAAAGCCGCTGAATTCCCCAACCGCCGGGCCGGAAACGCCTTGCAGGCGACAAATTGTTTGGTCACATAGACTTATGAGCCGTGCTCGTTTTCTTGTCGCTTTATGCCTTGCCGTCAGTACGGCCGTGGCCGTGCGGCCGGCGTTCAGCGTCGAGTCGCCGTTCGAGCCGGGGCTGATGCGGTTGGCGGAGGTGCTGGGGTCGCTGCATTTCCTGCGCAATCTGTGCGGCGAGAAGGGCGACCAGTGGCGTGGCGAAATGGAAAAACTGCTCGAATCGGAAAATCCGGATCCGGAGCGTCGCGCCCGCTTCATCGCCAGCTTCAATCGCGGCTATCGTTCCTTCGGCGGCACCTATACGCAGTGCACCGCTTCAGCCACGGAAGCCATTAGCCGTTACATGAAGGAAGGCGAGACGCTGTCGCGCGATATCGCCTCGCGCTATGGCAATTAGGCGTCCATCAACAGATATCCGAGCCGTCGCCGGTCCTATCAGACAAATCTGGCTTGTAGCGGTCTGTGTCTTGGTGCAATCCTGATGTTGCACTTCTGCAACAGCGTTAATCAAACGTTACCGCAAGAATGCGAAATTAACTCAAACTGAAGGTTTTCACCCCGCAGGCAGGCCTAATCGGCTAAGTTTGATCCGGGTTGAAACGCAGCTTCGCCAAACACAGCCGTCTGCTGTAAAGACGATCAAAAAAATGTCGTATTTACAGATACTTACTTAGGGCTGCGTGTAAACGGAACAGATCAAGCCTGATCCGCACTGATGGATCGCAGCTTGAAAGGGTGGACATCGCTATGGAACATGGTGTCAACGACATCGATGCGCTGGTCAGGGAAGAAAAACGCCTGACGGCGGTGGAAAGCCACAGCGAAGCCTGGGCCGAGGGCCTTTCGGCCGGCATCGAGCCCGAGATCATTGCCGAGGCGGCGCTTGAGACCGCGTTCGGTGAAATGCTGCGCGCCAACGGCGAGACATCGGCCCTTGCCCTGCTCGACCGCATGCGTGAAAAGGTGATTGCTGGCGCCTTCGAACCCGAGCGGCTGCGGCACTGAACCGACATCCGGTTCTTTGACGATCGAGTGCCGTTTGGGCATCATGCCCGGGAGCCAAGGAGATACGGGCAGTGAATTTTCCGATGTCAGGCGGGCCAAAGGGCTTGGTCCTCTACATCCGTCTCGCCGCTTGCTGTGCCGCGATTGCCTTTGTGACGTGCCTGGCAAGCAGCCCGGCCTATGCGCTGAGCGAGATCCAACGCGAAGACCTTCCCTCACCTGTCACCCCGTCAGCGGATGATGACGTCTCGTCGCCCGGCGGCGCGATTCCCATGCCCGACCCGGTGGGAACGCCGCCTTCGACCGGCCAGCAGCCTGCCGCTCCGGACGCGGCAGAGCCCGACAGTCCAGCGGATGGCGGCAGCAACAGGCCGCGTGTCGATCCCGAGGCGCCCTTGCCTGAAGTCGTATACGACCTTGGCAAGCTGCCCGAGCCCGTGCGGCGCATGCATGATCTGATCATCGAGGCCTGCAAGAGCGGCGACATCGAAAAGCTCCGGCCCCTGATCGGCAAGGGCGACAGCATGACCCAGCTGTCACTGGCCGACATCGACGGCGACGCCATTGCCTTCCTCAAAGGGCTGTCCGGCGACCCTGACGGCCAGGAGATCCTGGCCATACTGGAGGAAGTGCTCAGCGCCGGCTATGTCCATGTCGACGCCGGAACAGCGCAGGAACTCTATGTCTGGCCGTATTTCTTCGCGCTGCCGCTGGACAAGCTCGACGCCAAGCAGCGGGTCGAGCTGTTCAAGATCGTCACCGCCGGCGATTTCGACGACATGAAGCAGTTCGGCGCTTATATCTTCTATCGCGTCGGCATCACGCCTGCCGGGCAATGGACATTTTTCGTCGCCGGGGACTGAGCGGCTTGCTCCTGCTTGTAGGGGATAGGGAAGCTCAGACGACAAGGGCCTCGGAAAACTCCACCGCCCTGCCCTGGCCCGGTGTGACGATTTCGCCTTCCCACATAACGCGGCGGCCGCGAATGACGGTGCCGACCGGCCAGCCGGTGACTTCCTTGCCGTCATAGGGCGTCCAGCCCGCCTTGGAGCCGGCCTGCGCATTGGTGATGGTCTCGCGCCGCTTCATATCGACAACCGTGAAGTCGGCGTCGTAGCCGGCGGCGATGCGGCCTTTTCTGGCCATGCCGAAAATGCGCTGCGGGCCGTGGCTGGACAGGTCGACGAACCGCTGCAAGGTCAGCCGGCCCGCGTTGACGTGGTCGAGCATGATCGGCACCAGCGTCTGCACGCCGGTCATGCCCGAGGGCGAGGCTGGATAGGGTTTTGCCTTTTCGGCCAGCGTGTGCGGTGCGTGGTCGGAGCCGAGCACGTCGACGATGCCTTGCGCGATGCCGTGCCAGACGCCATCGCGGTGGCGGGAGTCACGCACGGGTGGGTTCATCTGGATCAGTGTGCCGAGCCTGAGATAGTCGTCGGCGCTGAGCGTCAGATGATGCGGCGTCGCCTCGCAGGTCGCGACGTCCTTGTGCTGTTCGAGGAACAAGATCTCTTCGGCGGTAGAGATGTGCAGGACATGGATGCGGGCGCGAACGTCGCGCGCGATGCGCACCAGCCGTTCGGTGCAACGCAAGGCGGCGGTCTCGTCGCGCCAGACCGGATGCGATGACGGGTCGCCCTCGATGCGTTCGCCAAGGCGCTCGCGCAGCCGGAACTCGTCCTCCGAATGAAAGGCGGCACGGCGGCGAGTGTTCCGCAGGATCGAGGCGACGCCTTCGTCGTCCTCGACCAGCAGGTCGCCGGTGGACGAACCCATGAAAACCTTTATTCCCGCGGCGCCCGGCAGCCGCTCGAGCTCGCCGACATCCCTGGCGTTGTCGCGGGTACCGCCGACCCAGAACGCGAAATCGCAATGCATACGGTGGCTGCCTCGCCGAACCTTGTCGGCCAGCGTTGCCTCGCTGGTGGTCAACGGGTTGGTGTTGGGCATCTCGAACACGGCGGTGACGCCGCCAAGCACCGCCGCCCGCGAGCCGGTTTCCAGATCTTCCTTGTGCTCCAGTCCCGGCTCGCGAAAATGCACCTGACTGTCGATGACGCCCGGCAGGATGTGCAGGCCGCGACAGTCGATCGTCTCGCCGGCCGAGGCCTGGCGGAGATCGCCTATTGCGGCGATGCGTCCGTTCTTCACGCCAACGTCACGTGCCCCCTCGCCATCATGGTTGACCACTGTGCCGCCTGTCAGGATGAGGTCGTAGGTCATGGCCATGCTCTCTTGCGGGGGGAGTGTCAGCGGCTTACGTAATGGCCAACCGTTTTGCAAGATCAGGCTTTTATCCTCCCCATGCCCTTTGCCCTGCTGAAAGACCGCGCGCTCATCTCCGTCTCCGGCCAGGATGCCGAGCACTTTCTGCAAAACATCCTGACCACCGATCTCGATACGCTCGGCGCCGGCGAAGCAAAGCCGGGCGCGCTGTTGACGCCGCAAGGCAAGATCCTGTTCGACTTCCTGATCTCGCGTGCCGGCGAAAACGCCTTCCGGCTGGAATGCCGAGCCGACATTGCAGATGATTTCGTGCGCCGGCTCATACTCTACAAGCTTCGCGCCAAGGTCGAGATTGCCAAGTCGGAACAGTCGCTTGTCGCTGTTGCGTGGGGAAAAGAGTCAATCGCCTCAGAAAATGATTCAACCGCGTTTGCCGACAGGCGCTTTGCCAGGGAAAGCGTCACACGCACCTATGCCGGCATTGCGGATGCCGGCGAAATCGCCGCATGGAAGGCCTTCCGCATCGCCCACGGCATCGCGGAGAGCGGTGCCGACTATGCGTTGGGCGACGCCTTCCCGCATGACGTGCTTCTCGACGAGACCGGCGGCGTCGGCTTCAGGAAGGGCTGCTATGTCGGCCAGGAAGTGGTCTCGCGCATGCAGCATCGCGGCACCGCCAGGCGACGTGTGCTGATCGTGCAGGCTGGGCTTGCCCTGCCCGCCTCCGGCACCGAACTCACCGTCGAGGGCCGGCCGGTCGGCACGCTCGGCTCGACCGCCGGCGACATCGGGCTTGCCATTGCCCGCATCGACAGGGTCAAGGCGGCGCTGGACGCTGGCCAGCCGATCCTGGCCGGCGATGTTCCGGTGAGGCTCGCCATTCCCGCCTGGGCCAAATTCAGTTTTCCGCAGGAAACCGTCAGCGCGGAGGAAGCCTGATGGCGGCGGACCGCACCGGTGCGCCGCCGCGCGCCTGGCAGCGCATGCTGTCCGGCCGTCGGCTCGACCTGCTCGACCCCTCGCCGCTCGACATCGAGATTTCCGACATTGCCCATGGGCTCGCCCGCGTCGCCCGCTGGAACGGCCAGACCAGCGGCGAGCATGCGTTTTCGGTCGCCCAGCATTCGCTGCTGGTAGAAGCCCTGTTCAATCATCTGGTGCCTCAGGCTTCTGCCACCGACCGGCTCGCCGCGCTGCTGCACGATGCGCCTGAATATGTCATCGGCGACATGATCTCGCCGTTCAAGTCGGTGATGGGCGGCAGCTACAAGGACTGCGAATTGCGCCTGCAGCGCGCCATCCATCAGCGCTTTTCGCTGCCTCCCGAACCGGCCGCGGCACTGCGCAGGGACATCAAACGCGCCGACCAGATCGCCGCCTATTTCGAGGCAACGCTGCTGGCCGGCTTCTCGACCGCCGAGGCGACCGAATTCTTCGGCCGTCCGCGCGGTTTCTCCGCCGAGCGCTTCGATTTCACACCACGCTCGGTGACCTGGGCGCAAGATGCCTTCCTGAGGCGGTTTTCGGCGCTTGAGAAGTCGCGGCATCCAGTTGCAACGTCGGCGGTAGGGTAGAGAACGCTAAATTAACCGGAAACGGCAACAGTGTGGTGTTCGATCACGCACCGCAGGCGCGCCTCATGCCCGTCGTGGACGTCAAGGATGGTTCGATCGTCCCGAAACGGGCGCCCGAAGGCGTGGAGCGCTCTCGCCGCATGGAAGACGAGCTGCGCGAACAGAACGAACGCTTTTCTGCCGCTGTCGAGAACATGTCGCACGGGCTGTGCATGTTCGATGCCGACGAACGCATGATCATCTGCAACGGCAACTACCTCAACATCTTCTGCCTCGACGCCAAGCTGGTACGACCAGGCATCCGCTTCATCGACATTCTGCGCCACAGCGTCGACATCGGCATCGCCTCGCAAAGCGCCGACGAGCTCTATGCCATCCGCAAACCCTACATCGACCAGGCGAAACCCTCGACCTACGAAGAGACGCTGTCGGACGGTCGCATCATAAACATCTCGCACCGCCCGCTGGCCGTGGGCGGTTGGGTCTCGATCTACGAGGACATCACCGAACAGCGGCGCGCCGAGCAGGACCTCAAGGAGCAGCATCGCCGTTTCGACGCGGCACTCGCCAACATGTCGCAAGGCCTGCTGATGTACGACGCCGACGGCAGGATGATCGTACGCAACCGGCGTTTTCTGGAGCTCTACAACGTCACCGCGGGGGACTTTCCGCTCGGGACGACGCATCGCGACGCGCTCGAAAAACTGCTGGAACTCGGCATCTACCAGAAGATCGACGTCGACAGCGAAGTCGCCAAGACCGAGGCCTGCCTGGCGGCGGCAAAAATGCACTCGGCCTATCGTTATCTAACCGACGGCAGGACGGTCCTGGTCACGCGCCAGCCGATGAGCGGCGGCGGCTGGGTGGTGACCTTCGACGACGTCACCGAACGTCGACGCACCGAAGAGCGCATGATCCATCTTGCGCATCACGACACGCTGACCGGACTGCCCAACCGCTCGATGTTTCGCGAGCGGCTCGACCAGGCGCTGGAGGATGCGGCGGCACCGCCGTTGGCGATCTTCTCGCTCGATCTCGACCGCTTCAAGGCGATCAACGACACCTGGGGACATCCCGCCGGCGACTGGCTCTTGAAAAGCGTCGCCGAAAGGCTGCAGCGTTGCCTGCGCAATGAGACTGACGTCGTCGCCCGCTTCGGCGGCGACGAGTTCGTCGTCATGCAGTTCAACTCAAGGGGCGTCGCCGATGCTGAAAAACTGGCGAAGCGCATCGCCGAGGCCATCGCAAAACCGTTTCGCGACAAGAGCCGGGATATGCACATCGGCATCAGCCTGGGTATCGCTGTTTTCCCTGAAGATGGCAGGGACGCCGACACGCTGCTGAAAAACGCCGATACGGCGCTCTATCGGGCCAAGAGCGAAGGGAGAAACCTCTATCGCTTTTTCGAGCCCGCG
Source organism: Mesorhizobium sp. 2RAF45 (assembly GCF_052115225.1). Taxonomy (NCBI): domain Bacteria; kingdom Pseudomonadati; phylum Pseudomonadota; class Alphaproteobacteria; order Hyphomicrobiales; family Phyllobacteriaceae; genus Mesorhizobium; species Mesorhizobium sp. 2RAF45. The sequence goes on along the minus strand of NZ_JBFRGG010000011.1, from coordinate 34,514 downwards.
ATGGACGCCATAGTGCAGGCCCGGCGGGCTCTCGAGGTCGACCTCGAGGCCGCACAGCCGCGTCAGGAGTTCGATCTCGATTTCCAGCCCATCATGAACATCGCCTCCGGCGAGATCATCGGCGCGGAGGCCTTGATGCGCTGGCATTCCCCGGCGCGCGGCACCGTCGCGCCGGACGCGTTCATTCCCGTCGCCGAAGAGACCGGCCTGATCGTGCCGCTCGGCGAATGGGCGCTGAGGAAGGCCTGCGCGGCGGCGGCCAGCTGGCCGCCCGGCTTGCGCATCGCGGTCAATGTCTCGGCCGTGCAGCTCAAAAGCGGCGGGTTTGCCCGCAGTGTCATCTCGGCGTTGGCCTTTTCAGGTGTGCTGGCCGGACAGCTGGAGCTGGAAATCACAGAAACCGTACTGATGGACGAGAGCAAAACCGTGCTGAAGACGCTGCGCCAATTGCGCGATCTCGGCATCCGCATCGCGCTGGATGATTTCGGCACCGGCTATTCCTCGCTCGGTTATCTCAGGCGTTTCCCGGTCGACAAGATCAAGATCGACCGCTCCTTCATCCGCGACATGAGCAATCGCGACACGGCGGCGATCGTCCGCACCATTATCGGGCTCGGCAACGAGCTTGGCATTGTCGTCACCGCCGAGGGCGTCGAGACCGAGGCGCAGCTCGACATGCTGCGCGACAATGGCTGTGAAGAGGCGCAAGGCTATCTGATCGGTATCCCCTCGAAGGCGGCGGACATCCAGCGTCTGTTGAAGGCGCGTGCGCTACGCAGCCAGACCGGCTGATAGCGTAGGCGCAAGGTCAGCTCAGCGTTTCCACGTATTTCTCGTGGAAGCTGACATAGCCCGGCTCGACCACCTTCAGATGCCGCTCGATCAGCGCGTGAAACTGCGGCAATTGGTGAAACGGCACGCCCGGATAGGCATGATGCTCGGCATGGAACGGCATGTTCCAGGCCAGCTTGCGCACCACCCAGTTGGTCAGCGTGGTTCGCGTATTCTCCAGCATGTTGGCCACGAACGGACAGCGGCCGTGCTCGGCGAGCAGATAGAGGCGCAGAAAGGGCTGCCCCAGCAGAGCCGGAATGATCCAGACATAGAGAAGCACGGAGAGACGGAAATAGACGGCGAACAGAAGAACGACGGCGTAAAAGGCAATCGTGGCGCGCGCTTCGGCCCGCACCTTGGGTCGGCCTTTCGGCGGCACATAGCTTTCCTGGCTGCCGCCAACCGCATTGGCGTAGAGCGTCTTGAGATGGCCCCACCACAGCGGGATGCCGGAAACATGCACGAGGTACTGCCGCAGCGTTTCCGGCTTGGGAAAGGCGAGCTCCGGATCGTTTTCAGGGTCCTGCGTGAAGCGGTGATGGGCGAAATGGAAATAACGGAACCAGTCGGCCGGCAGCGCCAGCGCCAGGCTGCACACCCGCGCCACGGCATCGTTCAGCCACTGCGTGTCGAAGGCCGTGCGATGAACCGTCTCGTGCAGCAGCGTGAACAGGAAGACGATCAGGATGCCTTGCGGCAGCATCAGCAGCGGCCAGAATGGCACTTTCGCGGCGATCAGCGATCCAATGATCACTATCGCTCCCCAATGGGCGCCGAGCTGAACGAGACCCACAGCATTGGACTTGGCGGTCAGGCGACTACGCTCCTCCGGGGTAAGTGACGCGATGATGTCGCGATGGTCCATCGATTTCGATCCAGGCTGGCGATTTGATAAGACCTACTCTAGTTGGTGAAAAAGCTTTCCAAAAACGACGATTCCTGCGATTTGGATAAGTTCATCTTATCTATCTGGCGATCATGGTCACATCTCCATCGCTCAAAGGACTTCAGGCCTTCGAGGCCGCGGCGCGTACGGGCAGTTTTGCTGCGGCGGCGGAAGAGCTTTCGGTCTCGGCGGCCGCCGTTAGCCAGCTTATCCGCACCGTCGAGGAACAGATGGGGCGCAAGCTGTTTCATCGGGTCAACCGCAAGGTTGTGCTCACCGAGGCCGGCGTGGAGATGCTGCCTCGGTTGACCATGGCCTTCCACGAAATCGGCAGTGTCTCGCGCGAATTGGGCGGCGATGCCTTCCGCCCGCGCCTGGTGGTGTCGGTGCCGCCTTCCATGGCGATGGGCTGGCTTTCGCAGCGTCTGTCGGGCTTCGTCGCAAGCCACGGCGCCGCCGACATCTCGCTGCGCGGCGACGACGACCCGGTGCCGTTCGACCGCGAACTGATTGACATCAGGCTCTCCTACGGTCCGCATTATCGCGAGCACCCGACCGAGGACATCACCCGGGACGCCGTCTATCCGGTCTGCGCACCGAGGCTTGCCAGCGCGATCAAGGCGGACGCCGGTCCGCTCGCCGGGCTGTCGCTGATCCACACCGACTGGGGACCAACCGGCGCCTCGTTTCCGTCCTGGCGCAACTGGTTCGAGGCTGAAGGTGTCCAACCTGGCCGGGCGGCGCAGCGGGGCCTGTCGGCCAACTCGTCGCGCGCCGCCCTCGACCTCGCCATTTCGGGGCTGGGCGTGGCACTGGCGCAAGGGGTCTATTGTGCCGAGGCGGTGGAGGACGGCAGGCTGGTTCGGCCCGCCGCCAGGGCGATCGCACTGCGCCAGCCCTATTGCCTGACCATTCCCGAGCGCAGCGCCAGGCGCGATGTCGTGGCGGCATTCCGCGATTGGCTGATCGAGGAATGCCGTCGCGCCGTGGGCTCGCCGGCGCTGCATTGACCCGTCGGGCTCGCGTGGTCACAGGTGCCCGCTCAAGGCCGCCACCATTTCCTTGCTCGTCGCCACCGGAATGATCTCGAACTCGACCAGATCGGCCCATTCGATCACCCAGCGTTGCAGCAGCGTGACGTCGTCCGTCTCCACCAGCAGGAAGCAGCGGCTCATGTCCGCGGCGATCCAGCTGTGGTGAACGACAAGCTCCTCCGGCTTCAGGCGGCCCCGATCGCGGAAACGGCGGTAGATATCCTTGCGGTCGCAGCCGGTGAAATCCTCGATCACGATGAACTGCATGTTTTCCCCTTGGTGGACTTGTTACCGCCCCGGCCGGTCGAGCCGCTCCAGGAACCACTGCGTCAGCCGCACCCAGACCTCGTCCTTTTCGCCGGAATCCTCCCAGCCATGGTCGAGATTGGGGTTGTCGTTGACCTCGATGACGAAGACGCCGTCCTTGGTCTCCTTGAGGTCGACGCCATAGAGGCCGTCGCCGATGCAGCGCGCCGCCTTGACCGCCGTCTCGACGACATGGGCCGGCGTCTCCTTCAGCGTGAAGGTCTTGATGCCACCTTGGTCGGGCTTGCCATTGGCCTTGTGGTTGACGATCTGCCAGTGCTTCTTGGCCATCAGATAGTGCACGGCAAACAGCGGCTGGCCGCCGAGCACGCCGACGCGCCAGTCATATTCGGTCGGAATGAATTTCTGCGCGATGAGGAGGTCGGAATCCTCCAGCCACTCGGTCGCAAGCCGTGTCAGTTCCTCAAGATTCTCGCATTTCTTGACGCCGCGCGAGAAGGACGAATCCGGGATCTTCAGCACGAGCGGGAAGCCCAGCGTCTGCGCGGCCACTTCGAAGTCGGAGGTGCCGGCGATCATCACGGTCGGCGGCACCGGTACCTTGTTGTAGGCCATCAGCTCGTTAAGATAGACCTTGTTGGTGCAGCGGATCATCGACAGCGGATCGTCGATGACGGGCATGCCTTCCTGCTGCGCGCGGCGGGCGAAACGATAGGTGTGGTTGGAGATCGAAGTGGTCTCGCGGATGAACAGCGCATCGTAGTTCGCGAGCTTGGCAAGATCCTTCCTGGTGATAGGCTCGATTTCGACGCCCATCTTTTCGGCGATCTTGGCCCAGTAGCGCAGCGACGAGATTTCCGACGGCGGCAGTTCCTCGTGCGGATCGACCAGCGTGGCGAAGGTGTAGCGCGCCGGCGTGCGCCCCTTGGTGTCGCGCCATTCACGGTTGGTGTAGGTCTCCAGGCACTGGATGAAGCTTTTTTCCTCGTCCTCGGTCATACGCGCCAACGGATGGAAGCCGATCTTGCGGATCGAAGCCCATTCGGCGCTGTCCTTGATGTGAACCTCGAGCGCCGGCGCCCGGAACCAGTCGAACAACAGCTTGGCGAAGCGGTCCCAGACTTTCGACGGGCCGATGCCGAAAAAGATGCACACCTTGGCTGGAAAGGCGCCGCCGAGATCCTTGCGGCATTTGTTGAGCGCCAGTTCCAGTTCCGGCAGCGCATGTTCGTAGAGCTTGCGTTCGGACAGGTCGATCATCGTCTCAACGGTCGGAATGACCTTGTGGCCGCGCGAACTCGCCAGCAGCGAGGCATAGTAGCCGCGGCTCTGGTAGCCGTAATTGTTGGACAGGTTGATGACCTTCGGCCGCTGGCCGCGGAACAGCGACGGATGCGCGAGATAGTCGCGATTGGTGATGATCTTATGCGGTGTCGCCACCTGGTCGAGATCGCTCTGCCGGCCGGTAAGGATGACCCAGGTCATTGTGTGTCGCGCTTCCCCAGAGTGATGGCGGCACGCAGTCCGTCGCGGCCGAACTGCGCCATGTTCATGAAGATGCCGTAGGGCACGGGAATGTTGGCGGCATCAAGGATGGTTTCCTGCCTTTCGTCCTCGACCCAGGGATCGTGGATAAGAATATGATCGCCATCGTCGCCGATGGCCAGCACCCAGTGCGGCACCTTCTTGCCAAACATCAGGAAACCGCTGATCAGCACCAGCACCAGTTTTCCCTCTGATATCGCGGTTCTGATGTCATCGATGGTGAAGGAGCGGTAATTCACCGGGATGCCGTAAAGTTCCGCGCGGCGGCGAAAGTCGACCTGGGCCAGTTCCATCACGCGGCGCTTGTCCTCGCTGCGCACCGATTGCAGAAACAGCGCGCCGTAGAAGGAAACAAAGATCTCCGCCGCGAGCCCGCTTTCATAACCCGAGACAGCCAGGCCGAATGGTTCGCAGCCGCCCGGCCCCGACATCATGAAGACGGTCGTGGCCTCGCGCCAGAGGCGGATTTCCATCACCGGATCGGGCACGAAGTCGCGGTCGAAATTGGCCATGGCCATCATCAGGCAGCATGGGCCGCAGGTGAACTCGCAGGTCTGCTGGTAGAACGGCACCCTTGTGGCGACCGGAAGGTCGCCGCGCAGGGTTTTCTCATAACGAAGCGCGGTCGCGCCGTCCTCGTAATAGCCAGGCTCGCGGCCAATCTTGCGGTAGCCGGCCCGCTCGTAGATGCGGATGGCGCGGTCGTTGTCCTCGCGCACTTCGAGACGCAGCATCATGCGATCGTGCCCGAAGGCCGCCTCCTCCGCCGCAGTCAAAAGCTGGCGCCCGATGCCAAGCGCGCCGAAAAATGGACCGACGGCTATGGAATAGAGCCGCGCCACCCCACTGCCCTTGCGGAACAGCACGATCGCGTAGCCGGCGACGCGGCCGTCGAGCTCGGCGACCAGCGTCTCAGCGGTCTCGCGCTCGATGAAAAGGCGAAAGGAGCGACGGGAAATGCGATCGCTCGAAAAAACGGCTTTCTCGATGGCGGCGAGATCATCGACGTCAGACGCGCGGGCCGTACGGATCTCGGCAGGCATGCGACTTGAAAAAACCTCGATTGCGTTGCGGAAACGGCCCCGATCAAAAGCGTCGCAAACACCGGCCGAAGCGCCAGTATTCATCAAGCGCTATCGCTCCTTGATTAGGGCCGAATTGTGACAGTTTCGGCGGTGGCAAGGAAGCTCGCGGGCTTTGAGCAGGATCCCTGTTTGATAGGCCACCGGCTGCGAACAATTGCGGCCAACTCAGCTTGCGAGACCCGCCAGAAGCTGGCCATAGGCATTCTTGGCCACGACTGCCAATTGCTCGCGCGGCAGCGAGCCGACGACGGCGCAGCCATAGCCCTTGTCCAGCCAGTAGACGGCCTGCGGGCCGTCCTGCGCCGAAGCATAGGTGCCCTTGGCATTCTCCACCGATTCCGCGGTGACGAAGAGGGATATGCGCTCGCCCTTGTCGTCCTCGTAGAGCAGCATCGCGGCCTTGCTGTCGCCGGCCGGCAGCAAGCGGCCGCCAACCAGTTGGAAGCCGTTCGCGGTCAGGTCCGGCGCCACGAGCTTCAGCCCGACCCGGTTGGACAGCCAGGTCTGCAAATGATCCTTGTCGCTGGCCGGCACTTCCACGGCATGCCGCTTCTCGGCGGCGTAGATGACATGGGCGGCAATCGCCTGTTCGGCGAGCCGATCTTCCGCCGGGTCCTCCTGTCCGATGCCGTCCATGCCGGCAAAGTAGCCGCCAAATCCACCCGTGGCCAAAAGCACCGCCGCGGCAGCGGCAAGCCACCAGCGCGAGCGCGGCACCGCAGTCTTAACCGGCGCTTCGCCGAGCACCACCTTGCGCAAGCGCGCGGGAACAGGTTCATCCAGCACGCCGGCAAAGGCCGAGCGCAACGCCTCCCGGTCGGCTGTGAAGCGGGCGCTCCTGGCCTTCATCTCGGGGTTGGCGTCCAGCCAGGCATCATAGGCGGCGCGCTCGTCGGCCGGCAGTTCGCCGTCGAGCGCCATATGGATGTCACGTTCTGAAAAATCGCGGCGGATCATTTCTCGACGATCCTTATCGCGCGGCGACGCGCCGTGTCATCCAGCAAGCCGCGCAGCTCCTCACGCCCGCGCGCAATGCGCGACATCAGCGTGCCGGCGGGCACGCCCAGCATGTTGGCGGCCTCGGCATAGGAGAAGCCTTCGATGGCGACCATGACAAGAGCCGCACGGCGATCGGGGCTTATTGCCTGCAGCGCGTTGAAGATCTCACGCGAGGCGATGCCGTCCAACTGCTCTGCCGGCTGGGCCACCGCCTCGCCCGCTTCCAGGGGCAGCATCGCCGCTTCGCCGCGACGGTTCACCTTGCGCATCTGGTCGATGAACAAATGATGCATGATCGTAAACAGCCACCTCCTGGGGCTTTCTCCCGTCTGCCAGTTGTCGAGCCGCACGAGTGCGCGCTCGAGGCAGTCCTGGACAAGGTCGTCGGCAGAATCCCGGTCGCGCAACAGCGAGCGTGCGTAGCGGCGCAGGCGCGGTATTTCGCCAAGGATTGCTGCCTTCTTTTCGTCCATGACCGCTGGTTCTGAAATCGCCCTTGTTGATCCCGATTCAACGCGCCTTCCCTGCGCGACGCAAGCGGCCAGCGCGAAGCGGTCCACCGCCCCGGTCACCCAAGCAATGAGACAACGCTGGCGGGAGCCGGTTTATTCCCGGCTTGATTGAACGCCTGCCGTCATTGTTCGACGACCGGTATCTCCTCCCTCGCCGCCCTGGTCAAAAGCCGCTGGTAGAACAGGCCAATGCCGATCAGCACGGCGCCGAGACCGATGAAGGACAGCGCCCTGAGTACGCCCTCCAGCTCCGACATGTCGAAGAGGAAGACCTTCAGCACGGCGATTGCGATCAACGCGGCCGAGGCAATGCGCAGCACCTGCGACTTCAGCCAGACGCCGGCGGTGAGCAGCGCCACGCCGATCACCAGCCAGAGCGCCGAATAGGTGTAGGTTTCCAACTGGCCGAGCCCGCTCCACAGGCCGATGAACTCACCCTTGAACAGCCGCCTGACCGACAGGGTGGCATAGGCAAAGGCAAGCAGCGCCGCGACCAGTGCCAGCATTGCCGAATACCATGTTGGCCGCTTGCCCCTGACATAGAGCGCCAGTCCGCCGGCGGCGACGGCCGGCAGGAGATAGGCAAGGAACAACAGGTTGAAGACCGGGATCCGGCCGGTCGATTCGTCCGTAAACAGCGGATTGAGCACCACGAAGTGCCGGATGACGATCAGGGCGACCGAAACCACGCCCGCTGCCATCGAACCATAGCGCAGCACCGAACTTGGCGAGCGCATGTCGATGGCGACCAGGATGGCGCCGGCGCCGATGGCAATCAGCGTGTAGATCGCCTGTTCGGCGAGCGTCATCGGACCCGTGTCGATGACACCGCCATGCATGGCGTGACGCACCAGCATGGCGACGGCAAGCAGCGCAAACAGCGCCGCCGCGGCTTCCATGACGAGGCGCGGCCGGCCATTGGTGGTGCGGGCGAGTTGCCAGGCGGCGAAGCCAAAGGCGAGCGCCGGGACGCCATAGCCCGGCAGCAGCCAGTTGAACACCGGTGTCGTCGACAGGAACTCGGCGCCGACGATGGTCGGATCGAAGGCGACGCGGCCAAGCACGGCGATCACCGCGCCAACCGAAATCCAGCCTAGCACCGGGTAGGAGCGCCAACGCGTGGCCAGCGCCGGCACTATGACTGCTGCACCAAGCAGAATGGTGGTCCAGCCGGAATTGAAAGCCATGTGCAGCATCAAGAGGCCGGCGATCGCCGCGCCTCCGAGGGCAAACGACACCGCTATGCCGCCCTTGAGCGGCGGCTCTTCGGCGCGCGCGATCCACTCGCCACCGGCGGCGAAAACCACGACCAGCAGTGCTGCGGCGGCGGCGTAGACAAAGTCGCGGTCGAGATTGCCGAAGGTGAACCAGAGCGCCAGCAGGATGACCAACGGCACGATGACACCCGATGCCGCCCATGAGGCGGATCGAAGCGAGGAAGATGCCGCGAATTTGCGGGCGGCCCAAAGGCCCGCGCCGATGAAGACCAGGCCGAGCGCAATGCCGATGCGCAAGGTCAGGGCATTGGACGTCGCCACGGGCAAACCATCGACACCGAGTGCGCCGGCCGAAAAGTCGGACACGATCGAGGTTGGCGGGATGATGCCGAGATAGATCATGACCGTCGCCAGTCCGGCGGCGTAAAGCAGCGGTAGCGCCAGCGGGCGATAAAGCGCGACGGCCACCATCGCCGCGAGGATCGCAGCGCCCGGCAAGGCATAGCCGGCCGCGGCGAAGGCTGGGTCGACCGACAGGCCCAGCGCCGAGAAGGCAACGAACAGGGCAGGCACGATGGACGGCCAGTCGAAGGCCCTGGCGGCGACGATTTCATCACGGCGACCGAGCCAGACAAAAGCGAGGACGGCCAGGGTGACGGCGTCGATGAACAGGATGGAGGAGAGGTTCGCAGCCGGCGCGTCGGTCATATAGAGAATGGTCCAGATGCCGGTGCCGAAAAAGGCCGCCGCCACCAGCGCTTTCCAGTCGCGCATGCGGGCGATGACGCTGGTGGCGGCGAGCACGATGGCGAGGTAGCCGAACAACGCCCAGGGGTTGGGCGCCTGGGAGGCGATCAGCATCGGCGTCACCATGGCGCCGACAAGACCGATGCCGGCCAGGGCCAGGCCATGGACCAGGGCAGCCGCGATCGTCGCCACACCGATGGCCCCAAGCAGCGTGAAGGCAAGCGCCGGGCCAATGAAGCCGTAAATGCCATGGGCGGCATAGACAGTGCCGAACAGGATGAAGGCACCGGCCGCCGTCAGGATCGCCGGAACATAGGCGCCGGCAACGCCTTGCACCGGCACCTTGAAGCCGGTGCGGCGTATGAACTCGCCGCCGGCAACCAGCACCAGCCCAAGCACCGCCGCCATGGTGAGCCGCACGCCGGGGCCGAAGATGCCAGCCTCGATTGTGTAGCGGATCAGGAACAGGCCACCCAGTGCCAGCGCGATGCCGCCGACCCAGACCGCCCAGCGCGTGCCGAGTGCCGTCTCGATATCCGGCTTGCCGGGGGCCTTGGAGGCTGCAACCGGCTCGACAGGTTCTGCTGCCTTCGGAGCCTCGCTCGTGGACCAGGGGCCGGACACAGCCTCGCCAGCCGGAGCTTCCGTTTCTGTAGCCGGCGCCTGTACGACCGGTTCACTCACCGCCGGCGAGGCAATATCGGCCGTGGCCGCGACCACCGGCGCCGCTTCGGCCTTGCCATCGGCCGCCATCTGTTCTGCCGGCTTGGCCACCGGCGGCACGGCGCCTGAAAGGACGAGACTGCGCAGCGCGCCAAGTTCGCGTTCGATCAGACCGATGCGGCTCTGCTGACGCGAAATAATGACGAACAAGGCGATGATGGCGACAAGCCCGATCAGGCTTTCAAACATGGCGGTTCCCCCAAACCAGGCCAGTTTTCACTGACGTTTCATCTCACTGACATCCAAATACGGCGGCTAAACGGCTGAAAAACTCAACGCGCCGCCAGATTGGCGGCTGGAACATGTCTCGGTACCGAAAGCCAAGAGCTTGCCGCCGAGCGACGAATCCGACCCCGATAAAGTTCGACCTCCATCATGCGGCATTGTCTCCGGCAATGGCCTTGCGCGTCGCATGATGCTTGCGCAAGGCGGCGAGAAAGCCGGCGCGGGCATCGGGCTGTTCGATACCGCGCGGCTCATAGACGTGGCGCGTGAAGAAAAACCCGGTGAGCCGGAAGGCGTCCTCGATCGCGGCTGGATCTCCGCGCAGGCCGGAGCCGCGTTGCAGAAAGGCGGGCAGCGCCAGCATCTTGTCGCGCCATGGCGCGCCAGCTTCGCGCGACACCGCGCGGCCCGACTTCGGCGAGACATAGGCCAGATCCTGCCTTGTGCCGGTGGCGGCGCATTGGCTGAGGTCGAGGCCGAAGCCAAGTTCGTCAAGGATCAGAAGTTCGAAGCGCGCCACCAGTTCGCCGGCAGCATCGGGATCGTCGAGATGGACGATCATCACGGAAAGCGCCTCGTAAAGGCCGCCATGGGCGTCACGCTCGGGCAAGAGTCGCAGATGCGCGGCCATGGTCTGCAGGCCGTAGACGGCAACGGCGCTGTCCATCAGCCTGGCAGCGTTCATCTCGATCGCCTCGGCCTGGAACGTGCCGAGATGCTCGTCAAGGCGCGCCCGCCATAAGAGATCGACGCGATTGCCGGGCTGGAGAACAGGTTGCTGCTTGCGCGAGCGACCGCCGCGCACGAGGCCGAGATGGCGGCCATGCACACGGGTCATCACCTCGAGTATGGCGCTGGTTTCGCCATGCTTGCGAGTGCCGAGAATGATTCCCTCGTCGCGCCATTCCATGCCCAGAGCTTTTCACCGATCGGGTGGCGAAATCAAGGTATGGGCTTGGCGCCTGGGCCGGCTCTCGCACCCACGCATAAAAAACCGCCCGCAGCGATACGCTGCGGGCGGCCTGGTAAGGTCAGTCGATCGGTTAGAACGAGCGCTGGAAGCGAACGATGCCGCCGACGCTGTCCTTCTTGTTGGCCTTGCTCCAGTTGCCGTAGAGGGACGGGTTGCCATAGTTGCCGTAGTGATCCCAGTCGACTTCGGTCGTGATCGTGAAGCCGGGGACGATGGTGTAAGCGACGTTCGCCGCAAGAGCGTAGTTCTTGTCGTCGTCAGCCGAAGCCTGGACGTTGAACGCGGTCTTGTCGTTGAACTTGTAGGTGCCGCCGCCCCAGACGGCCCAGTTGCCGCCCCACGGCTTGTACTGGCCACGGCCCTTGGAGAAGTCGCGGAGATTATCGTCAGTGCCATAGCCGCCCATGACGAAAAGGGTCAGTTCCTTGGTGACGTTGACATCCAAGCGAACCTTGCCGGCCACTTCCTCGTAGTTGCTGTCATAGGCGACGACACCGGTGATCGCACCCCAGTCACCCTTGTACTTCAAGCCACCGACGACATGCGGAACGTAGCTGTCGATCGTGTCGCTGATGCCCGAAGCATCGGTGCCTTCTTCGAGCGAGACGACGCCCGAGAAGCCGCTGCCGGCGTCAAAATAGTAGCTGATAAGGTTGGTGTCCTTGATACCATACGGGATGATGGTGTCCTGGATGACATTGCCGGCGTAGCCGATGAACGAGTCATACGTCGTCTCGTCCTTACCGACGCGCAGGCCGCCGAGCTGGATCCAGGCGAAGTTCAGCGTTACCGCCTTGTTAACAGCCTGCCAGTCGGTGGCGCCGCCAGTATAGTCACCAGACTTGTTGCCGAACTGGAAGCGGGTCTCGGTGAAGGTCTTCAACGTACCGAGCTCGGTTTCCTGACCGGTGTAGGTCCTCAGCGCGAAGCGCATGTTCTTGTAGTAGGTGTCGTGCCTACCGTCGCCCATGTGATCGGCAACGTTGTTGACACCATCCAGCGTGCCCGAATCGCCGACGCCGATGTCATAGCGGAGATAGCCGCCGATGCGCAGGCAGGTCTCGGTGCCGGGGATGTAGAAGTAGCCGGCGCCGTAGACGTCGCAGATCTTGACGTATTCGGCGGGTTCCGGTTCGGCGACGACGACCGCGTCGGCGGCGCGAGCGCCGGAGACCGCGATCAGGGCCGCGGCTGAGCCGAGAAGGAGGCTCTTGATGTTCATTTTCTGACCTCTCCAGTCATAGTTTAAATGGCTTCGGATTTGTGGCTGGCGGATATGTTTTCCCGCCTCACCTCCACAACGAAAAAGGCGCGCACCGCGTCCCCTTTTCGCGGCGAACATACCCATCAATCTTCCGCCTTCAATGACGGTTTTGAAAATAACGGCGATTCACGGAACAGTTTTATGCCGTGTTGCACAAATAACACTAGCTGCGGCACAATCGGAACAACGTCATAAAATAAATATATATGCCGAAAATTTCTCGGCTAACCATATTCTCGAGGCAATGTATTTTGGCACGTCCGCTGCATTCGCCAATATAACATCGACTTTTCGAAGATATCCTTATTGCTTTTCGCAGAAATGACCATGGCAATTCATCATCGTTTGAGGGCACGCCAGTGCTGCGACGATGCCGGCGCAGCCGATCGGCTTTGCCGAGGCAAACCAGCATCGCCTGGAATGCTGCCCCATTGATAATCGCGTGACGGAGCAGACTGGACACGGCGCAAACAGGCTCGGCCCGCCATAAAATCGGAAATCTTTCAGAAAGCGCTCGGGATTCTTGGCTGCAAAAGCGCCAAAAATCCTGGGTCGGCCGATGTGGCCAACACGGCCTGCTGAACAATTCGGCTGGGTTGTTTCCAGAGGCATGTCGACCGATCGGGCAGTCCGGCGACCTCTCATAGATCCCTGCCCGCTGAGAGGACCTGCGATGACTTCCTTGTTGAGCCTGGTGCGAAGGCACCAGCTGACTGCCTTCTTTTCATTGACGATTGGCCTCACCTGGCTGGCCTTCATTCCGTTCTACATGTCGAATGGCGACAGCATTCCCTGGTTCACGTTCGGTCCGATGGTCTCAGGCTTTGTCGTCGCGGCTGTCTCCGGCGGCTGGAGTTCGGTCAAGGCCATCCTCAGCGCGATGGTGAGGTGGCGGGTTCGTCCGATATGGTATCTGGTGGCGTTCGGCCTGCCGTTCGGAACGCAGTTGGCCTCGATCCTGATCAATCCGATGCTTGGCGCAGCGGCGCCGGCCTGGAGCAACGTCCCGGCGCTGTCCGAGATGCTGCCGATCATTGCGCTCTACGCTCTCTTCAGCGGCCCGCTCGGCGAAGAGCCGGGGTGGCGCGGTTTTGCAACGCCACGTCTGCTTGCCAGTCAGCCGGCACTCGCCGGCAGCCTGATCCTCGGTGTGATCTGGGCTATCTGGCACTTCCCGCTCGGGCTTGTCGGCGACCTCAGCCTTTACGGCACGATCAACGTCGTCCTGGCGGGCGTGGTGTTCACCTGGCTCTATCAGAACACCGGCAGCGTGCTTCTTGCCATCATCATGCACGTCACGCACCAGAACAGCGTCCGTTTCCTAGGCAAGGTGTTCATCGGCGGTGACTATGTGCAGCAGCAGTGGATCGCCGTGGCGATCTGGGCAATCATCGCGGTGGCCATCGTCGCTTACTACGGCACCGAAAGCTTCGTCCGGCGGCCAAGGACGCAACTCGCCGTGGCTGGCGCGGTCTAGGCTCGTATTGAGCGCGGTGTCCGAAGCCGGGCGCCGCGCCTCTTCGTCGGCCGCTGGACACGTATGGGTCTTGACCCAGCCCGTCAGCCATAGCCCAATGCCGGCATGGCTTCCACGGAGCAGGCCTTTTGATGGCGGTCTTGGCCACCGACCAGATTTTTCAGTTCGGCGGTTTCACGCTCGATCTGGGCAAGGGCACGCTCAGCCGGGCCGACCAGCCGGCCTTTCTGCGGCCGAAGTCCTATGCGTTGCTGACGCACCTGGCCCGCAACATCGGCCGCGTGGTGCCGAAATCAGAACTGATGGACACGGTCTGGCCAGGCGTTTTCGTCACCGAGGATTCGCTGACGCAATCGGTGCGCGAAATCCGTAAGGTACTCGGCGAAGAGTTGGTGCGAACGGTGTCGAAGCGTGGCTACATGCTGGTGGCCGAGACTGAAGCGGTGCGCGAACCTGGCGCACAGCCGATCGTGGCGGTGCTTAGATTCCGCAATGACAGCGCGGATCCGGCCGACGACGCAATCGTCGACGGATTTGCAGAAGACATTATCAACAGCCTCGCCCGCTTCGGCACGGTGACGGTGCTGGCGCGCAACTCAAGCTTTTCGTTTGCGTCCCATTCGCCCGCCGAATGGCCGGCCATCCGCTCGCGCATCGGCGCCGACTATCTTGTCGAGGGCTCGGTGCGGCGGCAGGCGGACCGCATCGTCGCCGCGGTCAATCTTGTCGATGCAGCCAGCGCCACCCAGATCTGGGGCGATCGCTATCAGGCCGAGGCTGCCGGGCTGTTCGCCATCCAGCAGGATATTGTCGAGGAAATCGTCGGCCGGCTGGTGGTGCGGGTCACTAATGCCGGGCTGCAGCGCGCCGCACGACGACCGGTAACCAGCCTGGCCGCCTATGAGCTGGTGCTGCGCGGCGTCGCCTTGCTGCGCGACCCGGCGCAGAGCGACCTGCAAGGAGCGGCAGAGCTGTTCGAGGCCGCGATAGCCAAAGATCCGGGCTATGGCCTCGCCCATACCTATCTGGCGCTGTCGTATGTGCTGAACAGCGAATTCGGACCCACCAGCGATGCCCTGCTGGCGAAGGCCCGCGACCTTGCCGACAAGGGTATTGCGTTGTCCCCCGATCAGGCAACCGCACACCGCATTCAGTCACTGGTGCGGCTCAGCCTGCGCGACCACGAGGCGGCCGAGCATCATTTGCGGATCGCGCTTCAGCTCAATCCAGGCGACGCCGAATGCATCGGGCAGATGGGGCATCTGCTAACCATGCGCGGGCGGGCGCTCGAGGCGCTTGCCTGGCTGGCGCGCGCGATCAGGATCGATCCGCTCAATCCGCACTGGTACCAGTACGATCGATCGCTGGCGCTCTACATGCTGGGTGAGTACAGGCCGGCCGCCGAGGCGCTGGAACTGGCGACGCGGCCGACGCCATGGATCCGAACGCGACTTGCCGCGTGCTATGCGCAGCTCGGCAACATGGAAGCGGCAAGGCGCCAGGCCGCGCTGGTCAACGCCGATGGCTCCGATTTCTCGTCGGTCGAGTATGCGAGGTCTGTCGTTCCGTTCGAAAACAGGGCTGACGCGGAGCATCTCGCCAATGGCGTGTTGCTGGCGCTTGGACAGCCGCGGTAGTCCGATGTTCCTTTCCACTTGCGGGGAACAGGCCCCCGGCGGACCAAAGCCGTGTCAATGGTAAGCTTGCTATCCAAAGGCCGCTAGAGCGTTTCACCGTTTCATGGAAACGGCGAACCACTCTGACTCTTTGTTTTGACGCAATTCCGGACGGAAAACCGCTTACACTTTTCCTGGAATTGCTCTAGTGCGGGAATTCGAGCCCCATCTCGCGGTAACGCTCGGGATCATCGCCCCAGTTCTCGCGCACCTTGACGAACAGGAAGAGGTGCACCTTCTGCTCGAGGATACCTGCGATCTCCATGCGTGCCGCCTGGCCGATGGCGCGGATGGTTTCGCCCTTGTGGCCGAGCACGATCTTCTTCTGGCTGTCGCGCTCGACATAGATGGTTTGGTCGATCCGCACCGAGCCGTCCGGCTTCTCTTCCCATTTCTCGGTTTCGATATGCGAGGAGTAGGGCAGTTCCTGATGCAGCCGCAGATAGAGTTTTTCGCGGGTGATCTCGGCCGCGAGCTGGCGCATCGGCAGGTCGGAAATCTGGTCTTCCGGATAGTACCAGGGGCCGGCCGGCAGAGCCTGCGCCAGATAGTCGAGCAGGTCCTTGCAGCCGGAGCCGGTCAGTGCGGAGACCATGAAGGTGCGCTTGAACGGCACTTTCTCGTTTGCCGCCGCGGACAGGGCCAGAAGCGTCTCGTGCTTCACCCGATCGACCTTGTTGAGGATCAGCGCCATCGGCTGGCGCACATCCTTCAGCCGTTCGAGGATGGCGTCGGCATCACCCCGGATGCCGCGTTCGGCATCGATCAGTAAAAGCACGATATCGGCATCCTTGGCGCCGCCCCAGGCGGTGGTCACCATCGCCGTATCGAGACGCCGCTTGGGCTTGAAGATACCGGGCGTGTCGACGAAGACGATCTGCGCATTGTCATGCGTGGCGATACCGCGCACGATGGCACGCGTCGTCTGCACCTTGTGGGTGACGATCGACACCTTGGCGCCGACCAACTGGTTGACCAGCGTCGACTTGCCGGCATTCGGCGCGCCGATCAGCGCGACGAAGCCGGAATGCGTGGCGGGGGTTTCAGCAGTTTCAATATCGGTCATGCCGCGTTCCATACACCTTCGCGCAACAGAAGGGCAGCCGCGGCTGCCTGCTCCGCTTCACGTTTGGAACGACCGCTGCCGGTCGCCGGCTGAAATGCACCGACCCTGACACTGACGGTGAACAACGGATCGTGGTCCGGCCCCTCGCGGCTGTCGATCTGATAGGCCGGAACGGCACTTGCCGCCTGATGCGCCCATTCCTGCAATTCGGTCTTGGCGTCGCGGCGCGCGGCACCGGAAGCCTGCGAACGCGGGCGCCAGTATTTGTGAATGAAGGCGCGTGCCGCCTCGAGGCCACCGTCGAGATAGAGCACGGCGATCAGCGATTCCAAGGCATCGGCGCGCAGATTGACGCGCTTGCGCCCCTCCAGCCCGCGCACATCCGATCCGGCGCGGATCAGGTCCGGCAGCCCGATATGTTCGGCTATCTCGGAAAGCGCCTCGGCGTTGACCAGCGCATTGAGCCGCAGCGACAATTCGCCTTCCGCCGCATCGGGAAACGCCGCCAGCAACATATCGGCAACGACGAGGCCCAGAACCCGGTCGCCGAGAAACTCGAAACGCTCGTAATCGGTGCCGGCATTGACGCCGCGGGCGCTGGCATGGGTCAGCGCGCGCTGCAGGCGCTGGCGGTCGGCAAAGGCGTGGCCCGTGCGTTCCACCAGCGCTTCGGCGAGCGCATCGGCGGTCAACCGTCTTGTTGCCGCCATGACCCTAGTTGACGAAATGGAACAGGCGCGAAACGCGCATCAGCGACGGCCATTTCCAGATTTCGAGAGGGCTCGCCTTGCCGGCGATCGAGAAGAAGACAAGGTTGGCGCGACCAACCAGGTTCTCAGCCGGAACGTAGCCGACGGTGAACCGGCTGTCGGCGGAATTGTCCCTGTTGTCGCCCATCATGAAATAGTGGCCGGGCGGCACGTCGAATTCGCGCGTGTTGTCGCCGATCGAATTCGGATTGAGGTCGAGCGTGTCGTAGCTGACGCCGTTGGGCAGGGTTTCCCGGTAGACGTCGATCGGCTGAGGCATTTCGGTGATATCGGGATTGTCGATCTGGCCGGTCTTTACGCGCGGCACGCCGACACCGTTGATGAACAACTGGCCATTCTTCATCTGGATCTTGTCGCCGGGCAGGCCGACCACGCGCTTGATGTAGTCGACGGACGGATCCGGCGGGAACTTGAACACCACAACGTCGCCGCGCTTGGGCTCGGAGCCCCAGATGCGGCCCGAGAAGAGGTCAGGCCCGAACGGCAGCGAATAGCGCGAATAGCCGTAGGACCATTTGGTGACGAACAGATAGTCGCCCTCCAGAAGCGTCGGCCGCATCGATCCCGACGGGATCGAAAAGGGCTGGAACAACAGCGTGCGGATGACCAGCGCGAGCAAAAGCGCCTGGACGATGACGCTGACGGTTTCGCCAAGCCCGCCGGATTTCTTCTGGGATTTTTCAGCCACGCTCATGTCGTCCTCGATTGTGCGTTGGATGGTATAGAGTCTCGGCGCGCGCTGGGCAACGTCAATGCCGGTCGTCAGATGCAATCAATGTGGCGCTTGTTCGACGGGCAACGCCTCGATGATCACAAAGGCTTGAGCGAGCGGGAAATCATCGGTGATGGTGAGGTGGATCGCCGCCCTGTGCCCTGGGGGCAGGATTTTTTCGAGCCGTGCCAGCGCGCCGCCGGTCAGCGCCATGGTCGGCGCGCCGCTGGGCAGGTTGACGACACCCATGTCGCGCCAGAACACGCCTTGCGCCATGCCCGTACCCAGTGCCTTGGCGCAGGCCTCCTTAGCGGCGAAGCGCTTGGCGTAGGAGGCAGCGCGGGCTCGTCGGTTTTCCGAACGCGCCTGTTCGACCTCGGTGTAGATCCTCTGGACGAAGCGCTGGCCGTGATGTTCCAGCGATTTCTCGATGCGCCTGATATCGATCAGATCACTGCCTACACCGATGATCATCGCGTAGCGGAACCAATGCTTGCTCCAGGATGAGGCGGTTGCTGGCGGCGGCTTGCGCGCTCGGCCAGCCGCTTGCGCCTCTGCTCGCGAAAGACATTCATGCCCCAGCGCGTGACGCCGTAGAACAGGAGGCCAAACACCAGCCCGAGCGGCACCGCGCCGATCAGCATGGGTTCCAGCACGGGATGCCACAGTTTCGCGAAAGAAAGCGTGTGCAGCATCTCCCCCAGATGCGCCGGCGGACCATGTGCCGGCAGGCGATCGTGCAGGATGAGCTTGCCGGTTTCCCAGGACGCGCCCCACAGAATGGGAAAAGTCAGCGGATTGCCGAAGAAAACAGCGCCCAGTGCCGCCGCCACCAGATTGCCGGCGATCACCCAACACAGAACGGCGGCAATGATGAAATGGAAGCCCACGGGAAAGAATGAAGCGAAGACACCAGCCGCCACACCGGCTGCCACCGCGTGCGGCGTGGCCTTCAGCCGCAGGATGCGCTTGGAGAAATACTGCAGCGAGCGCGAGAACGAGCGGCGCGGCCACAGATAGGTGCGCACCCGCTCCAAAAGACCATCAGGCTTGCGGCGACGAAAAAGCACTCTCTTCCTATTCCCGATACGTTACAGCTTGCGTTCCGGCTGTCTTCAGCCGGACTTCAACCGCCACATCTTGCGCTTTACGGTCACCCGAAGGCAATCGCGACTTTGATATAGCGATCCGCAACCCCGACAACAACCGAAGGCTACCTGTGCAGCGGCCGCGCCACCATAATCTTTGGTAAGGTTCACGTCTCCAACACCTGACAATCGCGGCGAATTTGAGAATGGCTTCGGCCTATTGTCGCAGCCGGATGTCTGAGACACTACCGCAAGTACTGGCTGACTTCGACAAGATTGCCGTCCGGATCGCGGAAATAGACAGACATCATCGGACCGCGCGCCCCGATGCGTTCGACCGGCCCCAGTTCGAGCACGACGCCATTGGCTTCGAGACGGGCGCGGATTTCGTCGAGCGGCCGTTCGGTGATCAGGCAGAAATCGCCTGACCCTGGCGTCGGCGCCTTCGCCTTCGGCTCGAAAGTGCGGCTGATCTCGTGGACATTGATCTTCTGGCCGCCAAAAGCCAGCGCTGTCGGCCGGCCCGGCGTGTCGATGCGCTCGAAACCCAGCACGCGCTGGTAAAAGGCGCAGGTCGCTTCGAGCGACGCCACTGTCAGCACGAAATGGTCGATCCCGACGATCATTTCGAATTGCCTTCACGCATGTCGTCACTCCCAAAACCGCCGCAGACTTTTGGGCGACATGCATGGTCAGATATTGCGACTGCCAGGCTTGACCGCCGGTATCGCGGCAAGCTCCGGCGGCAGCCGGTCCGGCGGATAGGCCGGAACCTCGTATTCGGCGAGCGCGATCAGCGGCACGCCGACATGGGTCTTGCCGGCGGAACGGTCGATGATGCAGGCGGCCGCCACCACCTCGGCGCCAAGCTCGCGCAGGCACTCGATGGTTTCGCGGATCGACATGCCGGTGGTGACGATATCCTCGACGATGACGACGCGCGCACCCCTGGCGATCTCGAAGCGGCGCAGGCGGAACTCGCCCCCTTCCCGCTCGACCCAGATCGCCGGCACGCCGAGATGGCGCGAGGTTTCGTAGGCCGGGATCAGGCCGCCGATCGCCGGGCCGACGACATAGTCGATCTTGCCTGGCACCGCTGCCCGGATCTTTTCGGCCAGCGCCTTGCAAAGCCGCTCGGTCTTGTCGGCATGCATGAACACCCGCGCCTTCTGCAGGAAGACCGGGCTGCGCAGGCCCGACGTCAGGATGAAATGCCCCTCCAGAACAGCACCCGCCTCGCGGAAAATGCCCAGCACTTCATCGGTCTTCATCTGCGCCTGCCCCCCAGATAGATCAGCCATGTCAGCCATTCACACGCCGTGCGTCGCTGACGCTCGAATTGTCCTTGAGCTGCGACAGCAGCCGGTTGAGGTGCTTCAGATCCCAGACTTCGAGATCGATCAGCATTTCGGTGAAGTCGGGCGCCGTGCGCACCATCGACAGCGTATGGATGTTGGCGTCATTGGACGCAACGACCTGGGCGATATCGGCGAGCGAGCCCGGCGCATTGATGGCGGTGACCGAGACACGCGCGGGGAAGCGCTCCTTGGTGCGCTCGTCAATGTCCCAGCGCACGTCGATCCAGCGCTCGGGCTGGTCATCGAAAGCCTGCAGCGCCGGCGACTGGATCGGATAGATGGTGATGCCGGTGCCCGGCTGGACGATGCCAACGATGCGATCGCCGGGCACAGCACCCTCCGGCGCGAAGCGCACCGGCAGGTCGCCGCGTACGCCGCGGATCGGCACGGCGCCGTCACGCGGCTGGTCCTTGTCCTTGCGCGCGGCCCGGCCCGGAATCTGGAACAGCATGCCAGCGGCGTTGCGGATCTTCGACCAGCCCTCCTCGCGCTGCTTGGGCGCGGCCGGCGTGACGCGTTCGTCCTTGTAGTCTGGGAAGACCGCCTTCATGACGTCGGTGGAGGCAAGTTCGCCACGACCGACGGACGCCAGCACGTCCTCGATGTCCTTGCGCGCCAGCCGGTGCAGCACCGGCTTCAGGCTTTCCTTGGTGAAATTCTTGCCGGCGCGTTCGAAGGCGCGTTCGAGAATACGCGCGCCGAGGCCGGAATACTGCTTGCGAATGGCGTTCTTGGTGGCCCGGCGGATGGCGGCGCGCGCCTTGCCGGTGACGACGACCGATTCCCACGCCGCCGGCGGCACTTGCGCCTTGGAGCGGATGATCTCGACCTCGTCGCCATTCTTCAGTTCCGTCATCAGCGGCATGATGCGGCCGTTGACCTTGGCACCGACGCAGGTGTCGCCGACATCGGTGTGCACCGCATAGGCGAAATCGATGGGCGTGGCGCCGCGCGGCAAGGCAATCAGCATGCCCTTTGGCGTGAAGCAGAACACCTGGTCCTGGAACAGTTCCAGCTTGGTGTTCTCGAGGAAATCCTCGGGATTGTCGCCTTCGGCAAGCTGCTCGATGGTGCGCCGCAGCCAGGCATAGGCATTGGTCTCCTTCGAGATCGCATGGCCGGCACCGTTCGTCTTGCCGCCGGTGTCCTTATAGATCGAGTGCGCCGCGACGCCGTATTCGGCGATCTTGTTCATCTCGCGGGTGCGGATCTGCAGCTCGACGCGCTGACGCGACGGCCCGACAATGGTGGTGTGGATCGAGCGATAGTCGTTCTGCTTCGGCGTCGAGATGTAGTCCTTGAAGCGGCCGGGCACCATCGACCATGTGGTGTGGATGGCGCCAAGCGCGCGGTAGCAGTCCTCGACCGTATCGACCACGACGCGAAAGCCGAAAATGTCGGACAGCTGCTCGAAGGACAGCGCCTTGGCCTCCATCTTGCGGAACACCGACCAGGGCTTCTTCTGGCGGCTCTTCACGCCGGCGTTGATGGCATGCTTTTCAAACAGCCCCGACAGCGCCTTTTCAATGTCGGTCAGCACGCCCTTGTTGCGCTCGAATATCTCGGCAAGCCGCGCGGTGACGGCGCGATAGGCTTCCGGATTGATGTAGCGGAAGGCGATCTCCTCCAGCTCTTCGCGCATGCCTTGCATTCCCATGCGCCCGGCCAGCGGCGCATAGATGTCCATCGTCTCCTCGGCAATGCGCAGGCGCTTGGCCTCCGGCATGTGGTCGAGGGTGCGCATGTTGTGCAGGCGGTCGGCAAGCTTGACCAACAGCACGCGAACGTCTTCCGAGATCGCCAGAAGCAGCTTGCGCAGGTTCTCCGCCTGCTCGGCCTTCTTGGAGACGAGATCGAGCTTCTTCAGCTTGGTCAGGCCCTCGACCAGCTTGCCCATTTCGGGGCCGAACAGATCGTCGATCTCGGCCCGCGTCGCCGTGGTGTCTTCGATGGTGTCGTGCAACAGGGCGACGGCGATCGTTGCCTCGTCCATGTGCATTTCAGTGAGGATGGCGGCGACTTCGAGCGGATGCGAGAAATACGGATCGCCGGAAGCGCGCTTCTGGTGGCCATGCTTCTGCATGGCATAGACATAGGCCTTGTTGAGCAGCGCCTCGTTGACGTCAGGCTTGTAGCGCTGGACGCGCTCGACAAGCTCATACTGACGCATCATGGGCGGAATCTCTCAGCGATGAAATGAATCATGCGCCGCACTGCTGTACGGCGCATGTCATAGATAGCCACGAAACTGCCGGGACGGAAGTGCCGGAAACGCGTTCCGGGCAGGTCCAGAAAACTCTCTTAGTAGTCGTCGCTCTTTTCCGGCGGTACCAGACCTTCGATGCCGGCCAGCAGGTCTTCCTCGGTCATGCGATCGAAGGTGATGTTGTCCTCGGCATCGTCGGTTTCAGCGGCCGCGACAGCGCCGCCGGTCTGATCGGCGATCACCTCGCCTTCAGCCTCGGGCTCGTCGACCTCGACATGCTTCTGCAGCGAATGGATCAGATCTTCCTTGAGGTCGTCGGGCGACAGCGTCTCGTCGGCGATCTCGCGCAGGGCGATGACCGGGTTCTTGTCGTTGTCGCGAGGAACGGTGATCTGCGCGCCCTGGCTGATCTGGCGGGCACGGTGGCCGGCCAAAAGCACCAACTCGAAGCGGTTGTCGACCTTGTCGATGCAATCTTCAACGGTTACGCGGGCCATGGACTGCCCCTTTCATGCCTGGATTTGATGGAAAACAGGGGCGGTCCATAACCCGAACGCGGCCAAAATACAAGCATCATGGCATTGGCGGGACTATTGGGTGCTCAATCCCTGCCCAAACACCGGATCTGGCAAACAGCCCGCGTCGTTCGTTCGACGCCGCGATCACAATTGCTTGCATTGCCGCATCACGCCTTGGATTGCCACCAAACTGGCGTTATCTCGAATGGACAAGGTCAGCCGGTTTATTATGAGCCTGACCGATAGTCGCTACCGCATTTCGTTTAGACGGCCGCATTTTTCGAAAAGGAATATTTTCCATGTTCGACCCACGTGAAAAAATCGCCTTGTTCATCGACGGTGCCAATCTCTACGCTACGTCGCGGGCGCTCGGCTTCGACATCGACTATCGCAAGCTGTTGTCGAGTTTCCAGAAGCGCGGCTATCTCTTGCGCGCCTATTATTACACGGCACTGGTCGAGGATCAGGAATACTCCTCGATCCGCCCGCTGATCGACTGGCTCGACTATAACGGCTTCAAGGTGGTGACCAAGCCCGCCAAGGAGTTCACCGATTCGACCGGCCGCCGTAAGATCAAGGGCAATATGGACATCGAACTGACGGTCGATGCGCTGGAGCTCGCCGATGTCGTCGACCACTATGTCATTTTCTCCGGCGATGGCGACTTCCGCACGCTGGTCGAGGCGCTGCAGCGGCGCGGCCGCAAGGTGTCGATCGTCTCGACCATGGCCTCGCAACCGCCGATGATCTCGGACGATCTGCGCCGCCAGGCCGACCATTTCATCGACCTGACGACGCTGAAGAACGAAGTCGGCCGCGATCCTTCCGAGCGGCCCGTGCGACGGCCCGAACCGGCTGAAGTCGATGAGGACGACTACTGAGGCCGGTTGCCTTGACCGCCCTCTCCCAAGCCGAACCGGGTCGCGACTGCCCGCTCTGCCCGCGGCTGCATGATTTCATTGCGCAGTGGCGGCAGCGCGAGCCGTCCTGGTTCAACGCGCCGGTGCCGACCTTCCTGCCGCCGCAGGGCGAGGACAGCGTCCAGCTTCTGATCGTCGGGCTGGCGCCCGGCTTGCGCGGTGCCAACCGCACCGGCCGCCCCTTCACCGGCGACTATGCCGGCGACCTGCTCTACTCGACGCTGATCGCGCACGGCTTTGCACGCGGTGAGTTCAAGGCGCGGCCCGATGACGGGCTGGAGCTTGTCGGCACGGCGATCACAAATGCAGTGCGCTGCGTGCCGCCGGAGAACAAGCCGGTGGGCGCCGAAATCTCGACCTGCCGCAGCTTCCTGGTGCCGACGATCGCACGCTTTCCCAAGCTACGCGCGGTGCTGGCGCTTGGGTCCATCGCGCACCAGTCGACCGTGCGCGCGCTGGGCGGGCGCGTCGCCGCCTATCCGTTCAAGCATGGCGGGCAGCTGCCGGCCGGCGGCGTCACGCTGTTTTCGAGCTATCACTGCTCGCGCTACAACACCAACACCGGCGTTTTGACGGAGGCGATGTTCGTCAGCGTGTTCAGCGAGATCGCGGCGTTCCTGCAGAAATAGCCGCCGCCCTTCAAAACCCCTCCAGCACGATCTTGCCCTTGGCCTTGCCGGTTTCGATCAGCGCATGGGCGCGCTTCAGATTGGCGGCATTGATAGGACCGAAGGTTTCACCCAAGGTGGTGCGGATGATGCTCGCGTCGACCAGGCGCGACAGCTCGTTCAGATGTTCGCCCTGTGCGGCCATGTCCTGCGTCTCGAACAGCGAGCGGGTGAACATCAGTTCCCAATGCACCGAAACGCTTTTGCGTTTGAACGGATTGATATCGAGCGTCTGGGGATCGTCGATCAACCCGAACCGGCCTTGCGGTGCGATCAATTCGGCAATCTCGGCCAGGTGCCGGTCGGTGTTGGTTGTCGAGAACACGAAGGCTGGTGCGCCGATACCAAGTGCCGCGACTTCGGCAGCCAACGGCTTGGAATGATCGATGGCATGATGGGCGCCAAGCCCAAGCACCCAGTCGCGTGTCTCTGGCCTCGATGCGGTGGCGATCACCGTCAGATCGGTCAGTTGGCGCGCAAGCTGCACCGCGATCGAGCCGACGCCGCCAGCGCCGCCGATGATCACGATGGCATTCGCGGCACCCACGACAGGCTTCTTCACGTCAAGGCGATCGAACAGCGCCTCAAAGGCGGTGATCGCCGTCAGCGGCAGCGCCGCGGCCTGCGCATACTCGAGCGAGCCGGGCTTGCGGCCGACGAGGCGCTCATCGACAAGGTGGAACTCGGCATTGGTACCTTGCGGCGCGAGCGCACCGGAATAGAAGACGTCGTCTCCGGGCTTGAACAGGGTGGCATCCGGCCCCGTTGCAACGACCCGGCCGGCGGCGTCCCAGCCAAGCACACGCCAGCTTCCGGCTTCGGGTTTGGCACTCCGCCGTATCTTGGTGTCGACCGGATTGACCGAGATCGCCTTTACCTCGACCAGCAATTGACGGCCTTTCGGCTCCGGCTTGGGCAGGTCGATGTCGACAAGGGACGCCTCATCGGTGATGGGGGCTGGGACTTGATAGCCGACGGCGCGCATTTCGATCTCCGCAATTGCTGTTGAGCTTTGTATGCGGCAGAGATGCGGATTATGTGCGCAAGGCGCAAGAATGCACATATAAAGCACATAGTGTCGAAAAGGATACCGTCATGCCGCGTATTCGCCATGAACGACTCGATTGCAGCCCTGGCTGCAGCGTGGAGGGAACGCTGCGCTATATCGACGGAAAATGGAAAGGCGTCGTGCTCTACCATCTGTTCGAAGGGACGCTGCGCTTCAACGAGATCCGCCGGCGCATTCCCAACTGCACACAGCGCATGCTGACCAACCAGCTGCGCGAACTGGAAGCCGATGGCCTGATTGCTCGCAAGATCTATCCGGAAGTGCCGCCGAAGGTGGAATACAGCCTGACGCCGCGTGGCAGAAGCCTGGGGCCGGTGATCACAGCCCTGAAAGAGTGGGGCGATGCGAATGTGACGCTGGCGCCGCAGGTTCCGCAGGTTGCAGCATAAAGCGGCAGTGAGCGCTGTCCTCTGAATGAGTTCACGGGGATGGCGGAGCTTCCGGAAGGATCGATCCCGGTGATGCTGTGGACAGCGCGGCCAGCACGGCCGGCCCGCCCTGCAGAACGTTCAGGTCGACGTCACCCTCGATGCCATCCACGCGGCCCCGGTTGTGGTACTGCCAATAGACCCAGTCGTGGCGGTCCGGTTCCACCAGCAGCGAGCGAAGCCAGAGCGGGCGAGCAGCGATCTGCCCGGCATAGGCAGCCTCCGCCTCATCGGTCAGATAGACGATCGCCGTCTTGCCGAACGCCGCCTCGACAGGTCCGAGGAAAGCCTGGAGTTCGGCATTCAACGGTTCGGGCGATGGGCGCTGCGGACAGTTGCCGCCGAACTCAACATCGACCACCGGCGGCAGCAAGGGCTGATCGTGCGGTACCACCGAGATGAAATTCTTCGCCTGGTCGGCGCCGGGCCGGCAGAAGGTGAAGAAATGATAGGCGCCTACGGCGATGCCGGCCGCACGGGCCTCACGTAGATTGGTGGCAAAAGCGCGATCGACATGATCGCCCCCCTCGGTCGCCTTGATGATGGCGAAGGCGACATCGTCGGCGGCAGCCCGCCGCCAGTCGATCTGGCCTTGATGATGCGAGACGTCGATGCCCCTGACCGGATATTTGTTACGGTCGGGAGAATAGGTGTGGAAGTAAAAGAAGCCGCCGGCCACGGCCATCGCTGCAAAAACCAGGCTCATCGATCCCCAGAGGATGATCCGGTTCTTCAAAGCGATCCCCCCTGGTATCTCTCGGTCGCTCTCGCCCGAAATTTGGAAGCCAACCTGGCTTTTCGAGGGCTACCGCCTGATGTCTCTCACCCACGCTCCTTCAAGAGCCGGCCCTTCTCACGCGACCAGTCGCGCTGTTTCTCGGTCTCGCGCTTGTCGTGCAGTTTCTTGCCGCGGCCGACGGCGAGCAGCAGCTTGGCGCGGCCCTGGTCGTTGAAATAGATTTTCAGCGGCACCAGCGTCATGCCTTCGCGGTCGACGCTTTGCGACAGCTTGGCCATCTCGCGCTTGTTGAGCAGGAGTTTGCGCCGCCGCCTGGGCTCGTGGTTGAAGCGGTTGGCCTGCAGATATTCGGGCAGATAGGAATTGATCAGCCAGATCTCGCCGCCTTCGACCGAGGCATAGCTGTCCTGGATATTGGCCTGGCCCTGGCGCAGCGACTTGACCTCGGTGCCGGTCAGCACCAAGCCGGCCTCGATCGTGTCGAGCACCTCATAGGAAAACCGCGCCTTGCGGTTTTCCGCAACGGTCTTGTTGTTGGGATCGGCTTTTCTGACTTGATTCATGATGTGGAGAGGTGGCGCCTCATCCTCAATTAATCAAGCCGGCGTGCTTCATGGCCGCATCGATCTTCGCCGCGGTCGACTCCTCCACCGTGACCAGTGGCGAGCGCAGCACATTCTCGACCTTGCCCAGCTTCGACAGCGCGTATTTGGCGCCGGACACGCCGGGCTCCAGGAAGATCGCCTTGTGCAGCGGCAAGAGACGGTCCTGCAATTCAAGCGCCTTGGCGCTGTCGCCGGAAAGCGTCGCCTCCTGGAATTCGGCGCACAGCCGCGGTGCGACGTTCGAGGTCACCGAGATGCAGCCGACGCCGCCATGGGCGTTGAAGCCGAGCGCCGAGGCATCCTCGCCGGAAAGCTGGATGAAATCCTTGCCGCAGGTCATGCGCTGCTCGGACACACGCTCGACCTTACCGGTCGCGTCCTTGACGCCGACGATGTTCTTGAAGTCGTGCGCCAGCCGGCCCATCGTCTCCGGCATCATGTCGATCACCGAACGCGGTGGGATATTGTAGATGATGATCGGCAGCTTGGTCGCCCTGGCGACGGCGGCGAAATGCTCGTAGAGGCCGCGCTGCGTCGGCTTGTTGTAGTAGGGCGTGACGACGAGCGCAGCGTCGGCGCCAACCTTTTCGGCATATTGCACGAGGCCGACGGCTTCCGCCGTGTTGTTGGAACCGGCGCCGGCGACAACCGGAGCGCGGCCCTTGGCCACCTCGATGCAGACCTTGACGACATGGCGATGCTCATCATGCGACAGCGTCGGCGACTCGCCGGTGGTGCCCACGGGAACCAATCCTGTCGTGCCTTCCCCGAGCTGCCATTCGACAAAGGCGCGAAAGGCTTTCTCGTCGAAACGCCCGCTCTTTTCGAACGGTGTCACGAGCGCAGTAAGCGAGCCTCTCAGCATGTCGTCCAACTCCTTGGGACTAGTTTGTTTATGCATGTCGTTGTCCCAAAACCGGTATCCACTTTTGGGCGACATGCATCGGTGTTTTGTCGATCAGTTTATCGTGCGCGCCTTCTAACCGAAAGCGAAGCGGCGCACCATAGTCTCGACATGGTTGCGCGGCAAGCATCGCCATGGTGCCAGCAAGCGCAATTCGAACGGCCTCGATAACTCTTTGTTCACGAGCCCTTCACGACCTAAGTTTAGGCTTCGAGGCATCTTCGCCTGCTGGTAGAATGCTGGGATAAGGAAAGACACGAGACCATGCCGACCCGTCGGCCTCACCTCTTCGCACTGCTAGGCGCCATCGCCGCGCTGATGCCCGGCGTGGCGATCAGCGGCAGCGTGGATGCGCGGGTCACCTCGGCGATCCCGATGCCGAGCCCGCAGGACAGTGCGCAGCAGGCCCCCTCACCCAGCGTCGCCCCGTTGAAAACTGGGCTCGACGCACTGGCCGCCGGCGATATCCCCGGCGCTCGCGGTGTGCGCGATGCGCTTCCCGCCCAATCGCTCGACCAGCACATTCTGGCCTGGGCGATCGCACTTTACGGTGGCGACAAGGTTCCGAGCGGCGACATCGCCGCCGCCGCGAAGATGCTGCCCAACTGGCCGGGTACCATTGCCTTGCGCAAGAACAGCGAGCGGGCGCTCTATCGAGAAAACCCCGCTCCCGACATCGTCATTGCGGCGTTCGATGGCAGCCAGCCGCAAACATTCGAGGGCGTCATGGTTCTCGCCCGCGCCTATGTGGCGACGGGCAATGTCAAGGCCGCGCGCTCGGTCCTGTCGCCGTTCTGGCGCACCACGGTCCTGGAAGCCAAGGACGAGACGGCGCTGATCAAAGAATTCGGCGGTCTGATCCCTGCCGCCGACCACCGTTTTCGCATGGACCGTATGTTCTATGCCGACCGGGTGAATTCCGCGCTGCGCATTGCCGGCCTCGCCGGCGCCCAGCAGTTTGCCGAGGCCTGGGCCGCGGCCGATAGAGGCGACAAGAATGCGTTGAAACTGCTGACGGCCGTCCCGGTATCCCAGCGTTCTGCCGGCTATTTCTTCGCGCAGGCCGAATATCTGCGCAAGCAGGAGGATTTTGCCGGCGCCGCCGCCGTGGTGATGAAGGCGCCGACGGACCGCGAGGCTCTGGTCGACCCGGACGCTTGGTGGGTCGAGCGCCGGGTGCTGTCGCGCGAACTGGTCGACCAGGGCGACATGAAGACAGCGTACAAGATTGTCGCCACGCATGCCGCTGAAAGTGCGGCCAATGCGGCCGAGGCCGAGTTCCATGCCGGCTGGTATGCGCTGCGTGGCCTCAACGACCCCAAGCTTGCCGCGGCGCATTTTTCGCGCATCGCCGATCTTGCCCAAGGGCCGATGACCCTGTCGCGCGCCTATTACTGGCTCGGCCGTGCCGCGGAAGTCGGCGGTCCCGGCAACGCCAAGGACTATTTTGGGCGCGCCGCCAACTACGGCACGACCTTTTACGGGCAGCTTGCCGCCGAACGTGTCGGCCGGCAGGCGCTCAACATCGTCTATCCCACGCCCAGTGCCGCCGACCGGCAGAATTTTGCCGGCCGCGAGGCGGTCAGCGCGATCAAGCGGCTGCAGGAGGCAGGCTATGATCGCTATGCCGAAACACTCTATCGCGACCTTGCCGGCCAATTGACCAGCCCGGGCGAACTGGCGCTGCTTGCTGTCCTTGCCGAGAAGCAGGGCAACCATTTCATGGCGCTGAAGGTCGGCAAGATCGCCGGCGCGCGCGGCATCGATGTCGGCGCGTTGTCGCATCCGCTCGGCGTCATTCCTGATTCGGCCAATATTTCCGGTTCGGGCAAGGCGCTGGCCTATGCGATTGCCCGCCAGGAGAGCGAATTCAACATCGGTGCCGTATCCAGCGCCGGCGCGCGCGGGCTGCTGCAGCTGATGCCGGGAACCGCCAAGCAACTGGCGAAGAAGGCCGGATTGCAGTTTTCGCAGGCGCGGCTGACCACCGACGCCGGCTACAACGCCACACTCGGCTCGGCCTTCCTCGGCGAGCAGCTCGATCGCTTCAACGGCTCCTACGTGCTGACCTTCGCCGGCTACAATGCCGGCCCCAACCGGGCCAGCCAGTGGGTGGCGAAGTACGGCGACCCGCGCGGCAAGGACATCGATGCGGTGGTGGACTGGATCGAGCGGATTCCCTACACGGAAACAAGAAGTTACGTGCAGCGCGTGATGGAGAATTACGAAGTCTACAAGATGCGTATTTCCGGCAAATACGACATCGTCGGCGACCTCGTGAACGGGCGGAGTTGAGGCTTCTCGGTGCCTCTCCGCTTGTGGGGTAAGCAGCCGGCTCGCGTAAGCGAATTCATCGCGCCGGTGGCACGATGAGAGACCAGCGAACGCCGGGACGCAACAAGCAGCGGGGAAATCCAGTGGACCTTTTGAAGGGGTTCAACGCCCGAAGGCTGGGAGTCTGCGAAGGGCCGGATGGTGGCCGATCCGCCCGACGGCGAATCGGGTCTTCACAGTTCGAAGTTCGAAAAGCCAACGAATTGGCTTTTCGTCGGCTACGCGCCCCCCTCCCACCTGACAAGGGGAGAAGGAAAGGCCTTCATTTGACCGATCCTGCACTCGTCTGTAGCAGTCGAAAACAATCCGGCCTGGGAGTCTTTTTCAGATGTCGAGCACCGAAGAATTTGGCGACTTCTTCTACGCCGCGCCTGACGGGCTGAGACTTCATGCCCGCGTCTATGGCGAAGCGAAGTCCGGACATTTGCCGGTCATCTGCCTGCCTGGCTTGACCCGCAACGCACGGGATTTTCATGAGCTGGCACTTTATCTTTCGATGCGATCGCCAGTACCGCGCCAAGTGGTTGCGTTCGACTATCGCGGACGCGGACAGTCGGCCTACGATCCCGATGTCAGCCACTACAATGTCGGCGTCGAGGCCAGCGACATCCTTGCCGGGCTGGCCGCGCTTGGCATCGAGGAGGCCGCTTTCATCGGCACCTCCCGCGGCGGACTGATCATCCATGTGCTTGGCGCGCTGCGGCCGGCCGTGCTGAAAGCCATTGTTCTCAACGACATCGGGCCGGTGATCGAGCCGGCCGGCCTCGCCCACATCCAGTCCTATCTCGAACGCGCACCGAKGCCGAAAACCTTCCCCGAGGCGATGGATGCCCAGCGCAGCGTTCACGGCAAGGATTTTTCCAAGCTCAGCGACGCCGACTGGAGGCGGATGGTGGGAGCGCTCTACCGCGAGACGGCTCAAGGGCTGTTGCCGGATTTTGATCCGAAACTGGTCGATACGGTCGCCAATCTCGACCTGTCACAGCCATTGCCGGCGCTGTGGCCGCAGTTCGAGGCGTTGGCCGCCATTCCCCTGCTCGCCATACGTGGCGCCAATTCGAAATTGCTGTCGGCTGAAACGCTGGACGGGATGCGAAAGCGTCATCAGATGATGGAAGCGATGACGATCGACGGCCAGGGCCACGCGCCGTTCCTTGAAACCGGCAGCCTCCCCAGCGATATAGCGACCTTCCTTGATCGGGCTGAGCGCGGGCGTCAAACGAAGTAGACCCCAAGACCAGACCTGGTCCTGGGGCCGCCATGACAGTATATGCAGGCCTTAGGAACTGTTTGGGGAACTATTTGACCTTCGAGCTTTTCCCGGACGCTTTGGCTGGCTTCGCTGCGCCCGCCTCGCTCGTCTTGCCCCGCTTTGGCGCGGAAGCCGCGGTCAATGGTGACGAGAACACAGAGCTTTCGGCGTCGCGCGCCGACTCTTCGCTTCGCGGCGTTTCGAGCACCACAACGCAGCCGTCGAGATCATTGGTGGCCAGATGCGCGTAGCGCATGGTCATCGACAAGGTCTGATGGCCGAGCCACATCTGCACGCGCCTGATGTCTATGCCGCCCTGGACAAGACGCGAAGCACAGGTGTGGCGCAGGATATGCGGCACGACCTGATCGTCGGCACCAAGACCGACTTCAGCCTTAGCCTCGTTCCAGATAGCACGATATTGCGCCTGGCTAAGCTTGGTGAACGGACCTTTGGGCCGACGGCCCTCGGTCGGAGGCAGCTTGATCACTTCCTTGACCCGTTCGGTCATCGGAATGGTGCGGCTGCGGCCGGATTTGGTGATCCAGAAGGAGACGCGATGTTCCTGGATGTCGTTCCAAATCAGTCCGAGCGCTTCGCCAAGACGGCATCCAGTGTCGACCAGGAAGACGGAAAGCCTGTAGGCATCCTCGCTGCGGCTTCTGATGGCAGCGAACAGCCTTGCTTCTTCCTCCCTCTCGAGGAAGCGAATCCGTCCCGCCCGCTCCTTCTGGCGGCGGAACTCGGGCAGACTGTGGATATCTCCCATCTTGTAAGCCTTGCGCAGCAGTTTGCTAAGGGCAGCCATCTTTCGATTGATGGTTGCGTTGCTGTTGCCGCGCTGGCGCAATGTGCCGATAAGGTTGTCAAGGGTACTCTGGTCAAAGGCGCTGAAACGCTCCCCAAGGAGGATCTCGTCTATCTCGCCGATGAAAGAGCTGACATTGTATTTATGCCGCCCATCATCCCACAGTATGTCTCGATAGGCTGAAAAAAGCTCTCCGACTCGGTACGACTTTACTTCTCTTATCTTGTTGTAAGTGTACTTAATCTTTGAATTCTGAGAAGAAAACATCGAAAACGGATCCGGGGGGCTACCCTCTTGAATCGCTTCGTTGGTCATAATTCGTCTCACCCCCGAGTGGATAGATCAGCCCTATCCGCTTGGAAGCGTCCTTTCAAGAGATTTAATCACGCGGTTGTGATCTCATCCGCCCATCTGCGAATCCCACGAAATCACTCTGCGGACTTGTTCAGCTACCGATTCCCCCTCTTCCTTCGTTTGCGTTGACCCAGTCACGAAACAAAAACAGCCCGGGCGTTTGTGCGCCCGGGCTGGATTTCACCTGTAAGGAACCAGCCCTTAGAACGAGCGCTGGAAGCGGAGCATACCGCCGATGCCATCGAACTTGCCATGCCAGTCGCTGGCGGACGCGTTGATGTAGTCAACTTCGCCGGTGACCGTGAAGCCGGGAACGATATCATATGCAATGTTGGCCGCCAGGCCGAACTTCTTGCCATCGTCATAGGAGGCCTGCACGTTGAACGAGGTTTTCTCGTTGAACTTGTAGCTACCACCACCCCAGACTGCCCAGCTGCCGTCCCACAGCTTGAAGAAGTTGTGGCCCGTGTTCAGCTCCGTGACGTCGTCCTTGTTTCCGAAGCCAGCCATCAAGAACAGCGACAGTTCGTTGGTGGCGTTCACGTCCAAGCGAGCCTTGCCGGCCCATGCTTCGTAGTTGCTGTCGTAAGCGGCAACCGCGGTGATCGCACCCCAGCCCTGCGTCCACTTCACGCCACCGACGACGTGCGGAACATAGCTGTCGATCGTGTTGGCGCCAGCGCCTTCTTCGAGCGAGACAACGGCCGAGAAGCCGTTGCCAGCGTCGAAATAGTACTGGACGACGTTGGTGTCGAACGAGCCGTACGGGACAAGCGTATCCTGGATGACGTTGCCGGCGTAGCCGATGAACGTATCGAAGGCCGATTCGTCCTTACCGACGCGGAGACCACCGAGCTGGATCCAGGCGAAGTTCAGAGAGACGCCCTTGTTGAAGGCCTCATTGCTCAAGGCGGTGTTGCCGAAGTTGAAACGGGTCTCGGTGTAGGTCTTCAACGTGCCGAGTTCGGTTTCCTGGCCGGTCCAGGTCTTCAGCGTGAAGCGCGCGTTCTTCTGCCAAGTGTGATTGATGCTGCCGTCCTGATGATCAACGGCGAGCGCACCATCGAACGATTCGACGTCGCCGCCGCCGATGTCATAGCGCACATAGCCGCCGATGCGCAGGCAGGTTTCGGTGCCGGGGATGTAGAAGTAGCCAGCGCCGTAGACGTCGCAAATCTTGACGTATTCAGCGGGTTCCGGCTCGGCGACGACGACGGCGTCGGCGGCGCGCGCACCGGAAACTGCGATCAG